>NZ_FNFZ01000038.1 GCF_900101015.1 Sarcina sp. DSM 11001 | reverse complement strand
GCGCCCCCTATAAACGCACAAACAGTGAGCTGGAAGCATGGTCTTTCATCAACCATATAAGCCTTTTGTATTTTTACGGGATAGTCAAAGCACTGCGCGAAAATGAACTCACCGAAAAATATTCCCCCGAAGATATTCTGTCCATCGGGAAGAATATTTATCGGGTCAGGGAACATTACCATTCTGAGGATAACCGTATTTCTGAAGTGCCGAAAAAGGAGCTCGATCTACTGACATGCCTGGGAGTAAATTTGCTCTAATATTCAGGCACCAGATTACAGGAGGCTATCTACGTAAAAACTTAGTTTTCTGTGTTCATATGTAATGGCGGCTCTAGAAAAAGCACAAGGCATTACCGTCGGACAAAAAATGAGATAAAGGCAGATGAGAGGATATTAAGAACAATAAATGAAAAAAGCCTGCTTTTTTCCAGTCAATTAAACCGTATAAAGATTACCTTTTCCAATGGGAAAACTGCTGCCTTTCAGAGATTGGACCATAATAACATCTGTACGATCACAGCAAGGAGGGTAACTGAATCAAAGGAAAAGAGCTTTGACTATGTGTGCTTTACCTCCGACGATAATCCTTATACTGGAATCGCGTTTGCCTTAAAGCCTTTGAAAAACGACCGTTATCAGATCATTCCCTGCTCAGGTGTGGTCATGAATGGCCCAAATACCACAGATATGCCAACCAATCTGCAGTTTGTTATAAGCGGCAGTTTTCGTGTGAAAGACGGAATGCCGGACAGTAATTCTTCCGAGGAAAACCAGGAAGCTGTGGAGGACCTGGCAACCGTAATGGAATCCTGCATAAAAAATGTTCTACATCAGGGACTATTGGGAATGTCGTTTTTCTCGGTTCTACCAAATTCATCGGATGAAAAATCGTTCATTAATGCACCACTGATCCGGGCAATAAAGACTGTCTGCAGCTATTATCCACTATTTAAAAATCGAAAGGGAACGATAGTCTCCAGAAACAGTGTTGCTTATGGAACAGAGGATGTGACAAAACTCTTTCCGCAGGAAATTGCAGGGCTTGTTCTGGGAAATAAATATTGGGTTGAACCTTGTAATGCCGGCAGCAGAGAAGAACGCTTTTTGATCGATGTTGGAATACCATTCTATGACCGTGAACGCTTTTTGAAGGAACTTTTCAGAAAGGAGAACCTGGATGACTGCAGCAGGATCCTTAAAGAACAGAATGACCGGTGGTTGAGGTCATTTTATATCTTCTGTTCTGAACCGGTAGCGGATGATACTACGAAACGGCTGATTATATCAGGGCTCAAGAGTATCCGGTCGATAAGAGATTCCAAAGGGAACATGCAGTATCCCGGCGAAATTTCGCTGGCTGCCCAAGCAGAGAGGGCAGGCAAAAAATCTATTATTGTTAAGCCTGATCTCATATCACCGTCTGGCTCTGATGATGAATACTCTGCCCAAATCAGAGACTTTTTCCTAAATGACCTTAGAATTAAAGAGTATTCACAGAAACCTGAAATGGAAGCCCTGGCCAGTTCAATGATGAGCAAGAGACAGCCCATTGACAGGACCTACGCAGGAAAGCTGCTGTCACTTGCAAAATTTGACAAGGCCTGTCCTGGGGAGATTGATTTCTCAGCTTATGCCATTTTCCCGTTTGAATCATCCAGGGGGCTTCGCAGAGCCAACGCAAACGAGCTGGTGATCGGAAAACCATTTGTAAGAGAAGGGAATCTTCTTGCATCGGCAACAAAGAGAAATCCTATCTGGAAAGGACTAAAAGCCCTTTTAAGTGAAGAAGATCTTGACATTGTTTTGGCATTTGCAGAAAGAAGCGGTGCGATAGGCTTACCCAGAATAATCAGGCAGAAAGCTGAGAAGCACAGGGATTTTTCAGACAGATTGTTAATCTTGGGCAGACAAGGCGCCAGAGATACCGATTATGATTACACGATTCCGGGATTAGAGGACCTTCTAAAAAGAAGATCCCTTCAGCTGAGCAGACTGGTCTGGGACGCGTTGCGGATGAATGACAATTCTGATGCAGTCCTGCATGCAGAATACTCTGTCAATAACAGAACTGTTGTCAACCGGTCTGATTCAAGCCTGATCCTGATATTAAGAGAACGTACATGGGTGCCCGGCAAGGACGGCAAATTCTATATGCCGGAAAACATTAAGATTACAGATATCCATGAAGACCTTGTATTCGACAAAGACAATCCCATTTTGCATGCCTTGAATTTCGGCTCAGGAATTAAAAAACGAGAGAAAGCAATTAAAGATTTGGAGAAGCTGGCAGCCAGAGAAGGCTTGCGGCTTATTTCGGAAGAAGAATATCAAGAGTTCATTAAGTGGAAGAAGCAGACTTCTCCTCAACAATAGTCATAGAAATACCAGATATGAAAAAACACTCGACTATGTTTGACACCATCATAAACATCAGCGCTTATAAAGTTTTGCACAGATTATTGCAAAACCAACCTGATCAGATGTTCAGGCTTACTGATCAGGAACTCGATGATATTATAAAATACGATATTCTGAATATCATGGCCTCCTATCGCAATATGATGAGCCCATCACAGAAGAAATATGTTGCGGAACTTCTTGAATCAGAGATGGGATTTGTAAATATATCCAGCGTATTTGATGATCTTTCAGATTCCATGAAAGATGAGATTTACATTCCCTATCTATTAAAACTTATTAACAGAATTAATGTTCATCCTGTAGTTACGGCAGCATATCAGGTTTTGTTTAAGTATTGCACTAATCTGATAAAACCTCACATGCATTCCGGGCTTTATGTATATGATTATCTGGCATTAATGAATACGGCTTATTTCTCTGTGATCGCAGACGGGTTAGGAGTACCTGAATATTTTTCAAGGTATATGAAAGAAAGCTACGGGCCTTGCAACTATGATGAATTTGTAGATTACATATTTGAGAAGAATTCAGGCGATATCGATTGGGATCTGGAAATTGACCTGGATGGTATAGATAAATTTTTGGAAGAAAACGGGAATACTAATATATTCAAAAAAACACAGCATGGGGACAATTCTTTTACAGGTGCAGCCGAGTTTTTTGATATCGTTAACATAGTAACAGATCTACGCGGAGAAGATATTACCCAAACTAAAATCAGGGAAAATGATAAACTGCTGTTTTCAGTTTCGCGTAAGACCGGTATTCACAACATTAAAAGGACAATCATTTCTGGATTCGACTGCTGTTTCTGTGAATCAGACGATTATAGTGAGGAGTATATCATCATACAGCGCTATTCTTCATATTATCGAAAGTTTATATATGATAACAATAGTCTTGAACGATTTCTGGAAGAAATAAGCAGCACTGTAATTGAACTGGACATGAGTATATGGCCGGTTCATATAATCTTTATCAAAGATGAAACAGAACCCACATTCCCAGAGGAGGCGCTGCGAAGCGAGTCGCAAACTTTTCCCCGATATATCTTTTCAAAAGAAGAAGCTATTGCTTTTATACAGGATAAAGATCAAAGGTACATCGAAGGTGATGATGGATACAGGTTATATATTGTAGATAACAGGTGGATTTTAAACGATACACTATATGTCCCTTATCTTAAGATTGCAACCGTAAAATATGGACTGGAAAATGACTCAAACATCAATATCAAAGTCGTATTTTATGAAAGTAAGAATAAGAAATTATGGGCTGAATATTCTGATTCTGATACAGATCCTGACAGGTGGAAGACTTTAGGTTTAATAAGAATAAGTAATTTCTACTCAAATCAGGGTTATGAAAACAAGCCTTCACTTCCTTCTTTGCCGCATATTTACGCAGAGATATATGTGAACGATGGATTTTATGGACAGGTATCTATTAATTGTTCGTATAAACAGATTCAGAAAGAAACTATGTTACTAAAAACTTTTGCAAGTGAATCTTTCGGACATTACGTTGGGAAAACACAGAAACCATTTTTTCCAATTGTTACCGCAAAATACTGGGAGAAACCAAATGACCTGTATGTGCCATATTTGAAGATAGATGTTATCAATCAAAAAAGAGAACCGGCAGAACTGATATATGTAGAAGCGGTATATTATAGCATGAAAGCCAGAAACCTGTGGTCGTATTCGTTTTCGCCGCTGGTTTCCGATAAAAACACGCCTCTAAAGCAAGGGTATCGAAAGACTGCCTTCCTTATGGCTTCTGTTGGTTACGAGAACCAGGTGGCTAAAGATAACCTGCCGGACATAACAGCAGAGATATTTATCAATGGAGATTTCTACGGGACGACTACTATTGACTGCAGTTATGATTATAACAAGTATGATTTGCCGTTGAATGAAGAGCCTGTGACTATAGATAATGACTATGTTAAAGTGAACAATAAGGATTTTTATCCAGTAGTTAAACAGAA
Source organism: Sarcina sp. DSM 11001 (assembly GCF_900101015.1). Taxonomy (GTDB): domain Bacteria; phylum Bacillota; class Clostridia; order Lachnospirales; family Lachnospiraceae; genus CAG-791. The sequence goes on along the minus strand of NZ_FNFZ01000038.1, from coordinate 19,201 downwards.
CCGATGGAAGAAAAACTCGGACATTTATGCACCCTTCCTTCAGTTTGATGTCATAAATCAGCAAGAAGAGCCTGCTGATCATCTCGACTTAGATGTACATTTCTATAATACAGATGAATCGGAGTCCTGGGGACATTATACGAATTCGACACTCCTGGCCAATGTCTATTTAAGACCAGGATTCAATATTTCTGCCTTTGCAAGTTGCCCGATAGGCTATAACAACATGTTGGAAGCGGAGGCTCTGCCTAATTTAGAAGCACTTGTATTCATTAACTCGGTTTACTATGGTTCTGTTAAAATCAATAGAGCGTATGAAAACATAAGTACAAATGAAACCCTGACCATGGACGAAAAAGACAATGATAGACAAAGCAACGAAGGCAATGTCTGGAATGAAAAATCATTTTTGGGGAATATGGGTTATTCAACAAGAAAGCTGGAGAATGAAAGACATGAAATCTTATATAAGGCTGTCAGGGAATATGGGAAGCAGCGTATTGTAGATCATATAAGTTTCCTTGTTAACATGCGCATAGCACAGCAGAATGGTGCAGAGAAGTATAAGAAAGCAATTAAAATCTGGAAAGAAGATTTGGTTTATGTCAGGAATGTTTGACCTTTATTGGTAAAAGTGGAGTTATAGATAATCATGGAAGAAATGTATGCAAATGATTTAATTGGGTTAAGCGTGCATGTATACATGAAAATAATAAATCAAATGATGTATAAACCGATTACATTTGTCATAACAGTTTTATGTGGCCAAAATACATTGTTCGGTTGGAATACTGCGGTTTTCCACAGGTTTTGTTATAAAAGATTGGTGTAGTTCTACTTTTTACGCTGGCAAACTTTTGCAAGTACATTTCTGGTTTATACAGGTTAGGATGGAAAATCTATGACAGAAATCGAAGCCGAAAACAACTACATGGAAGAATCCTTATGGGAAGTTGAGCATTTCCTCGCTCAGGAGAACATAGATAAAGACCTCCTGAACGAAGCAATGATTGATAACATGGCGTATCACTACTATAAGAACTACAATTACTATGACATGGATGATGAATATGCCCTGCGGGCCGCAGTCAGTGTGGTATTGGACGAAAATAATATCACGTTAGATGGATTCGAAATGTGGCTTCCGTAAGAAAGAAATATAGATCCCGTAAGAAATAAGAAAACTGCAGGGAAGGCAAAAATGAGTTGGAAAGTTAAGCGGATTCAGGAAGATGACTACGGTTGTGAGGAGCGTCAGGAAAATGTAAAAACCAAAGTGATTGTTACTTTGGTCGATAAAAATGGCCAGGAGAGGCAGATCCGGGTCGTGGATGACTGGCTGTATGCAAAGGGGATCAATGAGGGAGACCTATGGCCTGACACATTACCTGTAGATGCCGGTATTCATCTGAGATGATAACAGGAATGCTGGTGTGCTTTTGCATTCCAAAATAGATAATTATCAAATGACAAATCACAATAACTCTAATGGAAACACTACCAGGTAAAACACATGAAAAAGAAGAGTATAGTTCTGATTGCAGTTCTGGCAACAGTGATAACTATTGCAGGCTGCGGAAGCCCCGCGGGAAAGTCTTTGGAAAAAAAGACAGAAGCTGAAGAATCAGGTGCAATTGTTATTCAAGACGATGGAGTTAAGACGACAGAAAGCATGCAGACTTCTGAAGAGGTAATCGAAAGACAGGAAATGCCTGATTCTGAAGCATCAGATGCGATTGAAACAATAGATTATGAGCGGCTAAATTATTCTGCTGCAGAAGGGGAATCGGCACAGATTACGCAGGATGCAGTAAAAGGGAATTCTGGGGATATTCTGCAAGATGTCTTAAATGGAAACTCTGAGCAGGGAGACCAGTGGGAGGCAGAGGAAACCGATTCTATCAGCGAATACTTTACCAATGAACAGCTCAATCATATCCGGCAAGCCCTGGGAATCCCGGATGATCTGCCAGTTAAAATAGAGATTGGTGATCCTTACTATTGGGAGGGCGGAGACATGGATCTTATCCAGATCGACTTCTATCATGAAGGAGAGTTTGTTGCAGGCGCAGCCTTTAAGCCCTTTACGGAAGAAATGGCTCGGAATATTTATCAGTATAGGTAAAACTACACGAAAAACAGTTTTCAGGTATTGCGTTACAGTAAGCAATGATATAATTATCTGTAGATTGCTGCCTCTATAATTGAAAAGTATTGGAAACGCTCACACTTTACGGATATCAAATGACTGAAAAGTGAGAGCAGGCAAAGGACGATGCTGGATATCCAACAGATTTATTTTGATCTGTGAAAGAGAGGCCGCGAAGCTGGAAAAGCATGCTCCTTTGAATTACAGTATCTATACATTCCATAATGTAATATCTTGACGGACTAAGTCTGTCGACATCATTTGGACTGCGCGGTATTTGAACCTGTCAGAGAAAGGCTGGGATATGATGAGGACTGAAAGTATTAAAATAAAAATTACACGAAAACTGATTTCCGTGATTTTTCTCTGTGCAATTGCGATTTCTGCTATAGGACAGAATAGTGTTTTTGCGGTAAATGGCTATGCTGCTCAGGCCGGGACAGATTTTTCGACAGAGGAAAGCGATGGAGGGGACCAGCCCGCTTCCTTTTCTTCAATGTCGGATAAACAGCTGAGCTCGATCTCGATGCTGAATCATATGACAGTACTGTCGCAGGAAATCAATGCCTCATCCAACAGTAAACTATATCTGGATAATGCCTATTCTGATATTGTCAATAATATTAATCCCAATGCTGTTGATGAAGACTCTCTGGATCAGATCAAAGTTCTCCTGAATACGATATATGCCTACCAGAGCATTGAGACAAAGCGGGAGCGCTTGAAATATATTTATGAACAGAACCAGGCAAAGGCTTTACAACAGGCTGTTCCAAACCCGATTTTGATACATGCAGGGACTTTAGCCGGGAGCCCGATGCAGGCGTTGTTCGCAATATCTTATATGGCATATGATGCTGCTTCGAGCTATAAAAACTACTTAAATAATGTGGAAGCCAAATACCTTGAGGATGGATGGGTACTGGAAGACAGTGCGGCTGAGAGCCTTCATGAGAGCCGCAAAGAAGCGTTTTCCTATATGGTGGAAATGTGCCAGAAGCATAATCTTGACGGAAAACTCGCACTCAATGAAAAATCCGTAGAGAGCTTTGTGGAATGGGAAAACAATACAAATGCCACCAGAAGGATTGATTATCTGGAAAAAAACAAACAGACCTATCAGGCCTATGGCAAGTATTGGGTGGTACTGGCAGAGAGCTACTATGAAAAGGGTGATTTTGCCAAGTGCCTTGACGCAATTACTGCTTATGAAAATATGCACATAGATACTTTCAGGAAGGATCATGATCTTGCGAAAGCTTCTTCTATGGCTATTGCTGCCGCACAGGAATCTCAGAATGCACAAAGCTACATCTCGACCGCTGAACATTATCTGGATTTGTTATTAGCTAATATTGAACCGGAGGACTGGATGCTGCGCTATTTTGCGGCACAGACTTACGTGGATTTATATTCGAAAACAAAAAAAGAATCTTATCTTCAAAGTGCCTACGATCTTGCGGAAACAAATGTCAATTACCTGATTGATGTTCAAATGGACAAGAATAATGAATATCTGGCTGACATAGTTAAACAGAAAGTTCCTAAAAACGCTACAAAGGAACAGGAAAAAGAAGTTAAAACCTTTAATAAATGGATAGAGGAAGAACGTAAGGTGGCCCTGCCCCCCGTTTACCAGCCTCTGGTTTCCAATTGTGATCTTTTATTTGCCCTGGCGGATGAATTGAACATTACAGACTCACAAAAACAGAAGATTGAAGACATCCTTTTTTCCGGAGATCAGCCCCTGTTTATGACGGAGCCCTTGAACGCCTTGTACCATTTTGATCACAGTGCTGATTCAGCAGAGTATGCTATTGAGTTCGATGGTAAGACTTTTGAAATTCCGGTTACAATGCTGGAACAGGGAACGACCTTGAAGGTAACTGTTAAAGAGGGCGGTAAAGACACAGTGTATGAGGATTGGTCAATTGATGAAGTAGATCGAGAAGAGAAAGGAAAAGTCGAGACATTTACTGCTGAATATAAAAGTAAGGAGATAAAAAAACAGAAATACTCGGCCGATTCCAGAGTGTTCCTTGATGTCATTCCTCCTGAGGGCAGCAGCTATAGCGGAAAACAGCTCGAATTCAAAACTAAAGCAGGAAAGAAACTGTTTCTCCTTAAAGATATAGACTTTGAAATGGTGAAGTGATTTGAAGACCTTTATTAAATCTGTATTGTCGATAACAATAGCCTGTATTCTGGTCATGTCATCACTGATTACGTGTTATGCCCATCCGAAAGCGGAAGAGCATGATAAGGAACTGGAAGCAGTACTTTTTGAGAGAGGATATTCCAAATACCAGGAAAAGATAAAGGATTATGTGGCTGCAATTGAATCTGCTTCCAGCCTTGCAATCGACCAGTATGGAGGTACCGGAGAAGATAAATACAGACAGCTAAAAAAATGGGGGATGGGAGGCCTCTCTCATACATTTGACGAGATTGATTATTCAGAGGATTTATTCGGGAAGGGGACAAAGATAAACCCGAATACGCACCGAATGTTCACTCATCAGGGGTGGGATATAGACTATGGTAATCCAAAAGTAAATAAATTTTGGAAAACCAGAAAAAAAATTCTGCTCGGGACAGTCAATTCAATCTTTGACTTCGGGAAATTTCCTTTAATTGGAGGATACAGCGATAAATGTAACAGCCTTGCGGGAATCATATACTTCGTTCATATACTGGGCGATTATGCGGAAGCGAATAACAAAAAACAAATACTTTATCTGGCAGACCTGTCCGGCAGGATTGACGGCTGCGATATGATTCCTGCTCTTCAGGAATATATCGAGATTCTATTCCAAGATCAGAAATCATCACCGGACTATAAGGATTTAAAGGAAGGACTAGACGACATAGGAGATAAGGCTGGCAGGCTTGTCCGGTCTACCGGCGGTGTTAATACAGATGAAGAGTTTCAGGAATATCATCAGTACGCATTGGATTTGATGGAACTGCTCCAGGACCACATGCCTCGGCTATTGAAAAATGAAGAGTTTTTTAGGAATGTGTTTTATCCCAATGCAGGATAAAAACAGTGATTATTAGACAATACCGCCCGGAAGGACCATATTATGATGAGTCAGTCCGGGCGGTGTGCATAAGTATTTATGAACGATATATTTTTCAGGAAGATAGGTTTAACTCAAGCGGCAGAGATGCGTTTGAGAATTTTGAACATGTTTTTCCCGCCTATGGATGTTTGAATATTAACCAGTAAATAACCTTAGTTGATTGCATGGTGATGGACTCGATTTCGAGTAAATCACTTCATGTTTCTATTATTATAACAGACTTTGCAAAAAACGTAGACTAAATGTAGAAGCCTGTGTAGGAAAACAGATCCGGGTCGAGGATGACTGGCTGTATGCAAAGGGGATCAATGAGGGCGACCTATGGCCTGACACATTACTGAAAACTAAGGAGTATATATTTTGAGAGTTCTTGTAACAGGTCCCCGGGGGTTTGTCGGGGCGCGGATCATGGATGAACTGGGGCCGGAGGCAATTCCTTGTCCTTCACTTCAATCTGTTGATGAGGAGGGGGTCCGGCGGATTGTGGACGCAGCACGGCCGGATCTGATTATCCATACGGCAGCTATTTCTGACATCCCTACTTGCGAAAGTAATCCTGAGGCATCCTATCGTGCTAATGTAGAACTCCCTGTCTGGCTCGCCCGTACAGGTGTCAAGTGTGTCATGTTCAGCACTGACCAGGTCTATAGCGGATGTATCGGGGAGGGACCCTATACAGAAGAGGAGACAGCGCCGACAAATCTTTATTCCTGCCATAAGCTGGAGATGGAGCAGCGGACACTGGACATCAATCCTGATACGGTTCTTCTTCGTGCGACCTGGATGTATGACATGCCAAAATACGGTGTTCCCAACCGCGGAAATTTTCTGGTCAATATGCTGCGCCAGCCGGAGATTTCTTTTTCCTCTACGCAGCATCGCGCCGTTACCTATGTGCGGGAGGTATCCGGCCTGATTCGTCAGGCGGCTCTTCTCCCCGGAGGGGCCTACAATTACGGGAGTGAGAATGCTCTGACAATGTTTGAGACAGCACAATGGCTGAAAGATGCTCTTTCACTGCCTGTTAACATCACGGATGCAGGCAATCGCCACCATCTCTGGATGGAATGCACCAGAATCAAAAGCCACGGAATTCATTTTTGCAATACGATCGACGGTCTGAAAAAATGCATAACAGATTATAATCTCTAATCGTTTATACTTAAATTGAATGTCATGGGGACGGTCCTTTCGTTTCTGTCCCCTTGCTGTATTTTGTACTTTAAGGAAGAATTTGAAAAGATGCGTGAGGCAGGCATGACTACTGAAAATGTGCTTGGATGACCATCTAACTCGTTTCCGCTTTATTACGCTTTTTCTTTATAATACCTATGATGCTATGGTTCGTCTGGATGAACTATGGGAGGGCAATGATTTCCATAGAGGAGACAAGATGAGGATCAACGAGGTGAGAGCGGTTCTGAAGCGTATAAAAGAACAGCTTCTTAGGCAGCAATGACGATTCAGCTTCAGGTTATTTCTGAGCATAAACATCCAAGAAGCAAGTGAATTCTAATGATAAGTCCAGATCAGGCAGGCATGTCTCTCAGCAGGAAATAAAGGAAGACCTGCAAACAGAGAGAAAAGAATACGGTGATTACAATAATCTTGTTGTCGTTGCAACGGGGGCACATACTATAATACTGACAAGTCAAAAGGACACTGAAATCAGGATCCTTCGGACTTGTCTTTTCTTTTGGCCGGCTGCCGGGTCAGGGTAAACGGGGCAGAAATATATTTGTCCCTGAAAATATATATAATTGGGGACAAATGATTGAAAATGTCCCTAATAATATATATAATTAGGGACAGGAGGCGCGGCTGGTTATGAAATCAAGTACATTAATGCAAGACAGGATTATGAATGCACCATTTGGATCTGCGTTCGTTTTGTCGGATTTTACAGATCTGGCTGAATATGAAACTGTCAAGAAGGGAATTGCCAGACTTGAATCAAAAGGCTATCTCCGCAGAGTCTGCAGAGGGGTATATGATAAACCGAAGTTCAGTAGCCTTCTTCAAGAGTATGCGGTTCCGGATCCGGACGCAGTAGCGCATGCTATAGCAAGAAATTATAACTGGACGATTGCCGCAAGCGGAAACACTGCGTTGAACCAGCTGGGTCTTTCGACCCAGGTTCCGGCTAACTGGTCTTATATAAGCACAGGTCCATACAAGGAATATACAGTCGGGAACATCAGACTGGAATTCAAGCATCGTGCAGCCAGTCAGCTTGGCGGAATGTCTGATAAGACGCTTCTATTAATTCAGGCCCTGAAAGCTCTGGGGAAGGGAAACGTCAGTGATCTTGATCGACAGAAGCTTCGCGAACGTTTCTCGGAGGAAGTGCGGGTAAAGATCCTGTCAGAATCACAGCACACGATCAGTTGGATCTATTCGGAAATAAAAGCAATCTGCAGCTGAAAGGAGAGGACTACATGTATAAGATTGCTGGGGTTGAACCGGAAGAACGTGAAATATTGTTTCAGAACACAGCATTCCGTAAGGGGATGAATGCGGCGATTATCGAAAAGGATTTCTGGGTGTGTCTGACATTGGATTATCTGTTCCACAGATGCAGATGGAAAGATGCCTTCGCATTTAAGGGTGGTACAAGCCTATCAAAAGCATACGGTCTGATTGACCGGTTTTCTGAGGATATAGATCTTATTCTCGACTGGCGGGTCATTGGTTACACAGTGGATGAACCCTGGGAGAGCCGTTCTAATACCAGACAGTTGAAGTTTAATGAAGAAGCCGAGCATAGAGTATTCAACTTTCTGCGTGATGTATTTCTTCCTGTATTCAGGGATGAGATGTCTGAAGCGATTAATGCAGGAGTGAATGTTTATATCGATCAGGATGATCCCGGTACAGTAAAGTTTAGATATCCACGATCATTTGAGAATCCATCAATATTGCAGGAGATTCGCCTTGAGATCGGTGCACTTGTTGCATGGACGCCTACGCAGTATGCAGAGATTCAATCTTATTCAGCAGAATGCTATCCGCAAGTATTCACTCAATCCTCTACGATTATTCTGACAACGACAGCAGAAAGAACTTTCTGGGAAAAAGCAACTATTCTGCACTAGGAGGCACATAGACCGGAAGGCTCAAAGCTTCCGAATAGATATTCAAGACATTACTACGATCTCTATTGTATGGCTCATAAAGGAATCCTGGAGAAAGCAATGCAGCAGCCGGACCTGTTGGTCAGGGTTTCTGAATTCAAGCAGAAATTCTACCCGAGGAAGTGGGCCAAATATGAAGAAGCAAGAATGGGTTCACTCAGACTGGTTCCGGCAGTTCATAGCCTGCCTCGCCTGGAAGAGGATTACGAGAAGATGAAAGAGATGATCTACGGTGACTATCCGTCATTCGATGAGCTAATGCAGTATATAGCCAGACTGGAAAACAGTATCAACGATTCATAATATACCTATAGAGTTGTCTTTTGACAATGAATGAATAATCGTTGCTTGGAATACGCACCCGGTATCCGAAGCACAGACTAAAAGAAAAGACAGGTTCAGATTCACTGATTAAACCTTCAGTGTGTCCGAACCTGTTTTTTGTTTCATTATTCGTACTATCTGCAGATGGCATAACAAGATGCCGGGGTCATTATTACAAACGTTTATTCTTTCCTCGCCCTTTACGTTTGGAATGAAAACCGACGCTTTTTCCCCGTTGGTTACCTTTAAGCAACAGATTCAAGTTCTTAGCAGATTCAAATACTTTGATAAAATGGGCAAATTCCTCGTCTGTAAAGTTTTCATATTGAATCCCAAGGCGGCTGCATAAGACTTTGATAGCCTTCTCTTTTGGAGTGCCGTGCAGGTTTTTTGCTTCCTGGACAGCCTTCTCCATTTCAGCGGCTACAGTGGTATCCACAGTGGTTTTGTCCGTTTTCTGTTCTTCACGGATTGAACGCAGGATCTCCATCATGTCTGTATTGATGACATGGCCGAAATATTCATCTTCATCGATTTGACCTGCTTTCAATGTACGCATCCAGAGATCTTCCGGATCTGCATCTGCTTCTTCCAGTAAGGAAGTACGCAGTGATTCAAGGTAAGAATTCATGCTCTGTATAGCTGACTTAGCATTTCGGTCCACATAGATTTCCGCGTCGATCATGAAACGCCGGAAAGAAGGGTGGGAAATGATCTTTGAGAGCAGAAATGTATTAATCTTTAACAAAAAAATCTATGCAATAAAAAAAACAGTCGAAACTCTAAATAAACAGCTCAAAGCAATACCGAAGAATATCTTTCATCGAAAAGAGCGCCGGATCATTGAGAAGAAAATTGCTTCAGAGAAGGAAAAACTAAAAAAGCAAAGGAGACATTGGAAATCTATCCTATGCAGCATCTTTATGATTCTGTCAACAGCATTGAGCAGGCATATCGGGATGCAGAAGCAAAATATGGAGCACTCCTGAAAAAAGAAGAACAGTATAGAAACAGTCTTCACACACAGAAAAATTCAAAGCAAACAGCAGGTGCGATCCTGTTGTTCCTTGTAAACGGAATGATGGACGAATTGGATCGTGACATAGATTTTGATTCATTGTGTAAAGAGATTCAAAAGGAGTGCTGCTTTAACAAGAAAATGGCAGAAAAACTGACGTCGATTTTTCTGTCCCTTTACTCCATAGCCAATAAAGAAGAATGGAAAAACAGGGAATTGGAAGGCCTTTCTCAGTTTTTGAAAAAGGATTTTACCTGTATATGGAATGGGTTCTCGGTCTGGCAGACAGAAGGCGGAAGTGTTGACTGCCACTATAAGGCAGAGATGATCCTTCGTCCAACAGAGCCAGATTGCATAGGAAAAAAACTGTTAGATTCGCTCAAAAAGAACCCTTTTATGACAAAAGAAGCTATCACTGATTTTTACGAGCATGAAATCCAGGATTATCTTGATGATGAGTTTGAAAGGTATTGCACATGTGAAGACTACTATCAGCCGGTTGTTGAAGATTTTGAATTTGATTATTATCTGGAAAAATGGTGTGAGAAGAACGGCTTTGAGATTGTATCATATGAAGGAGACGGACATGATGATGGCTACGAGCCATCTTTCACGCGGCCCTTCTATTATTAACTGACGAAAATATAGTTGTATTCATGCCATCCATGCCTTTATAATGATAAGTGCATGGATGGCATGGGGCATTTTGCTGTGTAGATATTATCCTGGTTGCTGTTTTCAAATGTTTTGTACAGTTTGGGGGCAGCAGGCAGAGAGGTAATGCACAATGATATGTTTATATGGGATCAATGTGAAGTATATGAAAGGTAAATCTGCCTGCTGGCAATGCCGAAATCTGCACAATCTGTGCCGGATTGCTCCATTGCCGGTCTGCAGTATTTTTCGTGTACATTCCATATCTGATCAGCGGTCATGCCTCCGTGTTTTGTTCTGACATACTATTCAGGAAAAACAAGGAGGGTTTTTTATGTTTAAGACAGATTTCACGGCAGATGAAGGAAGACTGGCAAAAGGGCGCAAAAGGCGTAAAGCATGGCCGGCAGACTGCCTCTGGCCTGAGCCGGTATGGGATGGAAGAGATGGAGGAATGCGTTGGTCAGCGGATGATGCGGACATAATGACACTTGATGAAGATGCGCAGGATCTTCTGGAGATTCGGGAGTATATGGACTCCCTTGTGGAAGAGGGACGGCTGAACGAGGATTATTCTTTAAATGAGGATTTTATCTCCGACTATAATGATATTTCAGATAATGATGAAGATGATGAGGAGGGGGATTCTGATGAGGAAGAAGAAGGGCAGTTTGAGCCGGAAATAGGGATCGATTACTGGGAAGAAGGATTTGATCTGGAATCCTGGGAATATGATTTTGAGGATCATATGAATCTCATAAAGATCCCCACTTCATCACATGATCCGGTTCCGGTCATAAGGGACGTGATCGGGTATGAATTTATCAATGAAAACCTGATGAGACAGGCGTTCACAAGGCGGGCTTTCGGCTTGGAGTATGGAGTCGGGGACAGTGAAGAACTGGAATTCCTGGGGGACAGCATATTGAATATGGTGGTGACCCGGGAGATGGTCAGGCAGTTTTCGGATGTTATCACGATCAAACCGCAGGCGCCATTTCGGAGCCGGTATACGGAAGGGGAGATGACAAAGATCCGAAGTCGCTTTGTCAGTAAAGAGCATCTGGCTGCCCGCGCCGCTGGATTGGGCCTTGACAAGTATATCCTGTATGGGACCGGGGAAACAAAAAATGATTCCGCCGCTGAGGATATGATGGAAGCGCTCCTGGGCGCGGTCGCAATGGACTGCGGATGGGACTGGCAGGTGCTGGAGTCGGTGGCGGACAGGCTGGTCTGCATTCAGATCACAGCACCCGACGAATTTCTGAAGACTTCCTTCTACGACCTTTTCAATGCCTGGCATCAGAGGCATTTCGGACGCATGCCGGAGTATGAGGTATACGGCAGCCAAAGAACCGGCAAACACGGTAAGCGGCACCTGTTTCATTGCACGATCCGTTTTTCGGTGCCAGACAACGACAAGGGCGTATGGACATCCCAGAGGATCGATGTGGAGGAAGAGACGCGGGGAAAGGCCAGGGAATATGCCGCGAGAAGGGCATATTACTTTGTGATGGATCAGGGACTCTGGATCAATCTGGCTGACGCCGGAATCGTTCCTTCCCTCGAAAACAGCATCAACCAGCTCCAGGAACTGTACCAGAAGAAATATCTGGAGGATAAGGCTGAATACGACTTTGAAGAGCTGCCGCAAGACCGCTGGAGATGCGAGTGCACCTGCGGCGGAGTGAACGGCTATGGCGATGCCGGCAGCAAGACGGACGCCAAAAAGAAAGCCTCCTATATGGTCCTGGTCCGCATGCTGAGCGCCGCCGGGATCTGCAAAAAAGAGTGGAAAGACGAGATGTACCGGACGGTATTGTCGTGACTGCGGGTACTGTGTAAGGGCTGATAAAAGTGAAAGCAATATTCAGGTGGACGCATTGTAACTACGCGGAAAAGCATTGTTTATGACTTACCGCTATGAATAATTCAGGGTTAGTATTCCTTATAATAGACAAACTCCCTTACAAAACCATAATAGGAGTAACGGTTCAAGTGTAGGGTCGGCAAAAACGCGTGTTAACTCTTGATTTTTTATCGGTTAACCGATAATATTAAAGAAAGAGAAATGGAAAGGGAAGGAGGCCATTATAATGAATTTTGAAAAAGAATTGAAGAAAAGGAAAACCAATATTCGGGCCTGCTCTGTCCAAAGTGATATTCCCTATGCAACGCTCTATCCGATCATTAAAGGCCAGGTTGATATCGGAACCTGTTCCTATTTCACAGTAGCAAAACTGGCCCGTTTTCTTGGCTATCGACCGGATGAAATCGTATATGAAAAAGAAGATTTTCAGACTTTCCGTAATAATCTTCATCACCGTATCAAAATCAATGAACTGGAATGCATTCTTGAAATTATCGAAAGCGATGATGTTTCCACCTACATGCGGCATGAAGACTATCTGAAGGCATTTTACCTGGTTGCTACCGTGGATTACATCAGCAGAAAGAATGATATCCCTCTGTGTGATAAGTACAACAGCGTCCGGAGTATTCGGTTAGAACAGCCATATTATGTAGGAGACTCCTCGTTGTTTGGACCAGATAAACGGAAATGTATCGATGAGTTCCTTAGATTCAATATTTACGAAGGAGATTTGTATGATGCAGTCTAAGGAAAAGATTACAAGAGCAAACGCCATGGATATCATCCGGCGTTTTGCCAAAGAATACAGAAAAACCCTTGGGAAGGCACCGGGCGAAATAATCATCGTAGGCGGCGGCAGTATCATGCTGAACTATAAATTCAGGGATGCTACGCAGGATTTTGATGTGATTCTTCGGGCCGCTTCAGGAATCAAAGATGTGATAACCAGATTTGCCGACGAGAACAATCTTCCCAGAGATTGGATGAACACTGACTTTGTAAAAACGGCATCATATTCTGATGCACTGATAGAAGTATCCCGGCATTACTGCTGGCTCAATAATCAGACTTTAGAAATCCGGACCGTCTCAGGAATCTATTTGATTGCAATGAAAATGATAGCCCACAGAGATTATCGCAACGACATCTCCGATGCGATCGGGATCCTGATTGAAGAGGCCGAAGCGGGAAATAGTTTTTCTTATGCTGATATTGAGGCCGCCTATCATAAACTGTATCATGAGGCACCAGCCCTCAAAATACAGGAACAGTTCCGTGAGATCTGTGTAAAGAGTATCGACGAATTAAAAAGCCTGTATGATTCTCAGCGGAACACGGAAGCTTCTGTGGGAGATCAGCTGATCACCTATATTGAGGACGGCGTCAATATCAACACAAAAAATGTAACAGATGTCGCAGCCCGCATCCGCGAGAAGATGAGTAAAAACCAATAATTTGCGAATACTTGCAACGCCGCACTGTGCAATAATTCAGTGTGGCGTTTTCTGAATATTCGACAGCCTCTTGACATTTGCAGGTGTTGGAAAAACTGTTATCATATTATTCCGCTTAACTGATAAATGTGATTTATGAACAGTCAGCCATGGAGAGGAAGCATGTTAATAACAGACAGCAGAATAGATGCCGGAAAAGCTTTTGACTGTTTGTGTAAATCGGGAAACCAGTTTTGGCTCCATTTTTAGAAAGGATAAATGATCTGTTCAAAGTACAAAAGACAATTGTTGGAGCAGGATTTGAGGTGTTGGTATGGAAATGAACAATAACAATCTCAATGCGTTCAGGGAAGATTTTACTAATGCTGTGCGGTTTCTTCAGGATAAATATGGAGTTACAATTTCTCTGGGAAGGATAACTTACGGGGATGAACGGTTTTCAGCAAAAATGACTGTGATAAACGGCATAGATCCGGAACATGTCGCCCGTAACCAATTCGATGCGGACGTGTGGAGATATGAACATCTCGGATTGCAGAAAGAAATGTATAACAGAATCTTTCTTGCAGAAGACGGAAAAAGATATGCCGTTCAAGGCTTTAATCCCAGAGCAAGAAAGTGGCCGATTATGGCAAAAAGAATTTCTGATGGCAGCTAAATGCGGAATTGAGGTTCCGCAAAGCTTTATTTAACAGCAACGGATTGCGGGCAAAGATAAAGGAGGACAAGCAAAGGTTATGAAAAAGGTATCAATAGGAACGCGGATTTCCACAATGCTGATGGTAATGGTATTGATTCTGGCAGGATGCAGTTCCGGAAGCGGAGAAGCTCCCAAAGGCGAAACTGCAGAAAGCGAAAGTGTCAAAAATGAAACGGCCCAAAGCGAAACCGCCGAAAGCGAACCGGCAGGTGAAACTGTAAAGATTGCCTGTGAAAACGGAGTCATGCTGGGAAAGACTGTGGATGGAGTTACTTCCTTTAAGGGAGTGCCTTACGCGAAGGCACCGACAGGAGACCTCAGATGGCGCGCACCGCAGTCCCCTGATCCGAGTGAGGAAGAAATTGAGTGCTTTGATTTCGGTTACACGGCTTTACAGTATGAGTGGCCTACTGAGCCGGCCTCATCGTTTCCGAAAAACGAGGATTGTCTCACTCTGAATATCTGGGAGTCTCAAGGGGCGAATGAAAGCGGGGAAGCCAGACCGGTTATGGTCTTTTTCCACGGAGGAGCCTATGGATGGGGCGGCACGACAGATCCCATGTACGATGGACAGAATTTTGCGGCGGCCCACGATGACGTGATCCTGATCACCTGCAATTACAGACTTGGACTCATGTCCTGGGCGGATTTCTCGCAGATTGAGGGGGGCGAGGATTATACGGATATTAATCTGGGTATTCGTGACCACATTGCCGCACTGCAATGGATTCAGAAAAACATAGCGGCATTTGGCGGTGACCCGGATAACGTGACGATCTTTGGGGAGTCCGCCGGCGGATGGTCCACAACGGCATTAACAATATCCCCTGCGGCGAAGGGGCTGTTTAAAAGAGCGATCGCCCAGAGCGGCGGTATGCCGGTCAGGGACAGGGAAGCGGCGCAGGAATTTGCGAACGTGATCATGGAAGCTGCAGGTGCGGAAAATATGGACGACCTGCTGACTATATCCGGCGATGAATGGATGAAGCTGGACATGGAAAACTGGATTGCCGACGAGTGCTGCGGGATTGTTGCGGATGGTGAGATCATCCCGGAAGAGGCTGATATGGAGCAGGCTATTGCGGAGGCAGCCCGGAGCGGCATCCAGATGATTGTCGGAACCAACAATGATGAGTGGAACTATTTCCAGGAGGATTCGGAAGGGGATACAGAGGAAGAGAAGTTTGCTTCCTGGGTTGAAGGCATGGACGCCATGTATGAGGAGGCATCTGAAGAACTGGATCAGGACGGCAAGGAGGCCCTGGAAGAACTCATCCGTTATGAAGAAAGCATTGTTCCGGAGGAATACGCTGAAAAACCGGAGGTGAAAGCTGCACTGGCCAAGTCCGGATTTGTCACAGAATCCTGGAGATATGACATTCTGCATTTCGCAGATCGGTTTGCGGATGCCGGAGGTCAGATCTACGCTTATTTATGGAAGGTTCCGTCTACATTGGACAGCATGTACAGGAGTTCTGTTCACGCTGTTGAGCTGGCCTATCTTTTTAACAATCCGGATGTGGACATTTATGCCGGTCTTGTGGATATGGATACTGCTGCGAAGGCACAGGAGGCCTGGACGAATTTTGCTAAAACCGGGGATCCGTCCATTGAAGGCGTGACATGGCAGGCATATAAGGCAGAGGACCGACAGACGATGGTGATCGAAAAAGAAGACTGGAAGTGCCTGTCAGACCCGTCAAAGACAGCGCGTGAGCTGTTATCCAGAGCCTATGGAGATAAACCTTATCAAGTATGGTGATCAGCGCCTTATATGCGCCAGCCGGAGAGCAGGGGGACGGTCTTTTTGTTTCCGTCCCCCTTCAAATGAACAAGGGGATAGAAACAAAAGAACCGTCCCCTCGTTTACTGTTCGGAATCATGGGGATGCGGTTGCCATGTTCTATTTCTTTGATCTGGATTCTTTTCCATGTGGTATAAGCAGCTATCATGCCAATGATATTCACCGGCTCTTTTGTAATATCCAATAACAGACAGCTGATGTCAGGGTTCATGGCCGGAGCCAACCTGCGCAGTTCTTTTGTTGAAAAAGTTATCGGACTGTCAAAAAGGATTCTTCTGAACAGTCTGTTGAGCTGCCGTAAAAAGAAAATAGGGAGAAAACATACGATGAAGCTTCTTCAGTTTTTAAAGAAAATCGATACATTTAGCAGCAGTATGTCCCGCGATCAACTGGAACGTCTGCTTCACGAAATTGCCAGGACAGCTCCGGAGAAAGAACGGGAAAAGCTGCTTTCTCTGTTTACAGCATTTGCTGTGGAGGACACTGACAGCAGCAGGGGAGGTACCGATGAAGGCGGAGATGGACATTCGTTCAATCATTCTTTCGATGATGATAAAAAGAACGAAAGGCTGGAGAAAGAAATAGATTCCTTAATGGAGACATTGGAAGAATTAGAAGAAGGCGAAAGGTCACTGGTCAGTGATTATAACTACGAATATGATGACTGGTACAACAGTGATGTCGATGAATTTACCTTTGCTGATCCGGAAGGTATCCTGGATGATATTGGAAAGGCCATGGAGCTTGTCCATGTCTGCATGGACCGCGAGCTTTACAGACAGGGCTTCGAATTGGCCGACCTTCTTTCCTGTGTGACGGTTTCTGTTGAAGGAGCGTATCTGGACTATGACGATGGTTGTATGGATCTGGAAACACTGAACAACCATGATCTTCTGAAGGATGATGTTTACCAGTTGTTTTTAAGAGAAGCCATTTACCTGTGTTATCTGGTCAGCGCTCCTTGGGAGAGGGCGGAGGAAATACTGCGCCTGATCGGGAACCTCCACTACCAGTTTTTTAAGCTGGAGGAGATCATGCAGATGGGAAATGGAGATCTACCGGATTTCAATGCTTTTTTGCAGGATTGGATCCGTGTCCTGAGCGCTGGCCCCGGAGGACAGTATGAGAGAATGCTGCAGGATGCACTTTCCATGATTCAGGACGAGAAATCAGCTCTCGAGGTCGCAAAACAGAGTATCCAGACGCATCCTGCACTGTTGGAGAAGCTCATGATGGAAAATCTGGATACAGGGGAGCCGGATCTGAGAATGTCGATGCTGAAAGCGGGACAGAGTGCCTTGGAACAGCTTCCCTCAAACATAATAATCCGCAGCAGGATCGCGCTGCTGACAGCATCCTATGCCGTGCGTTTGGATAATACGGAAGAATCGGAGAGATGCCTTCTGGAGGCTTTTCGATCCCAGACGACAACATTGAATTATCTGAGGCTTCGCTTTTTGACGAAAGACTGGGAGAAGTACAGGGCGAAGGCACTGGAGATATTTGAAGAAATGATCCGGGGCATCCCGGATAGAAAGGGCTCTGGCTTTTATTCTTATCATTCTGGACCTGATAATGTTCTTGGAGGAAATGACTGTTGCTGCATTTTGTACTTTCAGGAAGAATTTGAAAAGATGCGTGAGACAGGAATGACTACTGAAAATGTGCTTGGTTGGTCATCCACTTTCATGAAGAAAGGTATCGCGCTGATGCTCCTGCTGCTTCATCAGGGTGAGGATTATGGAAAAGGGATGCTGGCCATGTTGAGCCGGGCGCGGGAGGCCTGCGGATTTGATATCCGGGAATACTATCGGGGCACTGCTGTGGAAGCTCCAGAGGCTTATTTGAAGGACGAAATATCTTTTGCAGAGGAAGCAGATGATGACGAAGTCAGTGCAGATGAAAAAGCTGTGTTTTCTGATCTTCTGAAAACCTGGAAAAAAGAGGTACACCTCTCCGGGAATGACGCTGCCCTGTGGATGGAAAGGATCGATCACTGGATCGAGTGGCGTGTCGAAGGCATCATGAATGCAAACAAGAGAAACTATTATGGGGAATGTGCATCCTTTATCGCGGCTTTCGGCGAAGTACAGGAATCCAGAGGAGTCCCCAAGGCCAAAGCACTGATCATGGAACGGTATCGGGCTGCATATTCCAGGAGGCGCGCTTTTCGCGACGAACTCTGTTTATACGGAATGAAGAAACAAGCGCACTGATCCTGCGCTGTTTTGCATATTCCGGGAAGTCAAAGATCGAACCGGAGTGGGAGACAGTTGCTAATGTCAGTGACCGTGAACTGGGAGATAGGGTGGAGATAGGGGGTGGAGATAGGGCAGACTGTCCGATAACCCACCATGTTTACAGTAAAAATTTTATCAAATTACTGGCCATGCTATGATCTGATCCAGGAAGCCAGCAAACCTGGCGGACTTTTTTGTCTGTGCAGCAGCGGCTTACGCCCCTGCTGCTTCTGACTCAAGCCGTGGATCCTGCTTCCAACCATATGTCTTCTGCACGCCGCTTTTGCTGACTGGTCCCCAGCCAGCAAAAGCATGTTTCCTCTTGCGGCATCATGCGTTAACAGTTTATATAACGAATTGAGATGTCCACTGTTTTTCCTATATATAGTATAATGTATGCAGGGGGTGTACATTATGCCGTATGTAAAGACAATCGACCGGAATCAAATGTATATGACATCACTTGACATGATGGTTGATCCCGACAGCATCGCAAGGATCATTGATGCCTTTGTTGATTCGCTCGATTTGACGGGAATGGGTTTCACAAACACCAATCCATCATCAGAAGGCCGGCCTGCTTATAACCCGGGGTCATTGCTCAAGCTGTACCTGTATGGCCACAGGAATAACATGCGCTCTTCAAGAAAACTCCAGAAAGCCTGCCATGTGAACATTGAGGCAAAATGGCTCATGAAAGGTGCCGAGCCCGATTTCAGAACGATTTCCGACTTCAGGAAAGACAATGTCAGCAGGCTCAAAGAC
>NZ_FNFZ01000016.1:87483-105939 GCF_900101015.1 Sarcina sp. DSM 11001 | reverse complement strand
AATTACCAAGGCCGTATCTTCCAATCATCTCGAATTCCTGTTATCTACAGGCATTTCCGGAATCTCTTATCACTATTTGTTACCCTATTGTGTCCTTATCGTTGCTTTGCTCATACCTTCACAACAATCATCTTTTTTGAGAAATACTTGTATATAGCGGAGTGGCGTACAACCTGGCAAAAGAATTTCTTGTGTCCTTATTGTGTCTCTATCTGCAATCCGGTCATTTCCTGCCGTCTATTGACAGTCATGTTACAATTGTTATGAATAATCACTGAAATTGCGGTATTTTTTCTACTGTTTTTGCGAAATAATCCTTTCTTTCAGGGCATATCTGTATGGAAATTATGGAATATAAGAGCATCAGAAGAGGTGAAGAAACAGGTGGCAGATAGCAGAAACATGGAAAGCATCGAAATCATTGAAAACATTGAAAAGAAACTTCAGAAGCAGATGGCAAAGATAGTTCTGGAAGCTTGGAAGCCTGGAAGCATCTGTAGATAAGATCAATCGGAACATCAGGAAATGACCAGGCGGAAATAATCAGAATTAATCAAAATAATGAATAAATCACAGAACCCGGGGGGATAAGCCTCCGGGTTTTCGGTGTTTTATGGCGGTGTGGCTGAATGGCGCACTGGGGCGATGGCCATAGAAGTGAGAGAGAAAAGATGAGGTAATAGATCATGCTACGGTTGAGAAAGGGATTTGGTTCAGTCAGGAAGCTAACAGGGAATCGCAGGAATTGTTATGCAGTACATCCTCCCACCGTTAAAGGTGTCCGTCCAAAGGCTCTCTGCTATACTGATGACTACAATATCGGTGTCTGTGTGTTGAACGCCTGGCACAACGGGAAGTATTACAGCGGGATGGAACTGGATCTTAAGGAGCGGAAGCTGGACGAAGTTGTGAGCACCGGGAGTTGTACGTTTCAGAAAGTGTATGAGATATACTGGGATCATAAGTTCGGAGAGAGTGCGGCGAAGGAGCTGTCAAAATCGAGCAGGAACGGGATTCATTCTGCATGGCTGAAGCTGGAGGATATCTGGCACCGGAACATGGACGAGGTGACGGTGATGGAGCTGCAGGAGATCGTGAACGGGGTGGCGAAGAAGTACTCGAAATGTACTACGGGCAGGGTAGTCGGTCTGATCAAAAGACTGTACAGGTATGCGATACCGAGAGAACTTTGCCGAAAAGAGACGGGAATTTACGTGGAGATGCCGAAGGTAAAGGAAGAGGAGCATCATGCGGATTTTACTGATGAGGAGATTGCTAAGCTGTGGTCAGCAGCAGATAAAGCGGACGAACAGACCGCGGCAATGGTGAAAATGATTCTTACAATGATCTACAGCGGGTTCCGGATCGGTGCGTGGAGAGAAATGACTGTAGAGAACGATGTGTTTATCGGAGGAGTTAAGACAGATGCCGGGAAAAATCGAGTTGTGCCGATTCACTCTTCTATTACCGGATTTGTTGCAGGAATGTATGGGGAGTTCCTGTGCGGCAAAAGTGAATCTCAGTTCCGACGGGATATGAGAAGGGTACTCATGGAAATTGAAATTGATACGGATGAAAAGTACCACACACCACACAGTTGCCGCCATACGTTCCATAGACTGCTTGAGAAAGCAGGGGTAAGCGAGGCTGATCGGAAGCGGCTCATGGGCCACAGTTTGAAGGGCGATATTACGAATGGGACTTATGGGCACAGAAGCGTGGAGGAGCTGAAGGAACAGATTGAGAAGATTAAGATTGAGAAAAAGAAGGCGAACTCCTGACCCTCGTCAAACAGATTCTTGCTAAAATTCCCAAAGGCAGGCCGGAAGATGTCATCGCGGATGAAATTGAAAGAGATGTCACTTTCGTACACTTGATTGACACCCTCTCCAAAAACATGGACGTGCCAACGCCGGAAGCCGTCCTTAGTGCTTACAAAAAACTGGAGGTGGAAGGAAAGCTGCATTCAGGTACCTTCCATGAAAACCTGTTACCACCCCTATAACCACAATCCGATCCACCTCTCCCGCAGGGGCCCATCCGGCGACTTGTGGTTCACTAAAATTTCAGGATTTGGATGCCGATCTTACGGTTGATTTAGTCCTTTCCACAGGTATAATTGAAGTAAATATATAAATAGCGGAGGCATCATAAATGACAGAACAGGAAATATTGGAGCAACAGCAGGAACTGCAAAGGCAGCGTGACCATGAGGCAGACTTGCAGCGCCTTCGCGGGTTCAGACCGATTGACGACACGTTCATGAGGTGCATCTACCAGGACAATATACCGCTTGCAGAAATGACGCTCCGCATCATCACGGGGATTAAAGACCTGACGCTTGCAAAAGGCGAGACGCAGAAGGACTTCAAGAGGCTTCTTGGTGCAAGGTCGATCTGCCTTGATTACCACGGTGTGGATACTAAAGGAACGCAGTACGATCTAGAGGTCCAGAAAGCGGATTCCGGGGCCAGGCCTGAAAGGGCGAGGTACCACTCGGCAGTCATGGACGTGGAAGCCCTGGATGCCGGGCAACTGTTTGAAGAACTTCCCGAGACATACGCCATTTTTGTAACGGAGCATGATATCTTTGGGAAAGGCCGTGGGCTATACCCGGTAGAGCGAGTGATAATGCCGGAGTGTGAGCCGTTTAACGACCGGGAGCACATCCAATACGTGAATGGCGCTTACAGAGGCAACGATCCGCTTGGGGAACTGATGCATGATTTCTGTTGCAGCGATCCAGATGAAATGAAGAATGAGATGCTTGCAGAGGCATCCAGGTATTACAAAGAGAATCCGAAGGGGTGGAAACTGTGTGTAAAATCATAGAGGAAATGCGCGATGAGGTTAAGGAAAGAACAAAACTAGAAGATATAAGAACCATAATGAAAAATCTGAAGCTCACAGCTGAACAGGCTATGGAGGCTCTGGCGATTCCGGCATCTGACAAGGAGAAGTACCTCGTAAAACTGTAATAATCTCGTCTCAACTTGCAACAGCTGAACAACAATTATCATTGCCGTCAGGGACAAAAATTCCCGGCGGCTTTTTTGATTGCCTCTTATTCTTGCTCTTATCGAAATTTTGCCATTTTGCGTGGTTTACTTCTCAATCTGCTCTTCCGTATATGCATCAGGCGTCTCTTCATGGGGGCAGCCTACCAAGGTCCCTTCCAGGGCATATCTGGGGCATATCTGTATGGAAATTATGGAATATAAGAGCTTCAAAAGAGCTGAAGGAACAGATTGAGAAGATTAAGATCGAGAAGATTAAGATCAAGAAAACTAAGATTGAAAAGATTAAGATCGAGTGCCAGGCACAATGAACTTCGCGGTCAATTGGACAACCCGCGTTTGAGCGTTATTCCCCGTGCAATGGGATCTATCCGAATCGCACCAACGCCAACAACGTCGGGAATGCGCTGTTCCCCGTATAATGGGATCCAATGGGATCTGTCAGCAGTATATGTTTGCCTGGAACAGACATCAGTGATATCGTAGTATCTGACAAATGTCAGAGATAAAAACGCAGCGTGCATCCGTAGGTGTTTAAACGAAGCGCTTGATATTTTGATAGCGATTTTTGACAGCGATTTTTGACAGCGATTTTGATAGCGATATTACGTTTTATGTAAAATTATTTTTAAAATATAGATTTATCTCTATATACAGCCGGGGATGAAAACAATAATGGAAAACCCTAAAACAGCAACGGAAAGGACTGGAGCAGGAGGACGGGAACGTTCAATAATCCTGTTATTAAACGGATCTGAAAGAGTGATCAGGATAATTACATTTTTGAACCTCTGTTTTATGTTTATCCTCAATCACTTCACATTACTGATAGGGGATGATTATACTTATTGCTTCAGTTTTGCAGGTGGCAGAGACAGAATCACATCTCCGATTCAAATTTTACCATCTATGGCTGCCCACTACGGAAACATGAATGGAAGGCTGATTGTACATGGTATTAGTCAGCTTATGTTGATGCTTCCGCCGGGGCTGTTTGATGTTTTGAATGCCGGAGTATTCTGTCTGCTATGTGTAATTATTTATGACTACATCTGGAAGTTAAATCATGAGACACACAATGCTTTGCTGTATCTCGCTGTTGTGGCTGCACTGTGGCGGTTTGTACCATCCTTCGGACAAGTTTTTCTATGGCTTGACGGGTCCTGTAATTATTTGTGGAGCATTGTGCTTCTCCTTATCTACATTAAGCCCTTGTTTATAGATCAGAATCCGTTGTCGAAAAGGCATCTGTTTACAGAACAGAATTCAGTATTTCGCAGGCGGCTGCTTATGGGTTTGTACATCTGTGCAGGATTCATAATGGGAGAGCTGATTGAATCAGCTTCCTTTGCCGTTATGGTATTCTTTTTAATATGGCCGCTCTATACGTTTGCAATTCGGAAGAAAAAGGAAAAGCTATGGATGATATTGCCGGTCTTCACTATGCTTCCGGCCTATCTTTTCATGATTCTCAGTCCGGCAACTGTCTCAGGGAAAATTGATGAGCACATCAATTTGAGAACCGGCTTTCTGAAAGCCTGCGACAAATATTTATTCTCTTTCAGGCTGCTCATTATAGCGGGTGCCATAATGATCGTCTTTCTGGCAGTCTTTCAGATCACATCATTACGAATGACAGAGGCTTTGACATGGGGCTGTCTGAGCTTCGGAATGAACTGCATGTATAGTGTGGCATCTTATTATCCCGGAAGAAGCATGCTGGGTTCATCGGTTTTTCTGATTATAGCAGCTGGGATCTTAATGGCAGAAATATTTGATAATGGATTTATCCTCCTGAACAAAAAAAGGCCTTACCTGAACAGAAAAGCAGCTGTTGAAAATATGAAACCGGATAACAGGATGACAGCTGCCAATGATTTGGCGGACTGCTTCACAAAGCAGAATAAGCAGAACAGGCAGTTCAGGCGTTCTGATTACTATTCAAGTTTGATCAGCCTGTTGGCTGCCGTATATGTCTGTGCTTTTGTAGTATATCAGGCTTCAATCCTGATGGTGATTGGAACGAAGGACATTTACCATTCCTGGGAGCAGATGCGATCGAATGAAACATATATCCGTCGGGAAGTTTCTAAAGGAAACCTGGATGTCACAATAGATACGATACAGACATCAACATATTATTCTGCAGCAAAGGGCATAATGTATGTAGACACCAGCAGCGCGGAAGCATGGCCTAATCAGGATATGGCAAAATACTATGGCGCTGCTCATATTATCGGGAATAATGTATCTCCGTCTCAATAATTGTCTCCGTCTCAAGAATATATCTCCGTCGCAATTAAGAAACAGAAATCCTGCCTGGTCCATGTGTGTTGGGCTTTGTGCTCTTGCAGGAACACAGGGGGAATAAAACTGCGCAAGACAGCCTGTGTCGGAGAGACTGTAAGTCTATTAAAATAAGGAAGATGGATTAAATGCAAAGAACAGAATCACCAGGCATAGAAACGCCGGGCATAGAATCACCGGGTATAAAATCGCCGGGCATAGAATCGCCGGGCATAAAATCACCGTGTATAAAAACGTGTATAGAAAAGAGTAGGAAATGGATCCCCCATGTGATATCTCTTTTTTTCGCGCTTGCATGTTATGCGGGTTTTATGCTTTTCAATCCCCTGTATATCAGTACGGACAACATCGGTGTGGCTGTTGTGACTGAAGGATATTACGGAGAGAACAACTTCTGCCAGTATATCCATCCCTTGCTTTGCCTGATCATAAAATGGCTCACACCCTTGTTTCCCCCAGCAGATGTCTTTACCCTGCTTGTCCACATTGCAGTGTTCTGCAGTATCGCCCTTCTGTTCGACCTGTTTGCTGTTTCTGCCTTTACAGGATCCGGTCAAAAAAATCTCCCCACTTTCACAGATTCTTCCCTTTATCATCCCCGTGCCAGTTCCAGTGGGTCCTTCCGGGGATCAGGAGTCAGGGAAATATCGATCACTCTTACGACAGGGATGTCCATCCTGCTTTTTTCTTCGGGCATCACTGTGTGGAACGCGAATTATACGATCCAGACAGCAGCGATCGTGCTGGCCGGTCTTTTGATCCTGTTCACATCTATGAGGCAGAAACGCTCACTGGCATGGCTCTTTGCCGGAACGCTGATCATCTCTTTCGGCTTCATGCTCCGCATTGAGTCCGCACTTCTGTTTCTGCCATTTATCGCGTTGGAAGTCCTTTCCGGTTTTTTCTCAGCGGAAAAAAATCCCGGTCTTTTATCTGTCCCTTCCGTAAATGGAAACGAAGATACAGCGCCTGTGTCACGCCTTTCCTTTTGGACACGTTTTTCGCGGGCAGACCAGGCAGACTCGACAGAGCAGGCAGACCGGGGCGCGGGGCGGGCAGACTCGACAGGCTGGATAGACCGGGGCGCAGGGCGGGCAGTCCCGACAGATCGGGGCGCGGGGCAGCCGGGAGCAGCGGGGTATATTTTTTTTCTTCCTGCGGCAGTGATTATTTTCCTCCTCCTTGCCACCCGTTTTGCCTTTAATCTGCAGGAACCCTATAAAACCGCTGGACGTTACAACGCTGCCCGTACAGCAGCCGTAGATTTCCCGATGAAGTCGTGGAATGCTGAAATTGAAGCCGCATCCAGTGGACATTTTTCTAAAACAGATTATGAGGCAGTAACGAACTGGTGCTTCTTCGACACAGAATTCATGGACGTCGATATGCTGGAATCGGTTGTCAATACCGGGAGAAGGAATGATTATTCTCTTACACGGAAAGGGATGAGCGAGCTCTTGGGAGAAATGAAATGGACACTCCTTCACAGTAGCCTGTACATGGTCATCCTGATCGGACTCTCCACTGTCCTTGCATTTCGCAATTTAATCTGCTGCCCATGGCCGCGCAAGGCGGAGACCGTCCTGTCAATACTGGGTGTATTCATTATCCTGACCTATTTCACATTCCGCGGGCGGGCCCCTATGCGGGTGTGGGAATCAGTTATCTTTGCGATGGATTTTGTCCTGTTCATGGCAGCTACGGACAGAACGGAGCATACCAAAAAAAATGTAAATACAGTCTGCTTCTTCCTGATGTTTATCCTGCTCTGGTTCAGTACGGGACAGCTTCTGGCATATGTGGAATTTCACAAACCACAACCCGTCTGGGTGAGCAGAATCCCGGAAGAGGGCGGGCCATTTGCGATTACAGTTTCAGAGGAAGCCGGGGAGGATTCACTGTTTATCTGGCCAAACTGGCACACTTACCTGCCGAAATATGCTGAGGAGACGGGGAAGCTTCCATCCAGGGAACTGATCAGGCATAATATTGCTCTTGGCGACTGGGTGTACGGACAGCCCTATTTTACAGAATTTCTGGGAAATATTAATGCGCAAAACCCGGCCAGGGCACTTCTTGAGCGCCCCAATACCTATTTGATGGGAGACTACGCATCCGGCCTTGTCCTGGACTACTTTCGTGAACACTACGGAGCAGAGATCGATATGCAAGCGGCAACAGATATTGGAAAAATAAACAATGTTATGGCATACAGGTTTATACGAAAAGAAGTCATTGTGGATCAGCGTGCATATTAGCGGCATTCAGGAGTCTGACCCCATGAAGGTAGCATAGACTCCAAAAGAGGGCTTCCTTGTGATTATCTTGAGGCACTGGCAAAGGTTTATAACAAGTAACAAAAATCGCAGCTTTTACTGACAACTACCTTGACAAATAGCGGTATAGACAGTGCAAAGCGCCTTCAGTACCTTCATGGGGGCAGGCATGGCGTATCTGGTTCCTGACACAACAATCGCAGCCCTGTTAACAATGATATCAATACTGTGACCGGCCAGGTGTGGGATGTGATGCGTAGGATAATTTTTTGCTTGACACACTATTCTATGCATTGTACGATTTAATTACAATGACGAGCTTTGAACGCTGTTTTCAGACCGCATACCAACGCAGGCACCGCCGTTCCCGAGTTGCAGGATGCCGCGGAACATATTGTTGCCAGCCGTTTGACAGGGAGGCTCTTCCGTTTAAACGGCTCTTGTTTCCAGGCATTATTTGTCTGTTGTTTATTGCAAGTTCATCCTGTTCCGGCTGGTGCCGTTTTTTGAAAGGAGGCTTGCAAATATGAGCAGACGTATCAACCGGGAATACAAATCAACATTGTTTGTCCTTGTATTTGGAAACAGGAAGGAAGATCTTCTGGAGCTTTTTAACGCGGTCAACAACACCTCGTACCAGAATGCAGAAGAGATCGAATACAATACACTGGACAGTGACAGGGGCTTCTTTGTCCGGCTGAAAAATGACTTGTCCTTTCTGATCGACAGGACAATGGGAGTCTACGAGCATCAGTCCAGCCCCACATCGGCCAACATCACCGTGCGTATGCTGCACTATTATTCCGACCTGCTTCGGGAAATGATTGACCTGAAAACACTTTACCGGGAAAAAGAGGTACAGATCCCTTCTCCCCAGTTCGTTGTCTTTTACAACGGGAGGCATGATCAGGAACAGCGGCGCCTGGCAGTCATAGATGTTATAGACACCTGCATTGAAAATGACATTCTTGCGGACGTACTTCGCGAACATAGAGACGAGGTGACTGAGATGTATTACTGGGAATACAATGAAGAGGCACACCGCTGGGCAATCGAAAAAGACGCGGAAGAAAGGGGAGAGGCCAGGGGGGAGGCCAGGGGAGAGGCCAGGGGAGAGGCCAGAGGTGCCTGCCTTGAATTAATACAGCAAATCACTAAGAAAGTCAAAAAAGACAAAACCCTGGAGCAGACCGCAGAGGACCTGGAACAAGATCTGGAAAAGATAAAACCAATCTGGGAGGCGGTCAAGTCAGAAGCACCGGATTATGATGAAAAGAAAATATTAAAAAGACTTGGACACGAGGAATCAAAAACTGATAAAATCTGGAGCCTGACCCCGTGAAGGGAATCACCTATGGAAAGTAGTTTGATTATGACTACCTGTTTACGGAGAGGCAGGTCCATGTTACCGTGACAGCCGGGGAAGATGGTATAAAGCTTGCGATGGTGTTATCTCTGGCCTTCATAACCGGAACACTGACGAATCCTGCTTACGCATACCAGGAAAAGCGGACATCTCCTTCATGGTACCTGGTACCAAGGCCTGTTTATTTGTGATATTTCTCCCAACTGCATTGGTCGGAAAGATCATGTTTTATCCCGACAGACTCCAGACTATTCTCGAAGTTCCCCGGGCTGACAGGTAAAAACCGCTTCGGATCCTTGATGAAGAAGAGGTAGGAAATGATGTCATAGTATCTGCCAAGCACTCCCACAGCTTCGTCGAGAGCGGCTGCCTCGGCACCGGCTCCCTCACTCTTGTAGATGTCGTAAAGCACGCGGGCCGCTTGCGGGTTATAATCGCTGTGATCCGGATCTATCTTATGCAGCAGGGCGGTCCTCTGAATTAGATAAATCAGGTTCTCATCGCATTTCACAGCCTTGCGGACACAGTCGAGGATCCTGCCATCACTAATCCATTCTTCAGTCCAGTTCTCGTATTGCAGGGCTTCACGGGCTGCTTTAGCAGTTTTTGATTTGTAGTTTTCATTTGCGAAATAAAAGCTGTCGTCCTGGAAATCGAGAGTGTGGGAGACACCTTCCCGCGTTTTGATAAAGGCGATGAAGCGAAAGATCATCAGGATAAGCTTGGCGTCATGCGCACAATGTTTGTCATATACATCATGCGCTTTATTTATCATCTCCGAAGTACTCCCGGGTACACAGTCATGCATTACTGTCTTACGCCATGGCAATTATTCACACACACGCTGTGGACATCTTATAGCTGACAGCTCCTCATATAATGCGGACATCTCACACATCTCGAATTGGATGACGCTCTCATATATCAAAAGAAGTAGTCCCCGTAATTGGATTTATCCATCCTCGCAGGCTGTTGCCGACATCATCAAACCAAACCGCAAAAAGGTTAATTACCAGATCTTCTTCCATGAAAGGGCTCAAACGAACGCCCTCGGATAATCGATACAAAGTATCGTACATTTCATTAAATTTCTTTCGAAGATTAATCACATGGCCCTGGGAAAACCTCGTATAGGCGACATAATAGTAAATGTTCCAGGAATCTTTTTTTCCAAGTTCTTCTTTACCGGACATGAATAGGACATCGTTACACCTATTACCAAGAGCTCTCGCTTTCTCTTCCGACATAAACTCAGTCATTACTGCCCCGAGTTCGCCCTCTATCATAAATAATCTAATAGCAGGTATCGGGTGTGTGCCACTGACAAGACGAAATCTGTAATTCTTGAAATTAACTTTTCCGCCCACCTGATCCATCATGTAAGTTGTCGTAGCAATCCCTGCATATATAAGCGGCAACTCATTCCAATAAAGCGTTTCTTTTTCAGTACTTCTCTGCACATCCGCAGCAATACCAAGTATCATTACCATGGTCTTTGCAGTAGAACAATCCGCATCCATTTCAAGAGCCTGCTCGGTTATTCTTTTTATATATTTTTCCTTGAGATCTTGTGCAGCTCCTTCAAAATCCACAACTGCATTTAGCTCCTCGTCCACTGTAACTGCTTCTGAAAGAACTGTTCTTTCCGCACGACCTTTCAGAAATTCCCCACCTCCGGAAAATGAATACATTGACTCCCATTCAAGGTGATGATGCCAAATATGGAACTGCTCATGAAGAGCGATAAAGCAGCATGCGAATCGCAAGATCTTTAGTCTGCACATATCAGGTGGATAGGTCTCGCAAAGCCCTATCTCCCTTAATAAGCGATCTGTAAACCGGCCTATCACCATCTTCTCAAGGTCAAGAATCAAATCTACCGAAACGATAATCTTTCCGTCATGAGTTGAGAATGCATTATCTTCAATTTCATCTGTCAGGTAGATCTTTGCAGGGAAAATCCGCGCAATAGGATTCCCAAGAGGATCAGTATTTCCTTCTGTCATATGATTATGAAAATCCGCAGTAGACTTTAATGCGCTCTTCATAGCAAAGAAAAGCAAATCAACACTCATGAAGATAGCAGAATCCTTTTCATATCTCTCAAGCTCAAACGTATCTTGCGTGATTTTGATAGTTTTCCCACCATAATTAAAAGTTTCCATACATCAGTCCATCCGCGCATTTACAATAGGTATAGTCCATAGCCCGTCCTTGTGAGCATCAATATCAGTTCGATTCTTCATCCTTCGAACAGATATTGTTAATCACAAAGATTCTCTCTCACGATTTGGTTGTCCACACGACGCGAGAGTATTGCTTCTCTACCTCCTGACGGTGAAGTCATTAATTCCAAGTCTCGTTGACCACAGGGATTTATGTAGTCCATATGCTGCGGAGAATATTCCGGGAACCTCGAGGGGCACGTTGCTCGCACGCTTTTGACCCCTCTCACAAAACCAAAGGCCAGAAGACGAGTAGACCACAACGTCTTCTCAACTTCTGGCCTTATAGTTCAATTGTACTCAGCCTATGCGGGATTCAACCCTTACAGGATTCAACCCTTGTAAGATTCAACCCTTCCGGGCTGATGGATTAGGTCAGATTAGATCGTATAGATCTTATCCAGTTCGTCACTTTGCATCGGAGTTATGACTCTCGATCAGCAGGATACCACACTGTATCACTTGTATCACTGCCACAGCAGCTCTGCTTATCAAGTTCGTCACCTTGCCGCGACGTTTCATCGCAGCTCAGTAAGTCCGATGCTTTAAACACGTTGGTTTTAAATACCTTTCAAATCTTATAGACATGTAAAGACATCTAAATCTGTAAGACTCTGATTAAGCATCCATTCTACGTCTTGTGATCAGGACAACACCTGCGCCAATGACGAGGATTGCACCGACAACGTAGAAGATTGTAGTACCGATACCACCGGTGGAAGGAAGCTCAGTACCCTGCTGGTTGACGATCTCGATTGCAATTGCCTTCAGATTGTCGATCGTGGTGATGACGGTGGTAGTGGTCTCAGCGTTTTCCTTTTGATCAACTACGTTACCATCCGCATCGTAATAAGTCTCCGTAAAAGTGGTGGTCACAGTCTCGCTCAATTTCTCAGCACTACCGGTAATGGTGCCTTCCAGTTTGTTGTAGCCATCGGGAGCAGCTGTCTCTTCGATAGTCAGTTCAGCGCTGGTGGACAGGCCTTCGATTACGAGCAGACCCTTGGAATCGGTCTCCATTTCGGTACCGTAGGCGGTAGCGTCAGGATCGTACTTCGAAACCTTGTAATAACCAGCGGCCTTTTCGGTCACAGTCAGACCCATGATATGGAACTTTGCGCCAGCCAGGTCTTTCTTATCCTGATCAACCTTGTGCAGCGCCAGAGCGTAGGTATAAACGGTAGCGTCATCCTTATCCTTCACGCTGTCAGGTGTACGGTCGTCATCAGGCTGGAGGGGGTTAACGGGGGTATAGCTTCTATCTTCAGGACTAACATAGCCGACACCATACTGTGCATAGTTCTTGTTACCATCGCCGTCAATAACAGCAGTATCATCAAGAATCATGTAGTAGTCAACCAGAATGGTGACATCGTTGGGATATTTGCTAGCGAAATAGTGTGTTTCAGTCTCAGGGATCTTACCGCCTTCCGTACTCTTGAGGTAATAAAATCCGTCTTCAAAGATGTAGGGGAGATCATCTTCGGTAGCATCACCTGCGTCAATAACTTCCTGAGTTGCTGCTTGCTCATTAGCAGCCTTCCCCTGATCTGCTGCCCTCTGATAAACTACGTTGCCATCTCCATCAAGTTTGTCAACGACGGTAGTGGTCACATTCGCTCTGCCTTCGGCCTGAGCCTCAGTGATTTCTTCAACCCAAGAGATTGCAAGACCATCGGACTCAGTGGTAAGAACATTGGGGCCAGTAAAGGCTTCCTTTTCATCGTTCTTGAAGAATTTATCCTTCCAAGCGCTATAATCAGTAGGACCTTCTATTGTAGTAGTACCAGTACCATCTGCATTCTTCTTGACGATGGTCACATTCAGTCCCTTCGTCGTATCAAAATGCATGTTTTCATTCTCATAATCGGACAAGATGTATTCCTTGACCTGCTTAACAGAACTGGGATCGTTGGTAACAGTCTGCTCGAAGTTGACTGCATTGATGCTCAGCTGATAGTGAATGCTGTCACCGACATTGGCTTCAGACCAGTCAGCATAGATTGCGGGAGAAGTGTCACCCGCTTCTTTAACGATAATGTTCTTGCCACCCTTGGGTTCGCCATGATCAGGAACATCGGGCATATCGGCGTGGCCTTCAGGGTTCACGGGTACATCCCATTTGTTTGTTTCATTCTTCTCATTGATGACTGCATCAGGAGTTGTGGTGTCGACGAAAACAAGACGGCTTGTGATCGGAACTGCGTTGTCATCAGACAGGGCACCAGCGATCTTTTCATTGATCAGGTTGATTGCACTCTGCTTTGTGGTATTCTTCAGATCAGTCCAAACCTTGTTCTGTTCAGATTCAGTCATGTCTGCCCAGGCTTTTTCAAAATCATCTGCGTGGGCGGCTACATATGCTTGTGCAGAAGCAAGATCCGGATATGTTTTAGCGGCATACACATCAGCTGCAGTCGAAATATCATCAGCAGTGCTTTCCTTAGTGAATGTCCACTTCTGATATCCCTCCTGTCCCTCAGTACCAAATTCCATGGAGACATAGCCGTAGGGATCCGGATACTCGCTGAGGATCAGATAGTAACCAAGAGCCAGATCTTCAAAGGAAATAGCTGTTGCTTTTGCTACAGTGACCTCGTTCTTGCCTTCTTCATACTCAGGAGCGATTGCTGTGGCACCGGTAATCTCGGGATTATCACCGGTCAGCTTGGCTTCCAACGCCTTACCAAACGTCTGAGCATTAAAAGCATCGGTAGCAGACACGTTGAAGGTATTCGGATCAGCGCTGGTAGCAGTCAGCTTCAGACCATTAGCTTCAACATCAGCATAGGCTTTTACTGCATTGTAGAACGGTGAGCTTTTTGCAATCGTGTATGAAAAGCTGTCGCCCGCTTCGTTCATGGTCATATCAAAGACCTTGTATGCATTGTACTTAGCCCCAACAATTGGGCTGTTGATAGTAATACTACCGTCGGTAGTAGCTTCCCCTGCCGCCATCGCCGGCAGTGCCATAGCCACTACCATAGCCAAGGTAATTACCAAGGCCTTTTTTTTTTGCCTTGGCTATGGTGCTCAGCATGGGTGCCATGACAGCGTTTGCGGCTGATCCCACAGGATCGATTACCATTCAGCCCAGTGAAACTGTAACATTAGCTAACAAAACACTGAAGGCTTATAGAATTCTGGATGCGACATATGGGGAAGGAGAACTTCCTGACCAGCCAGTCTCCTATACTATCCCTGCAAAAATGCAGTCTTTCTATGATGAATATTTCTCAACTGGAACAGGTGCATCCAAGAAAACTGCCTCTGACCTTGCAGAAGAAGCTGGAATAACCGCAGATCAGTATGTTGCAGAACAGATTGCTGCGTTGACTACTGCTCAGCTTAAGGACTTTGAATATGCTGCACTTGCTGCTGCAAAAACTGCTGGAGTTACAGCAAACACTGGAAGTTTGAGCGGATCCAACTATGTTTTCTCTGCACTTCCTGCTGGTTACTATGTAATCGAAG
Organism: Sarcina sp. DSM 11001; assembly: GCF_900101015.1. Taxonomy (GTDB): domain Bacteria; phylum Bacillota; class Clostridia; order Lachnospirales; family Lachnospiraceae; genus CAG-791. The sequence continues at coordinate 91,274 of NZ_FNFZ01000016.1, read as the reverse complement.
ATGAGGGCGAAGGAGTTCCGATTTCTGCTCTCATGCTTGATACAGTCACAGATGCAGATGTCGAAATCAATCTCAAAGCTGAAGACAAGTCAACTAAGGAAATCATGACTGCGGAGGAACTTGTTAACAGCAAGGCAAATGAGCTTGGACTTGGCCGTGCAGTTAATTACAAGATCACTCAGGAAATTCCGGATTACACAGGTTATGATTATTACTACTACCTGATCAACGATACTCTGAGCAGTGGTCTGACTTTTAACCCTGATTCTGTAGTAGTTAAGGTTACAAAGCCTGCAGTTCCGGAACAGCCTGCAGTAACGGTTGCAAAAGATACTTATGCAGATGGTGAAGCTGCTGAAGCAGAGGGTTTTGCTCTTAATACAAGTAGAACTGGCGATGAAGACTATTGGATTAAGGCGGCGGTTCCTGCACAGGAAGCCGTAACCACTACTCTTGTCAAAGGCGCTGACTATTATCTCTACTATGATAACGGTGCTGAGGCAGGTGACGCTGAATATGATGAAGACATTGCCACAATTCTTAATGGTAAGACATTTATCATCGCTTTTAATGATGTTGTTGCCAGTAACAAAATTGACATCGGATATGGTGTCGAGGTTACATACACAGCTACTGTTAACAGCGATGCTGTCGTAGGCGTTGACCCCAACAACAACAAAGCCAGCGTGGAATATTCCAACAATCCTGATAAAGATGGTAAGGGTGACTTTGATGAAGATCATCCTGGAATTCCTGCTAATGATGGAAACCATCCTACAGGCGTGGGTCCTGATAAGTATACTGACACCTATACGACCAAGGTTACAATTAAGAAGATCGATGGTACAACAGAAGAAGCACTTGAAGGCGTTGAGTTCACTCTCAAAGGTACAGCAAAAGATGCCGTATTCAATGCAGAAAAGGTATTCGAGATTGATCCCGATGGTACCTACTGGCTGCTGAATGACGGTACTTATACAACGACCGCTCCTACAACAGCCGCAACTGTAAGGGAGACAACCGGAGGAGCCGGTTGGGTAGAAATTGGAGCTGAGGAAGAGGTTACTGCAACCGTCCCCGTTCGTGTAGTAGGTGACACAAGCTATCGTCCGTACGTTGAAGCTACTGACAGCGCAAAAACACGTTATGTCATCGTTGAGCCTAACGATGCAGATTATGCAAGCACCACAACAAAATATAGTCTTGTAACCAAGACGGCAGATGATGCTGAGGAATACACAGTTGAAAGAACTGGTGTAACTGCTATTCCCGATGGCGAGACAGATGCAATAGTTGATTTCGCGCAGCTTGGTGCAGGAACCTATACACTTTCCGAGACAGGTGTTCTTGCCGGATATAACGGCCTCCAGGACATTGAGTTTACTCTCACATGTAATATGCCTGATGCAGAGGACGTTATTGCAGGAACAGAGAAAGCTACATGGACTGCAGAATGCACAGATGACTCTATCGTACAAGTTGAATTTGTTGAGAATAAAGACGAAGACGAAAATGGCTTGGGTACATTTGTTATTACCATTGAAAACAACAAGGGCACTGAGCTTCCTTCCACCGGTGGCATCGGTACCACAATCTTCTACATTGTCGGTGCGATCCTTGTCATCGGCGCTGGTGTCATCCTGATCACCAAGAGAAGAATGGATGCCTGATAACCGTTTGAAAACTAATTCGACAAGTATCAAAGCCTTAAAGTCACCAAAACAGCAACACTATATTGAGACATAAAGGCATACTGACTCTGTGAATGAGGTCAAGCTGATCTGATTCTCGAGACTCCGGGATTATTCTCCCGGAAATCAAAATAAACTATAAGGCCAGAAGTTGAGAAGACGCTGTGGTCGACTCGTCTTCTGGCCTTTGCCTTTTGGAAGCCGCGCTGAGACCAGGTATCTTGAGATTACAAAATCATTTATAAATAACCATGGCTGTTCGAAGAAGTGACAATCTGCGAACTGATATTGATGCCAGCAAGGAATACGCATCTAAAAAAGAAGAGGCAAAAGGTTGACAGTTACAGTAACAAAGGATTGTGTAGATTACCTATCAGCAATTGTCCCAATTGTATTATCTGTTGTTGCGATAGGAATCTCCATTCGTGTTGCCAAACAGCAAAATAATATTGCACTTTTTGAGAAAAGGTATCAAACCTATGAATTATTGCAGTTTATAGGGGACTTTTGCTCAAATGGTATTAGCCCGTTTTCAAGAGAAACGATTGAACGCCTCAAAAATCCTGAAAGTGAGGAAGAAGTTGGTGAATATCAAAAGACTGTTTGCGTTCTCCTTTCGCTTTGGGTTTGCAAAAGAATCATGCTTGACGGAAAAATGTCCGATGAAGAAAGAACAAGGCATGCAGTAACGTGTATAAAAGGTGAGCCTGATCCTGAACTGGCAAGGCTTATGAATTCATTTTTAGAGAGAGATAGAAGCGAACTTGATAAAGCAGTCCTTCTATTTGACTATGGAACAACTTTGATAAAAGAAACAGCAGATGCATATCAAGACCTCTGTCAACAGATGTTGATGTGCATCGGCAAAAACAAGGCACATGTTGTAGACGGATTCTGACCTTGGTACCAGGTACCATGAAGGAAAAGTGTCTGGTATATGAACAGAATATGAACATAAATTAAAGACATGATTCTAAGACATGTTGGTGTCTGGCACCAACGTGCGGGGTCAGTCCCCATTCGGAGATGGTGCAAATATTGCTAAAAGGATACATATAAAAAGCGAGGAGTCAGCCAGCCATCTTATATTTCCATGTGTGGATAAGTTCTGCATCTGTAAGGATGCGTCTGTGTAAAAAAGCCGGGGACGGAAAGACTGGCGATCTTCCGTCTCCGGCATTTATTTTTAATTAGGGAATCATGAGCACCTAGTTAAAGCACCTTTTTTTCATGCTTTCAGAGCCTTTTCCTTCTGTTCAAAATAAGCGACCTTGGTACCAGGTACCATGAATGAAAAGCGTCTGGTATATGAACAGAATATGAACATGTGTTAAAGACATGATTTTAGGACTTGCTGATATCTGGCATCAACGTGCGGGGGCAGTCCCCATTCGGAGATGGTGCAAATATAACTAAAAGGATACATATAAAAAGCGAGGAGTCAGCCAGCCATCTTATATTTCCATATGTGGATAAGTTATGCATCTGTAAGGACGCGTCTGTATAAAAAAGCCGGGGACGGAAAGACTGGCGATCTTCCGTCTCCGGCATTTATTTTTAATTAGGGAATCATGAGCACCTATTTGAAGCACCTTTTTTCATGCTATCAGAGCCTTTTCCTTCTGTTCAAAATAAGAGATCAGGATATCTTCAGAGGCAGGGTTATCCATACATACCTGCAGCTATGGAAGAAATTATATGGACTAAAGCGGAAGCTTCCTTCACTTCGTCTGCAGCCTTACTTCCGGGCTTCTGCCAACTCTTTGCGAAGCTGTTCAATTTCCTGCTTCTGCATGTCTATAGTCTCTTCTTTTTGCGAGAGCTCCTGCTTTTGGTGTTCGATAGCTTCTTCTTTCTGCGAGAGCTCCTGCTTTTGGTGTTCGATAGCTTCTTCTTTCTGCGAGAGCTCCTGCTTTTGGTGTTCGATAGCTTCTTCTTTTTGCGAGAGTTCCTTCTTTTGCTGTTCGATGGCTTCTTCTTTTTGCAAGAGTTCCTTCTTTTGCTGTTCGATAGTTTCCTGCTGTTCCTCAATCATCATCATGACCGTATTTTTGTCCAGGATAGAGAGTTCTTCTGAGAACATATATATCATCTCCTTCG
>NZ_FNFZ01000016.1:23158-87458 GCF_900101015.1 Sarcina sp. DSM 11001 | reverse complement strand
AGCCTTAACGAATGATGTCTGGTCCTGTCGGGAACTTCCGTTGGCAGTCTTTCTTCCGGTATCTCGGCTTATTTACGGTAGAGGGGCTGCCGCTGTGTTGCAATATGTTTGCAAATTTGGATTCAAAAATCGGCACCAGTTTATTTGTCGAGATCAGAGGCCGTATTAATTAAACCTCCTTTCTCCGTGCCTCTTCCTGAAGCCGTACACCAAAGCGGGAGGATATTTGTATTTCCTGCCGCCTAATGCATGAAGTAATGATTTAGCATTCATCCTGATCACTTCCTTTTAAAAGACATTCTGAAATAGGATTAGGTTATAAATGCGTGGAATATTTCGTCATCCGTTTTGTCTTCCAGCCGTCTTCTGAAATATTGATTATTTCGATGTCGCAAAAGGTTTATCTGCGGACTCGGGAGACTCGTGGGTAAATCAAATGATGTCCAGGCGGGGCTTTTAGTCCCGGATGCGGGAAGATCCTGCACTGGAGCCGGTCGGAAACCGCTCATCAAATCATCTGACAGCGGACAGCAGAGAATGGCGCCAGTAGACACTTTATCCAGTTACAGCCATTATAAAGGGGGCCGCGTCAAAACATGCGTCAAAACACACAGGCATTTGAAGTATTTTTGCGCGCCATTCCGGCAAATAGCCGATTACATTATACAGGCTTTATTCTGAGTGTTCAATGGAAAATAAGGGAAAGATATCAAAAGATATCAAAAAGGCAGCCGCACTTTTTGACCGTTCAGATCTCTTATTTGTTCCCTGTGCTTCCTGTGGCGGCGCCTTCGCCGCTTTGGGCAGTTCCGCCACTTACGGCACTTTCGCCGCTTTGGTCAGTTCCGCCACTTATGGCACTTTCGCCCGTTTCCGACTCCTCTTCCTTGGTTCCGCAGATGGCCTCGTACACCTGGGCGGAGAGGCCGGCGATCTCTCTGTGGAGCTGGCCTTCGCCTCCGCCGGGGACTGCAGTCATGACGACGAGGATGTAGGGGTGGTCGGGGGCGAAGATGACGGCGGCGTCGTTCTGGACGGTTATGCCGGTGCCGTTCTGGTCATGTGTGTAGAGTTCTCCGGTCTTGTTGGCGGTCTCGATGTCCGAGGGGACGCCTGCGGGGATCTTCTGGCGGTTTCTGGGGATCTGGGCCCAGAGGGCTCTCATGACGCGGGCGGAGCTGTCGGGGTTGACGTAGTCCCAGTTGTAGACCTCGCGGAGGACTTTGCCGCAGTCGGCAGAGGAGGTGTAGTTTTCCGTGCCGTTCTGCACCAGCATTTTGCGGTTGAGCTTGCCGGCCTTGAAGTGGTGTTTTTTCATGAAGCGGTTGATCCTGTCCATGCCGAGGACATCGATCAGGGTGTTGGTGGCTCCATTGTCGCTTTCCGAGAGCATCTTGAAGAGCTGGTAGTCGTAGTTGTCGTCCAGTTTGCCCTTTTTGACGCGCTCGAGGTAGCAGCCGGCGATGTAGAGTTTGATGAGGCTGGCGGAGACCATGGGCTGGTCGGCGTTGATGGCGATCTCTTCGTCTGTGTCAAGGCGGTACAGGTAGAGGGCCCAGTCGCCGCTCTTGTTTTCGAGCTCCTCGCGGAGTTTTTTGTCCAGGGCGGACATTTCCGGGGAGAGGGTGGAATCTTTTTTAGTGGCGGCGGAGCCAGCGGTGGAAGCCGTGGAGGAAGACGCGGAGGAGCCAGCGGTTCCGGAAGAGGGTGCGGCAGTCGAGGCAGAGCCTGCATGACCGGCTGCATCTGAAGTCCCTCCCGTGCCGGCCTGAGTATCCTTATTTACAGAGATATTCCCTTTTGTGGTGTTATTCTTTTCTGCGTCTGTATTTGCTCCGGCAGCGGAGCCGGACCTGGATCCGTTTTTATTATTGTCGTCAGTCATACCCTGTTCTGCATTCTCCTGTCCCTGTGATGTGGAATTGCCGTCTTTCTGCGCGCATCCCTGCAGAAAGCAGGAGGCGACAAGGGCGCAGATGAAGACAATTGTGATGATTCTGGTTATTCTTTTTTTCATTTTTCTTTTTTTCTGGGGATTTCCTTTTCCCTCTGATTCTTTCTTTTTTCTCCAAGTCGGCTGTTTTCGTTTTACGTCAGCGGGAATTTATGCAGGCGGGGATCACTGATCCTTATAAAATCTCTCCATCCTGCAGGCATGGGTTTTCTCTTTTTCGTCGTAGTCGATTCCCACAAAAAGGAGGTTCCCCTGGTAATGCGTCAGGCTGTCAAAGTACTGTTTCCGGCGAATCTGGTCAAGGGCTCCCGCGGCGCCGCCATCATTCCCGTTCTTTTTCAGCTCGATGATCATTGCCGTGTCTGTTCTTTGAACGGGAAGGAACACTACGTCGGCAAAGCCTTTTCCGGCTGTCATCTCCCTGACTATGGTGTAGCGGTTTAAAGCATATATATAAGCGAGATAGATAGCGCTTTGCAGGGCGTCCTCATTGTTGTAGCTCCGATTACTGGTAACATGGATGTGGGAGACGTCCAGTGCTTTTGCAACAGCCTGTTCGTCCCCTTCCAGGTTTTTTTTCAAAAGTTCTTTGGAATCGCTGATGATCTGCGACGTGATGGCATACTCCTCCTCTTCTTCGATGGCATTGAACCATTCCTGGCGCACCTCCCAGTTGGGGATTCTGCAGGTTCCTTCATTTCCTGTTACTCTGCGATAAGCGAGATAGCCCAGGTGGATCAGGTAGGTGAACAGATCGTCTTTGGTCCTGAAGGAGGTCATGGTATTCAGATAGCGGGTCACGTTGACATCCACTTCCTCCCCGGCAAGCATCCTGATGACGGCATCTTTTGTCCCCGCAAAATTCATACGGATCCGGTCTGAAATAACCTCGTAGGAGGATGTTTTCCCCCAGTAACTGCCAAATTCCTTCTGTTCAATGCAGACCACTACAGATTCCGGGTTGTAAATCTCATACCCGTGCTGCGAATATCCATCGTACCAGCGGCGGCACTCTTCAAAATTGATTCCGTGCGTGTCACACAGAGCCTTTACTTCTTCTCCCGTGAAACCGATGAACTCCGCCAGCGGCCCCGCATCCAGAATGGTATACTCCCGGAAATTATTCAGTTTGGACTGGATTTTATCCCTGACTACAGGCAAGATACCGGTCAAATAGGCAAGAGAGACGGCAGGTCTGACGGTGCTGCTTTTAAAAAGGCCGTTTAAGAAGGACAGGTATTCCTCAAACAGGGTCTGCGAAGCCTGTTCCCTGACAAGGACATCATATTCATCCATGAGGATCACAAAGGTCTCGCCGGTCGCCGCGTATACACGCAATATAGACCTGGCCAGCGAATCGTCTTCATTAAAGGACACGCCAGGCCAGGCGGTTCTGAATTCGCTGATGATTTCCCTGGTCAGTTCTTTCAGAAACTGCTCTTTATTGCCGGCATTCTGATATTCGCTGTTCATGTCGATTCTGATGACATTGTATTTATTCCGCATTTCCTCATAGGAGGGAGATGAAGCGATTTTGTAAGGCGCAAAAAGTTCTCCGGAATCACATCCCCTGGAATAATAGGCGCAGAGCATTTCACATGTAGTGGTCTTACCGAAACGTCTGGGGCGCGAATTACAGATGTATTTATTCCCTTTTTTCATCATGTGATTCACTGCTTCTATCATCATCGTCTTATCGACATAGATTTCAGCGTTTGCGGCTTCCCTGAAATTTTCATTTCCCGGGTTTAAATAAATGCCCATCTTCGTCTTTGTTCTTCCTTCTTCGCGCTTCTCTTTACATGGAGAGGCGTTCCCGGATGTCTCTGTGTTCCTGCATTATTAATTGCTTTAATTACTGTCAATATTTTTTATCTCAATTGTCTTCTGCTGCTGCGGTTCCTTCGGGCGGGCCTTCTGTTTCTTCTTTTATTCCTTCTTTTGTTTCGGCTTTTGTTTTCCCGTCAGGGACTGACTCTTCTTCAGAGGACTCTTCTTCAGAGGACTCTTCTGTCTCTCCGGAGGTTTCTTCTTTAGAAAGATCTTCTTCAGAGGTTTCCCGGGAGTTGTTCTGCTCAGAAGAGGCTTCTTCCTCTTCGTTTTGCCTGAAGAAAGTCTCATCCCGTTCTTTGGGCGGGAATTGTTTCATATATTCGTCGATCCCGTCCGCTATGCCTTCGACCATTTTTTGCTGCATGTCGTCGTCCTGCATGCTGCGGTCTTCGCCGGTATTTGACATGAAGCCCATCTCGAGAATCGTTGTAGGGACTTCGCTCCAGTTGATGCCGCTCATGGTGTCTGTCTCCCAGATGTTTTGGCGGTTGATGCCGGTTTTAAATATGTAGGAATCCAGTATGTTTTCGGAGAGTGCGCGGGACTGTTCGTAGATGTCGCCGTTGTAAGGATTGGCCGGGGTCTGGCAGATGGTCATGGCGCCTGTGACACTGGAATCGGGGGATCCGTTGGCGTGGAGCCTGATAAATACGTCCGCATCGGCTTCGTTGGCGATCTCGGCGCGCTCCGAGTTGCTGATGTCGACTTCGTTGGTGTCGCGGACCATGATGACCCGGTAGCCGCGCTCCAGTAGTTTATCCCGCAGCTGGAGGCCGATGTCGAGGGTGAGCTCGTATTCCGGCACGCCGGTGGCTGTGCCGGTAGTGCCGCCGCTGACCTTGATCTTGGTCTCGGAAGCGCCGGGGCCGACCGGTTCCTGTTCTGTGTTGGCGTACTGCTGGTGTCCCGGGTCGATGACGACCAGGCCTTTGTACTCCGGGGCTGCGGCAGTGGATGCGGTCCCCGCAACAGCTGAGACTGCCGGGGCGGATGTGGCTGCGGCGGCGGATGATGTGGCTGCGGTGGGTGATGTTTCAGCGCCTGAGGACTCTGAAGGATCTGACGTACCTGTCGGCTGCGCGGTGGCTGAGATCATTGCGGCCGCTGAGGTTCCATCTGCGCCCGAAGAATCATTCACAGTGTCCGGTGTAGTTTCGCCGTCTGTATTCTGTGTGTTCTCTGTATTCTGTGTGGTCTCTGTATTCTGTACAGTCTCTGTATTCTGTGTTCCGCCGTCCTCTTTCCGGGAACAGGCTGTGCATAGAAGCAGCATAGCTGCCATGAACAGGGCGCTGAGTGCGGTTGCTGCGGTCTTTAACAGGTGTTTTTTCTGTTTTTTCAAGGTTTTTTTTAAGTGTCTTTTTGAGTGTTTTTGTGTCTTTATGTTATATTTCATTTATGCTCCAGAATTCTTTGTTGTTGGTGTACAGGCTTTAATTATACCAGGACTTCCACCAGTTCTTTCCCGTTAACACAGTTTTTTACTAGGCCCGCGCCTCTCCTTTTCAGCAAAGGTCTCAAAGATCTGATCCCCGGTCTCAAAAGCCTGATCCTTTCAGCACCTGCGGTATTCCGCAGCAGACTCTGACGACGGTTTCCGCGCGTTCCGCCAGCAGGCAGGACAGGCGTCCTGCTGCCTCCCGGTTTCTTCGCTCCTGAGGATCCAGCGGGATAACGCCGCACCCCGTCTCAGTGGCTATGACAACTTCCTTTTGAGAAAGTCTGTCTGCAAGGCTTCGCAGCTTTTCCTGCAGGTCATCCAGGGGAGAGTGTGAAGCTTCAACCGCTTCGGCAGCTTCCGCGGCAAGGTTCTGCACATCGCGGACCGCCTTTTCAAGAAAGTCTGTTTCTGACCACCCGAGTGCCTGCATAATATAGTCCTGTTTTCCGGAAAAAAGGGGGCCAATCACAAAAATCATGTCTGTTTCCTGTCTTGTATCAGCTTAGAGCACATCATTATAATGGCTCATTGCAGCAGCCTATTACAACAACTCATTTTTGCGGCTCATTACAGCAGCCTTTTTCAGCGACTCATTTTGCGGCTCATTGCAGCAGCCTGTTTCAGTGACTCATTTTTGCATCTCATTGCAGCAGCCCGTTTAAGCAGCTCATTTCAACAGGCTATTGCAACAGTTCATTTTATTATATTTGGGATCCCGCAGACGACTTCCACCACGTGGTCGGCGCGGGCGGCGAGCGTGCGGTTTACGGCTGCCAGCTCGCGAAGATACTGGATCGTCTCCTTTTCGTAGGTTTTTCCATCGGAAAAGACTTCATTTGTCACGATAGTCAGGTGGGCGCACTGCAGGAGCAGATGGTCTACGCCTGTAAGTACGGCTGTGACTGTGCCGGAAGGTGCATGTGTCTCACCGGAGTGTATTTTATCAGGAAGCATCTCATCAGCAGCGTTCTTTTTGGAAAACATCTCATTGGCGACAAGGTTTCCCATATCCTCCAGCAGCACGCTGCTGCTCTCAGGAACTTTAAGGCCGGAGAGGTCAGTATATCGCTCAATCGTCACAAATCCACGGTCTCTGCGCATGGCATGGTGGTGCGCGATGCGCGCCCGGGCGTCCTCGCCAAAGGGCTGCATTGTCGCTATATAGATCCTGTTTCCAGATTGCGGGGATATTTTCTCAGGAGTGGAAAGTGACAGCACGTGCTGTTCCGCATATTCGCTCTTTCCGCTGGCGCTCCCGCCGATGACCAATGTAAACATTGCTATCCTCTATAAGAATACCCATACAAATACCCATACGAATACCCATACGAATACCTATACGAACACCTATAAAAATAAGAACGCCAGTAAGGGTCCTCAAAAGACGAGAATTTTTTTAAAATCAGTTCATCATAAGCCTCTGTACAGGTCCCGCACATATTCTCTAAACAAAGGCAATGTGAAGGACAGCTTCCCGTATTCTTCTCCTCTGACAATTCCTTTTTTAATCAGCCGCCTTCTGTATGGAGAAAAAGCACTGTTTCCCATTTTTGCCAGGCTCTGGATTTTTGATACTTCATCTGTCTCTGTCATTGCAGATACGATAAGTCTTTCTTTTGCGCTCATCTCAGACCAGAGTTTATCATAGACATACTCTTCGAGAAGCTGTCTGTATTCATCATATACCTTCTTGTAATCATGTTCCGGATTCCGAAAGGTCAGAAAGTGCAGATTGAACACGTATCCGGCCAGTAAGGACACATTTCCCGGTCATGTAAAGACATAATGCGCGGTCAATAATTGTCATTATTCCCGGTCAGCATAATTGATAGTTGTATCAGGGGCCAGCCCCCGAACCCCCGAGGTTTATCGCTTTGGGGTTTCCGTAAGAGAGTGATGCCGTTTGGTGCAAAGGGGAGTTATCTGGCCGTGACGCTGTCATCATCTGGCCAGAGATAGTGTCTTTTCTTGGCCGTGCATTGCGTCTTTATTGGCCGGTTTAGATGGCTGTCTGCAGAAAGCCCAGAACCTGAAATGCAAAGGCGTAACCTTTCGTCTCCCTGGCCATTTTAAAAGAGATCTCATCGTCTTCAAACCGGAATACGTTCTGGTATCTGACCGCCATTGCCCTGATATTCAGCGGAGTGATCAATATTTTCGGTGCTCTATATAAAAAGGTAAGACTCTTTTCATTCTGAAGGCTGTTGATGTTCTCATATAGTCCGGTCATCAGGAGGAAAACAGGCAGTTCCTCACGGGTCATGATCTGAAACTCCGCCACAAACTTTTTTACATAACTGTTGCTGGTGACCTCATCAATGGCGAACAGGACTCTGTCCCCTTTCTTCTTTATGCTCTGCAGCATACGTTTAACTGCTGTCCGGGTATCTGTGATCGGAGGTTCCCCGTCGATCTCAAAATTGATACCCGGCAGAGAAATGCTGATTTTCGCATCCTGAAACAGCTCTCTGTATTTTCTGGTATAACTCAGTTCTGCTGCAATCGAATGCAGAATATCATCTTCGGGGTTGACAGAGATAACGATCCAATGATCCCTCGTTTTCAATTCATTACAAATATCTGTCATCAAGACTGTTTTCCCGGATCCTCGTATGCCGGTGATCATAAAGACGTTCTGATACGTCGGTTCAGCGCTGAAGGCTTCAATCACTTCCTCACGCTGCATTGTCCGGGAAACAAGTTCCAGGGGTTTTGCTCCAAATAAAAGAGAAAATGGATTATTCATGGCATTCTCCAATTACTAAAATCAGCTAATTATCTAAAATAATTTTATTACTTCCAATTTTTTGCTTATTTTATAATTATTTCCGTAATTATTTATTAATTCTAATTATTTTAAATTATTTTTATTTCTTGAAATTATTTTAGTAAAACAATTTAGAGAATGCAAGATTGTCAATGGCTGCTTAAGTGACTGTTTTCAGGAGACAAGGGACGGTTCTCTGTCTCCTGTTCAGCTTAGGAGGAGACAAAAAAACCGTTCCTTGTCTCCTCTGGAAAGCTCTATCTCCTCTACTGGTCTCTTCCTTCAGCATTTTTTCACACAATGGCTTCGTGAAGGATCCTGCCATCGATGGTGTGAGTGTCGATTCCGACTTTCTTGTGTTTATTGAAGCTGAATGTCAGCATGTATCCGACATTGAGATTGAAATAATCCAGATATCCCCTGAGCTGTTCTTCGCCATCGCTGTTATATTTCGCGCCGTGCCAGATCTTGATTTCCAGGATGTAGCGCTTTCCGTGATAGTGGATGACCACGTCCATGCGGCGTCTGTCCAGGGTCTGTTCTTCGATGGAATAGGTTCCAGCGCCATTGATAATGGGAGTGAGGTAGAGGAGGAACTGTCTGCAGCCGACGTCTTCGATAAACTCGTTTTCCTGTGCTTCCTCATCGGGAAGGGCGGAAATCTTCCTGACGCGTGTGAAGGTGCTCAGGAAGTCTTCCAGGATGCGGTAGACATTGAGGTCGCCGGCAGGGTCCACGTATTTATTTTTTGACGCTTCCCCGGCATCCCAGACAGCTTTGTCCCGGGGACTTTTATTATGGAAGTCATCATCAAACTTTCTGCACAGGCGCACTCGGAAGATCTCGTTCGCAATCATAAGGCGAGCCCCGGAGACGCGGGCAAAGCCATAGAGCAGGAAGGATCTCTGCCGCTCGTTGTCGATGCTGAAACTGATATTTTTCCCTTTATAGAGGAAATCGCTCAGGTCCTGCGCAAGCGCCGGATCGTTATTGATCTTTCCCATCAGGGAACTCATCAGGCTGCTGTCTTCTGTGACGATCTTTGTGGCGGCTTCGTCGACTCCGGCAGTGGTCCAGGCTTTTGTGAGGCTTTTGAACCGGCCGGGCACCATTTCGGTGTCCAGGATCTCGCAGATGCGGGAGACCAGGTAGGGATAACCATTGGTCCATTTCATGATGGCGTCCGTGACTTTTTTGACATTCATCCGGATCCCGTGGTCTTTCTTATATTCCTGCAGCATCTGCTGAACACCTTTTGCGGGCAGCTCCATGGGGATCGTGATATTGGAGGCGATGTTCCAGGGGCTTCCCCTGCGCCGGGTCTCGTCATCCGGTCTGATCCCGCTCTTGAGGTGTTCGACATCGGTGACGCCCGCCAGGATGACGGACTGGAATGTGATGTTCATGTTCTCAGGATCCCTTTTGATAAAGGCGCTGCGGAGTTTTCCCAGAAAATCGCGGAATACGTCGCTTCCTTCCGCTGCGTCAACTTCATCAATAAACAAAACGACCGGTTTAAAGGAATTCCTGCACCATTTTCGAATCAGGGAAAACAACTGCTGAAGGTTTGCCGTGGTCTCTCCCCTTGCAATGGAGGCTATACTGTCTGAGACAGTATCAGGAAGGAGCAAGTCACTTTCTCTCCTCTCCAGGATATGATCCATAACCTGAAGGCAAAAAGCTTTTGAAAATGCCCTGCCGGATGAAAATGCCTCGTGATCCAAATCGATCATATCCATATTGATAATGATATATTCCTTTGAGAGCACCTGTGCCAGGGAATAGAGAGTTGTAGTCTTGCCAAACTGCCTGGGCCGGCTGACGATAAAATATTCTCCGGCCTTTACCATAGCTTCCATTTTCTCTATATTTTCGCTCATTTTTACCATGTAATGGATAGATTCAATGCATCTTCCCTGGCTGACAAATGATTTCATATTGTGCCTCCATATCAATTTCGATGTAATCTTCATTATACACAAAGAACCCTGCGGATTCCATAAGGATTCCGCAGGGGCTGGCAGGGACTGGAGGGACTGGCAGAAGAAAGATCTGGTCTCTTCAGGTCCTAAGCACTTTGGTTTCTCGATTGTGCCATACCATGGATAACTATTATGGGGAAACAATCTGGTTACACTTTATCTGTTGCTTCTCTGTCTGGTGACACTTTATCTGGTAAAACTCTATCTAGTGGCACTCTATCCGGTGGCACTCTGTCCGGTGGCACTCTGTCCGGTGGCACTCTAAGGATGTCTTTCTTATCGTAGAATCGCTGCAGTGATGTCACTACAGCGACGACTCCGGCAGCACCTTAAGGAAGTATTTTCATCGCAGAACCGCTGCGGTGATGACGATGGCTCCGCCGGTCACCAGTTCGCACAGTTGGGTGAACCATCCGGACAGATCACCTGTGATTCCTCCGAAGACTGTGACGGCCATTCGGTAGTAAAAGGCCAGTGTGAGAACAGAAGCCAATACAGCGGCAGCGCCGGGCAGGCCGCCCGTGTATATCATTACGGCGGCTAGTGCAAGGGATACTGCCGCCATGGCAGCGGCGGAGCTTTTCGCGGCAGGGTCTGTCTCCTGGCGGAGCATGCCGTCTTTTTTTGCCTTTGGAAAAAACAATGCGGAAAATGCGCTGAGGGCACGGGACAGGGCAAAGGTGATGCAGAGCGGGACAATGGTCCGGTTTTGGGCTTCTGACCACACACCCAGCTGGAGGGTGAACCAGACAAGGCCGCCGATTACCGCAAAGGCGCCGACGTGGGGGTCTTTGAGGATCTCCAGCCGTTTTTCACGTGTTCCATAGGAATGGATCGCGTCGCAGGTATCCAGAAATCCGTCCAGATGAATGCCCCCGGACAAAAGGACCGGAAGAGCTGTGAAGGCAGCCCCGCAAAAGACCGCGCCGGCGGACAGATGTGCCAGCAGCCAGTACAGAAGGCCCTGGGCTGCCCCGATGGCTGCGCCCACCGCGGGAAGAAAACAAATACACCAGCGCATGCTTTTTTCATTCCACTCTGTCTGGGGAACCGGTATTCTGGAATATAAAGAAAAAGCCATGAAAAAAGAGGTCAGCATTCCATAAATCTCCTGGTTCTACTGATTTTCTGAAACCGCTTATTTTCAGGTATTGCTGTAAAGCCTTTTTTCAGAGTATTTCTGTAAAGGCATTTTTCAGGGTATTGCTTTAGAGGCAATCGCAGTCGGGGCCCGGCGGGACAACTCAATCAGGGCCAGCACAATAACTTAATCAGGGCCAGCAGGACAGCTGTTCCAATCACATAGAGCAAAAGGGAGGTGCGGACCATTAAAGAGACTGCGCGGGTGATATCATGCGGCTCTACAGTCCGGTCTCCGTCACCGATTTCAGCCTTATGGTGGAGTTTCCCGAAATACCAGGTGTCTCCGAGCAGGCGCAGATGCAGGGCACCTGCACAGACGGATTCTGTCTGGGCGGAATTGGGGCTGGGGCTCTTCCTCCTGTCTCTTCGCCAGATTCGAAAGGCGGCGCGCATGTCCGGCAATTCCTTTCGTACTTTGTCCTGTGATTCCCCTTGCTGGCTGTCCGGCGATTCTTCTTTTAATCTGCCCCGTGATTTACTTTGAAATATACCTTTTGGGCTCTGAGGATTGGATATCCCTTTGAAGGGCACCGCACAGGTCAGGATCATCAGCAAAGCTGAGAGTCTGGACGGAATGTAGTTCATGACGTCATCGAGCCTTGCCGCAGCGGTTCCGAAAAAGCGGTAGCGGTCATTTTTATAACCGATCATGGAATCCATGGTGTTGACGGCTTTGTAGAAAATCCCTCCGATGCCTCCGAACAAAATCATATAAAAAAGAGGAGCAGTCACGCCGTCGGAGGTGTTTTCAGCAACGGTTTCCACAGCGGCTTTGGCGATGCCTTCTGCGTTGAGGGGGTCTGTATCCCGACCGACGATCATGGAGACTGCCCTTCTGGCCCCGTCCACATCTCCCTGCAGCAGAGGGTCGCGCACAGCATAAGCAGCTTCCCTCAGGCTCCGGAGCGCGAGCAGGCGTCCGCAGAGGATTCCTTCCGCTATGATCCCGAGCCAGGGGTTGATCCTGCGGCAGAGGGCAAGGAGAAGGAGGACCAGGCCTGTACTGGCAATGAGGACCAGCAGAACCAAAACACCGCCCGCGGCACGCTCCCGAGACTCTCTCGCGTTTTGAGTATCTTGAGCATTTTGAATGTCTTGAGTGTCTTGAGCGTTTTGTGTGCTTTGTGTGTTTTGAGTGTTTTGTGTGTGTTGAGTGTTTTGAGTGTCTTGGTTGTCTTGAGTGTCTTGAGTGTCTTGAGCGCTGCGAGCATTATCAGCATTGTTAATGTTGTTAATGTTGTGAGACAGTTTCTCTTTTCCCACGGGGATTTTAAAGAGTCGGCGAAGGCCGGATTCTGTTCTGCTGATGAGGGCTCCGATGCCCTGTACAGGGTGCCAGAGTCCGGGCGGATCTCCGACTGAAAGATCGACGATGGCCGCAATCAGCAAAATCCATATTCTGTTTCGGGCTGCAATTGCGATGACTGGCATTTCTTTAACCGTACAACTATCAGGCACTATGTATCATTTCATCTTTATGCCTCCATGACATAAACAATGCATGATTCATTATACACAAAGAACCCTGCGGATTCTATATGGAATCCGCAGGGGGATGATCGGAGAAAGGCCTGCTGTTACAGACCGTCTCGAAATTCGAAGCGTTTTTGCGTAATTTCCAACGCAAAAACCCGAGTGGAGCAGCCTGCTTACTCTGCCTGCTATACGGTCGGAAATGCAGCTTCATTCATCCATATGGTAGTCCTTAACAAAATTCCCGAAACGAGGAAGCGTAAGGTAGTAGCCGCGCTCAATTCCAGAGGAAACGCCAAGAATTCCCTTTTCTCTTAGTCTGCTCTGATACCGATTCATCATAGAAGAAGAAAAGCCGGTCTCGTTCATCAGAACCTGACGATTCACGGGATTTGTCCCTTCTGCACCGCATTTTACCATTCCTTTAACAACCAGCCTGTCTTTTCCGGAAAGCTCTGACCATATTTTGTTGTAAGAGTAAATGATCAATTCGCTTTCATATTCCAAAATAATATCTTCTATGGAAGTCGTGTCTGCTTTATCAAAATACAGTTTGCCAAGTACCTGAAATGCGAATGCATATCCGTTTGTCAGTCTGGATAACCGAACTGCTTCCTCTTTGGTTATTCCAAATACCCGTTTATAGCAGACCGTAATAGCACTGAGATCCAGAGACTGGAGGATGATAAAGGGAGCACGCTGTAAGAATGTACATCCCTCCATATTCTTAATGTGGTGGATATTTTGATACAATCCTGTCAGGATCATATAAACCGGGAGGTTTTCCCGGATCAGACGTTGAAAAGTCAGACAAAATACCTGCATGGATTTATTAGTTCCGGCTTCGTCGATCGTGATCAGTACTTTTTTCTTTTCCTTTTGCACAGCTCTCAGCATCTTCTCTATGGCGGATTCGATATCAAAGATCTCGTTTCCTTTTTCTATCGAAACACCCAGTCCAAACAAAGAGAGATCTATCTTCGCTTCAATAAAAAAGCGTTTCATAAAAGGAAGTTCATAGAGCCTGGCACCAAGAGACTGCAAAAGGTCTCTGGAAGGGTTCAAATCAATAACGATCCAGTCCTGCCTGCTTCCAATCTGGTTGGAAACCTCAGTAAGCATTACGGTTTTTCCGGAGCCTCGGATGCCTGTTATCATATATGCTTTTTCTACGGGGTCATCATAAGAAAAATTCTGCAGGATCACCTCAGATTGTTCGTTGCGTATATATTCTCTGGGCCTGACTCCAAATGTATAGGTAAATGGATTTTGCATTTTTGTCATCCCCTTCTTTGTGCATACGTGTGCATCAAGTGCTGTGATGTGCATCCGTGTTTACTCTTGCTCATATTGTAAATCCTTGTGCACAATCGTGCAATCGTGTTCTGTAAAAAAGGGGGGGATACTCCCCCCGAGAGACAAGTGGACGGTTATTGATAAGCGCGGGCTACTGAAGAAAATCGCGGGAGCGCCAGTGCCACGTATCCATGTTGCGGGGCGACGATCAGTCCTCTCCTGAGAAGGCGTTCTCTGTATTTGGAAAATGTAGCGGATGTCATAGCTGCTGAGATGCATAGTTCTTGTACTTTAACAGGGGTGTCTCCCATTGCACGTACGATTCTGCGTTCCTGTCCGGAAAGGCCTTCCCAGATTTTCTGGTAGACGAAATCATCCAGGATGTCATCCAGTTTTAAAAGTATCTGCTCCAGAGGCAGTTTTTCCCGGTATTCGTAATACAGCATGCCCAGCGCCTGAAAGGCGAAAGCATATCCCTTTGTCAGATACGCCATTCCCCTGGCTTCTTCAAAATCAAGGTTAAATATATCCTGATACTGCTTTGTAATCTGATGCATACTGAGTGGAGTCAGTCTGATTTTTGGTGCTCTGAGCAGGAAGGTCAGGGCAGGATCGTTTTGAATAGCATAAATATTCTCATACAGTCCGGTCATCAGCAGAAATACGGGATAGTCTTTTCTTAAGAGTATCTGGTACTCGCTGGCAAAGTGCCGCATGTTGCGGTCATGCTGCACTTCGTCAATGGTAATCAGGACTTTTTTCCCTTTTTTCTGCAGAGAAGACAATATCTCCTGTATCACACTGACAGAATCATGGAAGCTGGAACTTCGATCCAGGCTAAAGCCAAAGCCGGCAGCCGATACACTGAAACTTTCATGACGCAGATCAGGAATCTTTTTACAGGAATCTGAAAGGCGTACAGCAAGGTCAGTCATCAGGTCCTGGGTAGAGTTAAGGTCCACAACTATCCATTCCTGTGATGCTGCCAGTTGGCTTTCAATCGATGTCATTAGAACGGTTTTCCCGCTTCCACGGATTCCCTCAATCAAATATACCTGGCTGATGGGATTGTCTGCGGTAAAAGTGCTGATGATCGTATCTGTGTTTTCATACCTCTCGATATACTCCGATGGTTTTCTTCCAAACGTCAGGGTAAAAGGATTGTTTTTCTTCATAGCACTCTACTGCATTCCTTCTTGTTCAAATCAGTTTTGTTTTTACTTTCTGTTTTGTTACTGATCTATGCAATTGTATCCATCCGGCTGTTTCTTTTTATGTTGTTTTTCTTCTGTATCTTTCCTATTGCATCTTTTTTCTGCTGTATCTTTCCTATTGCATCTTTTTTCTGCTGTATCTTTCTTGTTATATCTTTTTTCTGTTTTATCTATCCGGTTACATCTATTGTGCCTGTACGATCACAATGCAGCTTTTTTCATAATTCCGCCTGACGTTCATATTTTATCATAAATCTTCTATTTTTTCATACTTCTTCATAATTTAAAGGTTCATGATAAAAAGGAAGGACTGATAATATCTGAATTAATACCTTTTTGCGCAGGATTCATCTGATATGTATCGAAAAGTCTGATTCTCAGGATTCATCTGATATGTATCGAAAAGTCTGATTCTCAGGATTCATCAGATATGTGTCGAAAAGTCTGATTCTCAGGAATCATCAGGCTTCCGCGATGCACTCGATCTCGCAGAGCGCGCCCTTGGGCAGATCCTTTACCGCAACACAACTTCTCGCCGGTTTAGATGTGAAGTACCTGGCATAAGCTTCATTGAAGGCAGCAAAATCAGCAATCTCGGCGAGGAAGCAGGTGGTTTTAATGACTTTCCCGGCACCGGAGCCGGCCGCCTCCAGGATTGCCAGCACGTTTTTGCAGCACTGCTCTGTCTGTGCTGCGATCCCTTCCGGCATCTCTCCTGTCGCGGGATCGATCGCGATCTGACCGGATGTGAAAACAAAACCGTTGATCACAAAGCCCTGGGAATAGGGACCGATTGCGCCGGGTGCGTTTTTTGTTTCGATTTTTTTCATAGTGTTTTCTCCCTCGTAAAAAATTTGTTATCTCAAAGTTGAATAAACTGCCAAAGCAGTATATTTTCATAATTATATTTTCATAATCAGTCTTCAATCTGCCTCTATATCAAACAGATCAAGGAGTCTGTGAAAAGTATCCTGTCCGTCCAGACATGTGTCTGTCAGATACCCTTTTTCGATGTCCCATTCTGAAAGCCCGCGGTAATAAAAAGCCTTCTTTGAATCCTCGATAATAAAGGGAACGATATTCCAGTGAAGGCATTCCTTCAGTGCGATCAGCCGCCCAACCCTTCCGTTTCCATCCTGAAACGGATGAATGTGTTCAAAATCCGAGTGAAATGTAATGATGTCCTCGATTGTAATATTCGTTTTTCTATTGTATTCGGCCAGCAGTTCCTTCATTTTTACTGGAACGTCTTTGGGTTTTGTAGTCTCATGCCCTCCCACAACGTTTACTCTGCGCTTATACTCGCCGACCGCAAACCATGAAAGCGAGGCAGCTTTGGTGTCATGTTTCAGAATGTAATGGAGCTCCTTGATGAAGTCTTCTGTCAATACTTCTTCAGCGTGTTCAATTACATAATCGATTGCCCGAAAGTGATGTACTGTTTCTAAAATGTCATCAACAGGAATACCATCATCGGCATCGATGGTATTGGTCTCAAAGATCAGGCGTGTCTGCTCTTCAGACAGAGCACTGCCTTCCATGTGATTAGAATTATAGGTCATTCTGACCTGCAGCTCATGATATAAACCGCTGGATAGCTTTGCCTCCTTTTCCTCCCGCAGACACTGCAGGATCGGATTATCGGAAATGATTTGATAGAGTTCATCCGGCTCACAGGCGAGGTAGCCGGCGATTTTATGTAAAACGATACGAGAAAGTTTTTCTCCTTTCCCAATCTTTGCAATTGTACGGGAGGAAATCCTGAGATCACGTGTCAAATCTGTTTTGTTCAATCCCCCGGCAGCCAGTTTCTTTTCAAGTTTTTCATATGAATACATTCGAAGTGCCCCCTGTCTTTACTTTATTGTACCCGCAGCGCGGTAATAAGTAAAGATTTTGCGAGGGATTTGCTAATAAGTAAAGATTTTGCGAGGGATTTGGTCAAAAGGTAAAGTTCCCGGAACCGATTAGAAATGTGACACATCGTCCCTAGTGTGCCGTCTCAATCATTTTTGAAGTTAAAATTGCCAGATCGTCGTCGTTCCCGCAAGGCGGAAGAAGGAGTCGATGTGAACCCATCGACGACTGATGACAACGCAGCGGGCGGCGACGAGATGGTGATTTTAATTCTAATTATGATTGAGACGTCACACTAGCGCAGCCATAACCATGACATCGTTTTATCCCTGCTTAGAAACAGCTATTGCGTTGCTCTTTTCGTTATCCTTCTCTTTATCCTCTCCGTCAGTTTCCTTATTTTACAGCCTGAATACATCCTGCACCGATCCAGAAATCTATTTATAAATCCAGGATTGGATCTGTAATACAGATGCGGAAAACCCGCCACAACATTTCCCTGTACAATCATACAGTCCCATGTGCGTTTTCCTCCAGGTTTTACAGCAGTACAGTATTCACCGTTGTTTGTAGAATCAAAGTAATGGAATTCATGACCCCTGATCACAGTTCCGGCACCTGATTCTGATTTTGGAGAAATCTCGATATATCCAAACCGTACCAGGTGATCAGTTTTTTTGCATGTGCCTTCTAAAATGCCGCACATAGTATATTTTTGCGTTCTCTGTGGTTCCCGTGTTTTTTGTGGTTCCCGCGTACTCAGTGGTTTGACTGATTTTTCTGCGGAATCGCGTTCTCCAGAATCCTGCTTTTCGAGATTCTGTTTTTCAGAATATTGCTTTTCGGGAGCCTGTTTTTCAGGGGCCTGTTTTTCAGAAGCCTGTTTTTCATCTGAAGTAACTTCCAGGTATTCCTGCAAATACATAAACCCACCGCATTCTGCCAGGACCGGCATGCCCTCTGCCACACGGGTCCGAATCTGTTCTTTCATCCGTGTATTTTCCGCAAGGGATTGGGCATACAGTTCGGGATAACCGCCGCCCAAAATCAGGCCGTCTGCTTCCGGCAGTTCGCTGTCATGAATCGGTGAAAAAAAGATCAGGTCCGCACCGCATTCCTGCAAAAGCTCCAGATTGTCCTCATAGTAAAAATTGAATGCCTCATCGCGGGCCACTGCAATCCGGACAGGACTGGATCGTAAGTTTTTCTCTGGCTTCAGGTTTTGTTCTGCGAGTTCTTCCTGAACCAGACTGACAGACAGGGACTTTTTTGTTTCCGGGTTTTGTTCTGAGGATTCTTCCTGAACAGGGCAGCCTGATTCAGAGACTTCGCGCCCGATCTTCAGCAGGAGTTCCGTGTCCAGGGTCGTCTCCAGCTTATCAGCCAGGCGGTCGATCTGCTCCTGAAAATCTGCAATCTCTTCCGGCTGCATCAGTCCCAGATGCCGGCTGCCCCAAGAGAAAGATGTATCCTGAGGAAGATAGCCTACGACACTCAATCCGGTCTCCTCTTCGATCCATTTTTTCATGACCGGAGCCATTCCCGGGGAAATGCAGTTGAGGATAACGCCGCGGATTTTCCCGGGGGACGTGTGTGCTGTTTTAACTGTTGTTTTATCTGTTGTTTTATTTGGTGTTTTATCTACTGATTTATCTACTGATTCATCTATTGATGATTCTTCAATTGATTCTTCTATCGGTTCTTCTATTAGTTCTCCTATTCGTTTTTCTGCTGGTTTTTCTGCTCTCTTATCTGCCGCCAGTATCGGCAGCTTTTCTGCCGCTCTGATTTCGTAATCACAGAAGCCTTTAATCAGGGAGACAATGGAACGGCCCATGCCTTTCGCGTTGACAAGCAGGATGACCGGAGTCTGTGTCTGCATTGCCAGGTCAAAGGAAGATGCTTCCATCCCGGTTTTGCCGGTTCCGTCAAAATATCCCATAACGCCTTCTATGATTGCGATGTCTGCTTTATTTTTTCTGACTGCCTTCTGCAGGATTTCAAGGGTCTGACCGTCCGGGGAAAAGAAGGTGTCGAGGTCTCTGGACGGTATTCCGAGTACCTGCCGGTGGAACATGGGGTCAATGTAGTCAGGACCACACTTAAAGGCAACGGGACTGAAGCCTTTTTTCTGCAAAAGCCTCAGGATCCCGCAGGTAACGAGCGTCTTGCCGCTGCCGCTGCCCGGCGCAGCTATCAGGACGCGGGGGGCGGATATTCCTTTTTCTTCTTTATTTTTGTCTTCCTTATCTTTGCCTTTACTATCTTTCCCTTCTTTATTCTTGTCTCCCTTTTCTTTGTCTTCCCAGCCTTTAACTACTGTGTCTTTATCTTTCTCATTATCTTTATCTTTCTCATTATCTTTATCTTCCCCTGGTTTCCGGTTTTTTACAAAATTCAGTTCCAGGCTTCCTGTCTGTGTATCAAAACGACCAAGGGCAGGGTCAAGGTCGTAAAGCTGCCGGATCGCTTCGTCGTTCAGGACCTCTCCCGGCGCACCGCAGGCAAAGATCCGGTCTCCTTTGACGCATATGATCCGGTCGGAAATTTTCATCGCGAGATCTGTCTCATGCAGGGACATGACGACCGTGATCTGCTCCTGTTTTGCCATTTTGTGGAGGATTGAAAGGAGTTCCAGCTTGTGTCGTATGTCCAGAAAGGAGGTCGGTTCGTCAAGGACAATGATCTCCGGTTCCTGGCAGATCGCGCGGGCAAGGAGAATCCGCTGCCGTTCGCCGTCGCTGACCGCGTCGAAGGGACGCTCCGCCAGATGTTCCGCATGCACTGCGGCCAGAGCTTCATCTACCTTTTTTTCATCATGCGGAGAAAGGATGCCCAGCCACCCGGTATAGGGATATCTTCCCATCGCTGTCACATCGCGGCAGGTCATCAGTTCGGTCTGGATCCGTCCCGTAAGCACTACAGCCATGCGCCGGGCCAGCTCTCCGGGGGTAAACTGCAGGAGATTTTTCATCTCCAGCAGGACTTTCCCGTCAATCGGTTCCAGCTGACGGGTGATACTTTTGAGGATCGTCGATTTTCCCGCGCCGTTTGGGCCAATCAGCGTCACGATCTCGCCGCGCCGCACGCCAATCTCGATTCCGTGGATCAAGGCGCGACCGTTATAGCCGACCGCCAGCTGGTGCAGATGTAAATGAACTCCTGACATATTTAACAACCTTTAATGCGAAGCTTCTTTAAAAAGCACGTTTCTTCCTGATCAGCATGTAAATGACGATCGGGGCACCGAGCACGCTGGTCACTGTGCTGATATTGAGTTCCGTCGGGGCGAAGGCCATGCGGGCGATCAGGTCGCTGATCATGCAGAAAACAGCGCCGCCCAGAAAGGCCGCAGGGATGACGACGATAGGTTTCGAGGTTCCCAGGGCCTGTTTGACCAGAAAAGGCACGGCGATGCCGACAAAGGATACCGGTCCGGCAAAGGCGGTGACGCAGGCAGACAGGATGCCGGAAAGCAGGATCAGAGCCACGCGGAAGCGGCGGATGTTCACGCCCATGCTCTGCGCGTAGGCCTCTCCCATCTGATAGGCACCGATCGGTTTGGAGAGAAAAAAGACGCAGACAAAGGCGGTCCCGGTGATGAGAGCCGCTGTTCCTGTGCTGGACCAGTTTGCGCCGGAAAAGCTTCCCTGAGACCAACCGTGAAGATTTACGATGTCGGAATCCTCCGCGAAAGTGATGAGAAACTCTGTCACCGCGCTGCAGATATATCCGATCATAATACCAGCGACGAGCAGGCCGGCCATATGCCGGACGGAACGTGAGACCACGAGAATAAAAGCAGTCGAAAGCATGGCGCCCGCAAAAGCTGCCAGAATCAATATCCATGAAGACACTTCGCCGAATCTTCCGAGCAGGGCGATCATCACCAGGGCAACACACATTTTTGCCCCTGAGGAAATGCCCAGCACAAAGGGACCTGCTATAGGGTTTCCAAAAAAAGTCTGCAGCAGAAAACCGGAGAGGGCAAGCCCTCCGCCCAGCACTGCTGACAGCAGGATCCGCGGCATACGGATCTTCCAGATAATGCCGACTTCACTGGTCTCCCCCCGGCCGGTAAACAGGATCCGAAGGATCCTCCCCGCAGGGATATGCACACTGCCGGTATTTATATTTAAAACCGTGACGATCAGAATAGCTGCTGCGAGCATGGTGAAAACCACCGTATAACGCAGCCTCCGCGCTGAAACTGTCTTCTCTGTACCACTCATTTTTCAGTTCTTACCTGCAATGCTTGATTATTTCGATTCTATTTTTTCTTTTTCCGCAAAGTCCTGACCGGAGTAAGGCTCCCATCCGGTTCCACGATCGTTATATTCTCAATCTGCCCGCGAAGAGCCTCCCTGAAATCACGAAGATATTCCTGACGAAGAACCTTCTGTTCCTCCTTCTCTTCTTCTGTCAGACCGACACTTTTTGATTTGCGCGCCAGTTCATTGATTCGATCAAGTCTTTTCTGATTCATATTCATCCATTCTTTATTTGTAAGTAATGTAATTTGTAAGTGATGCAATCTGTAAGTGATGCAATCTGTAAGTGATGCAATTTGTAAGTGATGTAATTTGTAAGTGATGTAATCTGTAAGTGATGTAATTTGTAAGCGATGTAATTTGTAAGTGATGTACGTGTAAAAGATGCCTGAGCCGCATAAAGCGGGACAGCGGCACAGCATTTATCGGATTTTTTTCTTTTTCCGTGACAGGGCAGACCGTCCGAAAACCAGCCAATGTGGGAGGCTGGAGAAAAGGAGACAAAGAACCGTCCCCTTCCTGCTTTTCAGTCACTGACCGGTTCCAGGAAAGTCATTTCTGTTCCGTTTTGTTCTGTCAGCATGCGCCGGAGGTCGGTGATCATCCGGGCGGCAATGTCCGGGGACTGGTAGAGGCTGCTCCTGACTTGCCAGACGTGTCCTTCCTGCACTGCCTTAAACTCTGAAAGGAGGGCGAATTTGCTGCAAAGTTCACGGATACTGCCCACCGGCTTCTCAATGGTGGCGTTGTAGATGAGGTAATCCGCATCCTTTGCGGTGTTGTAGAAGTCCTCCATGGACAGGCGGACGGAGGCGCTGTTTCCGGTCCCTTTTGTCAGATCCGTAAAAATATAGTGTCCGCCGGCCAGGCTGATCATTTTAGGTATGTAGTCGTCAGCGGCGCGCACGATTACATTTCCGTTGGAAGTGATTGAGAAAAATGCCGTCGTTTTCCCGGTATCGGTATAGGAATCCGACTCTGCAAATATTTCAATCTGTTTTTCAAAAAACTCATCCGCTTCTTTTTCGTGTCCGGTCAGGATACCGTAGAGGCGCACCCATTCGGTCCGGCCCATGGGATGGGTTTCTGAACTGGAGGTGTCAATGAAGACCGGGATGCCAAGCTCCTCCAGTTTTTCTTTAACCTCGGGCGTGTGCAGGATCATCATTGACTCGACTGCGAGGTCACATCCGGAGACTGTCAGAAGCTCGTAGTCCGGTGCGCTGTACTTGCCGGCATAGACCATGCTTCCGTTTTCCAGTGCCTGCCTGGGGGCATCGATATACCATCCCTTTGCATCTGTACCGGTCAGCTTCACCTGGCTGATCGCGCCCGCTGCGTCAAAAAGGGCCATGGAGGAAGTCGCGGCGACATAGAGGTTATCCAGCGGTGCCTGCAAAACCGTGATTTTCCCGGTTATTGCGGAACTGTCTGTGTTTGTGTTTATGTTTATGTTTGCCGGGGAATCCTTTTCCCCGCGCAGGGTTTCCTGCTGATCTTGCTGCAGCGCTTTCTGCTGCTCTTGCTGCGGTGTTTTCTGCTGCTCGTTTTGTAACGTTTTCTGCTGTTCTTTCTGCGGTGTTTTCTGCTGCTCTTGCTGCAGCGCTTTCTGCAGTTCTTTTGGTATTTTTGCGCCTTCAGGCACGAGCAGGTAGCGTGCGCCGCCATTTCCGTACACATCGATCAGACGGAAAAGTCCGTCTGTGGAAGAATCTGAAGCAGCATCTGTAGTAATATTTCCGGAAGTGTCTCCCGCAGAATCTATGGTAACGCCGCCTGGAGTATTATTGGAAACTGCGTCTTGGGCGATCCCCGACTCTGCAGCTCTGTAATTGTAGACTGCGAAGGCCTCCGCATAAGCCAGTTCTTTCTCCGAGACAAAAGTCAGGCCCGGAATCTCCGGTGCTGTGTGGCTTTCAGGCTTTTCCCGTTCATAGATTTCCTCATCTTCGCTATCCGGGAGGATACTGGTTTCAGATTTTTCGAGTGCACCTGTTTTCTCAGATGTGTCTGTTCCTTCAGGGGCATCTGCTTTTTCAGGTGCGTCTGTTTCTTCAGGAGCATCTGCTTTTTCAGGTGCGTCTGTTTCTTCAGAAGCATCTGCTTTTTCAGGTGCGTCTGTTTTCTCAGATGTGTCAATATTTTCAAGCGCGTCTGTATTTGGGGAATCC
This sequence comes from Sarcina sp. DSM 11001, assembly GCF_900101015.1. Lineage (GTDB taxonomy): Bacteria > Bacillota > Clostridia > Lachnospirales > Lachnospiraceae > CAG-791. Next base: position 64,056 of record NZ_FNFZ01000016.1, on the reverse strand, counting down.
TGCGTTTCCTCATTCAGGCTGATAAAAATCGTGTATTCGATTTCATGAGGCTCCGACATTGCCGTCGTCAGCGCACTGATCTTCATCTCCTCATCCAGGAGGACGGGAATGGTAAAGATTGATGTCTCTCTATTGGATTCCTCTGTATTATCCGGGAGATACTCGATCCCATCCGATTTTACCCATTCATAGTGGGGACTGCTGAAGACAAGGACTGCTTCCGCAATTTTATCCCTATTTTTATCCTTTTCCCCGTCTGATATTTGGCCGTTTATCTGGGTGCTTGTCTGGCTGCTTATTTGATTGCTTATTTGATTGCTTGTCTGGCTGTTGATCGTTACTTCAGGGCAAGTGATGGTTACTTTGCCTGTTCCGCCTGAAAACGAAAAAAAGGCAGGTTTACAGGTTTTAGGGAAAGCAGCGGCATCCGCTTCTGTCACAGGCACGGACTCAGAGAGAGTCACAGATTCAGCAGACAGACCGGGGGTTCCCCCTTCATCCGGTCTGCTCTCATCTGCTCTGCCGGTTCTGCCGCAGGCTGCCGTGAAAATCAGCATTGTAAAAAATATAGACAAGATTTGTGTATACAGCTTTTTCCTGAGCATCAGCTTTTATTCCCCTCATCGTTTGCCTGGATAAAATCAGTTGAGAGTACAGTATAGCACATCTCCTGAACAATGTTCTTGTAATTCCATAAGTGTTTTCAGCGTTTTCAGTTGCCTTTTTCATTCACTTTTTCAGTTACTTTTTCAGTTGCCTTTTGAGATATCTTTTCAGATACCTTTTCAGTCACCTTCTCAGTTACTTCACTGATGCGCTGTCCTGATTCTGTTGACAGCCGGCGGCGAAGGGCACCACAACAATTTCAGAGAAATATGCGTATAAAATGTGCTATATTTCTCTGAAATATCGTTTTATGACCTGTTTTTAGAGGATTATCAGCTTTTTTTGATTATGATCTATACGAAATCTATACGAATAAATGCCGAAAGCAGCAAAGTGGAAGGAGATATTTAAGGTACTGTTTATAGTATCCAACCTTACTGGATATACACGATTGCGGTGCTGCGTAAGGCCGATACAATGTGGACAATTCCGGAGTATATGATTCCGGCGCAGAATAAAATAACGAGCCTGCGGACGGAAGAGGCGTATCGGATGGCTGCCGCCATGATCAGCATGTGGAGAATTCCCTGCATGCAGTCTCTCCTCCAGGTCGGCGTGAGGTTTCTTTTTTCCACGACCGCTTTTATGATATTGAGGCTTCCCCAGAAGAAGTGGGAGACGATCAGGTAGCTGATGAGGAACAGCTTTGGCCTCTCGACCAGGGAATAGGAGAATATCCCGAAATCCATGAAGAGCATGCCGATAAAGAGGATCATCTTTCCTCCGACCATATGCCGGGCCATCAGCACGTAGTACAGCAGATTTCTCAGTCCCATCAGAACCAGGACTGCCACAAGGATCCTGGCGATCGGGACATAGGATTCAAAGGGCTTATAGATCATGAATATGCCGAACAGTACTCTCACCAGGCCTGCCAGTGAATATTCGATCCGTTGAAGAGTGCTCATGCTTTCCTCCTGTCATCCTTTTCCACCAACTTCATGAAATCCTTGATCCCTTTGAATCCTTTTTGTCTGAAATCAATGGAAAAGCCGGCGAGCATATTTCCAGATTTGAAGATCTTGTTGGTCACCATACTCTTCTGTTCCATGGCGGCCAGGATGAATTTCCCCAGAAAAGTATCATCCCGGGTCTCTTCGGGAGCAAAGGTGTATTCCCGCGTATAAGCCTCCTGATCAAAATCCTCGATCTCTCTGCCTGATAGTTCCTGCGCGAACGCTTTCCAGTCTGCAGAGGCATCAGTCTGTCTCTTTTCGAGGATCTGTCTGATCCCGGGCTCCCACGGCGCCACGGCTTCTGTGTCATATTTCTTTCTTTCAAAGGTGTCACAGGACCCGCGCAGATATTTCATCGCGTAGATCATCTGACAGAAGGCATGGTAATAATCCGATGGATTGTCTTTGACGATTTCCGCATAATTTCCCCAGGCAGGCATATACCGGTACCGGGCATAGCTGTAATCCGGCAGGTGCCCCGCCCTCCCGTGGCCGAGGTTCATGGGGGAATTCTCCCTCACCTGATAGAAGGTATTGATATAGATCTGATGCTCCGGGTCATCCTCCTGACCGGGATTGTGGATGAACTTTATCGGAAGGAGGGTACAATGTCTTCCGTCAGGGAGATGGATATGGGTGGCAGTCCCTTCTTCGTTGAAAAATATGATGTGTTCAGCGGCTTTCTCTTTGTCCTGATCCTTTTTCTCCTGCGACGGGGAAAATGTTTCTGCAGGCGGATTCTGATCTTTTTTCTCCCGCAGCGGGGAAAGTGTTTCTGCAGGCGGATTCTGATCCTTTTTCTCCTGCAGCGGAGAAAATGTTTTTGCAGGCGGATTCTGATCTTTTTTCTCCTGCAGCGGGGAAAATGTTTCTGCGGCAGGATCCGGAATCAGTTCAAAAAAGACGGGATTGGTATTGTTGATGACCAGGGACGGTGTGCCGGCAAAGAATTGATGGGCCCAGGTATCCGCAAGGATATGCATGGCGATTCCGACCGCCTGCAGGCTGCCGTCGTTTTTTGCCAGTTCGACCGTGTCGGACACGAGCTCGCCGTTGGGGCCGCAGATCAGCCTGTATTTGTTCCGGTAACTCTTTGCGGTCCATTTCCCGGTCTCCGCATACAGGTCTCTGGGCAGGAAATGAAATGAAGCCCATATCCTGGTCATTTCCTGCAGACTCAGGATATCTGCCTTTGCATCCACGAGCTCCAGTTTCTCCTGGGTCGTGGCTGCGGCCCTGGGTCCTTTGATCCTGGAAAGGAAGCTGCGTGAACAGCAGTCTACCATCTGGGCACTGTAACAAATCTCGAGACTCTCTTCATGAGTATAGCCCGCCAGAAAAGCGGCGCAGTATGTCGCATAGTAATGAAAATCAAGCTGCATTGCTTTTTCCCTGCTTCTTTAATTCTTTGCGGATGCCTCTGATGGCCATTGCAGAGTTGATCAGCTGTGTCAGGGTGATCAGGGAAGTGAGCTCTACGGCAGCCGTTACATGAGAGATCGTTGCGACCCTCTCCCCTGTCACGATCGCCCTGATCTGTGCAGTTACCAGAGTTGCCGAAGAAAAAGCCAGGAACAGGGCTATTGCAACAAAAACAAACCTGCTCTTTCCCCCTCTTCCCACTGAGATCGCGGACATGCCCACAAACAGACGAAGTCCCAGATCAATTAACAAAACCAGGACCACCGCAACAGAGGCAGCGATCCTCCCCACCAGAGTATCCTCCTGCATAATCATGTCATACATGCTCCCCATATTCAGCAGGAGAGTAAACACTGCTTTCAGAAGGCTCCATAGCCCGAAAATGATGACACCTGTCCCGACAATGATCAGCGTGTCCTGGTTACGTCTCAGGGTAATCTCCCGGGGCTCCTTTTGTTGTTTGTTTTGTGTTGAAAAAAACATCTGTCCGCCTATTTCTGTTATGTGTTATGAAAATATTATTATCGATAACGGTGCGTAAAACCCCGGCCAGCCAGAGTGTTGTCCGCGGGTACATCGCCTGTTCATAACCATCTGTTCACATTTATCTGTTCACATTTATCTATTTGCATTTATCTATTTGCATTTATCTATTTGCATTTATCTATTTGCATTTATCTATTCACAATCAGGGAAAAACCCCCAATGAATCCAGTGAAATGAGGAATAAGCAACTCTGAATCAAAGACACAGAAATAGCCGCCCCGTCCCGACAAGATGAGCGGCTAGTCTTGCAGACAATCGCTTTTGATTGGCTGACATCCAGGGCAAGTTATCCGGTCTATTGCGTCCGACAACGAATATAGTGGCTCACAATAGTTTTTCAATTTGGTTCACAAAAACCGGAAGTTCATCAAAAACCACCGCGACAATTATGTTCCAGTTCGTACCATCATAGTCATGAACCAGCCTGTGTCTTAATCCTGCTATCATAGCCCATCCTTTTATTTTTTCCTCTATAACATTTCCTTTATAATAAGACAAACAGACATGTGACAGCAACCCTGTTTTCAGGAGGAAGAAACAATTCAGAGCCAGCTCTGAATTGAAGTCACAGGAATGACCGTCCGATTCTGACAAAGTCAGCCGGTCATTTTGTAACTTGAAACTAAAATCAGGGGTTAACGTCTGTCGGCAGCACATTTTCCTGATTATGCGGGATATTATCCAGTATTCTGCTCATCAGACTGATTCTCTGCTGAAGGGATCAGGAAGAGGAATCTGGACCAGAATAATAGCAACAAACATGACCACGCAGCCTGCCATTTCGCGCAGCGTCATGCGTTCGCCCAGGAGGATCGCTCCGGCCAGCACCGCAAACACAGACTCCAGGCTCATCAAAAGTGACGCAATTGTCGGATCCGTAAACTTCTGCGCTATGATCTGCAGTGTATATCCGACACCTCCCGAGAGTATCCCGCAGTAGAGAATCGGGATGGCAGCCGAGAAGACCTTTTCCCAGGTCGGATTCTCCAGGATGCAGGCGGTGACAGCAGAAAGCGCGGAACATGTGACAAACTGAATGGCGGAAATCCAGATTGCCTCTCCCCTCTGAACAAAATAGTCGCAGCACAGGATATGGCCGCTGAAAAGCACCGCGCAGATACAGACCAGTGTGTCCCCGCGTGTCAGGGTAAATCCTTCTGTCATGCACAGGAGGTACATCCCGGCCACACCGATCAGGACCGCCAGCCAGACAAGCCAGGTGTTTCTCTTTTTAAAAAGGACAAAACCTATCACCGGGACTATGATCATATACATTGCCGTGATGAAACCGGCTTTTCCCGCCGTCGTATAGACAATGCCCATCTGCTGGAAAATGCTGGCGCAGGCCAGAAATGACCCGCAGCAAATACCGCCGAGAACTGTGTTTTTCCGGCGGGTTTCTCTTTCCCTTTCAGCGAATGTTATTTCCGGTTCGGAAAGTGTTCCTTCCGGTTCAGAAAAAGTTCTTTCTGCCCCAGAAAACGTTATTTCCGGTTCGGAAAGTGTTCCTTCCGATTCAGAAAACGGGGCAGTTTCCGCAGCAGTTTTTTTAGTAAATATTAACGCCGCAATACTTACCGCAACAGCCGCCAGAGCCATTCTGGCGGAGGTAAAGGTGATCGGTTCAATAGATTCCATTCCCTTGCGCTGAAAGACGAACGCCATTCCCCAGATGAGCGCCGTCAGCGTCAGCAGAAGGTTGCCGGTCATTTTTTTTTTGTTTTTTATCATATATGTTCTCCGGATTATCGCAAAGCAAATTGAAGGCTGCAGAAAGCAGAAAAATACTGTTGTTCTGTTCTGCGGCTTTGTTCTGCGTGTCATCCCGATGCAGAATGTATGCTGCCTCTGTCAGGTATCTTGGATTGTTTTACCATTATACACAACAAAGACCGCTGATTCCATATCAGTTCGATGCGGATCAGTCACAGTTCAGTTTACAGATCAGTTCGCAGATTAGTTCACAGATCAATTCACAGATCATTTCACAGATCATTTCACAGATCATTTCACAGATCATTTCACAGATCATTTCACTATAGATTGATTCTGTACATATCTATTTTATGCTTCGCTTTGGGGAAACATGGGTGACCTTTTTTCTGCCATCTGCTCTTGTCGCTTTGATCTCCAGCCCGATGGGGTGACCTTTCCCTTTTTCGATGCCTCGGTCGCTTCGCTTTTAGAAACATAGGTGATGGAAAAATAAAGTGAGAAAACCGTAGAAAATGTGAAAAAGAAAAACAGGCATGACCCCCTCGAAAGCAGCCAGAAAATGGAGTACAATAGAACATGCATGTAACTCCTGCACAGGGTATGGAGAATATTGGAAGATCAGGTTCAAAAGTGAGTGGGCCGAAAACACAGAAATACCACGGATATATCATGCAAGGGAAATGCCCTGTAACGGAAATACCACATAGCAGAAATATCCTGTAAGCAATGCAGCAGTTATAAGCAATACATAGAAGGCAATTATAATAATACATAGAGAGAAGATGTGATTAAGAGGGAGATATGTATGAAAATTGTTGTTTTGGATGGATATACAGAGAATCCCGGTGATCTGAGCTGGGGAGAGCTGGAAAAACTCGGGGATCTGACGGTCTACGACAGAACCGCTTATCAGGAATCCCCTCTGATCGCAGAGCGCATCGGGGGCGCAGAGGTCGCGGTCATCAACAAGACTCCGATTTCCAGAGAAACCATCGACGCATGCCCCAACCTGAAAGCTATTGCGGTTCTCGCGACCGGGTATAATGTCGTAAATTATGAATACGCGAAGGAAAAGGGGATCATCGTGCAGAATGTTCCCACGTACGGAACCCAGATTGTCGGCCAGTATGCGGTCGGCCTGCTTCTGGAGATCTGCTCGCACTACGGTCACCACGACCAAACCGTCAAGGCCGGCGCCTGGGAGAACAATGATGACTGGTGCTATTGGGACTATCCCCTGATTGAGCTCTATGGTAAGACCGCCGGCATCATCGGTCTTGGCCGCATCGGTCAGGCAACGGCGAAGATCCTGAATGCCATGAACATGAAGGTTCTGGCCTATGACGCGGTCGAATCGGAAACAGGCCGTCAGGTCGCCGAATATGTGACGCTGGACGAGCTTTTTGCCCGGTCCGACGTCATTTTCCTGCACTGCCCGCTCTTCCCTTCCACCGAAGGAATCATCAATAAGGACAACATCGCCAAAATGAAAGACGGCGTCATCCTGATCAACAACAGCCGCGGCCAGCTGGTCGTCGAGCAGGACCTGGCCGACGCCCTGAACAGCGGAAAAGTGTTTGCAGCAGGCCTCGATGTCGTTTCCACTGAGCCGATCAGGCCTGACAACCCGCTCAAGACTGCAAAGAACACGATCATCACGCCCCACATATCCTGGGCGGCGCAGGCCGCGCGCCAGCGCATCATGGACATCACTGTAGATAACGTCAAAAGCTATATTGAGGGCCATCCGCAGAATGTTGTCAATTAGAAAAATTGTAAAAGAAGGGGGATTTCCTTGAAACACAGATCCGATTACTCATCGATGAATATGCTTTCCGCCCAGGCCAGAGAGCGCCTTTCCGATACATCTACTCCGGAGATCAGTATTTCTGCAGATGGTGTTTCCGGTGAAGGCGGCTCCGGGAACGGAGTCTCCCATGATGGAGTTTACGGAAATGCCGCCTCCGGGAAAAGTATCTCCAGAGATGGCGGTTCCGGGAACGGAGTCTCCGGTGATGATGTCTCCAGAAAAGGTATCTACGGGAACGGAGCCTCCGATGATTTTTCCAGAGATGATTTTCCCGCAGGTATCAGCGGCACCGTTTCGACAGGTCCGGACAGGCCTTCGCAGGAGACGGACAATCTGGCAGATGATCTGGCGGACAATCAGATGAACGTTCTGACGGATGATCTGACGGACGATCTGCTGCAGGAAAGGTCCGAAACCTTTAAAGAGGAGCAGGCGCATCTCTCTCTGACCGTTGAAAAGCTGAAAAAAATGGAAAGGGAGCTGGAGGAGAAGATCGACTCCATCGCGGCGCAGGCTGCGGCGGAAAAGCGGGAGATTCGCGAAAATCTGGCTTTGAACTTTGACGGCGACACCGAGTCCATGGAGACCTATATCGAGTTCGAGGTCATGAACCACACCATAGACCGTTATAACATCACCCGGGACGCGGCCCAGGAGGAGCTCACCCGCGTAAAGCACCTGCTCAAGGCACCTTATTTTGCCAAAGTGCAGCTTCGCTATGAGCCCGATGAAGAGCCTGAGGAGTACTATATCGGCAGTGCCGGGATCTCTGAAAATGTGGTGGAACCGCTGGTGATCGACTGGCGCTCCCCCGTCGCGGAGACCTACTACAACCAGGATAACGGGCAGACTTTTTATACTGTGGACGGGCACCGGATCGATGTCGAACTCCTGCTCCGGAGGCAGTTTGTCCTTTCCGGCGACCGGCTCCAGAGCTTTTTTGACACACAGATCGCTATAGAGGATCCGCTCCTCATCCGGTCTCTCACTCGGCAGCGCAGTGACAAGATGCAGGCGATTACGGCAACCATCCAGAAGGAGCAGAACGCGGTCGTGCGCCATGAAAATGTCCCTGTCCTGCTTGTCAACGGCATCGCAGGAAGCGGCAAGACAAGTGTCCTCCTGCAGCGCATCGCCTGGCTTTTTTACCGTCAGCGGGATACCCTCCGTCCAGATGAAGTTGTCCTGATGACCCTCAACCCCATTTTCCGCAGCTATATCGACCAGGTCCTGCCCGATATGGGCGAGATGAACCCGGTCTCCCTGACCTGGACAGAATTTTTGTCCATGGCGGGCGTCTCGAAGGGATTTCTGTCCGGACAGGGCGGAGAAGGAGGAACAGGAAAGACTCTCCCGCAGACCCTCCGGCAGATCGAGGAAACTCTCCCCGCCCTGCGTCTGGAGCCGGGAGATCTCCGGCCAATTCATCAGAAAAACATACAGATTCTTTCTCCCGAAAGGATCGCAGCCCTCCTTGCTTCGCATGAAAATATCCCCACCGGCGAGCGCCTGGTCCAGATCGTCCTCGATGAACTGAAGGAACAGGCAAAAGCAGAGATCCGCCGCAAAGAGCGCGATGATGCGAAAAACGATCCCGCCGGGAATTTACTGGCAGATAAGGAGGACGGCTCCGACTCATTTTCCGTCACGGGTAACGTCGCGGGTAAAGCCGGCAGTGGGGATTTCCTGAACGACGGCAGTCCTGCGGAGGAAAACCGCATCCAGAGTCAGTACGGCGGCGCCTTCCACGCGATCAACACCTGCCAGTGGCTCGATATCGGAAAGATCGGCAAGCGGCTCCTGGGCAAAAAGAGACTGAGCGCTGTCGAATGGCTTTATCTCAAAATGCTTCTCACCGGGCAGAAGGATCTGCACACCAAATATGTCATGGTGGACGAAGTGCAGGACTACACCGCAGCCCAGCTCATGGTGCTGAAAAAATATTTCCCCAGGGCAAGATTTATGCTCCTCGGAGACGAATTCCAGGCGATCCGGGAGGGAACCGCGACCTTTGCAGAGATCCACGACCTCTTTGAGGACGCGCCGGTTCCAGGCCCCGGCCCCGCAGGGGGTGCGGGAAAACCCGGCCGCGTGTCGGAGCTTCAACTGACCACCAGTTACCGCTCTTCCCCCGAGATCACAGCCCTTTTCGCAGGCCTTCTTCCAAAAGAAAAACAGATCCTCGTCTCCTCTGTGCAGCCCTCCGGCACCGAGCCGGTTTTCCGCATCGGGAAGACTCAGGAAGAGCACGCGGGTAATCTCCTTCGGGCAATACAACAGGCGGAAAAAGAAGAGGGGCTCACCGCTGTCCTCTGCGCAGGCGCCCGAAGCCTGGAAAAGACCGCCGCAATGCTTTCGCAGGACTGCCGGATCCCCGTCATCCGTTCCGGTGACAGCCTGCCGGAAAAAGGCGTCTTTCTCATTACACTGGCCCACGCAAAAGGCCTGGAATTTGACGGCGTGATCCTGCCGGATGCCGACGCGGATATCTATCCTGATACCGCACTTACCCGACACCGCCTCTATACTGCGATGTCCCGCGCCACCAGACGCCTGACTGTGCTGGCAAAGGGCGGGCTGACTCCCCTGCTGCAAAAATGAGTGTAAAAAAACATGGGGACGGTCCTTTTGTTTCCGTCCCCATGTTTTTCTTTATCAGATTTTGTGATTTGTGAGAAATTACCCCGGCAGGTATTTCTGCCTCCGGGGTAATGTCAGGCCGTTCCCAACAATTCACAAAATCAACAGGGTAAAAACAGGGGGACAGATACAAAAGGACCGTCCCTATGACACACCCCTATGACACCCTATGACACACCAATGACATGATCGATCATTCACTCCGTATACACCCAGATAGCAGGGCGCACGGCAAAGGTGTTCCCGAATACCAGATTTCCGCGGTGGAGGATATCGCCCTTGCAGTTTACATATGCTGCGTATTTGGCATCATCTCCGGGATTTCTGACCCAGTACCAGCAGGCTTGATTCTGCGTGTCTACGAAGGCTCCCTTGTTTTGCGCGTACTCAGTTGGCATGATCTTCCTGTCTTCGTCAGAAGAAAAATAATTTTCCAGTTCCTTTATATCGAGGATGAACACCTGGTCTTCCGTAATCTCCCCGCCGGAGTTTCCGCCATTGTCGCGGTTGACAACTGACTTAGTAATAATGCTCTTTCTTTCATCGGAAGAAAAGGCTTCCTCAAGGAAAGAATCGTTGAGCCAGGAACGCAGGGAACAATCCGCCCAGGTTGTCTTAACCCATTGATCATTATAGGGGAGGCAGTCCACCCCGTACTTGCTGATCAGAAGAGCCCTGTCGTCCTGCTTTTCTAAAACCATCCACTCAAGAGAGGATTCTTCCTGGTCAGCCCCCGACACAAAAGAGCCAAATTTCACGGTATCTCCGACTTCTGCATCTGCAGAAACAACACCGGTCGTTCCCTCTGATCCGGGTGCAGGGGCATAACCGGTGGATCCCCTTGACCCGGATGCAGGGCCATAATCGGTCGTTCCCTCTGATCCGGGGGCAGGAGCAGTGCTCTCTCCTGTGCTGCCGGGAGCGGTCACTTTGGAAGGATCTCCGGATGCAATATTCTCAAGAAATGTATTGATTTGGGAATATACACCGTCTTTCTTCTGGATGTTTTCTTCCAGCTTTGTATAATCATCAATCGTGGCCGTCATCTCTCTGTTATCATTGGGTCCTGTACCGGATTCCGTGATTCTGAGGGATTTTTTCAAAAATTCTGTATTCCAATAGGTCGGGAATTGGTCTCTGAACTGGTCTCCCATAGAGTCGGTTTCTGTCGTGGGATCACTGTCACCGGCCAGAGGAAGCGGCATACCGATCCTTTTATATCCCTCTCCCACAGCTTCCGCTTCATCCGCGCAGGGGCCTTCACCCCTCTCTGTCCAGAGTATTACATCACTATCCGGTTCATCAGAGAGTTCGCCGTAAGACCGCAGAGAATATGCCGGGCTGCTTTCCCGTCCGTCTGTTTTGCCAATCTCCCAGTAAGGACGGAGAAACACTCCCCCGTAGTTTTCATCAATCCCCTGAAAACCTGCAGTGAATGTACTGCCGTTTGCGTAATGAGAGACATGGGCATATTCCGTCCATATATAAGGTCCGCCTATTAATGTCACTACACCGATTCTGATTGAATCATATGACACACCGGTAAGCGGAGCCATATCACTATTATAGGCACATCCTTCCAGGAATCCGTTGATTTTCCCGTCCCTTCTGGAGTATACACTCAAATACACATCTTCGTGGGGAAGCGGAAACTGCGAAGACACTAATCTGTACAAAACAAGGTCGTCTTTTCCGTCTCCGTCCATATCCAGGATATCTGCTCCCAGAATACCGTTCCGGGAATGCCATCCCATGTCATCGACAGAATGCACCACGGATGTCACTGTAGAAGTATCCGCAAATGCCTGCGGATCGTAGTCATAAAGAGACCTGAGAAGTCCGTACCAGTCCACTTCACCGTTTTTTCCCACAGCAACTTCTGCCGGATCGTACTCTTCTGTCTCTCCCCGCATCGAGGAAGGGTCGATCGCGTAGCCCATCTCTGCCAGAATCATCTGTGGGTCTGAACCATCCGCCTCTGCCGCGGCGCAGGCCAGCGTATAGAGGAAATGATCACTGTTGGCCAGAAGGATTGTATCTCCTTCCATAAACCTTACAGTAGTAAACTTGCTCTCATCCGGAAAATCTCCGTCCTCAATCGTGTCTATATCGCCGTCTTCCCCGATCTTAGTATAATGGACATCATCGCTGTCCGATACCGATCCGCTTTTTATATAGTCACGGTCCTTTCCCTTCAAAATACATCCATAGCCGGAATCATAGGCTCTTTCGAAAGGAGTATCGCTTTCAAAAGCCATGTGAGGAGCTCCATTACGCCATGTCCATATCTGTTCATTGGCTGTGCTTCTGTACTCGGTATTCCGGTCTTCCTCTCTGCTGGCAAGGACCATATCCGGCACACCATCTCCATCGAGATTGAGAAACATGCCGCCGCAGAATCCTACTCTGTGAGGTACAAGCTCGTCATCTCTCCAGCACAGCCGCTCCGGCCCATACTTTTTGCAGAGATCCTTTACAATCTTCAGATACTCTGCTGCCACTTCCGGCGTCAGGCCTTTCGGGATGGTAACCCCGGTCTTATTTCCGAAAATCTGCTGTACAGCATTTCCGGCAACAGCAGGATTTCTCTCCATGCAGAAAGCATTCCTTTCCATGCAGAAGGTATTTCTTTCCATGTAGGAGCCATTCCTTTCCATACAGAAGGCATTTCTTTCCATACAGGAGCCATTCCTTTCCATGCAGAAGGCAAGGCAGCACATGTTCAACATCAGAATCCCCATCAGGACAATTGAAAGGATCACCTTCAGTCTCTTTACAGCTCTTTTCATCGCGGTACCTCTCTTAACTCACTCCCATAACATCCTGCCCGGATACGGGCATATGTCCCGGATCAGTTGCGCGTTAGTGTCCAATTGCTAAGGACCTGTCACGAATTAATCTATACATCTTGCTTGCCTGATTTCCCGATATCTGCGTCAAAAAGCCTCGCCGTACCCCGGTACGGCTATGTTTTTTCCTTGATCTCGGAAAATCATTCCGCGCAATCTGCATAGTTAATTTCGTAACAGTTCCTAACTTATTATCATAATAGTATGGAAATCCCGATCTGACCAAAAGAATTGACAGACTGCCTGTTTTTCTGACAGACTGCCTGCTTCCGACAAAATTGCCTTTTTCCGAATAAATTGCCTTTTTCTGACAAACTGCCTTTTCCCGACAAACTGCCTTTTTCTGACAAACCGCCTTTTTCTGACAAACCGCCTTTTTCTGACAAACCGCCTGTCTTTTTCTTACAAGCTGTTGCCTTAATCCATGAAGCTCAAGTTGTTAAAGAATATTGAAACCCGGAAAAATACTGAGTTTCACGGGTTAAGGAAGGATTGATTAAGGAATAAGAAAAGGAAAAAGTGCAAAAGCATACAGAAACAAACGTTATATAAACGTATCCAGAAGTACCATAATGATTATCCAGGCCAGAAAAATCACAAATCCCCAGAATGTCTTTGTCAGAACTCTGACGAGCCTTGAATCATCCCCGATTCCAGGAAGGCGGGAGTAGAAACCTGTCCAGTCCGTGCAGAGATCAACGACCGACAGGCACCCGATGGTCCAAGAAAAGGGCATCTTTAAAGCCGCCCAGGCTGCCTGCTACACCCAGAATAAACAGATAGCCAATCACGGCCAGGATCATGTGCGGAACGTCTTTTGTCCTGAATCCGGGAGGCGGAAAAAGAGAGGCAGCTCCTCTCCAGCGCTTTGCTGTTTCCATATTCCTTTCAGTTCTGTTTTGTCCCCGGACAGTGTTTTTTCTCTGTGCTCCGTATAGATCTGAGTATTCGGCCTCCCCGGGAAGCTCCCTCCCATTGTTACCGATGTTCCCCGGCTTTGTATTTTCCTTCCCGGCATTGTTATCGGATTGATTGCTGAATCCAGAAGCATCCTCCTGACGGTGACCACTGATCAGAACAACAGAATTACAATATTCACACTTAGTACTTCTCTGATCCGGCTCCACCTTCAGAGCCGCTCCGCAATAGGGACATACAGCCTTCTCAAATTTCATGAGTACAATCTCCACTGTTGTTTTATTATTTTTTCAAATCTCTGCTCTGTAAAAGGGCAGGGAAAAGCCGGCGGCTTCGCCTGAATACTTTCCAGTCAAAAGTCTGCTTTTCTATCATAAAAATAATTACAGAGAAAATCAATAGATCAAAAGGAGACAAGGGGCGGTTCTTTGTCACCTGTTACTCCTGTACACGCCCCCTCGAGGGGCGGAATCATTGCTTCGCAATGCATTCCCAACAATTCACAAAATCAACAAGGTAAAAACAGGGGGACAGATACAAAAGGACCGTCCCCCGTTCATCCCTTTCCGAAGTCCTGAAGCACGCCATGGTGTTTTTCCAGTCCACTTATGCTATGATAAAGGCGTCAAGACTATTAAAAACAAATACCTGACACGGGCAATGAGCCGCAAAGTGTACAGGATGCGTCTGAGAAAGGAGCATTTTCCATGTCCGATCTGTTGAAGCTCCCGATCGGGGAGGAATTTTTTACTTCCATTCGCAGAAAAGGCTTTTATTATGTGGACAAAACCCAGATGATCGCGGACTTTATGAGAAACCGGGGGAGTGTCAACCTCTTCACGCGTCCCCGCCGCTTTGGGAAAAGCCTGAACATGGATATGTTCAAGTCTTTTCTGGAAACAGGAGCGGATCCAGGCCTCTTTGAGGGTCTCTCGATCATGCGCGACACAGCTGTCTGTGATGCCCACCTGGGAAAATATCCTGTCATATCTGTCAGTTTCAAAGATGTAGACGGCTCCACCTTTGAAAAGGCTCTGGACAGCATGTCTTCAATCCTGACAGAAGAAGCCCGCAGGCATGCTTATCTTTTAGAAAGCGAAAAGCTGAGTGCGATCGACAAGTCATATCTGCAACCGCTTTATTCGCTTGAATTAAAAGAGAGTACACAGCGTTCCGCCCTCCGCCTCCTGAGTGAAATGCTGGCAAAGCATCACGGCACTAACGTTGTCCTCCTGATTGATGAGTACGATGTGCCGCTGGACAAATCATGGCAGAAACACTACTACACCGATATGGTGGAGCATATTCGTCTCATGTTCAGCAAAGCGCTGAAAACCAATCCTTTCCTGGAATTTGCCATAATCACAGGATGCCTTCGGGTCGCAAGGGAAAGCATCTTTACAGGAATCAACAATTTTGAGGTCAACTCCATTTCCGATACATTATTTGCTGATTCCTTCGGCTTTACGGATGAAGAAGTTCGAGGTATTCTCGCGTATTATCAGATGCCGGAACAATTTTCCATCCTGAAAGAATGGTATGACGGATACTGTTTCGGAGGTCATGAAATCTACTGTCCGTGGGATGTCATCAAACAGGTAAAGAAATTCCTTGTCAGCCCGAAAGCCCCCATGGAGCCGCATTGGATAAACAGCAGCAGTAATTATATCGTCCGCGACCTCATGAATAATCCGTCTAAATCGACGCAGGCTGATATCGAAATGCTGATATCCGGGGAAGCGATCACGAAAGCGATCGCTCCTGAACCAACCTATGCTGATCTGGACACTGAGGACGAAGAGCTCCGCCAGACATGGCTCTGGAGCGTTCTGTACGCAACTGGATATTTGACCGACCAAAGAAGAACCGACACAACAGATTACGGCGCAGACAAACCTGATTCCCGTAACAATACAGAGGAAATGAATTTTTCTGCCAACGGAAGAATGCACCGCCTCGTCATTCCTAACAGAGAAATACGGGAAATCTTCGAAGCTCAAATTCTCTCGTGGTTTAAGCGAAAAGTCCGAAAACAGACAAAAGAATGGAGCGCTTTCTGCGATGCACTTTTTGCCGGAGACGCAGAAAAAGTGGAAAAATGCCTCAATGGTTTTCTGGAAGAATCCATCAGTATCCGTGACACCGCTGCTCGTAAAGAAAGAAAAGAAAACTTCTATCACGGTATACTCCTTGGCCTTCTAAAGGCAGATGGGCGGCTGATCATACAGTCCAACGCGGAATCCGGCATCGGATATCTGGACATCAAAGTCATCGATCCCTTCCGTAAAATCGGGTGCGCGATTGAAGTAAAATATGCGGAAAACGGTAATTATGACACAGCCTGCGCAGAAGCCATGCATCAGATTGAAGATAATGATTACGCCGCTGTTCTGCGAAAAGAAGACATAACTGTGATTCATAAATATGGTATCTCCTTCTACAAAAAAAGCTGCCGTGTACGGCATGAACAGTGATATTCCCCTAACATGTCCACGCCCCCTCGGAGGGCGTGGACATTTAACGCTTGCGCGCGGTGATTCAACAATGCGAAGCTTTGTTATATGCTTTGAGGATAACATGGGGACCATCCCCCGTTCATCTGTAACATGGGGACGGTCCTTTTGTATCCGTCTCCCGTTCATCTGTAACATGGGGACGGTCCTTTTGTATCCGTCCCCCGTTCATCTGGATCGAAGAGATTAGTGACTCCCTGATATGGACAGGGGCAGTGGGACTAGACTGCATAGCGGCACCTCCAAAAAATGATGTATATAACGAGGCGCGCTACATATTTTTGTTACTTTGTCAAGCTTTTTTGTGAAAAAAAGCAAAAAAATCAGAGGGTATTTCACCTCTGATAGAACTTAGAAACTATTATTTTGGACACAGGGAGTGCTTAGCTTAATGTCATTGGGACGGTCCTTTTGTTTCCGTCCCGCGTTACACCCCGTTACATCAACTTATCTTGAACTCTGTGTACAGGACCTCCCGATACTTCTGATCAGTCGCGGCCTTCTGGAGATCCTCCATGCGCCCAAGAGAAAGGAGTTTCTTCATCAAGGCAGCCATCCTGCCCTCACCTTCGGCTAGTCCCTCGGCTTTTCCCTCGGCTCTTTCCATTTCCAGAGCCTCCTTCATGGCCTCTGCCTGATCCGCAATAGTAAACATAATCGCAGCCGCCTCCTCTCTTGCAAGATAATCGTTCAGCACATTTTTATTCTTACAGATTCTGATTGTTTCTTGAACGATCTTCTCTCTATCCCCCGGATAGAGCTTCTGCTGTTCATCAAAAACCCTGCTGAAAGTGATGTACTGGTTCAGGATGTCGCCCTGTTCGCTCTCGCAGATCACTTTTGCAGTAATATCCACACAGCAGTCCTCTCCTCCGAAAAAGTTCTCCTTTAAAGAAATGGTATCCGGATTATCCTCCCGTTTTCCTGTGAAAACCAAATACAGTTCTGGTTTTGGAATATACACTTTTTTTTCACTATAAATCCTGAGCCCCTTTGTTTTGATATATCTGCGGTACGTCTCTCCCAGATACATCAGGAAACGGACAAGTATATTCTCTGACCAGGTGCTCTGGGCTTCCACAAGTACGAGCAGCCTGTTCCGAACAAGGAAGCCCAGATCATTGTAAATGTTCCTGGCTACTGTCCTGCTCAGGGTCACGATCGTCAAATCGTCCTCTGTTGTTTCCGTATCATCAGGATGCAGCACTTGATAGAGCTGCATCAGATACTCAGGCATCCCGAACAGATTACAGAAAACGGAATCCTTAATATTCCGGTTAATTTTATTATCTGTGGTTTCCAACGGCTTCTCCGCAGGAAACTTCTGCATTTTCTCCCCCGGAAGTTTCTGCGTCTTCTCCTCCGAAAGTTTCTGCATCTTCTCCTCCGGAAGTTTCTGCGTCTTCTCCTCCGGAAGCATCTGCAATTTCTGCCCTTCCTGCTTTTTCTTTACCCAGCTTTTTCTGTCCTGTTCCTGTTTCTTTTTTGCATTTGTCATGTTTATGCACCTCCCTGTTGAGCAAAAAAGGAGGGGCTTCGGCGCGCAGTTTTCACGCAGTGGAAGACCATTGATTTCTCTGTTTTAACCTGTTTTAGCGTTCAATAGTTCTCCCATCTGCCTGCAGTCTGCCGGAGCCCCATGGAATAATAAGACCCGGCAGTACTGCAAGACCAGCACCGCATCTATGACAAAGCACTTCGGAGAAGGCCCTATGACCCTTTCTCCGGAATACTCTGGGATACAAATATTTTAACAGCGCAAAGCAATAATTGCAATATGCCATGACTGAAAAGTTTGCAGTTTCATTATAATGCCATTTAAATGAATCTTAGAGAGTACTAACAATAATCCGAAATCCCCATTAACCAGGACCAGATTACCCCGGCAGACATTTCAACCTCCGGGGTAATGTTAGACCGTTCCCAACAATTCACAGAATCAACAAGGTAAAAACAGGGGAACAGATACAAAAGGACCGTCCCAATGACACCAATGTTAGACCGTTCCCAACAATTCACAGAATCAACAAGGTAAAAACAGGGGGACAGATACAAAAGAACCGTCCCAATGACACCACATTCATAACATGGGGACAGATACAAAAGAACCGTCCCTATGACACCTCCAAAAGAACCGTCCCTATGACATTTAATTATATTCTTCATCGCGTAATACCCATGTCTTCAGTCGGGGGATACGCGCGCAAAAGAGGCAACATGTACCTCAAAAAAGCCACTCTTTCTTTTTACCGTCGCTTTACCGTGGGTCAATGTGGTGCTATAATCCTGACGTTTGTACAGATATGTGCAAATATATTCAAAGATGGATGGTATTCATGTAATCATGAAACTGTACCAGATTGCTCTGCATTACCTCCACAGAAGGAGCAGTGTCACTGCGTCACACCCCCGCGTAATGAATATGGAACGGAATTTTATCAATCTGTATCCGACAGGAAGGAGTGTGATACAATGAAAATCGGCTTTATTGGAGCAGGCAAGGTCGGCTTCTCTCTCGGAAAGGTTTTTTCCGAAGGCGGACTTCAGGTGATCGGTTATTACAGCCGACACAAAGAATCAGCAGAAGCTGCAGCGAAGTTTACAGAAAGCAAGTGCTATGATGATCCCGGCAGGCTTGTCGCGGATTGTGACGCGGTCTTTCTAACTGTTCCCGATGGAGTGATCACAGAAATATTTGAAAAGTTGAAAGATTACGATCTTAAAGGCAGGCAGATCTGTCATTGCAGCGGTTCCATGACGGCGCAGAAAGCGTTTCCCGGAATCGGGCAGACAGGTGCTGAGGGCTATTCCATCCATCCTCTTTTCCCGGTCAGCGACCGTTATGCGTCGTACAGGGAATTGAAGGATGCTTTTTTTTGCATTGAAGGCTGTGAAGCGCATCTGAATGAATGGAAGGAGAGGCTTGAGGCTCTGGGGCCGCAGGTCCAGATCATTCCTTCCGGACGGAAGGTGCTCTATCATGCCGCGTGCGCGATCGCCAGCAACCTGGTCTGTGCACTGGTGCAGGAAAGTCTTGACCTGCTTGAGGACTGCGGTTTTTCCCGCGCATATGCCCTTGAGGCGATCACACCTCTTCTACGCAGCAACATGGAGCACATTATTTCGGAAGGTCCTGTGGGGGCACTCACCGGGCCTATGGAGAGAAATGATGTCGGCACCGTGCACAGCCACCTCGACGCGTTCCCGACAGTCGAGGACAGGGAGCTTTACCGCACGGTTTCGAAAAAGCTGCTTGCGGCAGCGCAGCAAAAGCATCCGGACACAGATTACACAGAGATGAAAAAGGTACTAGGAAAGGAGTCCGAGTGATGGGCAAAAACACAGTAATCACACTGAAGGCAATGAAGGAGAGGGGAGAAAAGATCTCCCAGGTCACCTGTTACGATTATTCCATGGCCCGCCTGGTGGAGGCGGCAGGCATAAACATGATCCTGGTCGGCGACAGCCTGGGAATGACCATGCAGGGTTATAAAGATACGCTGCCCGTAACGGTCGACGAGATGATCATCTACGGACGGAGCGTTGTGCGCGGATGCGAGAATACTCTGGTAGTTGTAGACATGCCTTTTATGAGTTATCAGATCTCCCCCGCCCAGGCCCTGGAAAACGCCGGCCGCATCATGAAAGAAACGGGCTGCGCCGCCATCAAGCTGGAGGGCGGCAAGACCGTCGCGCCCGCGATCAAGGCCATCACAGAGGCGGGCATACCGGTAGTAGGCCACGTCGGAATGACCCCTCAGTCCGCCAACGCTTTCGGCGGTTTCAAGGTACAGGGCAAGGGCGAGGAGAACGCCCGTCGCGTCCTCGAAGACGCCCTGGCTGTCCAGGAAGCCGGTGCCTTTGCAGTCACACTTGAGTGTGTTCCGCCCAGGCTTGCAGCCCTGATCACCAAAAAGCTCGACATCATCACGATCGGGATCGGTGCGGGCAGCTGCTGCGACGCGCAGGTCCTGGTCTGCCAGGATCTTCTGGGCATGTTCGGAAGCTTTGTTCCCAAGTTCGTCAAGCAGTATGCCAAAATCGGTGACCAGATCATCGATGCCTTCAAATCCTATGACAAAGAAGTCAAAGAGGGAGTCTTCCCGACGGAAGCCCAGTCCTTTGTCAAGAGCGACAGCTCTGAGGAATTCCTCGCGCAGCTTGGCAGAGCGTATTAAAGAGCTTGGCAGAGCGCATTAAAAATGCTGGGCAAAGCGTATTAAAGAGCCTGGCAGAGCCCATTAAAAATGCTGGACAGAACGTATTAAAAAGCTTAACAGAGCGCATTAAAGAGCCTGGCAGAGCACATTAAAACAGGAAGGAATAATACAAAAATGATCATCGCAGAAACGATCCGCGAAGTGCGGGAACAGGTGAGAGAGTGGAAAAAAGAGGGACTGACCGTGGGCCTGGTCCCGACCATGGGATTTTTACACGAGGGACATGCAAGCCTGGTGGACCGCGCTGTCTCCATGTGCGACAGGGTAGTCGTTTCGGATTTCGTCAACCCGACACAGTTCGGCCCGGGCGAAGACCTGGAGACCTACCCCAGGGATTTCGAACACGACTGCGCGCTCTTAAGGGAGCACGGATGCAGCATGGTCTTCCATCCTTCCGTCGCTGAAATGTATCCGGAAAACGCGGCGACCTTCGTGGAGATCCTCAACGATATGCCGAAACAGCTCTGCGGCAAGACCCGCCCCATCCACTTCCGCGGTGTCTGCACAGTTGTTTCCAAGCTCTTTAATATCGTCCTTCCCGACAAGGCATTTTTCGGCCAGAAAGACGCCCAGCAGCTCTCCATCATCCGCAAGATGGTCCGCGACATGTCCTACGGCATCGAGATCGTAGGCTGTCCCATTGTCCGCGAAGCGGACGGCCTGGCAAAGTCCTCCCGCAATACCTACCTCAATCCCGAAGAGCGCAAGGCTGCCCTGATCCTGTCGCGAGCCGTCAGACTGGGACAGAAGATGGCAGAGGACGGCGAAAAGGACGCAGGCGTTATCGTGAACGCCATGAAGGCTGAGATCGGGACAGAGCCCCTGGCTGTCATCGACTACGTGGACGCGGTTGATATGGATACACTTGAGAAGGTTGAAAAGATGCAGGGCACCGTCCTTGTCGCCATGGCTGTCTACATCGGAAAAACCCGCCTCATCGACAACTTCATCGTTAAGGAGCTGAAATAAATGGTACTGAATATGCTGAAAGGCAAGATCCATCGCGCAACTGTCATACAGGCCGCACTGGACTATGTGGGTTCCATCACCATCGACGAAGATCTGATGGATGCGGCAGGAATCCTGGAATATGAAAAAGTGGATATTGTCGACGTCGACAACGGAAGCCGCTTTTCGACATATGTCATAGCAGGAGAACGGGGATCGGGCATGATCTGCCTCAACGGCGCCGCCGCCCGCTGCGTCTGCGTGGGAGACAAGGTCATTATCATGTGCTATTGCCAGATCACACCTGAAGAAGCAAAAGAGCACCACCCCAACGTCGTCTTTGTCGATGACAACAACAAGCCCTTCCGCGTGACAACCTATGAAAAACACGGCCTTTTGAAGGACATGGATTAAATCTTAATATGACTGATCTCACGGAGACAGGGAACGATTCTCTGTCTCCTTTTCTCGAAAGACAGAGAACAGTCATCTTCTCCTGTTTCCTTTCCGATGGCCCTTTCCGAAATTCTTTCCGATGGCCCTTTCCGATGGCCTGGAGCACGCCATGGTGTTTTTCCAGTCCGCATATGCTATGATAGGGGTGTCATTATTATTTGGACAGGAGAATGCTGATGAAAAGAGTTCTGGTAGGAATGTCGGGCGGTGTGGACAGCGCCGCGGCAGCTTATCTGCTGCAAAAAGAAGGGTATGAAGTCTGCGGTGTGACGCTGAGGACCTGGGACGCGGGGGACGGCTCCGAAAGCCGCTGCTGTGAGATCGATGACGCACAGCGGGTAGCCCACAGGCTGGGGATCCGCCACTACGCACTGAACTGTGTGGCAGATTTTTCCGGGAAAGTTGTGGATCCTTTTGTGCGGAGCTATCTGGAAGGACAGACGCCCAATCCCTGCATTGAGTGCAACCGCTATGTGAAGTGGGAAAAGATGCTTTATGCGGCAAAGGTCATGGAGGCGGACTATGTTGCCACCGGCCACTATGCCCATGTCGTCCGTCTGGCAAACGGCCGTTACACTGTCAAAAAAGCCAGGCATGCCGCCAAGGATCAGACTTATATGCTCTATAAACTTTCCCAGGAGCAGCTGGCCGCCACCCTGATGCCCCTCGGAGACTACACCAAGGAGGAAGTCCGGAGGATCGCTCTGGAAGCGGGGCTGCCTGTGGCACAGAAGCCCGATTCCCAGGAAATCTGTTTCGTGACGGACGGCCACTATGCTGATTTTATCGAGCAGTATGCGGAAAAAAGGAACAGGGAAATAGTCTTTGATAACGTGAACAGCCGCCTGAATGAGGACAGCGGACGCAGCGCGGGCAGTAAAGAGATTGGAGACTCTGCGGGCAGTAAAGAGATTGGAGACTCTGCGGGCAGTGGAGCTGGCGGGTTAAAAGTCCCGGGGCCCGGCTGTTTTGTGGACGAAGAGGGGAACTATCTGGGCACGCACAAGGGCATCACGCACTACACGATCGGGCAGCGCAAGGGTCTCGGGATCGCTCTCGGACACCCCATCTATGTCAAGGAGATCAGGGCCGATTCCAACGAGGTCGTCCTGTCCGACGAGCCCGCCCTGTTCAGCCGAGAAGTCCTGTGCCGGGATGTCAATTTCCTCTCGATCCCCGGCATGGATCCGGGACAGCAGATCCCCGCAAAAGCAAAGATCCGCTACCATCACCAGGCAGCGGATGCTTTGCTCGAAATGCAGGCGGACGGCTGTGTCCGCATTTTGTTTGATGATCCGGTCCGCGCCGCGGCCCCCGGCCAGTCCGCTGTCTTTTATGACGCGGACGACTGTGTGATCGGCGGCGGGATCATTGTAAAGTAAAATCAGTTCTTCCGCATTGAACAGTGCCTGCTCCGAAACTCTCTGTCTCAGGATCGCAATTTACTGATCAGTGCGGAAGAACTGCTATTTGCAGCAATTCTGTAGTTATTTTGTCATTATTTGACAGGCGGTGTGAGGACAAAAGTGCCTTTTCCCTCGTCTTCGGGCAGGGAAAGGGTATTTTTTTCGAGGCGGACAACATCATCGCACATGGCGGTATATTTCTCCAGGGGAGCGATGACATCATAGCCGAAGCCTTTTCCGCGATAGTGCATGGGGACGAGCATGCGGGGAGAGAGCTCTTTAACCAGCGCATATACGTCCTCAGGCTCCAGAGTAAAGAATCCTCCGACCGGCATCAGCATGACATCAATGCCTTTCAACTGTTCTTTCTGGTCTGCGGTCGGCACGCAGCCGATATCGCCCATGTGGGCGATCCTGTACTGTCCGTCATCAAAGATGCGGATCGTGTTTTTCCCTCTCTTTGTTCCCTTTTCTTCATCATGGAAGGAGTGGATCTCCGTGATCCGGAAAGGATTCTTCGCTCCTCCGCTGTTTTTGCGAATTTTCACACACTGGGCTGCGTTGTGGTCCCCATGTCCGTGGCTGCACAGCACCTCATCCGCTGTGAGCTTCAGCGGACCGAAGCCGGGGACTGCACCATCCTCATAAGGATCCAGGACAATGGCATAGCCATTCTCTTCCAATGTAAAACAGCTGTGTCCGTTCCAGGTCAGTTTCAGTTTTCCCATTTCAGACTCCTTTCTAACCAAAGATTTTCTCCGCATAGTGGACGGTCGCCATGGCATCCGGCGCGTAGCAGTCCGCGCCGATGGCATCAGCGTACTCCTGCGTCATGACCGCGCCGCCGACCACTACCCTGGTATCCGGTTTCTTTTCGCGGAGCAGGCGGATGGTTTCTTCCATGCTGACCACTGTCGTTGTCATGAGGGCACTGAGGCCGACGAGGGCAATGTTCTCTTTCAGCGCGGTCTCCACGATGGTCTCGGGGGCGACGTCTTTGCCGAGGTCGAGGATGTCATAGCCGTAGTTTTCAAGCATGACTTTGACGATGTTTTTGCCGATGTCATGGATGTCCCCCTTGACGGTGGCGAGAATGATGCGGCCTCTGCTTTCTCCTTCTCCTCCCTGAATCGTTTCCTTGATCACCTCGAAGGCAGCCTTTGCCGCCTCGGCGCTCATCAGAAGCTGGGGAAGGAAGATGGTCCCTTTTTCAAAGCCCTTGCCGACGCGGTCGAGGGCAGGGATGAGTTCATTATTGATGATCTCCAATCCGGGGATTCCGCTGTCAAGGAGCCTGCGCACGGCATCCGCCGCGCTTTTTCCCATGCCGCGTTCTATGCATGGACCGAGGGACATGGCAGATCCGGATCCGGTTCCGGTTCCGCCGGCTCCGTTTTTGCCATCTGCGGCATCGATTCCGGTATTCCTGCCGCCTGCCGCGGAGTTCCCGTCGTTCCTGCCGTCTGCTGCGGGGGTGCCGTCGTTCCTTCCATCTGCCATGGAATTCCGGGCCGGCAGGCCGGCTGTCGTCACCTTTGTCCTCTGGGCGTTGGCATAAGCATTGATATATCCCATACACTGGGGATCCATGTCCGAGAGGGCGAGGAAGGCACGGTAGGCGCACATCATATCCTCATTTCCTGGATTCATGATGGCGCAGGAAAGGCCCATCTGCAGAGCCATGGTCAGGAAATGGGCATTGATGATGGCGCGCTGGGGCAGGCCGAAAGAAATGTTGGAGACGCCCAGGATCGTGTGCCCGTGCAGTTCGTCCCTGACGCGGCGGAGGGTCTCCAGGGTGACCAGAGCGCCCTTCGTATCAGAAGAAATTGTCATAGCCAGGCCGTCGATCACGACATCCTCGCGGGGTACACTATAGCGGTCGGCGGCTTCATAGATTTTTTTCGCGACCGCAATGCGGCCGTCCGCAGTCTCCGGAATCCCGCTCTCGTCCAGAACAAGGCCGACGACTACGCCTCCGTATTTTCTGACAAGGGGAAAAACAGCCTCGAGGCTTTCTTTTTTCCCATTCACCGAATTGACCATGGGCTTGCCGTTGTAGAGGCGCATCCCGCGCTCCAGCGCGGCGGGGTCGGAGGTGTCGATCTGCAGAGGCAGGGCCAGGATGCTCTGGAGCCTGGTGACTACGGTCTCCATCATCCGCGGTTCATCGATCTCGGGCAGGCCAACGTTGACGTCCAGGATATGGGCGCCGCTCTCCTCCTGATTCAGCCCTTCCGTCAGGATGTACTCAATGTTGTTTTCGCGAAGGGCCTCTTTGAATTTCTTTTTGCCGGTGGGGTTGATCCTCTCACCGATAATGACCGGTTTTTCCCCGATCTCCACTGCCTGTGAAAAAGAAGAGACCACTGTGCGGTGTTTCGGGGTGTTCGGAACAAAGGGGACGCCCTGCTCTCCCTGTACTTCCAGTGCCTCATGGCCTGCCGCAGGGGCAGTCCCCCTGACGCACTGCACGGTCCGCCGAATGTGTTCCGGCGTTGTTCCGCAGCAGCCGCCAATGGCCTGCACGCCCATGGCGGCGATTTTTTTCATCCATTGAGCAAAGGTCTCCGGATCCACGTCGTAGACCGTTTTTCCGTTTTCTGTACGCGGAAGACCTGCGTTGGGATTGACCAGGATGGGAACGGAAGCAGTCTCGGTCATCCGCTTTACGATCGGGATCATCTGCTCGGGTCCCATGCCGCAGTTGACGCCGAGACCGTCGACCCGCAGTCCCTCCAGCATCGCTACGGTGGAATCCACGGTGCCTCCGGTCAGGAGCTTCCCGGTGCTGTCGTAAACGTTGGTGATCAAGACCGGAAGGTCACAATTTTCCTTTGCCGCCAGTACTGCCGCCTTGGACTCATAGCTGTCGCTCATGGTCTCAATGAGGACTAGGTCTGCTCCGGCTGCCGCTCCAATGCGGACGACCTCGCCAAAGAGGTCTACAGCCTTTTCAAAGGGAAGGTCTCCGAGAGGCTCCAGCAGACGCCCCGTCGGACCGATGTCCAGCGCAATATAGGCATCCTCGCGGCCGGTGCGGCGGCGGGCTTCCTTTGCCAGGGCTACAGCGGCTTCCACGATCTGGCTGAGATCCTCCGGGTATTTCAGCGCATTCGCGCCGAAAGTGTTTGTGTTGAAAATATCACATCCGGCGTTCAGGTAGCCGCAGTGCAGATCGATGATATCCTCCGGGCGCGACAGGTTCCACTTTTCGGGCAGTTCCCCGCCTTTCAGTCCTTTTTCCTGCAGGATCGTACCTGTCCCGCCGTCAAAAAAGAGCCACTCCCTGCCGAGCCGTTCCAGCAGGGGCCGCCTGCCGGAAGGATCCGGCAGGATGGGTTCTTTTTTTTCTGTGCTCATAAGTGTTCTATCTGGCATTCGTAGTTCTCCATGCTCAGCAGCAGAGGCACTAAAAGGACTTATTAATTACTACGGCTGTAAAATATTATGATTTTGTCTGCCTGAATGCTGCCTGTTTTATTATTTCATTTATTGTTTCATTTATCTTTTCGTATATCTTTACTGTATTGAGTCAGTATCAGGCTGAATTGCTTCAGTACCCTATGGCTGCTGTTCCAAAGCCTTTATACGGGAAAAACTGCATTCTTCGGCTTTTGAACAGACCTCGCAGCCGTGGAGCGCACATTCTTTTTTTACAGGGGACAAGCCTATGACGGCTGTGACGGATTTTGACGGCATCATAAGCAGGCTCTGCGTCAGAGACACTCCGATTTCTTTCTGTATGCGCAGGATCTGCGCAAAGTCCTTCTGATATTCCAGGGAAAAATCTCCGTACCCCGGAGAAAATCGGGGTCTGCAGTAAAGCCCCTGGTCCTCCGCCTCTTTTATGATCTTCTGATTGACTTCATCACACCAGGCTTCGATCATGGCGGCGGCCGCCGCCTGCAGGATCACCGCCCGGCTCATCTTAGCCACGCTCGCCCTTGCGATCAGGCGGTCCGGACCAATCCCCAGAGTTGCAGCCATCAGATATGCACTCTTACAATCCCGCAGATTGCGGCACAGGCTCCTGCTCTGAATCTTCATACCGGCGATAGACAGAAGTTCTGTCCCCGGTTTTTCCTCCGAAAAAGGTCTGTCTATAAAAAGTTCCGTCCCCGGTTTTTCGTCCAAAAAAGGTTTTTCTATAAAAAGTTCGGCCCCCGGTTTTTCGTCCAAAAAAGGTCTTTCTATATTGTCCGTAAAAAATCTTTCTATAGGATACTGCCGATAGACGAATCTGGGTGTCACTGCCTCCCGAAGCTCCTCCAGGCACCTGTCCACTTCCCTGAGGACATTTTCATCCGGGACTCGGCCCTGATAACCCAGATAGCGGTAAATCTCTCTTTTGTCCACATTCATTATTTCCTGGTCTGTTTCGTAGTGAAACCGGGCTTTTATCTCAGCCCCACAGCGCTGAGAGGCTGCTCTGGATGCCCGCCGCGATCTCGGGCTTGTTCATGGTGTAAACGTGGATATGGCTGACATCGTTGGCGATCAGGTCGACGATCTGCTCCGCGGCATAGACGATTCCGGCCTGTTTCATTTTCTGAGGATCGTCACCGAAGCGATCCACCATTGCGCGGAAGCGGTGGGGAATGGTCGCTCCAGAAAGGGCGACGGTCCGCTTGACCTGAGCTTTCGTCGTGATGGGCATGATCCCGGCGACGACGGGAACTTCGATTCCGATTTCCCGGATCCTGTAAAGGAAGCTGTACATGGTGGAATTGTCAAAAAACATCTGGGTCGTAAGGAAGTCACAGCCCGCATCCACTTTTTCCTTCAGATGACGGATATCTTCGGCCTGGCTCGCGCTTTCCACGTGCCCCTCGGGGTAGCATGCGCCGCCGATGCAGAAGTCCCCGTCGTGGGATTTGATGTCATAGATCAGTTCGGACGCATAGTTGTAGTCAAAAACGGAGCGTCCCTCAGCGGGAATATCGCCGCGCAGGGCCATGATATTCCTGATTCCATGCTCCTTGTAGGTATCGATCATCTTTCTGACAGTTTCCTTCGTCGAAGAGACGCAGGTCAGGTGCGCCAGCACATTCGTCCCGTATTTCTTCTCCAGATCCGCGGCGATCCTGGTGGTGTGTTTACTGGTACCCCCGCCGGCTCCATATGTCACGCTCATAAAATCAGGGCGAAGAGCAGCGATGATCTCCGTCGCTTTCTCCACGGACAAAAGCGCCTCCTCGGTTTTGGGAGGAAATACTTCAAACGACAATGTGACTTTTTTCTGATTCAGAATATCGATGATTTTCATCTTCGTACCAGAGCCTCCTTTTCATTGACTCGTTAAAACTATTTACCCATTCAAGTTTTTTGACCCGTTTAAGCTTTATTGACTCGATTAAGCTCTATTAATTCGTTTATTGGCTCGTTTAAGCTTTATTGATTTGTTTAAGCTCTATTGCTTCGTTTATTGGCTCGTTTAAGCTTTATTGACCAGTTTAAAATGACTCGCTTCACAGCAGTACAGGCAGGGAGCAGACTGGTCCGCTTTATGCGGATTAAGAAAAGACAAAGAGCCGTCCCCGTTTAAAATCTGTTACTTATTTCAGTTTTTCCAGCATTTCCTCTGCGGTGAGGATGTTTTCGCCCTCTCCGCAGGTCTTTGCTCTGGACAAGTCAAATACGAACATGATGCCGTCACTGTAACCGCTGCGTGAGACTTCTCCTCCGTCCCAGAAATAATTGTAGATTTCCTTTCCCTTCTCATCATACCGTACCCGAGCGAATTCTTTGTTTCCATAGTATCCCTGCACGGACAGGCCCAGCTGGCCTCCGGTAATGCTGTAAAAAGAGTCAAAGTGCAGGTTTTCCATGCCCGAGGCGCTGTAGAGCAGGTTTTCGTATTCGAGATAGCGGAAGGAACGGCGGTTGAGCCAGGTCTCCTGAAGGGATCCGTTTTTGTAAACCACTACGGTCGCTCCCTTGGCGGAAGTCGCGCCGGCCTGTACGAGTTCGGGCACCCGGTCGTCGTTGAGATAGATCAGGGCAAAACCGTCGTATTCGTTTTTGTCCGTATGCCGGATGCGGTCTGCAAAAGCCTCTTTCCATGAGTTATATTTTTTTGTACTGCCGTCGGACTCGCCGGTGAGATATTGAGTGATGTCCGTAATGTCCAGGGTATGGACGTTTTTATTCACTTCCTCTGTCTTTTTGAGATTGAGGACAGGAAAACCTTCTTTCTGCCCGGTATAGACTCTTGCCTCCCGGATCCCGTTCGTTCTCCTGCTGTCGCTGCCGGTTCTGGTATATCTGCAGACCGTCAGGATGTCCTGGCACCCGTCGCCGTTGTAATCTGTGAAATCCACGGCATCGACGCCTTCAAAAGTCAGGTCTGTCCGGATGTTTCCTTCTTCCATGGGGTCAAGCAGGGCCAACAGGGCATGCCGGCGGACCAGACCAAAAGAGACGTCCGCATTTCCTGATACGGATGTGTCCGGAAAGAAGGGAGCGAAAAGGACTTCTCCCTCATCATCAAGCTCTGCCAAGTAAGACTGGGCCTCGATGAGGTCCTTCTGCACCCAGAGGATGTTGGAACAAAACTGCCAGCCATCTGTGGTTTTTTTGAGCCGTGCTTCATAAAAGGGTCTGTAAAAAGCGGTCGTTTTTTCCTCGTCGATGTCCGCTTCCGCAATAGTGTCCGCTGTACCGGCAATTTCTGCGGCCATATTCGCATCCGTTGCTGTTTCTGCAGTGCCGGCAATTTCTGCGGCCATATTCGCATCCGCTGCTGTTTCTGCGGTGCCGGCAATTTCTGCGGCCATACTCGCATCCGCTGACGTTTGCGCGGTGCCGGCAATTTCTGCGGCCATGTCCGCATCCGCTGTCGTTTGTGCGGTGCCGGCATAAGCAGCGGTTGTTTCTGATGTTCCGGAAAATTCAGCTTCTGAGGATTTTTCAGTCTTTGAGGGCTTATCAGTTCCTGCGGTTTTTTCAGTCCCTGTGGTTTTTTCAGCCCTTCCGGATTTTTCAGGTCCTGAGGATTCTTTCGGGTCTTCCGGCAAGGGATGGATGACCGGTTTCCCAAGCTGGTAATGTACGATGACCTGATCTCCCTGCTCCCAGGCGTCGGTGCACAGGATCTGTTTGCGGTTTGTTTCCGCGTTCAAAGTATACCAGCTGTTATATCTGCCGATGTGAGCCCATTCCTCCAGGTCTCCGAGAGGATGCAGAAACTCCTCATGAGACAGGCCTGTCTTCTGTTTTAAAAGAGCTTCGACATCTTCCTCTCTCACCTTGTTGACAGGCATCGTGATCTCTTTTACCGGCATGCGCTCCACCAGGAGCTTTCTTTCTTTTTCAGTAATTCCTTTCTGCTCGAATCCTGCGCCGGCATAAAAGACCTGGTTCAGGTCGATCTCCTGAGGCTGTTCATAGGAGGAGAGCAGGAAGCCGTAGCTGCTTTCCTCATTGAGGTAAGCCTCCAGCTCTGCCAGCTTTCCACTGTCCATCTTCGAGACCGTACCCCGGATTCCCGCAGACAAAGCACTGTCTGATCCCTGGCCGGAGACACCGTTCTGTGCTGCATCCGGCATTTCCCCCGCCGCTCCCACAGAAGCTGCTGTATTTCCGCCTGCTGACCCGGCTGTGTTCCCTGCTTCCACTCCGGGCTGCACAGAACTCTGGGAGCTTTGCGCTTCCGGCTTTGAAGATTCCTCTAAAGGCTGTCCTTCTCCAAACAGGGCGCCCGCGCTCTCCCCGGGCCCGGGTTCCGGACCGCATGAGCCAAGAAAACACGCAGCTGTCAGGACAGCAGCAAAAACGCAAATCGATTTTTTCCATCCGGACAGAATTGACTTGGCTTTATCCTGCCCGGTCCCTTTCTTATTTTCTTTTTTCATCTTTCCTGTTTTCGTTTTTTATCGATCATAGACCGCATTCACACGTTTCACGATTATCCCAGCCGTTCCCCTGTCAAAATCCCTCTCAGGCAGATGATCTGCCTCTCCGTCATGTTTCCCTGAGAAGCCGGATCTCTTCCTGTGTCAGTTCCCTGAATTCGCCTGGAGACAGTGCCTCATCCAGCAGCAGCGGTCCCATAGAAAGGCGTCGGAGATACAGGACTTCCTTCCCGACGGCGGCGAACATGCGCTTGATCTGGTGAAATTTTCCCTCCCGGATCGTGACGAGGACCGGGGAAAAAGAAGTGGTTCCCGGCGGGATCAGCTGCTGCGGGTCCTCCGGGATGAGGCCCGAGAGCTGCTCTGTTTCCCGGGCTGCTTCCGCCGCTGAGAGAAGGCGGGCGGGCATAGCTGTCAGCGATTCATCCACACAGAGCCCCTCTGCAAAACGGCGCCTGTCCTCCTCTGTCACCTGTCCGGTCACTACTGCGTAATAGACTTTATCCACATGCCGGCCGGGAGACAGGAGGCGGTGGGCCAGCTGTCCGTCATCGGTGATGAGGAGCAGACCCTCGGTATCCCTGTCGAGCCGTCCGACCGGGAAAAGGTCCCGGCGCAGAACGGGCTGAACAGCCCTGGAAGACTGAGCGGGCTGTCTCTCTGACGGACTTCCTGAAGATTCCGGCGTGCGCAGAAGGTCCAGGACAGTGGCTGTCCGGCTGTCCTCTGTCGCGGTGATCACTCCCGCAGGCTTATAGAGCATATAGTAGACAAACTCCGCGCGGGCGATTACATTATCGTCAAACCGTACCTCGTCATCAGAGGAAATCTGCCGTCCGGGATCTTTTTCAATTGTTCCGTTCACAGCAGCTCTGCCGCTGCGTATAGCTTTTTTGATCTCGCTTCGTGTCCCGAACCCCTCCTGCGCAAGGAGGCGGTCCAGGCGCATCACGCGAGTTTCCGTACTTTTTTGCCCGATATTTTCCCTGATATTTTCTCCGATATTTTTTCCGGTTTTTTCTCCAATATTTTTCCCGGTATTATCTTCGATATTTTTATTCCTGCTTTTCTTTTTCATCGATGCAGCTGTTTTTTTTGTATTTATGTCTGCCATGCAGAGGATACTTTATAATGTTTTTCCGGCATGCAGATAATTATCCATATAGTTTTTTCTGTTATACAGCGTTATACAGATGGCAGTCTACACGGTTTTCCGGCATGCAGATGATTATCTATATGTTTTTTTCTGTTATGCAGATGCTGATCTTTATGGCTGCTTATGCCCTGAATCTGTAGCCCACGCCCCAGATTGTCTCGATGTACTGAGGATGGGAGGTATCAAATTCAATCTTTTCACGGATCTTTTTGATATGGACGGTTACGGTCGCGATGTCGCCGACGCTGTCCATATTCCAGATCCGGCGGAAGAGCTCATCCTTGCTGTAGACGTGGTTGGGATTCTCCGCGAGGAAGGTGAGAAGGTCAAATTCCTTAGTCGTAAAGTTCTTTTCTGTCCCGTCGACAAAGACGCGGCGGGCGGTTTTGTCGATCTTGAGTCCGCGGATCTCGACCACGTCGTTGGACTTCTGTCCTGCTCCAACCAGGCGCTGGTAACGGGCCATATGCGCCTTGACGCGGGCCACGAGTTCGCTGGGGCTGAAGGGCTTCGTCATATAGTCGTCGGCGCCGAGTCCCAGTCCCCGGATCTTGTCGATGTCATCTTTTTTGGCGGACACCATGAGGATCGGGACGTCCTTTTTTTCACGAATCTTGCGGCAGACGTCAAACCCGTCGATCCCGGGAAGCATGAGGTCCAGTACGATCAGGTCAAAATCCTTGTGAAGAGCTGCCATAAGGCCCTTGTCGCCCCGGGTCTCAATCTCCACCTCAAATCCGCTCAGTTCCAGATAATCCTTTTCCAGATCCGCGATTGCTTCTTCGTCTTCAATGATCAGTATTTTGCTCATATTTTTACTCCTTTTTTCCTGCCTCTTATCTTCTCTGCCTTTCTCTTCACAGTCTCTATTCTTCGTCTCTATTCTTCCCCGCTGTCCGGGAAGGACAGGGATCCATGAACTTCAATCCTTCAGAACTCCATGTCCGGTCGTCCTTCAGGAATCCTTTCAGAACTCCATGTCCAGTCGTCCTTCAGGAATCCTTTTTGTCCTGCTATACTCATTAAATGTCATCCTCCATGGATTCCTCTGTCTCCGAGGATACCACGGAGTCTCCGGAATCCGACTCATTGGGAATGTATTTGCGGATGACAAAATGCATGCAGGTTCCTTCTTTCTCCACGCTGGTCGCCCAGATATATCCGCCGTGGTCCTCGATGATCTTGCGGACGATGGAGAGGCCGATCCCGCTCCCTCCACGGGAGGAATTGCGGGAGGAATCGGTGCGGTAAAAGCGGTCGAAGATTTTGGGCAGGTCTCGGGCGGCAATGCCCTGTCCGTTGTCCTCGATCTCGATGCGGATGCTGTCGTGCTCATCGAGGATGCGGAAATCGATCCGGCCCTTCTCTTTATCCATATATTTTACACTATTTCCCACAATATTGTTAATGACACGTTTCATCTGCTCGGGATCCGCGACGATCATGGTCTGCGGCGAGACAAGATTCGTGTAATTGAGCTCGAAGCCGCGGGATTCCATGTCCATGCCGATCTCCTCGACACAGTCGCCGAAATAATCTCCGACATTGATCCTGTGGAAATTGTAGGGGATGCGGTCGCTCTCAAAGCGGGAGTAGAGGGTCAGCTCATCGATCAGGCGGTCCATGTCGTTGGCCTTGTTGTAGATCGTGAGTATATACTTTTTCTGCTTCTCCGGTGTGTTGGCGACCCCGTCGATAAGGCCTTCGACATAACCCTTGATCGATGTGATCGGGGTCTTGAGGTCATGGGAAATATTGCTGATCAGCTCCCGGTTCTGCTTCTCCCTCTCCAGCTTCTCGTCCGCGGACTCCTTGAGCCGCAGGCGCATGTCCTCATAATTGCGGTAGAGCTCGCCGATCTCGCCCTCTTCGCCCGTCGACAGGGTGTAGGTAAAATTGCCGTCGCGGATATTGTTCATCGCGATATTGATCGCGCTGATCGGTGTAAAAATACTGCTCTCCAGCCATCGGGTGAGCAGAAAGGCTGTGAAAACCAGGATCGTGAGCATCGAGACGACGAGACCGCTCAGAAATTTTCCTGAGATCAGTCCCATGATCCTGGTGACGACAAACAGGCTTCCCTCCGCTCCGTCAGGAAAGAAAAAATCCACCTGCCTGACCATCAGGCTCCGTCTGCCCACATGGAGAAAGGCGCCTCCGCGGCGCTCGTTCATCCTCGCTTCATCAAAGGGAGGGAGCACATCCAGGTCTGCGGCCGCCATCTGTTCGTCACTGGCAAAATACAGATCTGTGTTGCGCCGCACAACGAGGTAGAGGTTCCTGTCGCGGATCTCCGAGGCAAGCTTCCCCAGATATTCCACATCCTGCAGATACTTCCTGTCTGCCCAGGCCTCCTGATACAGCTCCTCCGCCTTGTACTCATAGTCGTCAAAGCCGCCCACTATGGAAGTATACCCCTGCAGTTCGCCTCCCTCGCCGATCAGATAATTGCCCAGCGCTAAAAAGGTGACTGCAAACAACAGAAGCGGCACCACGATGACCGTGGAAAATGCCACCAGCAGTCTTTTTCGGAATGTCATGCCTGCAAGCTGTCCTCCCCTGTTAATGCGGTTTTGCTGCCGCGTTTCATTTTCATTTACTACGGATCACCCTACTACTACGGATCACCCTACCTTTTTTACATCCTCCCGGCTGCTCTCGCTGATGATATAGTGGGGTCTTTTTTTGACCTCCAGGTACACAGTCGCGAGATATTTGCCTATGATGCCCAGGCAGAGCAGCTGGATGCCTCCGATAAAAGTGATGATACAGGCTGTCGAAGCCCAGCCCGCGACCGGATCTCCAAAAAGGAGTTTGCGGATCACGATAAAGGCGATCGCCAGAAAGGAGACCATGGTCATCAGGATCCCGAACCAGGAAGCGATGTCCAGAGGTACATGGGAAAAATTGACGATGCCGTCGATCGCGTATCCGAACAGGCCCCAGAAATTCCATTTGGTCTTGCCCGCGACCCTCTCCACATTTTCATAGGGCATCCAGTAGGTGCGGAAGCCGATCCAGCCAAAGATTCCTTTTGAAAAACGGTTGGATTCACCCATCGCCAGGATCGCGTCCACCATCTCCCTTTTCATCAGGCGGAAATCCCTGGCGCCGTCCACGATATCAGCCTCTGAAATGCTGTTGATCAGGCTGTAAAAACGCCGGGCAAACCAGCTCCGGACGGGAGGTTCTCCCGCCCTGCTCACGCGTCTGGCAGCCACACTGTCATATTCGCCTGATTCGAGGATCTCAAGCATTTCGGGCAGCAGGTCGGGCGGATCCTGCAGGTCCGCATCCATGACCGCCGCGTACTTCCCGCGGGCATGGCAGAAGCCGGCATACATAGCCGCTTCCTTGCCGAAATTCCTCGAGAAGCTGAAATAGCTGACCTCCGGGTCCTGATGAGCCAGTTCCCGCATGACCTCCAGCGTTCTGTCCTTTGATCCATCGTTCACGAGCAGAATCTCAAAACTGTAATCCGGGAGCTTTGCCTCCGTTTTTTTGACCGCCTCGTGAAAGAGCCGCAGAGACTCTTCCTCATTGTAACAGGGCACGATAATACTGATCAGATCCTTCATGTTTTCCCCATCTGAGACTTTTATTTGTTCGGAATTATAAGCTTCTGCTGCAATTGTCAGCAGCTTTTCTTTTGCGGATCGCCTCTTCCTTTGGACCGCCGGCACAAAACCGCGAAAAAGATCACAAACGCGATGACGGAAACTGCTGCGCCCGCCGCAAGGCCCGGTGTCCGGTAACGGAGCTCGATTTCGTGGGTCCCCGCCTCCAGAAGGAGAGCGGAAAACATCGTATCCGCCTGGAAAAGTTCTGTTTCCTGGCCGTCCACAAAGGCCCGCATCCCTCTGCAGCGCGGGATCTGCAGGCACAGGAGCCGTCTCTCCGGCAGGGTCACCTTTCCTGTGATCCTGTCGGTCGCACCGCTCCCCGGCAGTTCATGCAGGTCTGTTTCCTCCATCACATATTCCCGCAGGGCTTCCGCCTGAGCGGGATAAGCTTCCATGGGCTGGCAGACCACCTGAAGGCTCCGGAAGGAATAGATTCCCGGTCTGGAAAACTTCAGGCGGATCTTGGACAGAGGCTGGTCGGAATAACCGCAGCTGCTCAGGAAATCCGTCCTCCCCGTCTTCCAGGGATTGTCCGGAAGAGTATAAGCCACTTTCTTTGTGGAGACAGTGTGGCCGTCCCGTTTTGCCGTCACCTTGATCTCCACCGGGTCTGTATTGGTCCAGCGGAGCTGCTCTTCTGCAGAGACATCCGGAAGCGCCGCGTAGTCCATACCGGTAAACAGAACTCCTGTCTCACAGCCTCCCGTCTCCTCCGTATTTTCCAGGAAAACCGCTTTCTCTGTGTCGCGGACCTCGAAGCAGACGCCCGCTTCGTCATTCTGCAGGATCTCGATCCCCTCTTCAGCGCGGGCTCTGTTCGGGAGAGTCCTTCCGGTAAAGGAAAGCGCGTCTCCCTTGAGTTCCTTCAGGGCTGAAAGGGTATTCTCTTTGCCCCCCTCTTCTTCCAGCAGGATCCCCTGCATCAGGGCTTCCTGCCTCTGCGGGATCGTCAGGCTGTCATAGGTCTCCCTGGAAAGATATTTCGCACAGGTAAAGCCCAGAGGCAGCGTGTACTGATTTTCATATATGGAAAAAGCGAACACCGGAAGCGGGTCGTCCTTTTTTTCCTCAAAAAGCTCCCTGTTGTCGTAGTGGAGCCCTTCCACTTTCTCATATCCAAAAGGCAGGAGAGAGCCGTCGCTGCGGATCTGATATCTGACACCTGCGATCTCGTCTGTCATCGTCCGGTTGTCGAGGTTGTCGTACAGATGGACCATGCCGTTGCTCTGTCCTGTCTCTGTAAAAAACTGCTCGATCGCTCCGTCTGACAGGCTCCAGTAATACTGGGTGTTGGACACATCATGGAGCAGGGAAAAATTGTTGGCCAGATTCCTTCCGGAATATCTGTAAAACCGGTCATTTCCGATCAGAGTCTTCATTCCCGCCGCATCGGAGGCCTGCATAGCTTCAATATACTGCCTGGAATGATATTCCTCAAGACTGCTGTTCATCCGGCCCGGAATGAAGTCCACATAGGCGTGCAGAGCTGTAGTCCCGATGACTGCTGCCAAAAGGACAGCGCTCAGCGCCGGAGACACAGAGGTCATCCGGTAGGGGGTCCGGTAAGAATCCCGGTAAGAGTCTGCTGATCTGTCAGATAGTCTGCCTGATAATCTGTCCGATAATCTGCCGTCTTCCGCATTTCCCTGAGCTGCACTTCCCTGAGCCGGGCACACCTGCGCCGGGCTTTCCTGACCTGTTCTTTCCGCGAGCGGACAGGAAGCGGCTGACGGACAGCCTGCTGCCGGGCAGGAGGAGATCGGACTGCCCTCCGCTGCAGGGGATGCCTCAGATTCTGCGGCTGCGCAATCTGCCTCAGGCTTTGCCGCTGTGAGAACTGCTCCATTCCCATTCCCACGGATTGCCGCGCGCAGAAACACTGACGCGAGGACTGCGACTGCCGCCAGCGCCATCTCCGGGTAAGTACTCCTGTGGGCATGAGCCAGGTAGCAGACCACTGCATAAAGGTTGATACATACAAGCAGCAGCACTGCCTTTTTCCAGGAGATCCTCGCAAGCGAGGGGATCATGACCGCCGTGATATATCCCGCCAGCAGGGCAAAAGCCCAAGTCCACCGGTTCGAAGGGTAGGAAAAGCCGTTCAGGGCCGCTCCTGCGGAAGGGAGTACTGTCAACAGGAGCATTCCGGCAAAGGCAAGTCTTAAATCAAGGAGTTTCTTTTCCCTGTCTGCATCCAGAATCAGCAGGAGGACGCAGACTAATCCGATCCCCCCGAATCCCAGGCAGGTCCAGTATTCCAGTGTGGCATCTGTTCCGAAAGCGACAAAGGCTTCCGGCAGTTTTGTATAGTAAGACAGGCTATAGAGTTTTCCATACACTGTCTCTCCGGCCGCCCTGGGATCTCCGACAAAGCGGATCAGAATCGGCAGCAAAAAGCACGCTCCCATAGCACTGCCGAGGACACCGCGCGCCAAAAACTTACCTGCCAGGAGAAGGAGTACCTTCACCCCCTTTGTATACCGGAGAAAAATCCGGCAGGCGCGCCAGACAACATAAACCACAGTCATCAGCACCAGCATGTAGAAAAAATAGAAGTTGCTGATGCAGGACAGGAAAACAGCGATGGTAAAAAGTCTCCCTTTCGAACCCCGCAGGATTCTTTCCGCCCCGGTCAGAAGGAGAGGGAACCAAATCATGGCGTTCAGGAAATAAGGATGACGCATGCCAAAGAGGGCAAAGGTACTGAAGACATAGACCAGAGCCCCGCAGAGGTTCCCGGTCAGGTCTCTGCGCCCCATGGTGCGGCAGTATCCGTCAAAACTTAAGCCTGCGAGATACATGCGCAGCACGATCATGGTATCATGAAACTCCAGCATATACCGCTGCGGCACGAAGACTGCCGGCAGGCTGAAGGGATCTCCGATCACATAATACTGAAGGGTCGTAAACAGATCCGAGCCGAATCCCATATGCATATTGAAGGTCGGAAAAGCAGGGCGCCCCGAAAGAAGGCTGCCAAGAACAGCCTTTCCCCATCTCGCGTAATAACACAGGGCCAGATAATGCTGCGAAAGCCCGTCGCCCTTCCAGACCATCTGCTTTCCCGCTGCAGAGAAATACCAGAGCATAACTCCTGCAGAAACGGAAAACAGAATAGTATAAAGAAGCAGAAATACTTCTTTCTGTCTTTTTTCCTTTTTAAATATCATATTTAAATATCATGTTTGAATTTCAATTAAAGTGAATATATTTCTCTCAAACCACTGTCCAGGCATGCATAGTTCAAATTCTGATTTCGCTGAATTTGATCCTGCTCTCTTTTTTACTTTTTAAACCATCTGGAACCTGGATTCATAGTCTGCTTCTGGCAGATTCAATCCTGCACTCATGAACCTTGGTCTTCTCATCGTAATTAATCCCCACCAGAATCACTTCTCCGCCGTAATTCTTCAGGATATTCTGATAGCCGTTCTCTTTAATCTGCCGGATTGCCCCTTCCGGGCTCTTGTTCCATTTTAACTCAACGATCAGTGCAGGAAGGGGAGATCTTCTTTTCGGGATGAAAACCACGTCGGCCATACCGTGCCCGGAAGGAAGTTCTTCTACTTTGGCATACTGGTCGATACAGGAAAGGTAAGCCAGCTTGACTACGTATAGGAGACTCTGCTCATTATTGTAAAATGTCGGGGCATATTCGGAATCATGTACTTCCTGTATCGCTTTTGCAACAGCTGCCGTATTTCCGGCAATAGTATCGGCAAGAAGCTGATCCGATTTTTGAACAAGAGCAAGCAGGCTGCGATGCTTTGCTTTACGGAGAATCTGACGGAACTCCGTGCGGATTTCTTCATTCGGAATGTGGGCAAGACCGGTCAGTTCTTCGTCCTGTTCTGCGCTGTAGGAATCCGACACCTCCTCGTAAGTGAGGTAACCCAGATGAATGAGCAGCGTAAGGACATCGTCTTTATCGGCAAACGTCTCAACATCGTTCTGGAAGAAATCAGTGTTCACAGTGACGCTCTCACCTGCGATCAGACGGGCAATATCCTCCTGAAGACCATCAATGTCCATATCGATATAGGTCATCAATGTTTCTGCCGCGGAAGTCTTTTTCCAATAAGATCTGTATTTCCCGGAGTCAACAGCCTGCATCACAGAATAGGGGTTATATACAGAGTGCTGTAATCCCACGGTGTAACCATCGTACCATTTTTTGATGCTCTGAAAATTCCCCCTTTTTTTCTCACACAGAGTACGAACTTCATCCTCGGTAAATCCGACATAATCGGCATAACAACGGGGATCGAGCATGGAGTATTCCTCAAAATCTGATATTGCCGACTGCGACCCGTCCTTTTTTATGGGGAGGATACCTGTCATATAAGCAGCAGCAAAGATTCGGGAAGTTGTCCCGCTGCCTTTAAACAGCATTCTGAGGAATTTCAGATATTCAATCTCGATTTCCGGTGTTTCCCTGATCGGTGCGTCCCATTCATCAATGATCATGATAAACGGACTGCCGGTGTGTTCCACTGTATGGATCAGCACTTCATCAAAGGATCCGTCAACCTCTACTCCGTCATAGTCTTTTTGGATGTCTGTCAGGACTTTCTGCTCGATATAGGGAACCAGTTCTTCCGGCTTTACTTTTCCAAGGAGGTTTGTCATGTCCAGATATATGACATCATACTTATTCAAATAATCGCCATAATCTGGTTTCTCTGCAATTTCCAGATTCGCGAACAAATCCCGCGAATCGCAGCTTCTATCATAATAGGCACACAGCATCTGCGCCGCGTAGGATTTCCCGAAACGGCGGGGCCTGCTGATACAAATCAGATTCTTCGTAGTACCGATTGCAGAGTTAATCAGACTGATCAGCCCGGTTTTATCAACATATTCCCCATTAACGATTCTTTTGAATCCTTTATTTCCAGGATTCAAATATGTGCCCATGTTTCAGTCCTCCTCTAAAGGTCACTTCGTGACAGGCTCCAACTTTATCGTCACCTCTTTTCTAGTCACAGTATCTAGTTTTAATGGAAAATCCTGGTACCTGCAACCTAGCGTTTCGGGATATTTTTAGTTCATCTCTTCACCCTTCGCCTTTTCTTCATTACATGTACCCCATGGGGTGACCAGTATTCAGAATTACATCGCTCTCAAACATAAAGAAAAGGAGGGAAAGATCATGGGAAGCTTGACCACCATTCAGAATTACATCACTCTCAAACAT
>NZ_FNFZ01000016.1:0-21534 GCF_900101015.1 Sarcina sp. DSM 11001 | reverse complement strand
GCTTGACCACCATTCAGAATTACATCACTCTCAAACTCGGGTCCAAACGTTCAGAGTAGCCGTCAAGCTTGACCACCATTCAGAATTACATCACTCTCAAACCCCAAATTAGAGGTTTGAGAAGAATTAATAGGTGTAAATAGTAAACTGACCAAGAATACTATTTAAAAACTATATCTCACATAAATCTTTATCGATTGTCAGCCATTGCTCCCCTTCTATCATTTCCTTTTCCGAACAGTTTTCCAAAAGCAAAAGGTTCATGCCCTTCAACGTCATAGTTTTGTAAAGCAGTTTCAATTCTCCTTCTGAAAAGTAAGATTTAAAATGGACACCAACAAAGAGTTCAATATTTAATGTTTTTCTTAGTAAACAAAAATAATCAACTAATCTGGAAAGCAGTCCATCTTCATCTTTTACTGCTTGAATGCCAGCAGATTTTAACAGCTGTATTATCGGCATTTCTCCTACCGTAACGTCATAGTCCAAATAATCTGCAAGACGATATAAATAAGCCTGAATAACTCCCTGTACTTCCCTGGTCATCAAAAACTCCTCTTCACTTGCAATTCTTAGAAAGTCTTTTATTATGGCATTCTGTATTTTTTTGTTCGAAAAATCCAAGATAAAGGGAGATAAAATAACTTCTATTGTTTTGGAAAAATCAAGTATAGAATCTCTGTTGGATAAAACAAATTTTCCACTTCCTGTTTCCTGCTGTGTAATCAGTTCTTGCAGTATTTCACTAAAGTATCCTGCATCCTCAATATTTAGAAGCTGTATATTTTTCTTCGAAAAGTCAACAGGTGTGGACCAATCCTGGAAAACCAATTTCATATTATTACAAGCCTCTCATCTGATTCCAAGATCTTTTTTTTACCACTTCCAACTACGAATTCTATTTTTGAATATTGTTTTTCCGTAATTGTCATCATTT
Organism: Sarcina sp. DSM 11001; assembly: GCF_900101015.1. Taxonomy (GTDB): domain Bacteria; phylum Bacillota; class Clostridia; order Lachnospirales; family Lachnospiraceae; genus CAG-791. The sequence goes on along the minus strand of NZ_FNFZ01000016.1, from coordinate 20,597 downwards.
GCACAAGTCCTTCGGGAGGTTTGTTTTTTCGAACATTATCTACAATGGCACTTGCTACAGACGGATTAGGTGCCAACTTAGTATATACTGATTCCTGCATCATGATAAATCCACTTTTTATTAAAAACTTACGGAATCTGACATAGTTGCGTTTATTTTCAGGAGTTACAACTGGCAGATCAAAAAGAACCATAACTCGCATATATCTATAACTCATAATTATAAAATCTAATCAGCGACACATCGTTTTCGTTTATGGCATCAAATACACTCCTGCAATAAATTCCTATCGCATTATTTAAGTATTGTTCTTTTCCGTTTATAATTATTGTTTTGTTCAAGAGATTTATCAGCTGTATTTTTTCATCATGCTCGAATTTTTCAGGCATCATTTTCACTACTTCTTCATCAACCAATGGCCGGAAAGGCTCCATAAGATCAGATCCAAGGTTAAATGAATTAAACATATTGTCATGAAATATTCCTAATTGAGTGATGTATCCTGATTTTACAATTTCTCTGTTCATAGCAGACAAGATGATTGTGTAACCATAATTGAGTGCAGCATTGATAGGTACTTCCAGCGTTCTTGTAAAGTCTTTTCCAAAAAGAGCATTGAAATACACCTTTGCAGCATGACCCTCTCTGTTTGTTGCATCGTTGTATTCTATTTCTTGTATATATGTCTCAAGTAATGACGCTTCCTTCTTACCCAGTCTGTTCAAAAATTCGTTTTGCTTTCGTATTTTTTCTGTAATAATTTCTGTCCAGATATTTCTTTTTGCATCTTCTCCCCAGGACGCTTGTTGTCGTACTTTTGAGCTGGTGTCGTGGCTGCCATAATATGGTAAAAGTTCTGATGATGGGTTCCTTTTTTCGTCGCAAAAAACAACTTTTACTTTACGTCGAATCAGCTCTGACAGCAATGCCGTTGTCAGAGACACCTCGGTTGATTCAATAATCAACATAGATATCTCTGACAAATGGATCTTTAAAACGTCATCTTTTCTGATCACCATATGATCAAGCTTATAATCCAGCTTGGCTCTTTTTGATATTACAATGATTCTCCAACTCATATCAGTCAGATAATTTATATTTCAACAAATCAACAGTAGTTTCAAATAATCCGGTAACTGAAGAGTTAATCATCAAGGCGGACTTGTTTTTCGTAAGTTCGTTTGAAACTTTGAAAGTCCCTGCCTGAGATGCACCTCCAATCAGCCTAAGATCAGCACTAAGATATTTACATTGAAATAGATGAAGGATCTCATAAATAGTCCTGCACTGATCTTCCAAAGACAATTGGTTAAATTTCTGTGCACCATTCAGAAGGACTTTTGTTTGTGATGCACTTCTTTTTGAATAAATTTTATTCTGAGACTTTTCAGTTAAAAGATCATATATGTGTTTCAAATCTTCTGACCCAAGTCTGTCATAGTCATCGATAGTATAGTTTTTGTTTTCTTTTAATCTCTCAATCACCTTCTCAACTCTGTGGACAATCGCCTCATCTTCCGGAGAAATGCAAAGCTGAACAGCGTTTTTCATCGTTATCATTTTTCCGGTTTTTCCGGATATATGCATCGGATATCCATTAATTTTTAATAAAGCGCCCACACGAATCTTATCAATGATTATTATCGGATTTTTCAGATTAAGCCCGGACTTGCTGCTGCAATAATCATCAATTTGTTGTTTTCCAGCGTTCTGTAAATAAACCGGTACTCCTTCCAATGTTCGTATACGTCCTTTTTTTCCATCTGATTCGACCAGCATATAATAATTAATTGACGGTTTATTATACCCTCCATATTTCCCTGTATCAAATCTCCCATCTTTCGTTTTAATTGGATACAAATCTCCCGATCCTTTTTTCATTAACTGTTGATCATAAAATCCTCCCTGCTTCTCCGTCGCATATCTCGTAAACAGAATATTATTCTTACACATATATTTTTTAACTGTTTGTATCGTACCGTGGTTTCCTGCTTTCCAGGCTATTTTCCCGTTTCTGGCTATGTCATGTTTGAACATGCGGTCCAGATTATATTTTTCCTTTCCGCCACTTTTCCTTACATCTTCCTTCAGATAGCGAACTGGGTTATCTGTGAACTTGGTATAATAAACATTGCCAACCACGATATTTAAATAAGCGTCTTTAGCATGGTGATAATCGTTCACTGCCCTGGATTTTAAAAAGCCATTATCACGACGGAAATCGGAGACTACCCCCGCCTTTGAATATACAATTTTTGTTTCCGGTATTGTTTGTGACAGTATCTGTGCAACAACCTTCGATGATTGACGAGTTTCTACTAATTGGCGGCTAATAAACCCTGCAAGCTCTTCTTCTGAAAGAGGATATCTCCTCATAAGACGGTCATATTTTTCCTTAGAAATAAGTCCTTTTCCGTTTGCAGCATTCAACAGCATAGTCCAAAGCTCCGGCTGTCTGTATTTTGCAGGAATTGGATAAGTATCTCCTTTATCACGATTCTCACTTGAACGGACAAGCACAAGATTATTAAGTATACTGTCATCCTTTGTTACAGATTGTGGATAAATATGATCGATGTCATATTCTTTCGTTGTTAAAAGCTCATGCAAATCTATAGGCTCGCCTGAGTACATATCTCGACCCATTTGAGTATAATACAAATAAAGCTTCTTACTGTTGAATTCCCTGTCTTCCCGATTCCCGATTTCAGCTATCCAGTCCTTTTTCTCACTTTTTATCCCTTTGTACACATCTAACAATTTGTTTTTTCTGGATGCTTTTCTCGAAGGGTTATCTTCTTTTTCCCGTGCCATTTCCAGAAAAACTTTCGATGGTGATTTCCGAGTTACATTCATTATTTCCTTTACAATCTGTAACGTTTGCCATATAGCCCTTTTTACTGCAGGTGATGCATATGATTCATGAACCAAATCATAGTTAATCTCCTTACTCTTACCGCTGATATTATCATTATGCATTTTGATAATAGTCATGTAATTATGGCGAGAGCTGAGAAGCTCCATGAGGTTTTCCTGTCCTTCCCACAAGAATTGAATAATTGAAAAAGCTTCTCCTGATTCCGGATCTATGTCTTCTATTCCATTCAGAAATTGTGAAGAGAACCTTCCCCATCCTGAATAGGATAGCCTGCATATTGCTTTAATTTCGTCATTTGTTAGTTTGTCGTCGTACTTTTCACAAATTCTTTCTCTTAACAGACTCCTGTCATCACCGAAAATAACAATATCTTTTATTAAATCCTCAACCATGCCAGGATCTGTGTCTACTCGCGTTCCCAAGATTCTATAAAAATCAAGATAAGATTTCAGAGAAGCCTGAAAAACAGAATCTATCCCTGATAAAACATCATCTTCTGAGATGATGTTTTCTTTTAATAGCCAGGATTTAAGCTTCTTCAACGAATACTTGCCCGATTTTTTCTTGAATATTTCATTATATATGCGTTGTTTAACGGATACACTTAATCGATTTCCATTGACCTTGACATTGTTTAGTTCGTTTAATACAAGATATCTTGAATAGAGTAAAGAGTCTTTTGGAATAACGTTTTCTCCAATCAAGTAGGTACACTTATTTGTCAAACGTTCTATAAACGCCTCTGCACTGGCTTTTCTATCAATTTTCTCATCAAAATTCCACGGAAGAACCCTTCCTTGTTCCTTACGAATAACCCAGCTATTACCACCCCGGTCCTTATGATAATCATTTAAAGGGCCGACATAGTAAGGTATCTTAAACGAGAATATCTTCAATATCTTATCACATACCGAAAGGCCATCTTCCCCAGGTACTGACAGCGATGGATAGTCTTCTCCCATGTGTGCGACGATTTGCCTTAAATCCTGTAAATGCACCTGATATGGAATTGCAGAGTTGCTTTTTGACACCTGTTTAGGCATAAAAACATACTGTTCTGTCTCTGTGAGAATTCTATCCAGATCCGAATCTTCGGCATTAATCACCTTTAGTTTCTTCTTCACAAAATCACAGAACTCTTTCTGTTCAGTAATCCTTTTTTGAGGGAGTACCTGGTTCTTCCCTGATACATGACCCGAATATGCTAAATAATTGTCTTTTACATCACTATCAGAGAAAATACTCTTATATGCTTCTGGAATAAACTGGCGAACAACTCTTTTTAAATCGCGAAGATCTTTCTGATGTTTTTCATATACTTTAATTTTGGCTTCCGAAATAGAACTGCAACCTGCCAGAATTCGCGTCAGCACAGTCCAATCATAAACTGCCTTCAGTTTAATGATATATTCAAATCGCTCGCCAAGCTCACTTGACAGCATCTCTTCTTTTTCTTCATCTATACCATCAGAAAAGGATATTTTAGGAACTAATGCATCTTTTAAAGACGGATCCGAAAACAATTTATCGAGGGATACACTTGACCCACACAAAGCCGACACAGCCTCTATCTGCTTTTCAGAAGAAGCGTTAAAAAGCATTTTCATCTTTTGCTTCTTTTCAGTTTTTCCCATTCTCCTGTCAAGTAATACCGATTTGACCTCATCTGGATTCTCCGCCTCAAGAATCATCTCCATTTGCTCGCAGGCATAGTCCTTCAAATCAGAAAAGACAAATTCAAAGGAAGTCGCATCAGAAACACTCCCTTCAAAGAGAAAATGTCCCCTGTGTTTCATAAAGTGACTAATTGCAAGATAATACAAGCGGATGTCATATGACTTCTCATGCAGCATCAATGCGCGGCGCAGATGATAAATTGTCGGGAACTCTTTATGGTAGTCTATATCAGTATAATTAGTATCTGAGAACAGCGCATAGGGTTGACGAACTATATCCTGCTTGTCTTCGATATGGAAGCTGCTTTCCTTCAGCCGCAGATAAAACAAGGGATCCACCTTAGTCATTTCTTCATTCAGCAACTCTTCAACCAAAGCAACCCGTTGTTTTTTTCTTTTTAGGCGTCTGCGTGATGTTCTGAAACTCCTTCTTGATGCTGCAGGTTCTGCCTCGTCAAAAAGTCGAATCCCCCACATAGCTTTCCCATTAAACTTCAGAATATTGTATTCAGGATCTGTTACACACCATCCAATTGAATCAGTACCTATGTCCAGGCCCAAATAATAATCATCAAATTTTTTTAGCTGATTATTCAATGATGAACTACCGCTTTGTTTTCTCCGATTTATTCTACTTGACATATTCCGTCCCTCAATTTTATAATCATATTGCTGAATGCTTGACCACCATTCAGATTACATCACAAGTTCAAATAAAGATTCATCGAAATCGCCCCTCGGGGCCGCCCGTTGTAGGGCGTTTTTTTTTACTTTTTTCTCCAATTAATAGATCTGCTGCCTTTTAAACCACCGATTTGTCCCAGAGAACTTCTTCCTTATTCTTCAGCGAATCATTTCCCTTCTATCTTCACATCATCCTTTTCCGGCTCTTCATTCTTTACCGTCTCTTGTCCGGTCTTTACTTCACTATAGTATCCCTTGGGGATCCTCTCCTTTCGCCTCTCCGCCGCGTGGAAAATCGCCGACAGGATCGTATAGAGCAGGAGGAAGAGGACAAGCAGGAAAAAGACACCCGCTGAAATAACTGCCCCCAGTCTCAGACCCGGCGTCTGCCAGCGCAGTTCGATATTGTGGCTTCCGGAAGGAAGGAGAAGGGCGCTGAACATGGTATCCGCCTGGAGGATCCTCGTCTTCTCTCCGTCCACATAGGCTGTCCAGCCTGCGGAGCGGGGGATCTGCAGGCAGAGGATTCCAGGTGCATCCATTTCGATGTGTCCCGTGATCCTCTCCGTGGCTCCGCTCCGACCCATCTCGTGGATATCCAGGTCCGTCATGCTGTGCGCCCGGAAGGCCTCTGCCTGGGCCTGGAAAGCCGTCATCGGCTGGCACACGACTTCAATGGAATCCACTGTGAATGTACCTTCCGAAGGAAGGGAAAGGTCGATCCGGTCCAATGCTCCGATACTGTAGCGCATATTGACCAGGAAGTCCTTTCTTCCTGTCGTCCAGGGATCCATGGGCGTCGTAAAGCCGATCTGTTTGCTGACGACGGACTGGTCTCCTCTGTATCCCGTGACAGGCAGCAGGAATTTGGTCGTTCCGGCTCTGCCTTCAGGCGGCTGGTACTCCAGGCCTCGGATATAGAGGCAGGTCTCACAGTCAGGCTGGCCGTTGAAGCGGATCGTCACGACAGAGCCGCCTTCTTCTCCCTCAGAGCCGTCAAATACAAGCTTTTCACCTGTCGTAAATTCTTTTTCCCCACAGGAAATCGTCACCGGCAGGCGGACGTCGTTGAAGGCGACCGGGGTCTGGGCGGTACCCAGTTTTTTGAAGCTCTCGCCCGGGTCCTCCTCCAGCAGGATCCCCTGCATCAGGGCCTGCTGTCTCTGAGGAATATCCATCGCCTCATAGTCTTTCCTGCTCAGCCACTTGTCAGAAGTAAATCCGATGGGAAGGGCATACTGGTTTTCATAGACCTCGCAGGAATAGCGGTCCAGATTATCCGTATCTTTCCAGAGATCCTCATTGCTGTAGGAAAGACCTTCTTTTTTGACATATCCGAAGGGCACTCCCTCCTGATCATTTCCGAGGAAATACCGCACCCCGGCGATCTCATTGAGGAAGGTCCGGTCATCGAGATTGTCATACTGATGGATCATCCGGTTGAGCTGTCCGGTCTCCGAGAAAAACTGCGCGCTGTTCGGATTGGACAGGCTCCAGTAATACTGTGTGTTGGAGACTCCGTACAGCAGAGAAGTGTTGTTTTCCGGATTGTAGGTCGTATACCTGTAAAAAGGCTTCGGTGAGCCCGTCTTTTCCGCCGTATCGAATTCCGACTTCAGGAGGTTCCCGTCGATCAGCTGTGCAGCTGCCGCCGCATCTTTGGCAGTCTGCGTTTCCACCTGAGCCCGGGAGAGGTACTCGAAAATCTTGGCAGATCTCTTTGCTGAAAAGTCAAAATACCCAGCCGATGCTGCAGTGAGAAGGACGCAGGCCAGGAGCACAGCCTGGACCCGGACGGTGATCTTTCTCTTTACTGCTCCCAGCGATTCCTGCGCTGTCTCAAAACCATCAGTCCCCGCACCAGACTGCCGCCGTTTTACAACTCTCTCGAGCAGGACGGCGCGTCCTGCCAGAACCGCTGCCAGGCCGAACAGGGCGATGACCACAGCCTGGGCGGAGGCTCTGGAAAAAGTATACTCCCAGAAAACACAGACGCAGATACAGACCGCCAGGACAAAAGTCGTCATGATGATCGTCCCGGTCGTTCCGGTTCCCGCCTCCGTCATCTCAGAGACGGCAGTCGCCGTCATGAAAGCGACCAGAAGGGCATAGGCCCACATCCACCGGTTTGCCGGATAGGAGAAACCGTTCAGGACAAAGCCCGCCAGCGGTGTCATCAATAAGCAGGTCAGCCCGATAAAAGCCGCCTTCAGGTCAAAGTGTCTTTTTCTGTTTACAAAAATATAGATCACGCCCAGCAGGGCCACCGCGCCGAATCCCATGTAGGTCCAGGATTCCGACAGGGCGGAAGTGCCGTTTGTCAGAAAACAATCGAGAAAATTGCGGTAATAGCGAAGCGGCCACAGGAGCGGGACAGACTTATTATCCGCTGTCCTGGGATCCTGCAGGAAGCGCAGGACGACCGGCAGAAATACTACGGATGCCATCAGGGTGCCGATCAGTCCATACCACAAAAAGGCCGCGCCGTCCAGAAGCACGTGCCCGAACTGACGCGCACCGTTGCGCCTGACCGATCTCCAGACCGCGTACAGCACCGTCATGATGACCATCATGTAAAAGAAATAGAAGTTGCTCACTGCCGCCACAAAGACCATGACCAGAAACAGCCCGGGTCTTTTTTTGCGGAAATACTGTTCACAGCCGATCAGCAGCAGCGGAAAGATGATAAAGGGATTCAGAAAATAATGATGCCTCATTCCCGAGAGCGTAAAACCGTTAAAAATATATATGAAAGCACCGGTCAGGACAGCAAGCCTGTTCTTTCTCCCCATATAGAAGGCATAGGCGCTGAAAGAGATACCCGCCAGATAAAAGCGCGCCATGAGCATCAGATCATGAAAATGTATCAGATACTTCTCGGGCACAAAAACAGCCGGCAGGCTGAAAGGATCCCCGATCACATAATAAGTCAGCGTCGTATATAGATCTTCGCCATACCCCATCCGCAGAGAAAATGTCGGCACACGCAGCACCCCCGTCTCCCGGAACTGGCGCAGCACCTCTTTCCCCCACTTTGAGAAATACAGAAGGCCATAGTAGTGCTGATTGACCCCGTCCGTCTGCCAGATAAACCTGCGCTTTCTCAGCCAGAACCAGACAAATACCGCGGCAGCGGCCGCACAGAACAAAACCGTATATCCCAGAAAGTAGACAAGCATTTTTTTCGCACGCTGCCATCCTTCTCCCGCGCGCTCATTTTTTAATCCTGTCTGCATATTTTTCCTCCAAAAGACATGACCTGAATCCTGTCCGGGAAGTTCCTGCACCCCGGACCATATTTACTGCCTGCGCAACGTCATAAACACAATATCCTATTTTACCACATATCCTCTGTCCGGTGTAGGGCATCCTCGCTTCCTTTCGCTTTACACTTTTCCCTGTTTCCTGTTAAAATAGGCGGCGAAGTATTTCGGCACCAATTATCGCCGTTATATGCATTAGCAGATATTGCCTGTTTTGACAGATGCGGTTTAACTAAAATAGTTAGACTTTAACTAAAACAGTTGCAGTTTAACTAAAACAGTTGCGGTTTAACTAAAACAGTTGCGGTTTAACTAAACAGATACAGTTCAGTTTATCAGATACGATTTACAGGAGGGCAAATCTTGGAACTCAAGAAAATCACCAGCTTTACTATCAATCATCTCCTGCTTGAGCCGGGGATCTATGTGTCGAGGATCGACCACTTTGGAGATACTGCCATCACCACCTTTGATCTGCGGATGACAGCTCCAAACCGCGAACCGGTCATGAATACGGCTGAAATGCATACGATCGAGCATCTGGGAGCCACTTTTCTGCGGAACGATCCGGATTTCGGCAGTAAAATCGTCTATTTTGGTCCCATGGGCTGCCGGACCGGCTTTTATCTCCTCCTTGCCGGGGAATACACTTCTGCGGAGATCGTTCCCCTGATCACTTCCATGTTTGAGTTCATCCGGGACTTCGAGGGAGAGATTCCTGGTGCCTGCGCCCGCGACTGCGGTAATTACCAGGACCAGAATCTGGAAATGGCTCATTGGCTGGCCAACCGTTTTCTCACAAACACACTGTCCTGCATCGACGAAAAGCATCTCATCTACCCGGACTGAGAAATTCCCGTTCTCAAAAGCCCGAGGCAGGGATATCCCGGACCAAAAAGCGGGCAAAAAATCCCCATACGGGTGGATATCCAGGCTGTACGGGCGAATATCCAGGCTGAATAATACCCGGGCTTGCAGTCTGCCCCGGTTGATGACTGATCGCACTGAAGATGCTGAAGAAAGGAAAAGAAATGAAAATCGGTATTATCGGGGCTATGGACCTCGAGATTGAAAAGCTCACTAAAGAAGAGATGAAATCTGAAAAAACCGTCACAAAAGCGGGCATGGTCTTCCATGTCGGCAGACTTGGGAATACGGAAGCTGTCATTGTCAAAAGCGGTGTGGGAAAAGTCAATGCAGCCATCTGCGCCCAGATCCTCATCGACTGCTTTGACATCACTCATCTGATCAACACCGGCATCGCCGGTTCCCTGTGTTCCGATATCAATGTAGGAGATATCGTGATCTCGACGGATGCCGTGTACCATGATATGGACGTCACCGCCTTTGGCTATGAACCCGGTGTCATCCCCCAGATGGGCACGCCGAACGGACTCAAAAGCTTTCCCGCAGATCCGCTCCTGCGCCGGGCTGCTGTTGATTCCATCCGTGAAGCCGTTTCTGGCATCAGTTTTTTCGAGGGCAGAATCGTCAGCGGCGACCAGTTCATCTCCTCTGCTGAGCAAAAAGACCGCATAGTAAAAACCTTCCATCCTCTCTGCACGGAAATGGAAGGGACCGCCATCGCTCACGCCGCCTATCTCAACTCCATCCCCTTTGTCATCCTTCGGGCAATTTCCGACAAGGCAGACGAAGAAGCCACAGTAACCTATGAAGAGTTCGAACACCAGGCTGCCGAAAACTGCGCAAAGCTCGTGGCCCATATGGTCGGAGCCCTCTCAGCCTGACAGAGCAGACCGAGATAAAATCAGGTAAAATCTGGCACAGGCAAAAAACAAAGCTCAAAAACAGGACTTTTAACAGCTCTGAAAAACTGACAGAGTCTGCCACAACGGCATTCGTTATTCAGCTGCAACTATATTTTACAGCTGAATAACGAATGCCGTTTCTTTTTATCTGATGCTATTTAAGCGCTTCCAAGTCAGCAAAGCATAACCGGATCACTGATGACGCTTTTAATATCCCCTTATTCCGGCAAACCGTCCGGGTCATCAGCGCCGGGTCCGCTGTGAGGATCATTTTCCAGTTCTTCTTTGACAATATAAACAGGGCGCTCCTTGCTCTCCGTATAGTTCTTTGCCAGATATTGTCCGAGGATCCCGATGCCCAGCAGTTCGATTCCGGACAGCATCAGAATCAGGCAGGCGAGCGTCGGGAAACCCGCCACGGGATCGCCCCAGAGAATCGTCTTCACAACAATGACGATCAGATACAGGATGGAAAGAGCAAAGATAAAAAAGCCGACGACTGAGGAAAGGATCAGGGGTTTATTGGAAAAGGCGATGATCCCGTCAAAGGCATAGGTCAGAAGCTTCCAGAAATTCCACTTGGAAGTCCCGCTCGCGCGTTCTTCTACCTTGTAGGGCATATAATAGGTCTCAAATCCCACCCAGGCAAAAATCCCTTTTGAAAAACGGCATTTTTCCGGGAGAGAGAGGATGGCGTCCACAACAGGCCGGCGCAGGACGCGGAAGTCGCTCGCCGCCTGCATGATCTTCACGTCGGTCATGCTGTCGATCACATTGTAAAACATTTTCTTAAACAAAGAGAGTATGAAGCCTTCTTTGCGCTCCTCCTGATAGGCCGCCACAGCATCATATTCCGGGTGCTCCTTCAGGAAATCCAACATCTCCACAATATAGGACGGGCGCTGCTGCAGGTCTGCATCGATGATCGATGTGAATTCCCCCGTCGAACTCCGGAGACCGGCCAGAAGCGCCGCTTCTTTACCGAAATTCCGCGAAAAACTGACGACACGGACCCGGTAACGCGCCCGGGCGCAGAGCGCCCGCAGTTTTGCCAGCGTAGCATCCCTGCTCCCGTCATTGACAAAGATCAGCTCTGTTTCAGGCATCAGATCCCCCAGTGCCTTCACTGTCTCCTCATAAAACAGATCTATATTCCCTTCTTCATTGAAACAGGGCACTATAACAGATAAAAGCATTCCGGTCCTCTCCTGATCACTACTGATTTCAACTGATTATTATTGATCATTATTTTATTATTGATCATTACTTTATCATCAATCATTACTGGTTATTACATTATATTACTGTTACTAAATTATTCCCGTTATTTATTATCGTCATTAATGGTTGTTGCCGAAAAATATTGAAAACCTTCACACATCTGAAATAGGTTTTCACCTTCTCGGTGCGGGAAGTCTTCGTTATTTGTTTCTGTCTTTAAACACCAGGAATCTGCTGATGAAATAATTTCCAATCACGACAAGTACCTGGGTGGCGAGCTTTGCCACCATTTCATTCTGATGCAGAATCTCATACAGGACAAATACTCCTCCGACCTCGATGACCATGGTCGCGAGCCTTGCCCCGATAAAACGGGCACATTCCGCAGCCAGCTCTGAAAGACTGCTGCAGTGCGAGCGAAATACGATCAGCTTGTTTGTTATATAAGCAAACAGAATAGACACCGAGACAGAGATGATATTGCTGATATTGACATTCAGATGCACCACCCTGCATAAGACCGCATAGACGACCAGATTGACCATAGTCGTGCATCCGCCGATGAACAGATAGCGCATTCCCTCTGAATTCAGCAGCCTGAGGATCAGGTTTCCCTCTCCCTTTTTGCCTTTTCCTTCTCCGGAGGCATCCTTTCCTTCATTGACCAAGGGAGCATCAGCCGGACTCTGTTCCGCACTTCCCCCCATTTCGCCGGACATGGACGCAAACTGTTCTTCTCTATCTCCGTCTCCGCCGGACATGGGCAGAGACTGTTCCTTTTTCTGACCGGTATCAGGATTGATTGGACTGTTTATTCCTTCCTGCCCGTCAGTCCTTCCCTCCGGAGATCTCTCTGTATCTCCCTTTCGGTATATCATGCTTTTCTATCTCCTCTCCGGATCTGTCAGATTCACTTGTACCAGTGCTCTGCCGCAGCCAGACGGTTTTGTGTAAACAGTCACTCATTCGGCCTTCTTTTTCTACACAGGGATCTGTCGTCGAAAAAAAGCTGCGCGTAAACCGTTCCTCATCCAGTGCCTCATCTCCGATTCTTTCTGCTGCGCAGAGCTCTGCGCAGGCAGTCGATCAGGAGCACGGCAAAGGCTGCCGCGGATATGTACATTCCCTCCTGCAGGTAGGGAATATGATATTTGAGCTCGATCCGGTTTTCTCCATTTTCCAACGGAATGGTGATCATGGTTCCAGCTACCGTATCCGGCTGGACCGGTTCGCCGTTTCTCCAGGCCACCCAGCCGTCAGTCCAGGGTACCAGAAGGCAGAGGCTGTTTCCTCTCCTTCCTTCCAGGCTGCAGGTGATATGTCCGTTCTCCATTTTTATGTCGGAGACTTCTCCGGACTGGATCCTCTGCGATGCCTCCTTGAGTTCCTTCAGATCCAAACCGTAAAACTGGTAATCTTTAAAAGTCAGGCCCTTCTCGGTCCGGAAAACCACTGTCCGGATATCGGCATATCCACTGCCGTCGACAGTGTCCTCTTCCTCCCAGTCATAGGCTTCCGCGGCAGTCTGCAGATCCAGCATCTGCTGCTGAGTCAGGCTCAGTTCCTCTTCCTCCCGGCCCTGTTCCTGCCCGGTCAGATTCGGTCCGTTTTCATTCAGCCCCTGGTCGTCCTGCCCCGTAAGATTCGATCCTTCTTTATTCAGCCCCTGGTCGTCCTGCCCCGTAAAGTCAGTGTCTGCTTCCGGTTCCGCTGAGACCAGGATTTTTTCCGCGAGTCTGTTGAGCAGGGCTGCAGGTCCTTTTTCTCCGGAAGGATCCTGTGCCTGTTCCGGTCCGTTTTCTGTCCCGGAATTAACAGCCGTCCGGGAAGCTTCGCCCGGCTCCTGTCCGGCAGCTTCCTGACCATTGATCCCCTGTCCGGTGGCTTCCTGACCATTGGCTGCCTGTCCGGCAGCTTCCAGTTCAGCCAGTCTCTCTTTCTCTGCCTGGGCGATGGCCTGCAGACTCTGGTCTTTTTCTGACTGCTCCTGTTCGGACCTGCTTTTGATCATAAACACGGCCGGCGATGTCCAGCGGCAGTAGCCAAAGGGCACATCCCCGTTGATTGAGAGCAGTCCGTCCATTTTTTCCGGCCACAGGAGATTGCCGTAGGCCACATAATCGCCCTCTGGGATAAATATCCGGAAGAAGGCCTTGTTGTCTCTGTTTTCACGGGTCCACTCCAGAGGCTTGTACAGCTCTGTCTTCCTTCCGGAAAGGATGGAAAAAAGCGCGTTCTGGTAATCAAAAGTATTATCATACCGCCTTGTGGGAAGCTTCGACCCATCATAGACAAAGGCCATCGGCAGGGCGTATGGATTCAGGTAGACAGACCGCCCGTTAAAGGAATCCACGTTCTTTACCCGCTTGAGACCGCGAACCGGTGTACTCTGCAGCAGATATTTGACACCGAGGAAGGAATCCGAAGCAAGGACAGGGTCGCGGACGATCATCATGCAGCCCGCTTCATCGCGATATCCCAGCCTCCACATCAGGGAGAGCTGGGCATTATCCGGACTGGAGGTATATGCCGTATTGGACCAGTAATTCTGCGCAAGGGAATCATTGAAATAGGCAGTAAGGTCATCTTCGTAGTGATGGCGCGTCCGGTCCTGGGCGATCCTGTAATATCCCCTGTCCAGGGATTTGAGCCTCGACAGCTGTTTCCCTAGTCCCTCCGAATACTCCATATACAGTTCCTGGGAACCATCGGAGTGGTTTTTCCAGAAAAGCCAGGCATTGCCCCAGAGCTCGGTCCCGGTAACTGCCAGCAGCAGGATTCCTGCCGCAAGTCTCGCCGGACCCCGCTTCTGATCCGACAGCAGCACCAGCGTGAGCAGGGCCAGGATTACAGAGGCCGCGGCAGTGACAAAGACCGGCTTGTGCATGCTCACCAGACTCATTCCGCGTGCGGTAAAATCCGCAAGGTGGATCCCGTTGAGCTTGAGCACAGCCGCGGCGTAAAGAATCGAACACACCGGCACCGCGAGCTTTGTCCATTTATCCTTCTCTGCCCGGCTCAGGTAAGCGCCGGCTGCAAACAGCATGGTAAAGCAAACAAGAAAGCTGTAACGATACCAGTAGCTTTTCGCCGATTTCATGAGCGAAAACGCGAGCATGGCCGGTTCCCAGTGGAGCATCATCAGACAGACAGCCGCAAGAGCGATAAAAGCCGCTTTCTGCCGCAATTTAACGGATCCTGAAAAAATCAGCGCAGCCGCCGCAAAAACCGCAATACTGCCGCAGAAGAGGGCCGCAAACCCGCGGTCGCTCTGTGTGCCGATCACATATCCTCTCACAGAAGACAGCAGATCCCCGGTCAGATCCATCAGAATCTTGACCTCCTCATACTGTCCTTTTCCCTTTCTCATGGCACTGATCACAGGCAGAAACAGCACAGCACTCATGGCGACGCCAAGCCCCATTCCCCAGACGTATCTGCAGAAGGAGACGACAAAATCCGTGATGCCCACCAGGATCCCGGGAGTGTGTGCTCTCTGGTACATGCCGCGGGATCTTGAGGCCCGCATCCCTTTGGCTGACAGATTATTTTTTGCAACAGCAGTATTTTTTGCAGCATCAATATTTTTTGCAGCAGCAGCATCTTTTACAATAGCAGCATCTTTTGCAGCATCAGCATCTTTTGCAACAGCAGCATCCTTTACAGCATCAGCATCCGCTGCTAAAAGACTGTCTGCCTTTTTACTGCTGTCTTTTCTGTCCTCGATTTCATCCTCTTCTTTGTCATAAAAGAAGAACTCAAAAAGGAACCAGATCCCTGAAAAGAGACAGCAGATCCCCGCAATATACCAGTTGCAGAAAATACAGAAGGCTGTCGTCAGGACCAGCCGCCAGACACTCTTTTTGTGAATTACTTCATAAACTCCCAGCAGAATCAGAGGCAGCATGTATACCCCGTCCAGCCACATGATATTGCTGCTCTGGGCGACAGAATACTGCATCAGAGCATAGCCCATGGAAAGAGCGAGCACGAAAACCGGCCTGATCCTGTCCCTGAACCGTCTCTGGAGAAACCATGAGAACGTGGCTCCTGCGGTGCCCAGCTTCAGTGCGACCGCCAGATCAAAGAATTTGTATACTCCCTTCTTTCCGAAGTAGTACAGAAGCAGGTTGAACGGCGAGGAGAGGTAATAGCTGAACAGTCCGATCGAGCTTCCCCCCAGCATATTTCCAAAATCATAGCTGAGCGGTCTGACTCCATGCAGCACATCTACATAATAAGTGAAAAAATCGATATACTGGATCTTCGCGTCGTCGATGGATACTGCTCTCGTTCCGAAGGGTTCCATACCCAGGACATAGTAGAGCAGATTTATGATCCCGAACACCAGGAAGAAGGCCAGGCAGGAAATCACAAACCGGGAAAACCATCCCCGGCGTTTTTTTTCAGTCTTATTACGGATTGGTTCCTGCTTCTCCCTGTTTTTTTCCGTATCAGCCCCCTTGGCCACTTCCACGGCAGACACTGTAGGTGCAGATTCCCCGACAGTATTCCCTGATTCATTCATCTTTGTTTCATGTATCTTTTCTGGAGAAGATATTGTAGTAGATACTGTATTGTTGCTTTTATCTTCTCTGGTATTCGTCCAGCTATCCATGTTCTATTCTCCCGGCGGAATTAACCATAACCTCACGGAATTCATTTATGTTTGCAGGCACCTGGCATGGGTACAAGTGTTAAAGCGTTCTCTCCGATTACGAGGAGTCAGATCACTGAGCCCAGACCTTACGTCCGAACATCTATACCATTTTATTAGACATTTTCAAGATTGGCAATACATCAGGGCCAGTATGGCTCTAAGGAGCACCCGGCCAGCGTCTCTCTGCGGGCCGTCAAACGCAAAAGAAATGTTCACATGCTCATGCTCAGACCTGAAAACCCGGCCTGCACGGCAGAGCACCGTCAGTGCTCTCAGTGCAGACCGGGCAGTTTATCACATTACTGGCAATTCCACAGAACAAATGTCCGAGGAACCTTCGAAAAGAATTTTTCCAGATCCTCTTCACGGACCGCCTTTCCTGTAGCAATATTGACACGGATATCAATGCCGGGAGCCCCTTCTCCCATCGGACGTCCAATCCATGCTTTTACAATATTGCCCTGTTTACTGTATTCGACCAGATGTGCCATACTATAATAGTTTTTCACATATTTCAGGACCATATTGGCAACCTGCCGGGCATCGTACTTGTTGATCACAGTAATCGTGCATGTCAGTGTTTTCCCGGACACTTTTGCCTTGATCGTAGTTGTCCCGGCCTTCTTTCCGACTACCAGCCCCGAAGAAGACACCGTGGCCACAGCAGATGCAGAGGAAGTCCACTTCACAGTTTTATTTGTCCCGCTGACGGAAAGCTTTTTCTTCATTCCTATCGGAACGATGGTTCTGGTCACATTGAGTTTGACAGCTGCCGGCTTTGATGTTGATGTACTACCGCCTGTCGTCGCCGTTTTTACCGGGCTCCAGGTAGAATAATAATTAGTGCCTCCCACCGTCTTATACGGTCTGACCCGCAGATAGTACTTATGCTTCTTTGCCAGCCCGGAGATCGTCGTGGAAGTTTTTCCCGACCCTGCTGCTTTCACAGTCTTCTGGGTAGCGAAATCACTTCTCGAGCTGTACTGGATCTGATACCCGCTGGTCTGTGAAGCCTGTTTTTTCCAGACGATGGTCAGCTTTGCAGACCCTGCTGTGATTTTTGTGATAGTTGTTGGTTTAGGCACTATCCGGAAAGTCTTTTTTACAGACCCTGTATAATTGCCCTTCCCGGTAATTGTAATGGCTGCTGTTCCTACATTTTTATTATTACTGTAAGACAGGCCATAATCTGTGCCCTTTTTCAGGGTCTTTGACCCAAGCTTTACTGTAGGCCAGGGAGTGAGTCCCCAGCCTTCCCAGTATTTATAAGCCGGAACCGTGACAGAGGCTTTCGCGATGGACTTGCGATTGATTTTAAAAGTTTTTTTCTGAGTCCCTCCGTATGCCCCGCATCCTGTAATAATTATCGTTGCTGTCCCGGGGTTGACATTGTTCTTATAAGAAAGAGTATAGTCTTTTCCGTTGACCAGTTTTTTAATTCCCAGCTTCACTGTTGGTACAGGCCTGATTGCAGAGCCTGTATAGGTTTGAGACTTAAGACCGGTTACAACAGCCCTGGTCACCTCTACGTTCCCATAGGCAATGAAGTCTATGCCATTTTCAATCGCATAATCCATTGCATAACTGTTATATCTGCAATTAATTATGAATTCATCCGTATAATAAAAGGCATCGCTTCCAATATAATCAACACTTTCAGGAATATTGATTTCCCCAAGGCTTATACAATATGAAAACGCATTTCGCCCGATTTTTTTAAGCCCGTTCTCAAGATTAATACTCCCCATCTCCCCGCACAGGTAAAAGGCGTTATCGCCAATTTCCCTGATCGTGTCTGGCAGACTTACTTCTCCCAGACACCAGCAACACGCGAAATTGTAATCTCCTATTGTTGTGATTCCGTTTTCGATAGTGAGAGAAACAATTCCGCCCCCCACATCCCCCCAGGGTGCATTTACTGTCTCTTCCGATTCATTATAAGTAAAATCCGGCATTGGCCCCGTTCCTGAAATGGTCATTCTTCCGTCATCGTCTACAGACCATCGGATTGTGCTGGTCAAATACCCGGAATCTTCCACGTAAGCATCCTGAGAAGAATCAGAAATTGTCTCTTCTTCACCTTTCTCCTCAGCCACGTTATCAAATTGTACAGTTGGATCTGTAATATCAGGATTTGCATTTCTCCCGGTGGAATCATGCTGAATTGAATCACTCGGGACTTTTTCTCCCTGCTCTGCGCTGTTTTGGCCGGCAGCCTCCTCTGCAGTGTTCTGGTCAGCAGACTCCTCTGTAATGTTCTGACTGGCAGACTCCTCTGCAGCAGGCAGGCTGTCCTTCTCTTCTGCATCCTGAGTTTCCTGCACCTCATTTTCAGTATTCTCTACTGCTTCTATAGTTCCTTCAGCTTCTTCAGCCTCACTTTCACTGCCGTTGGTCTCTTCAGAATCTTCCGAACCACAGCCAATTTGTTCCCCGGGTACGAAATCACCTGTTCCCTCGGGATCATTTGATTCGATGATGTCTTCTTCAGGAGATTCAGAACTATCTTCCGATACTGCATCCATTAATTCATCATCATTCCATACTCCGTTTCCCTCTGTTTCATCATTTCCCGCACCATTTTCCTGCATATAGACATTATCTGAATAATCAGCATTATCTGAATAATCCGTGTCCGTCGCAGGCTGTGATCCCTCCTCTCCGGGCGCCGCCTGTTCCAGCTCTTCATCTTTAGCAGGAACAGCTTCCTGTGCCGTACTTGTCAGCATCAGATCTTCAGATTGTTCTCCATATGCACTATCCTCTGCTGCTGTTTCTGCAGATGCCTGATCCGCCAGCGCGCTCTCCGAATCAGAGTCATCAAAACACTTCATGGTATTGTCTGATATTCCTGTCACTTCGGAAGCAAGAGAAATTCCCGGAAAAGATCCAAATACCAGCCAAATCGTCATAAGGACAGCTACAAGCCGACAATAACGTTTTTTCTTAAGCCTTTTTTCATTTAGCTGTTTTCCCTTCCATTCCGGTTTTTTCATTTTGACCTCCTCCGTCTTGTCATTGATTTTGCTTATCACCTTGTTTGTTCACAAAATGCATCTGCCGCTTAGAAGAAAAACAGCTGCCTTCACGTTCTTCTTTAAACCTTCTGGAACATATGGATGCCGTATTCCATCATCACGACTATTTGTCATTTATACATATAATATGCTCATGAGTAACTGGGTTCAACTATTCAAGTATATTTTTTAAATAATCGCAAGCTTTTATACACATCATCATTTGAACCATGAGGGAGCATTTTCCTTTAAGACAGCCCATGATTTCTGATATAGGATATTCTGAAAATCTTGCCTCCTCCAATAGAGCAGCGGGGTTTTTTTGCCTGCGACACAAAACAGCCTGCAGTTTTTGAGAATTCTTATATCTCAAAAACTGCAGGCTGTCTTTTGCAATAAAACATGCCCAGAGCCGGAATCGAACCAGCGACACGAGGATTTTCAGTCCTCTGCTCTACCAACTGAGCTATCTGGGCATAGTAGCGGGGGGAGGATTTGAACCTCCGACCTTCGGGTTATGAGCCCGACGAGCTTCCAGACTGCTCCACCCCGCGGCAATATGTACGTCATTGACGTTTGTAGTGGATGGGGGTGGATTCGAACCACCGAAGTCACTGACAACAGATTTACAGTCTGCCCCCTTTGGCCGCTCGGGAACCCATCCAAAAAATATCTATATAAGATAAAGCCGATGATCGGACTCGAACCGATAACCTGCTGATTACAAATCAGCTGCTCTGCCAATTGAGCCACATCGGCAAATCCTGACCGGTAAAATATGGGGCCTACAGGGCTCGAACCTGTGACCCCCTGCTTGTAAGGCAGGTGCTCTCCCAGCTGAGCTAAGACCCCGAATATCTTACACACCATGGAAAACCACAGGGCATAAAATAACCGACCTGAACGGGACTCGAACCCGTGACCTCCGCCGTGACAGGGCGGCGTTCTAACCAACTGAACTACCAGGCCGTATAACGCAATTGTGCGCCACTGAAAATGGATTATAGCACATCTTATATGCTTTGTCCATACCTTCAAAACCGAATAGAAAACTTTTTTTCGAACCGAAAGCGTTCGCTTACTCTTCAAGACCGGCAGGATCAACCTGCCAGAACTGAGGATAAGCAGCCGACCTATTAGTACGCGTCAGCTCCATGCGTTGCCGCACTTCCACCTCGCGCCTATCCACCTCGTGGTCTTCAAGGGGTCTTGTGATGTCTCATCTTGGGGGGGGCTTCACGCTTAGATGCCTTCAGCGTTTATCCCTGCCGGGCTTGGCTACCCTGCCTCTTGCGCCTGGCGGCGCAGCAGATACACCAGCGGCCCGTCCACCCCGGTCCTCTCGTACTAAGGGCAGCTCCCCTCAAACATCCTACGCCCGCGCCGGATAGGGACCGAACTGTCTCACGACGTTCTGAACCCAGCTCGC
>NZ_FNFZ01000018.1:25196-101028 GCF_900101015.1 Sarcina sp. DSM 11001 | reverse complement strand
AAACGGGACAAAGATAAACGCTGACCTGAATGGAGCCTATCAGATCATGAAAAAAGTATTCCCAGTACAATGGGATAGAGGGTGCGCGTTACACCCGGCTGTGGTAAATGTGGTGTGATCTCCATTGAACAGTGAAGGATACATATTATATTAAAATATTTGTATATAGTTTAATGATTTATATGTATTTCATGACGTAATAAGGAATACAGACTCGGATAGGCGGAGAATGTAGAATGGAGAATAGCCGCAACAGCAATATGCGCTCCGTTTTCGCGCATACTGGGAAGGAAAAATCTTTTCCGTGGCCTGGCCATAGAAAGACTTGAACAAAAAAGAGCGGCATAAGGTATTGGCATATAAGAACAGCACAAGGTAGAGACATGGAACAGCCGAAAAAAATACAGGTAAGAGGAGCGCGCGTCCACAATCTGAAAAACATTGATGTGGACATCCCGCTTCATGGAATTACAGGGATCGCCGGTGTATCCGGCTCGGGAAAGTCTTCCCTGGCTTTGGGGGTTTTGTACGCAGAGGGATCGAGGAGATATCTCGAATCCCTCTCGACCTATACCAGAAGAAGAATGACCCAGGCCTCCAGGGCGGACGTCGACGAGGTGCTGTATGTACCCGCGTCCCTGGCCTTGCACCAGAGACCGGGGGTTCCGGGGATCCGGTCGACTTTTGGAACAGGGACGGAGCTGCTAAACAGTCTCCGTCTTATGTTTTCGCGCCTTTCTTCTCACCGCTGCCCGAACGGCCACTATGTTGAACCTGGATTTCAGGTTGCCCTGATGCAGGAGATCGTCTGCCCGGAATGCGGCGAGCGTTTTTACGGTCCAGGTGCGGAGGAACTGGCCTTCAATTCCCAGGGGGCCTGCAAGTGCTGCGGAGGAACCGGTACGGTCCGTACGGTGGACCGCAGCACCCTGATCCCGGACGAGAGCCTCACCATCGATGACGGCGCCGTTGCGCCCTGGAATTCCCTGATGTGGTCCCTGATGACTGATGTCTGCAGGGCCATGGGTGTGCGGACGGATATTCCTTTCAGGGATCTGACCAATGAGGAAAAAGAGATCGTCTATGACGGTCCTATGGTGAAAAAGCATATCTTTTACCGGCCCAAAAAGGCGGATACGGCGACTGCCGGTGAGATGGATTTCACCTATTACAGCGCGACGGCGACCGTGCTGAACGCGCTGAACAAGGTAAAGGATGAAAAGGGCATGAAACGGGTGGAAAAATTTCTCAAAGAGGAGATCTGCCCGGACTGCCGCGGCACCAGACTGTCGGAGGCAGCCAGAGCGCCCAGGCTGATGGGAATCTCCCTCGACCAGGCCTGCGGGATGACGCTGAAGGATTCAGTCGAATGGGTGAAAAAGGTCCCTGCTTCCCTGCCGGAAAAGATGCGTCCCATGGCGAAAAATATCTGTGAGTCTTATCTGGAGACCGCTGCCCGGTTGCTGGACCTCGGCCTGGGCTATCTGACCCTGGACAGAGCGTCGTCCACCTTGTCCACCGGGGAGCGGCAGCGGATGCAGCTGGCCCGCGCGGTGCGCAACAGGACGACCGGTGTCCTGTATGTGCTGGATGAACCCTCCATCGGACTGCATCCTGCCAATATAGTCGGACTGAACGGGGTCATGCATGATCTGGTGAGAGACGGAAATTCCGTCCTCCTGGTCGATCATGACACGCAGATCCTGAAGGAATCGGACTGGCTCATTGAGATGGGGCCGGAAGCAGGAGCAAAGGGCGGCATGGTCATTGCCGAAGGAACCATAGAGGAAATTGAAAAAAACGAAGCTTCCGTCATCGGCAGGTATCTCTCCGGTAAGCAGAAACCTGCCCGGCCCAAAGCAGAAAAAAATATTTTTTCAAATGGCGGGATCCGCATGAAAACAGAGTGGATTCACACAGTCCGGCCGCTTACAGTTCGCATTCCCAGGACCGGATTGACTGTGATCACCGGCGTCTCGGGGTCGGGCAAGACGACTCTGATCCTGGAAAGCCTTGTTCCGGCGCTGGATGCGCTCTGTAGCGGCAAAAAGATGCCCGGCCACATCCGGTCGATTGAGGCAGAAGGCATCCGGCATGTCAAACTGATCGACGCTGCTCCGATCGGCATCAATGTCCGGTCTACCGTGGCAACCTATGCAAACGTCCATGACGAACTCCGGAAGATTTTTGCAAGAACGAAATCCGCAAAGGAGTATGGTTATAAAGCAGGTGATTTCTCCTATAACACGGGCTCTCTCAGGTGCCCTGTCTGTGACGGAACAGGCCAGATCTCCCTGGATGTGCAGTTTCTGCCGGACGTGAACATTCCCTGTCCCGAATGCCGGGGCTCGCGCTATGCAAAAGAGGCTAAAAAGATCCGTTACACAAATAAATCCGGAGAGGAATGCTCCCTGCCGGAACTGATGGATATGGACGTCAATTCCGCCCTCGGCTTCTGCAGGGAAATGAAGACGGTAAGACCGAGACTGGAGATCCTGCGGGACCTGGGGCTCGGTTATCTGACGCTCGGTGAGGAAACACCGGGGCTGTCCGGAGGCGAGGCGCAGAGACTCAAGCTCGCGTCTGAAATGGGAAGACAGCAGGATGACTCAGTGTTCGTTTTTGATGAGCCGACCATAGGCCTGCATCCAAAGGATGTAGAGACCCTGCTGAAGGTATTCCAGACCCTGATCGACCACGGAGCAACGGTCATTGTGATCGAACATGACCTGGATGTGATCCGCGCGGCGGACTATATCATCGATATGGGACCGGAAGGAGGCGAAGACGGCGGCAGGATCGTTGCCTGCGGAACACCAGATGAGATCAGGCAATGCAGTGAGAGTATAACAGGAAAATTCCTTTGATGAAAAAACAATAATTAACAGTCTTTTTGCCCCTGCACTTTTTGCTGACTGACACACACTGAATATTCGCGTATTGTATCTGAATATAAAGGATGTGCTGAACAAGTAAGCAGACAGACGTAAAGGAATAGCGGGCTGCAGCTGGATGTACCATTACTCGTCGCCTGTTGACGGGTTTTGAGGACTCCGGACGCTCTTTTGTATCCTTTACAGTCTGCCGGGTAAGACCTCAAAGGGTCTGAAAAGGAGGTGCAGGAAAATTGAATGAGAATAAGAACGACAATAAAAAGGGCAATAAGAACGGTAAATATGACAAGAATGAATTCAAACGCGATGTGATAGAACGTCTCAGGGAGATGTTCATCTGCGGGATCGAAACGGCCACACAGGAGCAGATCTATCGTGCAGTCTGCTTTGTCGCCATGGAACTGATCAGTGAGAACTGGCTGGGGACAAAAAATGCCGTCAGACAGTACAATACCAAGACCGTTTACTATTTGTCCATGGAATTCCTGGTGGGCCGCACCCTGGGCTGCAATCTCCTCAATCTGGGAGCCTGGAGCGAAGTCCGTGAAGCCCTTGAAGAGCTGGGGGTGGACCTGAATCTCCTGGAAGACCAGGAGCCGGATCCGGCCCTGGGCAACGGAGGCATGGGCCGCCTGGCATCATGCTTTATGGAATCTCTCACCACCCTCAGCTACAGTGCGGTCGGCTGCGGCATTCGTTATCACTACGGTCTGTTCAGGCAGGCCATCGTAAACGGATATCAGAGAGAGCTCCCGGATGACTGGATTTATGAGGGATATCCCTTCGAGGTCTGCCATCCGGAAGAAGCCCGGATCGTTCGCTTTGGCGGCCGGGTGGAACAGGTCTACAATGACCGGAAAAAGGGGTATGACTTTATTCACATGGACTGCCTCGAGGTTCTGGCTGTTCCGTATGAGATTCCGGTCGTCGGCTATAGGAACGGGATCGTCAATACGATGCTTCTCTGGGATGCCAGGGCAGTCACTTCTGATGACCAGGACTACAATACGGTCATGGAACAGCGCAGACTTGCGGACCAGCTGTCCGCTGTCCTCTATCCTGATGACAGCACCGATGAAGGAAAGGAACTGCGCCTCAGGCAGGAGTACTTTTTCGTCTCTGCCAGTATCCAGAATGCGGTCGCAAACTATAAAAAAGATTCTGTCGACATCACAAAGCTGCCGGAGAAGGCAGTCTTCCAGCTGAATGACACTCATCCCGCAACCGCGGTCGCGGAGCTGATGCGCGTTCTGATGGATGAAGAGGGACTGGGCTGGGATGAAGCCTGGGCAGTCACAACAAAGTGCTTAGCTATAACTAACCATACTGTCCTCACAGAAGCACTCGAGAGGTGGCCGGCCCATATCTTCACCCGTCTGCTGCCGCGTATCTACCAGATCATCGTGGAGATCGACCGGCGCTTCATCGCTGACATCAATATGATGTTCCCCGGTGATTTCGACAGGGCGGACAGGATGAGGATCATCCATAACAACGAGGTCAGGATGGCCAATCTCTGTCTTGTCGCCTCCTTCTCCGTGAACGGTGTTGCCGAGCTTCATACGACGATCCTCAAGACCAGGCTCTTCCGCGATTTCTATGAGATCATGCCGGACAAGTTCAATAATAAGACCAATGGTGTGACTCACCGCCGCTTTCTTTTGAAAGGAAACAAGCCTCTGGCCGGGTGGATCACCGGCTATATCGGTCCGTTCTGGATCACGGATTTTTCCCGGATCAAAGGCATGGCTGTTTACGCGGATAATGAAAAGGTCCTGAAGGAGTTTATGAGGATCAAACACTCCAACAAGATCCGTCTGGCAAAATATATTCTGGACAAAAACGGTCTGGAGATTGACCCGCACTCCATCTATGATGTGCAGGTCAAGAGGATACACCAGTACAAACGTTCGATTCTCTTTATCCTCTACATCATCTACCGCTATAACAGGATCAGGCAGCATCCGGAAGACGGAGACCTCCTTCCCAGGACCTTTATCATCGGAGGAAAGGCAGCCAAGGCATACTATATAGCGAAACTGACCATCAAGCTGATCAATTCCGTGGCGGACGTGATCAATAACGACCCTTCCGTTAAGGGGAAGATCAAAGTTGTTTTCATTGAAAACTACCGCGTGTCCAATGCTGAAATGATCTTTGCCGCTGCCGATCTGTCCGAACAGATTTCCTGTTCGGGTTTCGAGGCATCGGGAACCGGCTGTCAGAAGATGATGATGAACGGATGCCCCCTGATCGGAACCATGGACGGTGCCAATGTGGAGATCGTTGAGGAAGCAGGGCCTGAGAATGAATTCATCTTCGGCCTGACAGCGGACGAAGTAGCAGCCTATGAGCAGAACGGCGGTTACGATCCCATGACGATCTTCAACAATGACAGCGAGATCCGCCAGGTCCTGACCCAGCTGGTGGACGGAACCTTCAGTGAGGACAGGAACCTGTTCAAAGACATCTACGACTCCCTCCTCACCGGTTACGGTTACGGCGACCGCCCCGACCGCTACTTCGTCCTGGCAGATCTCCGCTCCTATATCGAGGCCCAGCAGAGGGTAGACGAAGCCTACAGAGACAGAAAACGCTGGGCAAAGATGGGCCTCCTCAATATGGCAAACAGCGGCAGGTTTTCCTCCGACCGCACCATTGAGGAGTATGTGCAGGAGATCTGGCACCTGCAGAAGATAAAAATGACGGTACCCGAGAAAGAAAACGACGGCTCCGGAGAAGGCAAATGACAGCTCCGTAGAAGGAAGATACCGGCTCCCTGAATCCCAAAATGTAAAACAACTAAAGCGGAAAAGCAGTCAAAGGACGAAGGGATAATTAAAACAATAATAACAAAAAATGATAAACATGTAATAAAAAAATCACATTTTGATCAACTTTCTTGTTTATTATAGTAAATAAGAATCGGATACCGGTCACATTGGGTGGCCGGTATCGTTCTTATTTACAACCACTATTTTTCCATTCACTATTGTTTCCATCCACTATTGCGTACAACCACTTTTTTCCATTCACTATTGTTTCCATCCACTATTGCTTACAACTACTATTTTTCCATTCACCATTGTTTTCATATTGGTTCGAAATCTGATTTTCAAGCTGCAATAAAAGAAGGAGACGGATATGACTGGTTATTACTATGACAGACGGGAAGATGAAACCCCGAGTGCAGTTGCTGATGCGGCGTTCCCTGCACTGATCCAGCTGTTCATCCCGTTCCCGTATAATGAGACGGAAAAAAACTTCAAAAAAAGCCTGTATTTCCTGATTGATCGTGAACTGTTCGCCTATACGGATGTCATCAAACTTTCCTTTCATAAGGCGGACAGCAAAGATCCTCTTGAGATCGAGCCTTCCATGGCTGTTATCTATAGATTTGCAACCGGATATTTTCTGCATTGCATGATCAACAAGAAGCTCTCCAGCTGCGGATCGGAGCTCCATGAGCTCAAAGGGACTGATCCGGATACCTTTCTGCTGGATGAACTCTTCAAAGCCGCAAACAAATGCTGTAATTATCATATGAATCAGGAATGGCTGGTCGGGACGCGTTATCTCACAAAGGAAGGTAAATATCTCAAGAATTCCTTTCTGAATGTCACAGAAGCCACGAAAGCAAGAGTCTTCGATGCCGCAAGATCATGCCGCTTTTCTCTTTGTGACCTTTCCGGTCATTATGAATACCACTGGACCGGCGTCTGGTATGGCAAAGACAGCATTCACATTAAAATCAGTATCAAGTACCCGCTGGAGGAATATGCCGGATACGAAGAAATGGTCAAAGGACTTCTGCAGAACTGGGGCAGCAGGATTTTTGAAAGCTTCAGAGAAGTGATCCTGGAGGATTACATAAGAAATCTGAGTGAGACGGAAAGGGAAAAGTTTGCTGTCAGATGCGGTAAGATCGATATCAGTGACATTGCCTTCACGGTGTCGGAAAATTTCTTTTGGAAGCTCCTTGGTCTTAAACGCAGAAATACAGTGCTTTCAAAGAGATTCGCCACGGATCATGAACTGATGATCTACACTCTTTCCGTTGGAGAAAACATCCAGACCTATGAGCAGCTTCGCAGTCTGCGGAATAAACAATACGGCCCAGACAGTGAAAACGCGAAGGACGAAGAGATGGCGGCTCTGAAAAAGAGCCTGCTCAACTATCTGAGCCTCGGACCTGAACGTTATATGCAGGCGCTTGAGCGGCTCAAAGACCTCCTCAAGGCAGGCGTTTCTTCTGACAGCCTCCGGGAAAAACATGATAAAGTGACGATCCCCAATATGCCCAGGATGGTCGTGATCCTGATCGCGCTTGACAGATATACCAGCGGACTCGAAGAGATCCGCCGGCTGAAGGACAGCAGGAAAGAGGAACTGATCGGCTTATTCCGGAAAGAATTCGTCGATACGGAAGTGATGAAGCTCAAACTGATCACCCGGGAAGAAGTAGGGATTTTTATCGATAATGACTGCTCTCTTGGCGCAAAGAAAGAAGATCTGAAAAAGTTGAAATCTGCCATAGAAGCTGCCATAGAAGCTGCCAATGAAGCTGCCAATGAAGCTGCCAGAAAAGCTGACAGTGAAGCTGGTAAAAAAGTCGATAATGAAACTGCCAAAAAGCCGACAAAAAGCCGAAAAAAACCGGCAATGAAGTCGTCAGAGAGGCCTGCCTGATCTGCCGGTGCGGGAAATTATTTTTGAAAACAGTTTTCCCGCCCGGCTTTTTTATTCTTCATCGCGCATCCGGTACGCAGAATAAAAACACACTGATTTCATAAAAAAATCATAAAAAGCAGGCATGTACTGACTATTTCTATATGGCTGGATGAGGTTTTAAAGGGTATAATGAACAAAATATTTGCGGCACAAAGACAAACGCTCAGTCTGCAGGAACTGTGGAAACGAAGACTTCAGGCGCTTGCCTATGCTTTCCTGCTCAAAATGGCAAAATTATTTAAGCGTCGTTCTGCTTAATGCAGGTCAGGGACTGTGACCAGATAAAAATATGAGGTGACTATGGCTAAATGGAAAAAATATCTTGCAGCTGCTATGATTCTGTTTCTCCTGGCAGGACATACCACACCCTTTTCCAGACAGGCAGAAGCAGCTGACAACATCCTGACCGGGGAACTGACCGGGGAAGAGAGCACTCCCGCCGGGGAGGAGTATGACATTCAGGATTATGACACGCAGGATAATGCTATACAGGACTCTGCCGGGGATCAGGACCTTGATCCGCAGGACTCTGCCGTGGACCAGGACTATGATCTGCAGGACTCTGCCGTGGACCAGGACTATGATCCGCAGGACTCTGCCGGGGACCAGGACTATGATCTGCAGGACTCTGCCGGAGACCAGAATCTTGAGGATATTTTTCAGGAAGAGAACAATGAAGAGGACGTACAGGAACCGTCTTTCTATGAAGAAACCTTTGAAGAGGATGATACGCAGGATCAGTCTTTCCCTGAAGATTACAGCGAAGGAGGTACACAGGACCAGTCCCTGGCCGGAGGCAGTACAGAACAGGCAGATGAAAATGTAAATGCGGAAGAACCGCTTTTGGCTGAAGACGAGACAGCAGAACTTGTCGAAGATGATACAGAAGAGCTTGTCGATGACGGAGGGGATGGGAACTATGATAATGACGACGCATTTGCGGCCTATGTCAACCGGGAAATGAATCTGACCGGCGATCTTGCTTCCGATACAGGAAACCTGGAGGGGGAGGAAACCATTTCCGAACCCAGGAGGAAAAGCAGTTATGCTTCGACCAGGCTGACCGGCACAAACCGCACCCTTTACGATCTCCTCAGAGAAGAGATCCGGAAGGTCGCTGATGGAACACGATCCTCCACAGCTTTCTCCTTCTCTCTGGAAGAACTTGGAATCGAACAAATGTCCTGGACTCCGGAGGATCTCGGGGTAGAGAGTATTCTCGTCTATGATGAAGAAAAGGGGAAAAATGTCCTATCCTCTGAAGCAAACAGCGCTGCAAAAGGGATCCTTGAAGAGATCTATGGGATCAATATTCTGCGTTTGAACAAGGCGCTTCTTGCGGATTGTCCTTATGATCTGTACTGGTACAATAAAACAAGCACAGTTTCTTTAAAGGGCGGCCTCAGCTATAGCCTGGGTTTCTCTTATTTTACAGACGGTTCCAGGCTGATATTCAAAGGCCCGATCACCCTTAAGTTTTATGTGGCGCCTTACTATGCGGGGACAGAGACATTCACGGTAAATACAGAGATCGGGACAGCTGTATCTACAGCTAAAGACACAGCAGCCGCCATTGTAATGGAAAACCGGGACCTGCCGGATTACTTGAAACTGGATGCCTATCGCGAGCAGATCCTTTCCCTTACTTCCTATAATTACAATGCGGCATATAATACTGCTACGCCCTATGGGAACCCCTGGCAGCTGATCCATGTTTTTGACGGCGATCCAGATACAAATGTTGTCTGCGAAGGATACTCCAAGGCCTTTCAATATCTGTGCGACCTCAGCTCCTTCAGCAGCGGCGATTTCAGGGAATGCCTCTCTGTAACAGGCAAGATGAACGGAAGCGGTCATATGTGGAATGTCGTTCTCCTGCAGGATGGCAGAAACTATCTGGTTGATCTGACAAACTGTGACATGAGTATGCTGGGAGCGGGAGACAACAACAGGATCCTTTTCCTTGCCGGTGCGCAGGGGGAGGACTGTGAAGAAACATTTCTGGCTGATGGCAGCGCGGAACAGGGATATGTTTTTCATCTCGCCAAAGGAAATTTACGGTATAAATACGATACCGAAATGTTCTCCTGTTTTGATCCTTCTGATCTGACACTTTCTGAAGGGCGAATCAGGGAGATCATCCCTCCCGAAGATCATACTCCTGGAAACTGGGAAATCTCGATCCAGCCTGACTATGAATCGGAAGGAGAAGAAATCACACACTGCACAGCCTGCGGGATTCCGATGACCAG
This sequence comes from Sarcina sp. DSM 11001, assembly GCF_900101015.1. Classification (GTDB taxonomy): domain Bacteria; phylum Bacillota; class Clostridia; order Lachnospirales; family Lachnospiraceae; genus CAG-791. The sequence continues at coordinate 91,151 of NZ_FNFZ01000018.1, read as the reverse complement.
ACCAGCCCCGAAGCTGGTCCATGTGACGGGGATCTCACTTGAAGAGACAGAGGCGGTCCTGCTGAAGGGTGAGACGAAAGCCCTGTCGGCTTCTGTCCTGCCGGCGGACGCTTCTGACCGGCAGATCATTTGGACATCGGATGATGAATCCGTGGCAACAGTGACAGAGTCCGGAGTTGTCGAGGCCGTTGGCAACGGCACTGCGACGATCACAGCGACTTCAAACCACATGGGTTTCCAGGCCTCCTGTCCGGTTTCGGTAACGACTGCTGTAGACGGAGTGTCCCTGAATAAGAACAGCCTGGACCTGTATGTTGATGAGACGGCTTTTCTCGAAGCCACTGTCACACCCTTAGACGCAAGCAACCAGGCTGTCACCTGGTCCAGCAGTAACCCCGATGTTGTTTCTGTCGCTTCCGACGGCAGCATCACAGCCCTGGCCTGCGGTTCCTCTGTCATCACTGTTACCACAGCGGATGGGAACAATACGGAGACCTGCGAGGTCATAGTTTCGGTCAGGACCATTGATCTGACCGGCGCGACAGTCACCGGTATCATACCGAAAACCTATATCGGCAGGAGAGTATACCAGGAACCTGTCGTAATCGTAGACGGGACCACCCTGAGAGAAGGTACCGATTACAGTATCAGCTATAGCAATAACCTGTATGCAGGCAATGCATCACTCACGATCACCGGAAAGGGAGCTTATACCGGTTCTGTGACAAAGAACTTCGCAATTGAAAAAGCATGTCAGAACCTGGACGCAAAAGCTGCATCACCCACCCTGGCTGCGGGGCAGACGACCACCATTTCCGTTTCCGGCGCGAAAGGCCGGAAGTCCTATACCTCTTCTAATCCGGCTGTTGCATCTGTGGACCCGGACACAGGCAGGGTCTCTGCGAAAAAGGTCGGAACAGCGACGATCACGGTGACTTCATCCGGGACAGATAACTTTGTCAAAGCCACAAAAGCCCTTCGGATCACCGTCCTCCCTGCAGCGGTTGCGAGCTTTAAGGCAGTCAACTGCCCCAATACCATTCAACTGAAATGGACAAAAGCCGCTGATGCCAACGGTTACCTCATCTACCGCGACGGAGTAAAGATCAAAACGATTACGGACGGGAATACCCTGAGTTTCACAGACGCAAAAGCCAATACCAACGGAGCCAGATATGTGTACAAAATCGTCGCAAAAGCTTCGACAGGTACAAGTACCCTCTCTAAATCCGTGACGATTTACCGGGTCAGCCGTCCTGAGATCACATCTCTTGTCAATCAGGCGGCCTCGAAGGCTCTGATCAAATGGAACAAAAACACAAAGGCGACAGGATACCAGATCCATTACAGCCCGAAAAAGGATTTTTCCGCCGCCAAATCTGTGACCGTCAATGGCGCATCCTCAGTCTCAAAAGTGATCGGAAACCTGACAAAGGGAAATACTGTCTATTTCCGTATACGGACCTTTAAGACAGTTGACACAATAAAACACTTTTCGGCCTGGAGCGGAGTCAAGAGCGTCAGAATCAACAACTGACCGGAAATTGACCGGAAAAACGATCCATAAGAAAGACCGTCCGGAAGAAAGGTCAGTCAGAAGATAAAAAGAGCCTTTGATCATTTAGAAAATATAATTAAAATATTCCGGAGTCACTCAGAGTACAGACACTCAGAAAAATGGATCCAGGAAAGGAGTGCACATCTATGGAGGAGCGCCTGAAAAAGCAGCTGGCTTTTTCACTGGAAATCGATAAGGAAAAAAACATTTTCCGACAGACACATCTGTCAGGAAACGGAAGAAATGAAAATGATGCTGAACATGCCTGGCACATGGCCATTATGGCCTATCTTCTCAGAGAATATGCAAACGACGAAGTAGATATTTTTCGTGTTATGCTCATGTGCCTGATCCATGATATCGTTGAGATCGACGCCGGGGATACCTATGCCTATGACGAGGAAGGACTGGCAACGCAGAAAGCCAGGGAAGATGCCGCCAAGGAAAGGATATTCTCCCTGCTGCCGGAAGACCAGAAAAAGGAACTGATCGGGCTCTTCGACGAGTTTGAAGCCTATGAGACTGCCGAGTCAAAATTTGCCCACTCCCTGGATAACCTGCAGCCGCTCATCCTCAATGACAGCAATGGAGGCGGTGACTGGAGGGAACACAACGTGACTGCCGCCCAGGTCTATGGCAGACAGGGCAAGACCAGAATGGGGTCAGAAAAACTTTTCACCGTGACAGATGAGATCCTTAAACGCAATATACGGCTGGGAAATATCCGCAAAGAAGAAGAGTGACGTAGAAGAGTGACGTTGTCTCTCTATGTGAGATTAAAGAAGACAGAACAGACAGGAAACAGGGCAGGAGACAGGGCAGGAGACAGGGGGCAGTTCTCTGTCTCCTGCCCCCTGTCTTCTCCAAAAAAGAGTGACTCTGAGCGGCAGCGATTTGCAGAAGAACAAGAATAAGCAGAAAGATATATCGTAAAACAGAAACAAAATGCACTGAAAAATAAAAAACAAAAGGAAATATTGAAAAAACAGCAGACCAAAAAGAAAAGCTGAAAAACAGTAGAAAGAGTCGATTATGAACAACCCGAAAGTTGGATCTGAATCCGCCGGGCAGGCCCTGGAAGAACTGAAGAATACGGTGGCAAGGCTGCGGGCACCGGAAGGATGCCCCTGGGACCGCACTCAGACACACGAATCCCTCAAGGCAGCCTGTGTGGAGGAGGCAGCTGAAGTTGTCTCCGGAATCAATATTCTGTCCCGTACAGGGAAAACCCAGAGCCTGTGTGAGGAACTGGGTGACCTGCTTCTGCAGGTGATGATGCATTCACAGATCGCGGAAGAGGAAGGCTTCTTTACTCTGACGGATGTGATCCGCGGTATTAATGAAAAAATGATCCGTCGTCATCCCCACGTTTTTGGACCGACAACTAATAACAAAACAGATCCGGGAACCATTCCTGCAGACTGGAAGAAGATAAAAGCCATGGAAAAAAAGGGACGGGAATGGGAGGAAGCTTATTTATTTGAAGCTTTTGATGAGGCTGAGAAACTTATTGCAGTAGCCAGAGAAAGGAAGAAACAGAACAATAGCATAGAAAAATTGACTGATTGAGACTGTGCAAGGCTGGGCTAAGGCAACAGGCATTGACCGGTTTGAACAATTCGCAAAGTGGCCGTTGCAGGCTCTTTAATAATGACCAGATCAGTCACGGTGGCATTGACTCTATGGATCTGGACTCGCTTGCTGACTCCACTTTCAAATCAATGCTCTTTCATCCTCCCTGTTTTTTTATCCATTTTTATCCATATGGAAGATATCCATGTGCCTGATATTCAAATGGAAGATATCCATGTGCCTGGCATCCAAATGGAAAATATACTTGTACAAGATAAGCTTCCAGAGAATCTATAACAATCCTGCCATCTGATCCTCTGAGCACGACGACACGTAGATCAGCAGGAAGGAAGCCCTGCGTTTTCTACATTTTGGGCTTTAAAAGATAAAAATTATCTAAAAATTTACAGAATTGTTACATCTTTGGTTGAATTATTGAAATAAGTTTTATATAATCTTTTTCAATGGCGCATGCCTTTTTATTGTGCTGTCCGCTTTTGTCAGGCTTGGAACAATTTTTTTTGATTTCGGCCTCGGCGAGGCAGTTTTTTTCTGTTCATGATGTTCATGAATGACCACAGGATTTTCATTATCATATTTTTGTTTGTAATTAAACTTTTTGCACTTTTGAGAGGAGCGGTTTGATCCTTGTTTAATCCAAAATGTAAAAGCGGAAAAAAGACAAAAGCGGCCCGCCGCGCTGCTGCCATGCTGATGACAGGTGCATTGGGTGCTTCATTGGCGGTTACCGGTATAAATCCCGGCATAGTCAATGTTTCTGCTGCCAGCTGGCAGGAAAATGCAGAGTATATTTTTGAATATTTGACGCAAAGACTCAACTATTCAGAAGCTGCAGCCTGCGGGATCATGGCAAATATACGATGCGAATCAACGTTCAATCCTCATGCCTGGAATGCTGGAGGCGGAAGCTATGGGCTCTGTCAGTGGACAGGAGGCCGATACAGCCGTCTGCGCAACTGGTGCGGTTCGAACGGATATGATTATACGACTATTGACGGACAGCTGGCTTACCTTCAGTTTGAACTTCTAAACCATTATACAGGGGTCGAGAATTATATCCGGTCTGTTGAAAACACTTCAGAAGGGGCTTACCTGGCCGGGCAGTATTACTGCTATCATTTCGAGGCTCCTGCAAGCAGGGGCAGTGTTTCTGTCTACAGGGGCAATCTTGCCAGCGGTGTTTTCTGGGATTCCTACCGGCCGGCAGAGTGGTATCAGACAGATGGTGTCTGGCATTATATCCTGCGTGACGGCTCCTACAAGACCGGATGGCTTGAGATCGAAGGGGACACTTTCTACCTGGATGAAGATGGAAACAGGATTTCAGGATGGAAAAACATTAAAGGAAATCGTTATTTCTTTGATGATGACGGCCTGATGGTCAGCGGCTGGAAAAAAATCGACGGCCGCAGTTACTATTTTGATGAAAGCGGTGAACTGATCACTGGCCTGATCCAGGGTAATGATGACTTGTATTTGGTCAACAAAAACGGAGACCTGAAGTATTCCGCCGCCGTAGAGGACTATGCGGTCGCATGGGCTGAGGAAGCCGCCAGACGCCAGACAGAGCTGGCAGCTGCCGGAACCACACAGTCCGATCAGCCCAGTACGGCAGGGAGCGGCTCCAAAGCTGCTTCCGGACTGAATAAAGAAGCCGCGGCTGATGATGGAACAGAACCATCGGACAATAGCGAGAATACCTTTGAGATTGGGACAGCCCTTGCTGACGCGCAGACAGAAGCCGTGCCCGGGACAGACAGTGCCCAGGAAACAGAAACTGTGACGGCCCTTGCTGACGCCCAGACAGAAATCGGGACCGGGACAGGCAGTACACAGGGAACAGAAACTGTGACGGCCCTTGCTGACGCGCAGACAGAAGCCGTGTCCGAGACAGACACTACCCAGGAAACAGAAACTGTGACGGCCCTTGCTGACGCCCAGACAGAAATCGGGACCGGGACAGGCAGTACACAGGGAACAGAAACTGTGACGGCCCTTGCTGACGCGCAGACAGAAGCCGTGCCCGGGACACCCGGGACAGACAGTACCCAGGAAACAGAAACTGTGACGGCCCTTGCTGAAGCGCAGACAAAAGCCGTGCCCGGGACGGGCAGTACCCAGGAAACAGAAACTGTGACGGCTCTTGCTGATGCCGGATTTGATTCCGCTGATCAGATACAGAATATTACCTCTTCAGTTGATCTTTTGAAAAAGAAAGAGGATGCTGGTGATCTTCCGAAATTGAAAGAGAATACTGGGGATCTTCCGAATTTGAAAGAGGATGCCGGTGATCTTCCGAAATTGAAAGAAGATACCGGGAACAAGGAGATGCAGGATGTTGAGGATGAACCGGAAGCGTCGTCTCCCGGAGAGGTCATACGGAAGGACACGGCAGTATCCGATTCGATAAAACCGGAAAAAACAGAGGGGCTGGTAGATCTGCTCCCTGCAGAACTGTTGAGACAGGCTGCTGAATATATACAGAAAGCAAGTAATACACAGCAGGGTAAAGATGTAGATTATGCGCAGCAGAGTGAAGATCCGGATACATTCCCAGATCAGTATGCCGCGGCGGCGCAGGCTTCCCTGTCCGCTGCCGTTGCTCTGAATCTTGAACAGGAGGAAGAAGAAAGACTTCCTGATCCTTCCATAGGTCTTGCCTACGCCTTTTACCATGACCAGCCTGAAGCATCCGACAGGATTTTGAACCAGTTTAAAACGGATGGGTCATCGACAGAATTTCAAAAGACCGGGAATGAGGATCAGACTGTCCAGGATTCCACTTCAAAGGGCACAGAAACACAGCTGCCGGATCATGATCAGGCTGGTGAGGAGACCGGGAATGGTATAAATCTGCCGATCCCTGCACTTGCTCTGGCGGATAAACACCGGGATCAACAGGAAGAATCATCCGGTAAGGAAAAAGAAGCCGTCTCTGATACTGATCAGGAGCCTTCTGACGAAATTGATGACCGGGATTCCTCTGATACATCCGGCACTTCAGAAAAAGCTGCAGCTTCAGAAGAGTCCGAAGAGGACAAAGGCACCGGATCAACAGCAGAAGAGTCCGAAGAAGACAAAGACACTGAAGTAATAGCAGAAGAGTCCGAAGAAGACAAAGACACCGGATCAACAGCAGAAAAATCAGAAGAGGACGAAGACACCGGATCAACAGCAGAAAAATCCGAAGAGGACAAAGACACCGGATCGACATCAGAAGAGTCTGAAGAGGACAAAGACACCGGATCCACATCAGAAGAGTCCGAAGGGGACAAAGACACCGGATCCACATCAGAAGAGTCTGAAGAGGACAAAGACACCGGATCCACATCAGAAGAGTCCGAAGAGGACAAAGACACCGGATCAGACACAGAAGAGTCTGAAGAAGGAAAAACAAATGAACAGAGGGATCAGGATGAAGACGACACTTCCTCCGGTCATTCTGACAAAGACTCCTCTGACAAAGACGCCTCTGAAGAAGATGCCTCTGAAGAAGCCGATGACGCTTCCTCCGGTCACTCCAGTGAGAACGTTTCTGATAAAAACGCTGATAATGACTCTGCTGATTCAGCCGGTACCCGGGATGAAGAAAAGGAAAAGGATTCCCGAAAGAATACAGAACGCGGAGAGGACAAGGCAGACGGTTCTGTAAAGAACTCAGAACTTGAAGACAATACAGAAGAGGATTCCCAAATTCATATCCGTCTGACTGAGAAAAAGTTTTATGACATTTCCGAAGAAGAACTGGAAGATCTCGCAGATATCCTGCGTGAGCGGAAAGTCCTGCAAGTGGTTGACGGGAAAGACAAAGATATCACTTCGAAGACCTATATGGATGTTGAGAAGATTAATAAAAGAGACTACGGTTTTTCCGTGATCATCCGGGCAGAATACGGTGACAGCAGCGATGAAGAAAAAGTGAGGATCTACCTCACACGCTGACGAGCTGGCCTGTACAAAAAGCGGCAGAAGCTGTTTCCTGATATCCTTCATTACGGGTATCCGGCAACAGCTTCTGCCGCTCTTTTAACGGTTTGTTTATAGCGGTTCGCTCTCTGGAGAGGCGGTTTCTGAAGACTCCTGTTCGGTCTTTGAGAGATCCGGCTCATGCGCGGAATCCGGCTTATTATTGCGAAGCCGGACGATATTCCGGGCACTTTTCCGGCGGTCCTCATCAATTGCCGCATAATGCTTGCGTGTCGTGTTGACATCCTTGTGTCCAAGAACGTCCGCAACAAGGTAGATGTCTCCAGTCTCCCTGTACAGGCTTGTCCCGTAGGTGCTCCTGAGCTTGTGGGGAGTGATCTTTTTCAGCGACGTGGCAAGGCCCGCGTACTTTTTTACCAGATTTTCAACAGCGCGAACCGTGATCCGTCTGTTCTGGAGGGAAAGAAAGAGTGCTTTTTCGTGTCCTTCCTTCGGGAGGATCTGCTTTCGCTGCTCCAGATAATCCTTTAAAGCAGCTTCTACCTCATCTCCGAAATATACGATCGACTCACTGCCGCCTTTGCGATGCACCAGCATGCCTTTCTCCCTGAAATCCAGATCATCGAGGTCCAGACCGACACATTCCGAAACTCGTATACCTGTTCCAAGCAGGAGAGTGAGGATCGCCATATCGCGAAGGCGGGTCTTATCATGGAAGCGCTGCTGGCTTCTGGTGAGTTCCGCACCGCTGTCCGCTTTCATGAGCATTTTGGCGACTTCATCGGAATCCAATCGGACGATCGGCTTTTCGTGAAGTTTTGGAAGGGGGACCAGAGCCGTTACATCCTTTGTCAGGATCTCGGAAGTATAAAAATACTTAAACAGGCTTCGTACAGCGGAAAGCTTACGGGCTTTCCCTCTTGCGTCATTGGTGAAGACCTGGCCGTCCTTTTCATAATAGGTGAGAAAATCAAGATACTCCTCTATGTCCTCCCTGCCGATCCTCTCCAGGATACTGATTGGAAAGTCACGGATACTGGTATCTTTGAGAGAGGGATTCTCCCGCTGGATAAATTCAAAAAAGACCCGCAGATCATAGGCGTACGCAAGCCGGGTCCGGGCTCCTGTGGACTCTTCAATTCCCCTGAAATACTGCCTGCAGAAACCCGGGAGATCTTCCAGAATCTCACGCATTTTTTTTGTGTTTTTTATTTCCTGCTCACGGGAATACTTCTCTGTGCGGATCTCTGCTTTTTTCTGATTTCTGACTGTCATTTTTTCCATCCTGTCAACTGCCGGGAACTGTTTACTGAATTTTCTTTATCTGATCACAGCCTGATCCATTTGATTACGGCTGATCCAGATGATCACAGCCTGATACAGGCTGAGCTTTCCCGGCGCGTATCAGGCGTTGGTCTATTTGACTGATTGTATACTTTATTAATAAACAGCGTATTAACTGCATAAGCTGCCGTCTCTATAGTATACCAGACAAATCATGAGAAGAAATATTTTTATTGTGTCACCAAATAATTGTGCTTTAAAAGTTTATTTATATGGATTTTTTTGGAGAACATCGATATAGTTTTAACGAATTAATGCGCAAATTGTAATGCAATTCAGAAAAATAGAGGAAGAAGAGCGAAATTTGCTGGTTAAAATAATAACTACTGATAATTGTAAAAAATACATTGACAAGGGTATAAAGAAATGATATATAAAAAATAGTTTGTGTACGAATTATTAGAAGCACAAATTAAAAATCAGGATTGATGCACCCCGTAACCCGTATGATTCCCTTCATACTGGCACCTGAGGGCTCACGCGGCGTTAAAACGGGGTGCATTGAGAATGATGAATGGGACAGGCGGCAGCTTTGAATAACAGAGCTGCCGCCTTTTTTGTGCTCAAAGGAGAGTGATTTTCTGTACACGGGAGAAAAGCAGTATCGGGAGAAAAGCATTATTTTGTACCCAAAGGGAGAGTAATTTTCTGTATGCGAGAGAAAAGCAGTATTAGGGAACCAAAGGAAGAATAATGATTGCACACGAGGGTAAAGCAATGTTTTCGCCCGAGGGGCAGCAAGATGAAAATATTGTGAACTCGACAAAGACAGCTTTTCTGTCACCGTGACTTCTCTTATAATAAAGCCGGATTATTGTACATATCTCCAAAACGAGTGTGCCATTGTGCAGGATTCGTGTAGAGAGGAAGGAAAAAGGTGCTTGATCTTGATTATTACAGAGGCCCCGGAAGAAAACAAAAACTGACGGGAGTTTCTGCTGCAGTTATATTTGCGCTCACCCTGATCATGGGTGGAATCATAGGGTTTTCTTTTTATCTGGCTGCTTTCAGCCGGACGACTGTGGTGCGCCTTGATCCGTATTTGAAAGTATATATCAGGGGGGCGGACAGCTTTGCGAAGGTGACAGCTGAGTTTGACCGGGAAGGCTTTGCAAAACAACTTGAAGGAATACTTTCTGAAATTCATCCCGGAGAACAAATGACCGCAGAAGAGCTGCACAGCCTGGCGGATACCGCTGCGGAGTCAGTTTCCACGGATTATATTCTGGAACGCAATCGGAACAAAAACTCTGTAGAAAGCTCTGCAGGATCAGAAGGGAAAGGATTGGAAGGGAAAGCTTCCGATACAGAAAGTACAGAAAGTACACAGAACACAGATAAGACAGAGAATATTTCAGGAAACGGAATCTCAAACGGTGACAGGGTTTACTGTTATGCCTACATGGAAGAAGAAGCCCAGGATCTGTTAAGAGAAAAGGGCTTTGTCCTGGCATTTGAGTCCGGAAAGGTCATACGGACTGCTGAAGGGCTTCCTGAAGCCGAACCATATGATCCGTTTACAGATCTGACAGTGGAGTTTGAGGGAATAAGCGGAAACGGGAGAGTGATTCTTACATATAAAGGATCTCTTCCTCTGACTTTCCAGGCAGAACCGGCGAAGGGCCTGAGTAATGGAGATACAGTCCGGATCTGCATGGCACCGGCAAAAAAATATACTATCGACCAGATTGCAGGTGAATACCATATTGTCCCCACAGATTCAGAATCCAGTTATGAAGTCAGCGGACTGTTCTTTGAACCTGCATCTATTCACGCATTTTCTGAAGAAATACTGAACAGACTCAGGGAGCTTGGGAGGGAAAAAGCCCGGACTTTGCTTGAAGAGGAGTACTTTCAGGACGAAAAACTGATATCCCTGACAGATTCCGGGTTATTCTACGCAGCCAAACCGGTAGAGACAGATACAGGGGATGCAGACGACAATTATCCGAATGATGATGAAGGCGAAAGGGAATCAGGACAGACTGGGAGTTATAAAAAGCTAACTGAAAAAGGGATAAAAGACAATTTTTTGTTCTGCACATACCTGGTCCATTATGCGGATAAAAGCGGCAATCAGCTGGAATACTATTATTATGTCCGGTTTGAAAACGTACTGATCAATGATCAGGATCAGTACTATGCGGACTTTGATCAGGCAGCAGTACCTCAGAAATCGACCTCCCTCTGGAGAGGATTGTTCGGGGAAGACTCGACGGTAACTGTTCCCGGTTTTTTAAATTTCAGAACTCTGGCCGGTTATGAAACCCTGCAGGGCTTGCAGGATGCCATCACAGAAGACCTTGACAGCGGATATGGAATAACACAGATGATATAGACGCATCTTTAACGAATCAGTTGGGCGCGAATGCGCACAACTATTCGTTAAAGATGCCTTTTGCGAATAGTTGAAGAATGGGAGAAGGAGGGTTATTACAGCCCTCTTTCTCCCGTTTTTGCAGAAAAGTATAATCAGCCCGACAATGATCAGACAGATATTAATCAACATGATCATCCGGACATATCAGCATGATCATCCGGACAAAATGAAACATGGTCACACCCGGGTCCGGGTATGACCATGCAACATAGTACATATTAATATTACATATAATCAGTCATTAATGTATTAATCATTAATATGACTTATCAGTCGCTGATGACGCGGGTCGCCCAGACTGCATCTCTGTTTCCAATCTGCGCTGCGATGATTCCTCGTTCAGGGCTGTAAGCCTCGATCGTGGTCCCGTCTCCTGCATATACAGCTACATGATAGACAACGCCATTGGCTGCAAAGAAAATCAGGTCGCCGGGAACCGCATCGCTGATGGGGATCTGGATACCGAATGTGGACTGGTCTGCTGCTGTCCTGGGAAGGTTGTAGCCGAACAGAGCGTACAGCTGCTGGACAAAGCCGGAGCAGTCACAGCCGTTTGTGAGGGAATTGCCGCCCCACACATAGGGACCTCCGATGTATTCAGATGCCTCGCGGAGGATCTCTGTGCGGACACTGCTCAGGCTCGAGCCCTCCCGCACGGAGTTGAGGGAATAATAAAGGGCCTCATTGTCTTTGGGGACAACGACTTCCTTGGCAGTGGGCATGTTTGCCTCACCCTGTTTCTGAACGATATCCTTAGCAGCCTCACCTGTCGTAAGACTGGTGGAGGGAACAAATCCGCGGACGTTTCCGGATTCCACATAGATCCATTCGTCGTTGGCCTGCAGGATCACATAGCAAAGGCTGCCGGGAGTCAGATGACCGATCTCACGGGCTCCGGTTTCCGCCCGCTCCACGATGGACGTGTCAACATCCGCTACGGCATAATTTTTGTCTATTACTGTAGATTTTGTCGTGCAGCGCCTGTAGGAGAAGGAAAGGCTCTCCGAAGCGGGAACGGTTTCGTGAGCGAAGGAAAGCTGCCCTTCAAGGCTCTCTTCCTGTTCATCAGCTGTCATGTCCGCGAATCCGGGGATATTGTTTTCCAGGTCTGTCAGGATATTCTGTGCATCCTGCCCGGTGGAAAACTGGTCGGCACGGACGAAGCCGCGGACATTTCCGGATTCTACATAGAGCCAGCCGTTATTTTCTTCACTCAGGACATAGACTGCACCGTTCTCAGCAAGTGTTCCGATCTCACGGGAATCCTCTGCCATCTCCTCGAGGATAGAGACAGCGGCTGCAGCAAAGGCAGGTTCCTTTTTGACGGTATAGAAACGGAAATCATCGTAAGCGATCGTAAGGCCGGAAATGATATTCTGCATTGCGATCAGCTGTTCATTGGTCCCGTTGAAACCGTCGGCTTCGGAATAACCATAGGGAAGCTCGCCGTTGTTGAGTGCTGTCCTGCGGTTAAGCAGTTCGCGAAGCTCCGGGAACAGTGAAATCGGCGGAGGGATCTGGGTATAATCCGGGTCCTTGCTCACAGAGACATTATCCGTGTTCTGACTTGTATCACCACCGGGTTTTGTCAGATCGTCCGGAACTGTCGGGTCTTCTGTCTTGTCCAGATCACCGGAGTTGTTCTGGGAAGTACCTGCAGCCGAAGTTCCTGATGTTGTCGTACCGGCTGCTGTACCTGCCGCAGTACCAGCTGCGGTTCCTGCTGTCGTACCTGTCTGTCTTGTCGCAGGAGTTCCGGAAGTCGTTGTACCGGAGGTTGTGCTGGGAGTCGTAGTTCTCGTCGTGCCGGAGGTCGTCCCTGTCGTCGTGCCGGAAGTCGTCCCTGTCGTCGTACCCGTGGAAGTACCCGGTGTTGAAGATGTCTGGTCCTGCTCCGTCCCTGAAGAGCCGGTGTCCTGGGCTGTGTCATCATTGATGGGATCCGTGTATGTTTTTCCGGTGGATGGATCGACTATGGTGATCTCATTCATATCACCGGAACTGTCGTCGGATGAATCATCGGAGCTTCCGGAAGAAGTATCATTGGAACTGTCGGAAGAAGGATCAGTTGTGCTGCCCTGCGAAGAGGAGGCATCTGATTCTGCTTCAGAGTCTGTGCCGTCCGTGGTCCCTGTTTCCGGATTCGGGTCAGCCTGTGAAGCGCCTGAACCAGGCGGCGCGACAGGGTTCCAGTCCAGATCGTAATAATTGCCATACTGGTCAATGTAATAATTGCCGGTTGGATCCATCTGATAGGAAGGAGCTGCCGCCCCGGAATCTCCGCCCCCGCCGACTTCCAGATCGAGATCATCGGGCATTTCGCCGTAATAGTCTTCACCCCCGTCATCAAAACTGAAGTCATCGGAATTATAATCATCAAATTCCAGACCGTAGTCATCGGAAGTGCTCTCAACCAGATCAGGGTCAAAAAAGTCATCGTGGCTTTCTGCGAGCGCAGTGATCATGGAACCCGATACAGCAATTGACGCGGCAAGAACTGCCGTTGTAATGCAGATCCCCGTTCTTTTGAACAATTCTATACGTTTCAAAATATAATCTCTCCTGTCAGCGCTGGAAAAAGTTTCCTGTCTGTCTGTGTAAAATCCGTCAAAATCTTTATTTCTTATCCGTCTTTGTAAGATTTCGTCAGAAAATACTCTCCGTCATTATCTGGCTTCAAAATCGTCGATCAGCTGTGTGATCAGATGGACTGTTCCGTCGATCCCCAGAATTGAGGAATCAAAGGTGTAATCATAAGTCTCAACACGGCCCCATTTGCCGGAGGCATAGTAATTATAATAACTCTGCCGCTGCCGGTCTATTTTAGCCATGTAATCTGTAATCCGGGTGTCCCTCTGCTCCTGCTTGATATACTCGGGATAATTCCTCACACGGGCGATCCGGAAGTCTTCGGAGGCGTGGATAAAGATGTTGAGGACGTCATCCCGCTCTGAGAGGGCCTCATCGGCACAGCGCCCGATGAAGACACAGGGACCTTTTTCCGCCAGAGATTTAATAGTTTCAAACTGGGCAAGAAATACCTTCTGGCTCAGAGGCATGTCTGTAAAAGCAGCTGCGGCGCTCTGACCGAAAGAATAAGTATCCATAACCAGATTGTATAAAAAGGAATTGGTGGGTCGCTCATCCTCACGCTGAATGATTTCCTTGCAGAAACCGCTCTCCTTTGCAACCTGTGCCACTAGTTCCTTGTCGTAATAACGGATGCCATAATGGTCAGCGATCTTCTGTCCGATTTCACGGCCGCCCGACCCATACTGCCTGCCGATCGTCAATATGGTCTTCATATATATTCCCTTTCCTGTCATTGCAGATAAAAATCTGCCTCCGGACTTTACTGCTGATTCTTAATTATAAGCTTGATCGGATGAAAATGCAATTCGCAAGATGTTTTTATATGGATTCAGATATTCAGATATTCATATTTTCATCCTTCAAATATTCAGAATCAAGGACTCAGGATTCAGGATCAAGGATTAAGGATCCAGGTATTCAGGATCCAGGTATTCAGGATCCAGGTGTTCAGAATCCGGATATTCAGGACCTCAGCTTTTTAAGAATATTATTGAAATAATCCGGCAGGGGTGCTTCCGTTTCGATATAGGTTCCTGAAACGGGATGGATAAATCCCAGAATCTGCGCGTGGAGGCACTGGCCCTGCGTGGCAAAGGGGGTTTTTTTGCTGCTGCCGTACACGGTATCACCCAGCAGGGGATGCCTGTACCAGGCCAGATGGACTCTGATCTGATGGGTCCTGCCGGTTTCCAAGCGGCACTCGATATAGGTATAGTTTCCGAAGCGTTCCAGTACCCGGACATGGGTGACTGCCTGTCTGCCATCGGGGCGCACTGCCATCTTTTTGCGGTCAGAGGGGTCGCGTCCGATCGGCTGAGAAATAGTGACGGTATCCTCACGGATATTTCCCAGAACGATAGCCCTGTATCTGCGGACAATAGTGTGTTCAGCCAGCTGTCCGGCGATACTCTGGTGGGCATTATCATTTTTACACACAATAATGCTGCCTGTGGTATCCTTGTCGATCCTGTGTACGATGCCCGGACGCAGGACGCCGTTGATACCGGACAAGGATCCTTTACAGTGATACATGACGGCATTGACGAGTGTACCTGTATAGTGCCCGGCAGCGGGATGGACGACCATGCCCTTGGGCTTGTTGACGACGAGGACATCCTCATCTTCATACAGGACATCCAGCGGAATATCCTCAGGCAGTATATCCGGGAGCATCCGCACAGGGAGGACAACGGAGACTGTTTCATTTTCAGAGACACAGGTACTTGGTTTCACAGGCCTGCCGTCTATCCTGATCAGTTCTTCTTTGATCAGTTTTTTGAGATAACTTCTTGACTGTCCCGGGATCCTGACTGCCAGGACCTTGTCGATCCGCTCTCCGGCTTCCGGGGCTGTGATCGAAAAGGAGAAGGAGTCACCCTCAGGAACGATGTCGTTACCATCGGATAATTCTTCCGGAGCTTCCTCAGGAACGAATTCTTCCGGGGGTTCCCCGGGAACGTTATCATTACCTTCGGACAATTTTTCAGGGATTTCTCCCGTAACAATGCCATTACCTTCGGACAATTTTTCAGGGATTTCTTCCGAAACAATGCCATTACCTTCGGACAGTTGTTCAGGAAATGTTTCTTTCACGCCGGAAATATTTTCAGGACTCTTATCAGATAAATATCCCGGAGACAAATTTTCCGGGGAAAAGGTTTCCAGCATAGATTAATCTCCTTCTTTGCTGTTCCTGACGGCTGTTTCGATTGCAGGGGCTGATGGTTACTTACTGATGGTTATTTAAATGAGAGGAAAGAGAAATCGTTCTCTTCCCTGTAATAAAACATGGTGAGGAGGACCATGGTAAAAGCAGCACATGTGATATAGATGTCCGCAACATTAAAGACCGGAAAGTCAATCAGGGAAAAATAAATGAAGTCGCGGACATAGGAAAAAACAGCCCTGTCGATCAGATTTCCGACTGCCCCTGCGGCTATAAAATACAGGCAGAGGCGCATGGGAAGATATCTCCTGACGGAAGGAGTCCGGGACAGGATAAAAAAGATCATGACCAGCGCTGCGGCAGTTATGATAAAAAAGAAGAGCATGGCATTCTGAAGGATTCCGAAAGCCGCCCCGCTGTTGTGGATCAGCGTGAATTCCAGGACGCCGGGTATCAGAATGACCTTCTGTCCGCCGCCCAGGAAATGAACTGCCACAATCTTGGTAATCTGATCCAGGATGATGAGGAGAACAATGAAAAGGACTCCGGGGAGGAGCTTTGTGCGGGGATACTCAGGGGAGTTTTTGTTTTCTTTCATGTGCGGATTCTCTACATTGGATTTATTTCATAAACAGATATATTTCATAAACAGATATATCATAAACAGAAATATCTCACAAACAGGCTTTTATCACAAACAGGCTTTTATCACAAACAGGTTTTTCTCATAAATATTTTTCTCATAAATATTATTCTCATAAAAGAAAGTCATATATGATGAGACTAAAAACCGGGACAAAAAACAGCCATGGCGGGGGTTGCGCCATGGCATGAACAGACTATACTGAAGCATTAGCTTTTCGTTACCTTACGGTAAAAGCTCAATTCCTTTCGGGAAAACTGCTTACCTTTAGGAAAAACTGCTTACCTTTGGGGAAAACTGTTTACCTTTCGGGAAAACTGCTTACCTTTCGGTAAAAAGTTCATTACCTTCCGGTGAAAGGCATGTCAAGAGAAGCGCTTCCATCCTGGTCTGCTCCGGCGGGAGTAGAGATATCTCCGCTGATGTCCACGGTGGAGGGCGTGATGACAAAGATATAGTGGGAAATCTTCATCACATTTCCCTGGACAGCATAGCAGCTGCCTGAGGTAAAGTCGATGATCCTCTGGGCAACATCGACGTCGAGTCCTTCCAGATTCAGGACAACAGTGCTTCCGGCCAGGATCAGGTCCGTGACGTCCCTTGCATCATTGACAGAAGTGGGCTTAACGATGCAGACTTCCATTCCGGATTCGGAATACTGGCGTTTGACCGAGGATCTGGTTGCAGGACCGGCCTCGCGTTCAGGAACAGGACGCCTGCGTGCAGTTCTGGATGCATTTGTGTTTTCAAGTTCTTCCATATCTTCGACCTCTTTTTCCATTTCCATGGCGGCATCTTCAGGAGCATTTTCAAAGTAAGCGCCTTCATCGCCGTCGTTTTCATCATCATAGGGATCATCATTGAATTTCATTGCGTTGATGAGCTTATCCATTACACTCATAGTTTTTACCTCCATCTTACAGCTGACTACAAGGATCTATACCAATGGGGATTAAAAAGGATCTTACCAATGGGATCTGTTGTCAGCGCATAAAACTAATCAGCAGTATTCCGGGAGGCGTCTGTGACCTTGTTTTGACAGGGCGCAGCTCCCGTTTGCTGTTTGTATCAGACCGTATAATCTCTTTTTCCAAATATTGCAGTTCCGACGCGGATATGTGTTGCACCTTCTTCGATGGCGACCTCAAAATCACCGGTCATACCCATAGACAGCGTGTGCATAGACACATTATCAATGGATTGCCGATCGATGTCAACAGATAAATCCCTGAGTTTCTTAAAAAATTCACGATTTGTCTCCGGATCATCTGTATAGGGAGCGACTGTCATCAGCCCGCAGATATGGAGGCCGGGGAGCGGTGCGATCTCACGGACCAGAGGAAGGACTTCTTCATAGGACAGACCGAACTTGCTCTCCTCTCCTGCCGCATTGACTTCGAGAAGGATATCCATGGTCCGCCCCGCTTTAACGGCTTCTTTGCTGATCGTCCGGGCAAGCGAGGCACTGTCTACGCTGTGGATCATTACTACCCTGTCCATCAGGTATTTGACCTTGTTTCTCTGCAGGTGCCCGATCATATGCCAGCGGATATCATCAGGAAGAAGCGGGTACTTCTCGGTGATCTCCTGGACCCGGTTTTCTCCGAAGTTCCTCTGTCCTTCGTCGTAGGCCTCCTGGAGGTCTGTGACAGGCATAGTCTTTGTGACGCAGATCAGAGTGACTTCATCCCTTCTGCGCCCTGCTCTTGCGCAGGCTGCCTGAATACGCTGTTCAACGGATCGGATATTTTCAGCAATCATTTTTTTAGCATTCTCCTTTTCAGATGCCCCTTACAGAATGATCCTTAACAGGATCGTCGTGGCTTTGCAGGATGTCCTGATTATAAGTCCTGACTATATGTCTGATTATATGTTTTGACTATATGTCCTGATTATATGTTTTGATCATATGCCCTGTTAAAAGGATTATTTTCCATAACTGTTCAGGCGGATCGAGTCGGCATGCAGTACGATGTAGTCGTACTCCTGAAGTCCGTAGAGCTCGTTGGGCTTGATGATGGCATATTCACTGTTCTGGAGGTTTACTGTAACCTGGCGGAAATCAGGATAGCCCTTGTTGATATAGTATACCCCGATGAGCTTCTCTTTTCTGTGAAGAGTAAACTGATCGCTGGAATTGGGCTTTTCCAGGATCTCTCCGTCGCGGAGGACGGAATTATCGAGATAATACTCTTTATTTGTCTCACTGTAGGGAACAGCGGGAATAAACTGGGTCCCCTGACTGCCGTTGGCTGTGTAAACTCTCAAGAGGACTCCCGGCTGACCATTGGATCCCTCAATGACATATTCCTTGGGAACAAGGAAGAAGTCTCCGTAGGTGATGGAAGAAACCGGGACCTTGAGCCCCTTTTCTTCGTTGGTCAGGACAACGATATCGACGAAGCGGTCCATGCAGAAGGCTTCCATGGAATTGGACAGGGAGAGGTTGACAAACCAGTTTCCCTCCTCATCGCTCCTTGATGTGACGGATGCCCAGGTGGAATAACCGTTTTTCAGGAAACGGACCTCCACATACTCCTGATTCTGGAGGCGTTCCGCTGTCTCTTTACTGTCCACAGCGATCGCAATGGACCAGTTTTCATCCGTGACGATCCTGTAAGCGGGCCGGTCTTTTTTTACCGCATCTCCGTTTCTGAGCTGGGCCGTCTTGCACGAAGAGCGGTTAAAATCCTTCAGGGAGAGGGAATCAAAGGTCTTTCCCACATAATTGTCATAGGAATAGACGATCACACCAGTGTCCTTGGCGCTCACGCTGTGCAGGCCGGCGGCTTTCTTTTTACTGACACCAGCCAGAATGGAGCGGTTGCTGATCTTCTGAGCCTGACTGGAAGCAGCTGTTTTAAAAGCATAGACAGAGTAAAACCGGCCGGGATCGTAGTCCTCAGTGAAACGGATCGACTGTTCCCGGAAGGAAGCCTGGTCTTCGGCGGTAAAGTACTTTCCTGTGCTCATTCCGGTGTCTGCATAGTCCTGGATATCACGGGATTCGTCGACCGTGTACACGAGGCCTCCTGTCCTGACGCGTTCTCCTTCTTTATTATAGTAGTTGATGTTCCCTGTATACCGGCTTCCGATGACCAGTTCCTGCCGGAGCGCGATCCCCCGGTAAGCGGCGTTTTCAGAGAGAGTTCCCATCCGGACCTCATACACGGCTGTCTTACGGGAGGTAAGATACACCATAATGCTGAACAGCAGGTAGATCAATATGATAAAAAAAATGACTGTGCCGATATCGATATGGATCAGCTGCCGCAGGCTCAGCCGTCTCTTTCTACTCTTTTTCATAAACCAACCTTAAGTTCATAAACCAGTCTTATGTACACCAATCAGTCTTAAGATTATAAACCGGTCTTACGTTCACCGACCAGTTCTAAGTTCATAAACCTTATTCACATCCGTAAACCGGTCCATAAACCAGTCCATAAACCGGTCCTGGCTGCCTTCAGCGGCAGCAGGATCTGAAACGATAAAAAAGGGCAGGAGCAATGGTTCAACTCCTGCCCGCCCGTTCTTTTGTCCGGATAATCCCTTACAGTGCGGCGGTAACACACTCTTTCAATTCTGCGGGCAGCTCGTCCTTGTCCATCGAGATACTGATGTAGAAGTCAATACCGAACTTACTGCTCATGGCCTGCAGTCTGCTGATGGGTCCGGAGATATCATTGCCCTCGATATGAGCGGTGTTGAGAAAACTGTCAAAATACATCTGTTCAAGATCATGGTCCTGAGAAATAATGCCGCCTACAAAACCAAGGAACTGATCAGTGTTCTCGATCATATAATCTGTGACATTGATCAGACGAATCTTGTTGTTGAGCTCGTACATATGCTGAGAGTTTTTGTCGATATAGCATACACTGCCTAAAATATTTTTAATCTCGGCATTGGCTTTGCTCAACATCCATTTAGTCTTTCCCTTGCCTTTGTTGCCGGTGATCAGATGAACCATTTTAGCGAAACCTCCTACAAGTGATGATAATAGTGACTGTTGTTTATTCTTCATCGCCCACTACCCGCGACTTCAGTCGTAAGAGCAGGGCGAAAAAGAAATCCACTTCACCGCGGGTACGGATCCCGTGATGAAGAATAAATGCTCCGCGAGGATGCCTACGCGTACAGTGCGGAAGCTTGAATTGATTCTATTATAGTTGAAGGAGAAGGAAAAAACAATTAAATAACTCTAAAGGCTTGCGTTTCCGCCTTTTTCTTCTCTTTTCCTGTCTTCTCTTCTCCCTTCTTCCCCTGTTGATCTTTTCTTTTTTTGTTTATTTACTTTTTTTAACTACTCTTCTGCCTCCAGATATACTGTCTCCTGATCGAGCAGTCTGTTCATGCAGGCATACAGATAACTGTGACTCCTCGCGCCGAGGATGACGGATACAAATCTTCTGCCGGTGTCATACTCAGAGAGAATGATGAGGCAGCATCCGGCCTGGTCCGTCGTCCCTGTCTTGCCTCCCAGGACTTTGATTCGGTCCGGTGATTTACGGCTTCCCTTTACATAGCCGTCAGTGGAACTGACCTCGATCGCCCGGATCCCTCCGTTTTTGTCGTGAAAAACAGTGCTGTAGTGTCCCAGTTTTGCTATTTCCAGGAATTTCGGGTACTTGATGCATTCCTTAAAGATTAGGAAGAGATCATAAGCCGTCGTATAATGATTCTTGTCGTGCAGACCGTGCGGATTGACAAAGTGCGTGTTCGTGGCACCGATCCTGGCAGCTTCTTCGTTCATCATACGGATGAAGTCATCATAGTCCTTCCCGATGTTTTCCGCGATCAGATTGCCGGCGTCATTGGCGGAATATACCATGAGATAATGCAGAGCCTGATCCATGGTCATTTTGTCGCCTTCTTCGATCCCGATCCTCTGAGCCTCCCATTCCATGTCGGAAACTTTTGCGGAAGCGGTGAGCATCTTGTCCAGATCTCCGTATTTAATGGCCAGAAGGGCTGTCATGATCTTGGTCGTACTGGCCGGATACAGGCGTGTAGTGAGATTTTCCTCGATTACAGTCTTCCCGCCGTCGACATCAAATAAACCGCAGGCTTTTACTGTTCCGATGTCCGCAGAGGAACCTTCTCCCGGCACACCGAAGCCCTCTGCATAGAGAGGCAGCCTGCCGTCATAGTCCGCATAAACTGATGTCAGGGCAAAACCTTTCCTCCCGGTATTGTCACTGTAGGAGGAAATATAACCGCGGCTGCAGCCTGTCGTGAGCAGAAGGACCATGATCAGGACAAGTGCGCAAAAAAAACGCGCAGGCTGGTGACCTTTCTTCTCAGGGACAGCCGCGCTTAAAGAAAGTTTCAAAAAAGACATTATATTCGTAATTCCCTATTTGTACATTTCACGCCACTCCATATCTCCGCGGTCCAGAGATTTGATGAGCAGCTCGGCGGTAGCGAGATTCGTTGCCAGAGGGATGTTGTGCATGTCGCAGAGACGGACCACGATATTGACATCAGGCTCATGGCGCTTTGCGGTCAGAGGATCGCGCAGGAAAATCACCAGATCGATCTCATTGTGCTCGATCTGGGCGCCGATCTGCTGCATACCTCCCAGATGGCCGGCAAGCATCTTGTGGATAGAGAGGTGGGTAACCTCTTCAATGAGCCTGCCTGTGGTACCAGTGGAGCAAAGATCATTTTTGGCAAGGATCCCCCTGTATGCTATGCAGAAATTCTGCATCAGCTTTTTTTTCGCATCGTGCGCGATCAAGGCTATTTTCATATCGATCCTCCCTGGTGTAAAGAAAGCAAGGTCAAATCAACAATAAGGAGCAGGCATTAACAGTAAGGGACCGGTACAGTATCCGCTGCGCGGATCTCATAAACAATTAATTCATTCCTGCATGCGCACATTCAGCAGAAAACCGATGCCGGCATACAGGCAGACCAGGCTGGTAAGGCCGTAGCTGACAAAAGGAAGCGGTATTCCTGTGTTGGGCAGAAGCCCTGTGGCAACCCCGATATTTAAAAAGCTCTGGAGTCCGATCCAGGCTCCCATTCCACCCGCGATGATCCTGCCCTGGATGTCTTTGGCACCTGCCGCGATCAGGAAGCATTTGATCGTGATCAGAAAAATGAGGACGACCACGGCGCAGCAGCCGATAAAGCCGAAGGTCTCTCCAACGACAGTAAAGATAAAATCTGTCTGTGACTCAGAGATAAAACCGGTGTTCAGAAGGGAACTGATCTCATTAGTCCCCTTTCCGTAGACTCCGCCGGAGCCGATGGCCATCATGGAGTTCATCGTCTGGTAGGCAGTTGTATCCGCGAAGTTTTCCGGATGGAGCCAGGCCAGGATCCTGTTTCTCTGGTATTGGGACAGGATTCCCTGGTCTCCCTGCAGGGCCTGATTCATGATCCACCAGAAGCCGGCGCCGACAGCAGCGAGCGCAGCTACAACGATGGGCCATTCCAGCCCTCCCAGGAACATCATGACGCAGAAGATCAGGAGGAGCATCACACTGGTCGAGAGATCCGGCTCTTTGTAGACCAGAAAGACCGGCGGGATGATCAGTACGATGCAGGCGAGAAGATGCAGAGGAAGCACCAGCCATTTTCTGTAACTAATTATGAACTCCGCAAAAAATAAAATCAACAATATTTTTGCCGCTTCAGAGGGCTGGAAGGTGATCCCGAAGAGGGAAAACCACCTCTGCGCCCCTCCTCCTGAGGAACCGGCATAGAGGACCATGACCAGCAGGGCGATGGATGCCGCATACAGGACCCAGTGGATCTTGAGGATCAGATGATAATCCACCACAGATACAGCCAGCATCAGCCCCAGGCCGATGCAGATCCCGGTCAGCTGGCGGTCGTAGAGCTCGGAGGCGGCACTGCGGATCGCCAGAAGCCCACAGTAGTTGAGAGCGCCGATCAGGGCGACCAGAAGAAAATCAAATCTTTTCAGAGAAAATGAGCGAAACATTGGTTATGAATCCTTTTCCAAAACAACACTGTCGACGATCTGTTCAAGCTGATCCGGATCATAAAAGACTCTGATCACATCCGATGCCAGCCGGGCGGCGTAATCGGAGGTATAACCATTAGGTATACGTACAGCAATCGCGAGTTTCTCCTGCTCGCCCAGAGTATCCTCATTCCAGGCGCCGGGCAGGTAATAAGGGGCATAACCGATGAACAGGGCATTGTCCGGCATGCCTGTCTGCTGGGCGGTACCGGTCTTGCCGGCGACAGGATGCTGCTCGCCCAGGACGCTGAAGGCGCCATAGCCGTAGACGACCCGGCGCATCCCCTTGTGGATCGCGTTCCATTCCTTTTCCTCAAGAGTGATCTTGTTTGCCACAGTCGCCTTGTTCTTGCTGATCCCTCCGTCTTCTGTCTGGACCGCGTCGATGAGTGTCAGTTCGTAGTTTGTTCCACTGTTTGCAACAGCGGAAACATATCTGGCCAGGCTTGCGGTCGTATAGGCGTTGGTGTCCTGACCGATCGCTCCTCGGATGGGATCTTTTGTCAATAGCTGGGGCTCCGATTCACTGATCTCTACGCCGGAAACGGAATCGAGACCGTACATACCGGCATATTTCTGGATTTTTTCTACAGCTTGAACGGAATTGTATCCGCTCTTGTCGAAATCGTCCTCATCATAATCGTAGTCATCTTCGTCATATTCCGGATTGTCGACAGGAAGTCCCAGTCTGAAGCCCATTTCATAAAAGAACATATTGCAGGAATTTGCGATGGCTCCCTCCAGGTTCTGATATCTGTGTCTGCCCGGGTAGATCCAGCATTTGGGAGGATTGGGATCGTTCTTTACCTTTTTGAAGGTCGCTTTCTTCTGGCAGTTCACTTCATCCTGGGTATCAATGACCTTTTCCTTGAGGGCGGCTGTCGCCGTGACCAGCTTGAAAGTGGATCCCGGTGCGGTCAGCTGCTGTGTCGCGTAGTTGAGAAGGGGCTTTGCGGGATCATTGACGAGTTTCTGGTAGTAGTCTTCATCATTGATCCTGTTCGTATCAAACCCGGGATAGGACACCATTGCAAGAACATCGCCTGATTCCGGATCTGTCACAACAACGGATGCAGTGGAGGGATACAGGTGAAGCTGGGCCGGTGTCAGATCCATGTCCCGGATCCTGTTGTAGATAAAGGTATAGTCACTTTCACCCCAGGGACTGTTAAAGCTTTCCAGTTCTTCGTCGCTGACCTCTACGATCTCCTGATCCAGGAGCAGGTGGCAGACCTGATTGGCGGAGACCTCCCGGTTGACGATCACATACTTGTAGATGGCATTGCGCATGTCTCTGTCATTGAGAGTGTTCTCATCGGAACCGATCACTGCAGTGAAGAAGTTCATAATGCCGTCGTACAGCTCATCGTCAGAGGGAGAATCTGTCTCGAGTCCCAGATAACTGCTGTCCGTGTTGATCCAGCCATGACGGATCGACTCAGAGATCAGTGCATTGAGGGAATGCTTTCCCTTCTGCCAGCCTGAATAGACCGTAGAGGAGCGTATTCCGGAATCCCCCAGCCCGGCTTCATTAAAGAGACCGTAGTCAAAAAGGGCCTGGGCGAGCAGATCCTGATAGGTCTTCATCTCATTGTTGAGCTGTTCGCGGATGGTCTGCCCGTTTCTGATCTCGTCCAGGATCTCCGGTGCGCGCTGAGCCCGGAACCTGTCAATAGCTTCTGCGACCTCTTTTTCCGTATCAGTCGCGTCTTCACTGGTCAGGTGGTTGGTGTCGATCAGGTTGCTCAGGCAGGAGGCATAGACATTGCTCACAGGGATCGTGATATTGAGACCGTTTTGATCCTCCGAGATGACCTGATCCTCGATACTGTCCCGCAGTTTATTGAGGATGATGTTGCGCAGGTTGTTTTCTACGATATGGTAGGCAGCGATCTGCAGGTCTTTATCGATCGTCAGATAGACATCCCTGCCGGTCTCTTCGCTGTAGCTCTGTTCCTTCGCGGAAACCTCGCTGTTTTCAACCGGATCATCGGTCACACGCCCGATGCTGTCGACGTTGAAGGTCTTCTGCCCGCTCCTGCCGTGGAGGATCTCCTCCTGAGAGGCTTCGATCCCGGTCAGTCCGACGATATCGCCCTCCCGGTAATCGGGACGTCCGTCCTTGTCCGTGCCGTCATGCTCGGACAGATAATCCTCGGACGCTTCTCCGGTGTATCCGATGATGTTGCTCAGATAGACCGCTTCTTTTTCGGGATATCTGCGGACCATCTCCTCTTCGATCTGGATTCCGTCCTTCTTGGAATCGAACCGCTTTTCTATAGCTTTTTTTGTCTTCTCCGGTACGTTGGAGGCGAGCCTGGTGGCAATATATTTCTGGTAGTAGTTCAGGCTCAGATTATATCTGGCGATCACCATCTCCAGAAGAGTCTCCCGGTCTTCTTTTTCGCTGTCTTCGTCCTTTGAGACGGAAGGACTGATCCCGAACCTGTCGGCAAGGTCATGGATGACCTCCTCCGCTGTTTTTTCCAGGTTTTCCGCGGGCATATCGTCAGGGTCGGCATAACCGTAAACATCTGCCAGAAAACGGGCTTTGGCGACCGGCCCCATTTCCTTATAGAAGAAACTGCCGCCGCTGAGACGGATGCTGAAGTCAGTGAGCATTTTTCCGCCGTTTTTGTCCAGAATGTGGATGATCTCCAGGATCCGTTCATTGAGGATCTTGTTGTCCTCCTTCGAATCGTCGGTCAGATCGTTCATGGTGATATTGTAGGAGGCGACAGAATCCGCCAGGACATTGCCGTTTTTGTCCAGAATGCGGCCGCGGGTCCCGTGGATGACAACTGTCCGGCGGATCCGGCTCTGGAAATCAGAGAGATAACGTTCGGAATTGACGATCTGGAGAGTGTAGAGGCGGGAAATGAGCAGGGCTGCCATCAGCAGGCTTCCCAGCACAAGAAAATAAGACCGGCGGCGTCCTGCCCTGTCTGCCCTTTCTGTTCTGTCTGCTCTTTTTGCCCTTTCCGCATCGCGTTTGGCTTTTATGTATCTGATGTTTTGTTTTTTGACTGGTTTACTCAAAATACACTCTCCCCAAAAAGGATAAGGAACTGTATGTATCAATCCTCAGGCAGGTCATAGTCGGGGACGCAGCCATATTCCCTGAGGCTCGTCCAGTTGTGGTCGCCGATGATCAGATGATCGATCAGGCGTATTCCCAGAAGCTGTCCCGCCCGGCAGATCCGTCCGGTGATATCCAGATCCAGATCACTGGGCGTCGGGTCGCCGCTGGGGTGATTGTGGACCAGCATGATATTGACGGCATTCCAGCGCATGGCCTGGATAAAAATCTCCCTCGGTGAGAGCAGCGTACAGTTCACCGTACCGGTAGAGACCGTCTCTTCCCGCAGAAGCGCCATGCGGTTGTCGAGCATTACCAGAACAGCTTTTTCCGTCTCCAGATGTCTCATATCCTCCATATAATAATCCGCGACCGACGAAGGCGAGCTGAAGATGAGCTTCTGGGCGGCCCGTTCCCTCACGAGACGCCTGGATATTTCGGCGAGCGAGAGGATCTTGACAGCCTTGACTTCACCGATCCCGGGAATGGATATGAGGTCCTGGAGAGTCAGCCGGCGGAGAGAGGACAGGTCGCTGGACCCGTCTTCAAAAAACCCAAGGACCTCCCGGCTGAGCTGTGTGGCACTTTTTTCTTTCGTTCCAGTACGCAGGATGATCGCGAGGAGCTCAGCATTAGTGAGACTCTGCGCCCCGCAGGAAAGAAAGCGTTCATAAGGCATTTCACTGTTGTTTTGTAAAATATTCATACAATATCCTTTCCGCTCTCCGGGCAAAAAGGACATACACAAAATATTTTATAGTTTTCTGACAGTTCAGTCAAGAGGAACGCAAATCGGGGGAACAAGGGGTGGGTGGGACGTTACTGTACAGACCGGCTCGAAACTCGAGGCGGTTTTAGCGGCTTTTTGATCATGGAAGGCTGATCAGGCCTCTGTCAAGGAAATTCTGTACGGTGCGCAGGATGCCGAGACGGGCATGAGGCCAGGTGAGGCCGCCCTGGAAATAGACGGCATAAGGTGGTTTGATGGGTCCGTCCGCACTCAGTTCTATGGATGAGCCGGAGACAAAAGCGCCGGCAGCCATGATGACATCGCTGTCGTAACCGGGCATCGGGGCCGGGTATGCCTCCACAAAGCTGTCGACGGGCGAGGAGGACTGGATCCCCTGGCAGAAGGCAATGACTCCCTCCGGGTTTCCGAAGGTGATCGACTGGATGATATCATGTCTGGATTCCCGGCCGTCGGGGAGGACGGAAAAGCCCAGCTTCTCATAGAGGCAGGCGGCAAAAATGGCTCCCTTGAGGGCGGCTGCCGTAACAGTGGGGCCCATAAAGAAGCCCTGATAGAGGGAGGGAAGGACTTCCAGGGAGGGGCCGACTTCTTTTCCGAGCCCCGGAGAGGTCAGGCGCACGGCTGCGTTTTCCACGCAGTCTGCTCGTCCGGCGATGTAGCCGCCGACCGGAGCCAGGCCGCCGCCTGGATTCTTGATCAGGGAACCGACGACCATGTCCGCGCCGACGTGGGAAGGCTCAATGCGCTCCACGAATTCCCCGTAGCAGTTGTCGGTCATGCACAGGATATCCGGCCGGAGGCTCTTGATAAAAGAGATTGCCCCGCCGATCTGTGAGACAGACAGAGTGCGTCTTGTCTGGTATCCCTTTGACCTCTGTATGGTCACCAGGCGGATCCTTTTGTCCTGATCGGCTGCAAGAACCTCCCGGATACCTTCAAAGTCAAAGCTTCCGTCCGGCAGGAGGTCGACCTGTCTGTAGCCGATACCGTATTCGGCAAGCGATCCCCGGGAGGGACGGATCCCGATGACTTCTTCAAGGGTATCGTAGGGCTTGCCTGCCGCGGAAAGCAGGATATCCCCCGGGCGCAGATTGCCCATCAGGGCCAGAGCCAGGGCGTGTGTCCCGCAGGTGATCTGCGGCCGCACAAGGGCATCTTCAGTCCCGAAATAGGAGGCATAGACCTTTTCCAGCCCGTCGCGGCCGATATCGTCATAGCCGTACCCGGTCGTTCCTTTCAGGTGAGCCTCGCCGATGTGGCAATCCTGCATTGCGCGGATCACGCGGAGCTGGTTGTATTCCGCGGTTTCATCAATGGCGGAAAAGCGCCGGCGCAGTCCGTCCAGGACCGGCTCTGCAAAGGCCAGAACCTCCCTGCAGATGCCAAAGGAAGCATACAGGTCTGTCAGGGAGGTCCGGGACTGATCACTTTCTTTTTCAAACTCTTTCGATGAAGTGTTTATTGAAGATGTATTGGCTGGTGATGTCTTATTCGCTGATGTGTTTTTCATTGATGGATATTTCTCCTTAGGATAACAAGCCGGATGGAGCATTTATTTGCGCTGCGATTCTTACTGTACGTGAAACTCTCAGACCTTCTCCTGCGGCAGGTGAAGACGGGTGCGGATCATCTCTTCCATGGTATCGCTCATCTTTTGTCTGTCCGCAAAGGAATCCGCGTCGATCCAGATGACGTTTTTTTCCCTCCGGAACCAGGTGAGCTGGCGCTTGGCAAAATGGCGGGAATCCCGTTTGATGAGCCTGACAGCTTCATCAAGAGAATATTCGCCTTCCAGGGCTGGAAAGATCTGCCTGTATCCGATGCCCTGCATGGAGACATCGGAAGCTGTAAGTCCCCCTGCCCTGAGTCTTCGGACCTCATCGGCGAGTCCCTTCTGCATCATGAGATCTACGCGGGCGTCGATTCGCTCATAGAGCTTTTTGCGGTCCATCGTCAGGACAAAAAAGACAGCGTTAAAGGCGGGTTCGCGCATACGCTCCCGGCGGTTGTGCTCGGAGATCTTGAGCCCGCCGCTGTTTTGGGCAAACTCGAGAGCACGGATGATCCGTTTGACATTGTTGGGGTGGATCGCTTCGGCAGCCTCCGGATCGATTTCCTGCAGCCGCCGATGGAGGGCTTGTGGACCATCCCTGCGCGCAGCTTCCTCCAGGGAGGCGCGGTCATCGCTGTCCGCCTCCATCTGTGTAAAATCGATGCCGTATAAAAGGGCCTGGATGTAAAAACCTGTCCCGCCGACAAGGAAGGGAAGGCGGCCTTCAGCCAGTATGGCATCAACTGCATTCATGGCTTCCTTCTGGAAACGGACGACGTTCCAGCTGTCCTCAGGATCCGCGACATCGATCAGGTAATGCGGTATTCCTCTCTTCTCTTCCTCTGTTACCTTTGCGGAACCAATATCCATGCCTCTGTAGACCTGCATGGAGTCTGCGGAGATGATGCTGCCGTTCAGGCGGGCGGCCAGTTCAACGGAGACAGCGGTCTTGCCTGTTGCCGTCGGGCCGGCAATGATGACCAGCGGTTTTTTCGCTTCAGCCGGGGCTAAAAAAGAGTTGTTTGAAAAATTAGACATAAAGTCCTCTATTCTGATTCCTGTATAAAAGGATTCAGATGATCCTTTTAAATTTGCGGTCCATCTCGCGCTGGCTCATGACGATCATAGTGGGACGGCCGTGAGGGCAGTGATAGGGGTTTTCCAGTGTGATAAGCTCGGCGATCAATGCTTTTGCTTCAGTCTCAGAGAGACGGCTGTTTCCCTTGACTGCAGCTTTGCAGGACAGGGAGGCGATTTTAGAAAGAATGACACCGGGAGTCCCGCTGACGCGCTCACTGATGATCTCCTCCAATACCTCCCTGAACAGACTGTCTGCTGTCTGTCCAAAGAGTTCGGCAGGAACGGCTCTGATGGCGAAGGTGCTCCCGCCAAAGTCTTCTATTTCATATCCCATTGCGGCAAAAACATCCTGAAACTGCCGGTAGGCATTTTCCTCCTGCCCGCTCAGGCGCAGTACAATAGGAGGCAGGAGCTGCTGGGAGGCGACGAAAACAGGCTCTTGTTCCCCGGCTTCATCACGCCGCTGTTTAGCGGTTCTTTCTTTTTCCAGAAGGCGGTCAAGAGCCAGATATTCCTCCGGCGCAGCAGTCCGGATGCTGCCCCTGTGGTCCAGGGCGGGATGCTCTCTCGCAATCCTGTTCATCATCCGCTCATAATTGACTTTCTCATGCGCGGCATGCTGATCGATGATCAGGAGCTGCTTTTCATATTCGATCAGCCAGTAGGTGTCGAATACCTGTCCGATCAACCTGAAACGAGCGGCATTTTCCCCGGTGAGCAGGAAGTCCTTTTCAGGAGATGTGTTTTCTGAAAGGGCGTCCGTAAACGACAGCTGTTCAGGAATACCGTCGGGGAAAGCGGCTTCTGGAACTGCAGGTCCGGCATCAGGCGTCAGAGTGCCTGCAGCCGTGGAAGCGGAGGCTTCATACCCTGGACCTGCCTGATCTGGAGCTGAAAAATCTGCGGGTTCAGAACCCGGGGAGACTACAGCTGCCTCGGCGGAAGTATGGGCCTGGGTATGAGTCACCGTATACGGGCGTCTGTCTTCAAATAGCAGAGGATCCCTCGCTTCTCTTTCAGTTTGATATAAGGCATCCTTCCGGGAAACACCGTCGGAGGACGGATGGTCTTTTGAAGGAGCGACAGATCGATCCGGACTGGAAGCCGGGATGTTTCGTGAAGAGAGTTCGAAGATCGTTGAACTGTTCTCTGCAGGACTGTCTGAGCCGGAAGGGGCGGCAGCTGTCCCGACAGATTTTGCAGGGGCCGCAGGGATCCGGTCTGTTCTGGCAGATTCAAAAGCCTCGTAGGCGGGAGCCTTGCGGAGCTGTTCCTCCTTGAGGCGGGCCTCCTTTTGGCGCAATGCGCGTTCCTGCTTTGCCGTGCGGAGAGTTGCCTTCGGGATTAGTTCGATTTTGCTCAGGGTCTCATGGACGCTGGAATCCAGAAAGTGGAGGACGGCGCGGCGGTCTGTGAAGCGCACCTCCATCTTGGAAGGATGCACATTGACATCCAGGTCTTCGGGAGGCATGGTCAGATGCAGGACGGCGAAGGGAAACCGGTGCTGCATGAGGTCAGTCCTATACCCCTCCTCGAGGCCGGCGGAAAGCTCTCTGCTTTTTAGCATTCTCCCGTTGATGAAAAAAGTCTCAAAGCTCCGGGTCGTGCGGCTGATCTCAGGCTTTCCCAGAAAGCCATCGAGAACCATACCGTGATCAGGATCTTCGGAGTGGATCGGTACGATGGCGTTTGCAGTCTCCCGACCGTAGATGCGGTAGATCAGCTCCCTGAGATTTCCATTTCCGGTTGTGTGGAGCCTGTCCTGCCCGTTGACGCGGTAGTGAAAGGAAACCAGAGGATGGGAAAGGGCCTGCTTCTCAATGAGATCGGTAATGTACCCGGCCTCTGTCTGGGGCTGGCGCAGGAAGCGGCGGCGTACCGGAATGCTTCCAAAAAGATTGCGGACAATGACGGTGGTCCCGTCCGGCGCCCCGATCTCCTCGAGGTCGATCCGGACCGGGGTATCAGGGGAGTAGGCTGCCAGATGGTCGTTGACCGCCCGGGTTCCCAGAAGGCTTTCCCGGACCTTGGTGATCATTTCCACCTGGGCGACAGCCGCGATACTGGCGAGGGCCTCGCCGCGGAAGCCCAGAGAGGACAGATGGGACAGATCAGCGGCGTCCCGGATCTTGCTGGTGGCGTGACGTACAAAAGCGCGGCCGATCTGGTCCTGTTCGATACCGCAGCCGTTGTCTGTGACCCGGATCATACTGATCCCGCCGTCTCTTATCTCAACGGTGATGGCAGTTGCCCCCGCGTCGATCGAATTTTCCACCAGCTCCTTGACAACGTTGAGAGGCCGCTCTATGACCTCTCCCGCTGAAATACGGCTGATCGTTTCTTCTGTCAGAAGTTTTATTTCCATAAGCTGATCCAAATACTAAGCTGAATTAATACCAGGCTGATTCAATACCTAAGACGGTTCATGCGCGCTCCAGCGGTTTTTGAGCCGGCTCTGGAGCCTGTACAGGGTGTTGAGGGCATCCAGAGGAGTGAGATTCTGGATATCGACCTCAGAGAGTTCTTTGAGGACGTCCTCATCAGAGGTGGTGTCAAAGAGGGACATCTGGGCCAGATCCACATCGTCGTAGTGGACAGGTTTTGATCCGTTTTTTTTGCCTGCGGAGGTTCCTCCCTTTCCATCGAGGGACTGGAGTCTGGCTGTGATGTCGTTGTCGGAGAGCTGGGAGACGAGCTCCATTGCCCTGTCGATCACCAGATCGGGCAGGCCGGCCAGCCGGGCCACCTGGATTCCATAGCTCTTGTCAGCGCCTCCTCTGACGATCTTTCGGAGGAAAACGATGTTCTCTCCGCTCTCCCGGACAGCGACGCAGTAGTTTTTGACTCCGGAGATCTTGCCCTCCAGTTCAGTGAGTTCATGGTAATGGGTCGCGAACAGGGTCTTGGCACCGAGATATCTGCGGTTGCTGATGTGCTCGACGACAGCCCAGGCGATGCTCATCCCGTCAAAGGTGGATGTGCCGCGGCCGATCTCATCCAGGATCAGGAGGCTTTTGGAAGTCGCGTTGCGGAGGATATTGGAGACCTCGTTCATCTCCACCATGAAGGTACTCTGGCCGCTCCCCAGATCGTCAGAGGCTCCCACCCGGGTAAAGATCCGGTCGGTCACACACAGCCTGGCCTTGTCAGCAGGGACAAAGCTTCCGATCTGCGCCATCAGGACGATCAGGGCGACCTGACGCATATAGGTGGATTTACCCGCCATATTGGGGCCGGTGATAATACAGATACAGTTGTTTTTGTTGTCAAGCAGAGTGTCATTGGGGATAAAGTCGCCGCTCTGCATCTGTTCCACGACAGGGTGTCTGCCGGCTGTGATCCTGATGGATCCGGACTCATTGAAGGAAGGCCTCACGTAGTGGTTTCGCTCCGCCACGAGGGACAGGGAGGCAAAGGCATCGAGATGAGCCAGGGCTTTTGCCGCTTTCTGGAAATCAGAGATGCGGGCGGCGCAGGCTTCCCGGACACGGCAGAAGGCGTCGTATTCCAGGGTGTTCAGCTTGTCCTCTGCGTTGAGGATGCTGTCCTCCAGCTCCTTGAGCTTCTGGGTCGTGTACCGCTCGGAGCCCACCAGCGTCTGTTTGCGGATATAGTCCTCCGGGACCAGGTGTTTGAAGGAATTGGTGACCTCAAAATAATAACCGAAAACTTTGTTGTACTTGATGCGCAGGTTTTTGATCCCGGTGCGTTCCCGGTCCTGGGTCTCCAGATCCATCAGCCACTGCCTGCCGTGATCGCGGGCATCTCTCAAGTGGTCGATATCCTCATCAAAGCCGGAACGGATCATCCCGCCCTCACGGATCGTGACAGGGGGCTCATCGACCAGGGAGTTCTCCAGAAGTTCCAGAAGCTCGCCATAATCTCCGATCCGGTCGTTCAAAAGGGCAAGACCTGCGGCTTTTTCCGAAGACGAGGCGGACGGGGTGTCTTTGACGCTGGTTCCTGCTTTTGCGGGAGCTGTGGAGGATGCTGTATCTGTAGAGGATGCTGTAGAGGATGTTGTAGAGGAAGCCCTGGAGGAAGCTGTAAAAGATGCCGGGGAAAAAGCCGCATCTGCAGTCTTCTCTCCGGGGTCCAGTGTCCGGCAGATGTCCTCAAGGACATTTTTGATGGGGACAAACATCCGAAGGGAATCTCTGAGGGCGATCAGGTCCCTGGGATTTGCGGACTGGTAGGAGATCCTGGTCATCAGACGCTCAAGGTCATAGACAGAGCGCAGATATTCGCGCAGTTCATCGCGGTCCACGCTCACGGCGCCCAGAGACTCGACACAGTCCAGTCTCTTTTCAATCTCCTGCCGGTTGGTGAGGGGCTGCTCCAGAAAACGGTGCAGAAGCCTTGCTCCCATTGCCGTACAGGTCTTGTCAAGGACCCATAGCAGGGAACCTCTCTTCTTTTTGTCCCTCAGCGTCTGCGTGAGTTCAAGGTTCCTGCGGGTCGAGCTGTCCAGCAGCATATATTTGCCGGAAGCGTAGGCGCGGATCCTGGTGAGATTGGAAAGACTGTTTTTCTGTGTATCATAGAGATAGCGCAGCAGAGCTCCGGCGGCCAGAGTTCCCGAAGGAAAATCCTCGATCCCCAGGGAGAGGAGGGAGGAAGTCCTGAAATGCTCCAGCAGGAGCTTTACGGCAGAGGATTCTTCAAAGAAGCTGGTGCCGATGGTACTGACCTGGAGGGAAAGACGGCTGCGCAGGTCCCCCAGATCGAGCCGGCTCATGAGAAGAGCGTCATTGCACAGGAGCTCCGCGGGGCTGTAGCCGATGATCTCGTCGTAGAGCTTGACAGTATCCGGCACCTCGGTGACGAGAAAGTCGCCGGTGGAGATATCCGCGGCGGCGATCCCGATCTGTCCGCTGGTATAAAATGCGCACAGGATGTAGTTGTTTTTCCCTTCCTCCAGGGCGTTCATGTCCAGGTTCGTGCCGGGAGTGACGATCCTGACGACCTCCCTGCGCACGATGCCTTTTGCCGTGCGTGGATCCTCCATCTGTTCACAGATGGCGACCTTGTGGCCGTATTCCACCAGCCTGGTCAGATAGCTGTCGACGGCGTGATAGGGCACCCCGCACATGGGTGCGCGCTGGGAGAGACCGCAGCTCTTGCCGGTCAGGGTCAGCTCCAGTTCGCGGGACACAGTGACCGCGTCATCAAAAAACATCTCATAAAAATCCCCCAGCCTGTAAAAAAGCAGGCAGTCGGGATTATCGTGTTTGGTGCGCAGATAATGCTGCATCATCGGAGAGAGCTGCTGCATGAACTTGGAATCCTCCGCCATGACGGCGGAGGAAGCATATTGGGTATAATCGTACAGATTTTCCATTCAAAATCCTTATTACTTCAAAATTCCTGTTAATAAATTTTGGATGATTACAGGCTGGACACTGGCGATACAGACTGATCACAAAGCTGTTCCGAAAAAGTAGAACCCTCTGCATTCATCGAGGTGTACCTGCAGCATTTTTCCGACCATGGAAGGGTCGCCTTTTACATGGACCAGCATATTGTTGGAGAGTCTGGCTGTAATATAGCTGTTGTCCCTGACATTGACCTCTTCAGCAAGGGCTTCCATAGTCCGCCCGGTCAGATGCTGGGCGCGGCCGTGGGCAGTCTCCTGGACAGCTTTGAGGACGCGGTCGAACATCCGGCTCTTGTCCTCTTCCGGAACCTGGTCAGGCATTTTTGCGGCAGGTGTACCGGCGCGCCTGGAATAGATGAAAGTAAAGGCGTTGTCGAAGCCCACGCGGCGCACGACGTCGATCGTGTCGTCGATGTCCGGGTCTTCTTCACCGGGAAATCCGACGATAATATCTGTCGTGATGGAGACATCAGGGATCCTGTCGCGGATCTTCTGTGCCAGCGCGATGTACTGTTCTTTTGTATAGTGCCGGTTCATCCTTTTGAGGATCCTGTCGGAACCTGACTGGAGGGGAAGATGTACGTGGCGGGCAATCTTTTCATTTTCCGCGATGACTCTGATGACATCATCGGAGAGATCCTTGGGATGCGGGGTCATAAAGCGGATCCTCTTGAGCCCGTCGATCCTGCAGACCTCTTCCAGGAGCTCCGCAAAGGTGCAGGGAGTCTCCAGATCCTTACCGTAGGAATTGACGTTCTGCCCCAGAAGCATGATCTCCACGACGCCGTCCCGGACAAGCTTCTCACATTCATTGAGGATATCGAGGGGCGCCCGGCTCCTCTCCCGCCCGCGCACATAGGGCACAATGCAGTAGCTGCAGAAATTGTTGCAGCCGAAAGTGATGTTTGTCCCTGACTTAAAGGGATATTTGCGCACGACGGGCAGATCTTCGACGATCCTGTCCGCACGGTCCCAGATCTCGACCAGCATAGTGTCGGATTCCAGGCAGCCGCACAGATACTCCGGGAAACGGTAGAGATTGTGGGTCCCGAAGACAAGATCCACGAACCGGTAGCTCTTGCGGATCTTTTCCACATTTGACTTTTCCTGAACCATACAGCCGCAGACAGCGATCTTCATGCCGGGACGGTTCTTTTTGAGATGGCCCGCCCTGCCTAAACGGCCGAAGACTCTCTGGTCCGCGTTGTCCCGGACCGTACAGGTGTTGTAGACAAGAAAATCAGCGTCTTCCGACGCTGCTTCTGCAAATCCTGCGCTCTTCAGGATCCCGATAATTTTTTCTGAGTCGCGCGCGTTCATCTGGCACCCGAAGGTCTCCACGCAGAAGGTCAGGCTCCTGCCCTCTTTCCGCACGCGGTTCTCCACGATTTTTTTGGCGCGGCACAGAAACCAGGCCTGCCGCTCCGGCTCTGATCCCGGAGGAGGCGTATTCAGGTCAGCCTCCATTACCAGTTTTTCAAAACGGTCATTATAATCCATATATTTTTCCTGCTAAAAATTGTTTCCTCAGTCTGCTCTGTGTGTCAAGACGCCACAGGTGAGCTTAGTTGCTACAGTTATCATTGACTGGCTCCGGGGATTTTAAGTGGCACAGAAGATCCGGAAATTATTCACCATTTCTGAGTGACGCGGTAGAGCCAGGAATTCCCTCTTTTTCCAATCCGCTCCACGACGCCTGCTTCTGTCAGTATGAGCAGGACGGTGGAAAAACCTTTTTTCCTAAAGCCCACTGCCTTTGCAAATTCTGCAGAGGTAAAGGGTTCTTCCAGGTCAGCAGGAACGAACTGCATATAATCCTGAGGACAGGTGAGGACCATCCTGTCCCGCAGACGGACAGGGATCCTGTCGTAACGGTGTGAACCGCGTTTTCTGTCCCTGCTCCACCCGTCGAGAAGACGGTATTCGTCAAGGTCGATGAGCATCAGTTCAAAAGAGAGATTCGGATCCAGGAGAAAGGGACGAATCCTGTACAGCTCCCGGAAGACATGATAAAAGCTCCCCCTCAGGGGAGAGCGGTTTTTTTTGAGCAGTTCCCCGGTATCAGGATCTACCCAGATGATCCATTTTTCAGCCGGTACGGGGTAGACAATGCGCACCGGATACTGAGGGAGAAAGCATCTGAGCCTGGCTCTCATGGCATCCATGTGCGCGGTCTGGATCTCCGTGATTCTTCCGTCATGATAGATATCCGCGACATAATTGTCGATCGGAATCTCCTGATGATCCTCATCAGGATCGATATAGTTTTTCAGGACGGCATGGAGAGTCTTTTCTGACTGCATCCCGATACCATGCCGCTCCCTGGGGGCAAGCGTGATCACTGCAGTGCACGCCGCGTCAAACCGCATCCTCGCTTCCTCGAGGCTGTCGAATAATGTACCGACCAGGCCCTGCCGGGAGGTCCGGACTTTGGGAGGATCCTTTTGATCAAGATCTGTTTTGTTAACATGATCTGTCTCATTTGGAGAGCTTCCTTCTGACATACGCAAAGGTATAGTCCTCTCCTTTCTCTGCCAGCATGCGCAGAAGATGCTTTAAAAGCGCAGCGGTTTCGGGGTGCATGAACAGGCTTGCGCTGCCGGCTCCGAAATAACGAAGCGGGGCATCGTCTGTATAGGCATCCCCCAGGTAGACCTTGCTGGCCGCTATCCGGTCCATGAGCATTTCCACTACGTAACGGCCCGGCATTTTGACGGGGATCACGGGGGACTCTCCCTCTTTGAGGCGCAGGTTATAGTCCACCCAGTATTCGAAATGATGGCGGTTGCGGCCCTTGTGATGCAGCCAGGAGGTCGAGTATCCTATGTCTTCTCTCTCTGCGTTATTGGGGCTGCGGTTTCCCTGAAAGTACCTGACACCGACGATAAACTCCGTCGGCGAAAATTTGGAGAGGTCATGCAGAAGTCCCTGTCGGTAGAGACCGACCTTCCAGCATCCCTCAAGCACCAGGAGTTTGTGCTTCGTAATGGTGCTCAGGTGGTTGAGAAAGTTCTCTCTGGTAACTGGCGGACGCTTTCTGGCTGAAGGTCTGCCCGTATACATTCGGACTGTCTGACCTTCTGCGGGCATCAGGATCATGTGTTCGCACATGTTGTGTGGTTCGTTATGCTTCATATCCTTCAAATCCTTCAAATGTCCTTCATATGCAGTAAGGAACTGTTCCATTCTTCCGGAGAGAATTGTTTCTGAGGTCCCTGTCCGCAGTTTTCCTTACCACGGGCTGTCTGATCTGGATCTGCCTGTCCGCTTTCAACCTGATCGGAATCTGCCTCCCTGCAATCGACCTGATCGGAATCTGTCTGTCCGCAGGGGGGCTGTTCAGAGAGCCCTTGTTCAGGGGATGTCTGTCCGGGATTCATCTGTTCACCTTCGGCCTGTTCAGGAACCGTCTGTTCACCTTCTGCCTTTTCAGATTCCGTCTTTTCACAGAGTTCCTGACCGGGGCCTTCCTGTTCAGGGAGCTCCTGTTCGTTTTTGTCCCCGGCAGGGGAGGAGGCTTCCATTTCCTTTATTTTTTCCCTGCGCAGGAATTCCTCCATGTCGAAAACAGCCTGGAGGATCTGTACGGAACGGGGAGAGACATTCACATTGTCCTGGTCTGGTACTGTGAGCGGTTCTGCAAGAAAACCTTCTTCGGTCTCTGTGTCCATAAAGACCTTCCAGATGTAATATCGGGGCAGCCCGGGAAGGGCAAGCGAAAGCTCTTGCCAGTACATGTTGACAGCCAGATAAGTGAAAGCGGGAAGCTGACTGTTTTCGGTCTGGGCGTAGTTTTCACAGTAAGCTATGCCGATACTGTGGCTGGAGGGCCCCAGATCCGGATTCCAGGCTTCTGTGCCGTGAAGAGACACGTCAGCGTAGCCGAGATTGAGGTAGTCAATATACTGAAAGGGCTTTGTCCCGGTAAAGACCGGGTGGTCCCTGCGGAACGATATCAGCTCAGTGGTAAATTTCGTAAGCTGGTCGCGTTCAGGGGAAGGTGTCCAGTCGATCCAGGTGGTTTCATTGTCCTGACAGTAGGGATTGTTGTTGCCTCCCTGTGTGTTGAAGCGCTCGTCTCCCTGCAGCAGCACCGGGGTGCCTCTGGAAAGCATGACAAGCGTCAGGAAGTTGCGGACCTGTTTTCTGCGGAGCCGCAGGATCTCTTCATCCTCCGTTTCGCCCTCTTCACCGCAGTTCCAGCTGAAGTTCTCCTGGCAGCCGTCGAGACCGAATTCGCCGTTTTCCTCGTTGTGGCGGTCATTGTAGGAGACGAGGTCTGCGAGGGTGAACCCGTCACAGCTGGTCACATAGCGCAGATCCGGATGATTCTCCGGAGCTCCGAGAAAGAGCTTCAGGAAGTCGGTCATCACATAATCGTCGCTCTTGACGAATCTGCGGAGCAGGGTCTGGAACTCATCGCTGCAGGTGATGAGATTGGAAAAGCGGACTGGAGCATACACTGCGGCGGGAGCGCTCCTGCGGGAAGCTCCGGAGCCGACGATCAACCGTAAAAGATCCTTACCGGACGGCATACTTTGGCTGCTCTCTTTTGTCCGGTTTTCCGCACAGGGAGAATCGCAGGTATCATCTGTGTCCTTGTCAGCAGCCAGTGCCGGCATCGTTGTTTCCGGCAGTGATTCCAGATCTGTCTCATAGAACAGGGCAGAGGCTTCTCTCTCCTCTTCCAGCTCTCTGAAAGGGAAGGAATGGTATAAGAGCGCAGTGTCTGCAAGGGATGGGCTGGCTGCGATCGCCGCAGAGTCAACATTGCCTGTCAACCGGAAACCATCGATCCCGAATCTGCGGACATAAAAACGAAGGATCCTGATCTGATCGGGGATCTGGACCCCTTTATCAAAATAGACCTGCAGAAGGACACGGATCCCCGCCTTATGGAAAGCGCGGACCATCTGAGCAAACTCCTTCTGCGTCCCGTATTCCGGACGCAGGGCATAGTAGAGCCCCTGCCCGAACCCCCAGTAATTTGGACGTTCCTTCATATCTCTCATAGGATCGCCCGAAGGACCGACCGGCCAGGCTCCCAGGGCTTCCTGCATGGTGCGGAAGCTTTTACTGCGGTGTGTCAGCGGGAAAGGGGTGTAGACCGGCATAAGCTCGACGGCCGTGACCCCCAGATCCTGGAGATAGGGGATCCTGGAGACAAGAGCCGAAAAAGTTCCCCGAAGGCTCTTCTGCTCTCCGGGCATCATTGCAGTGTACCCGCGCACATGGAGGCTGTAGATCACCTGTTTTGTCCAGTCTGCGGGAGGAAGAGGATACTCCGGTCCCTCCTCCGTCTGCTCTGAAAGATTTTCAGGCCGCAGAGGATCGCAGCTGCAGGCGAGTACTGTCTGAGGGATTCCGTTTCCCATGATCTTAACGCGGCGCAGGCCGTATGCGTGCGGATCCGGGATCCATCTGCCGCAGCTCTTATAGCGGTACAGCCATTTAGCTGAGTCAAAAGGAGTCAGGAAAACCGAATAGACCCGTCCGACACGGTATATGTCTGTGAAGGGAATATAGACGGTCTGTCCGTCCGGAATATGAATAAGCTCAATTCCGTGCTCTCCGTCCTGGTAAAAAACGGCGCCGAGGATGACTCCATCTCCCAGCGGGCGGACACATGCTCTTGCTGCATGTGCAGGCTTAATGTCAAAAAAAGGTACCAAAGACGTATCCCTCCTTTTCGGAAATCTCAGAACTCATATTCTGAAACCATCAAGACCCGCGGGCGAGCCTTGACAGAAACGGGGATTGCCCCCATTGAGATGAAACGGATCGTAATGTCAAGGGTTGAAAATGCTATGCACAGCAACAGAAAAAGTACATTTAATAATACCATGTTTGGCAAAATCATACAACTGAATCATGCCTTCCCCGCAGGAACGGAAGGAGAAACCTGTTACAGTACAGACCGGCTCGAAACTCGAGGCGTTTTTCGCGGCTTTTTCGCGAAAAACCCGAGTTTTACGGCGAAAATCCCATCGCGAAGCGATTTGGAATGGGATTTTCGCAAGCTACAGTACACGCCCTCGATAGGGCGTGTACTGTAGCAGAAACCTGGAAGGTGCAGCCGGTCTGTCAGGAGTCCCCTCCAGAAAAGTGAGCGTAAGACTCCTCCTGGCCCGTGTCATGGCAACATACAGAAGGCGCCTCTCTTCCTCAATCTGGGTTGAGATCAGGGCCCGTCTGGAAGGAATGTTCCCCTCATTGAGTCCGGGAATATAGACCGTGTCAAATTCAAGTCCCTTGCAGGCATGCATGGTGATGACATTGACCCCCGGGCCGGCAGCTTTTATGGCGCTGCTTTTCGGAACTTTTTTCCCGGTTTTCTGCCTGCCCTGCCCTTTCTGTTCCTCTTCTCCTTTGTACAGAGAATACTCCAACAGGTCTTCCAGTCTGCTGATCCATGACTCGGGTGAAGAAAAACCCGCCGCCTCTTCACAGAGGCTGTCCAGAACAGGTCCGGCTTCTCTATAAAAACGGACAGCGAAGGTGCGGTAGCCGACATTATCGATCAGATAACGGATGGAGTAGACCGGGGAAAGAGACATGAGCAGGTCCAGATCGCCGGTCAGATCCAGAATCGTTTCTCTCTCAAGACCTGCTCCGGATAAAAGCGCGTTTCTTCCCATCCTGTCGCTGCCGAGAAAGCTCCCGGAAAGCCATCTTTCGGGCCGGTTCATGATCCTCAGAAGATCCCGCCGGGAAGCTCCTTTTTCCGCAAGATCCAGAGCCGCCCTGTAATAGGCCAGAATGTCCTGCAGGATCTCTCTCTCACTGGTCATCTCTTTCTGTTTTCTCATAGTTCCTTCTGCAAGGAAAGCAATATGGTTTTTCTCCAGGACGGAAAGAAACTGCCCTGCGGAGGCATGAGTGCGGAAGATGACAGCCGTCTCCGCGAGCTCTGCCGGGGACATGTCGGACAGCTCCCTGACGAGAAAGGCATTTTCTGTCTCCTGATCGGAGAAAGGTCTGTAATAAAAACAGCCCTCCAGGGCTGCGCGCGCCTGAAAGGTCTTGCTGATCCTGTTTTTATTCGCCCGGATCAGGGTGGAGGCAGCTGCGAGGATCTCAGGCGCACACCGGTAGTTGGCAGTGAGAAAAACCACCTGTCCTTCCGGAAGGCGGCTGTCCCTGATGTACTTTCCTTCAGCCGGAAGACTGAGGTCTCCAATGCTCTTTCCTCCAGCCGGAAAGCGGAGGTCTCCAATGCTCTTTCCGTCTGTCGGAAGGCGGTTTGGTGAACCTGTCGCTTTTTTTACAGGACTGTCACTGAAACTCATCTGTTGTGTCAGATGAAAATCCTGCAGAAACCGCTGCATGGTCTGTGGATCGGCTCCGCGGAATCCGTAGATCGACTGGTCATCGTCTCCCACGATAAAAAGATTGCAGCGGGGAAAGGCCAGCATGAGCAGAAGTTCATACTGGGCGGGACTCACATCCTGGAACTCATCGACCAGGATCCACTGAAAGCGTTCCCGCCAGAGTCTGAGCGTCCCTGGATCCTTTTTGAAAAGATCCCGGCAGCGCAGGATCATATCGTCAAAATCCACACAGCCGCGGTTCTGCAGAAAAAGGTTGTATTCCCGGACCAGGAGGGACAGATTTTTGTATCTGCAGGGAAGACCGTTCTTGAAGCGGCTGATCAGGGTCTGGAGTTCCTCCGGCCCGGCTCCCTTTGGAACCAGGTCCGGACGGACATCGCACAGATGCCTGAGGTATTTCCACCTGGAAGCGGTGTCGATCATATGCAGCTTCTCCACTGTTGATTCCTGCAGTATGCGGTAAAAAAACGCATGAAAGGTCCCGAAGACGACCTCCTGTCCCGGTTTTTCCCGGCCGCACTGTCCCAGAAAACGGGTCCTCATCTCCAGGGCGGCCGCTTTTGAAAAAGTAAGGACCAGGATAGAGGAAGGATCGATTCCGGAACAGGTGATCAGGTGCAGGATGCGTCGGGTCAGGACAAAGGTTTTGCCGCTGCCAGGACCTGCAATAACGGCACAGGGGCCCTCCGCATGGCGGATGGCGGCCTCCTGTGCCGGATCAGCTTTCTTTTTTTCAGAATTATTCATTTTCTGTACTGGGTTCAGTTATGAGTTCAGTCCTGAGTTTAGCCTGATCTCCATCATGTTTTATAACGTTTTTATAACATCAGTAATGCTAATGCTGTCAGTTCAGTCATAAAACCAGTGACAGGAAAAAACAGGAAAGCCTGAGCAGGTCATGAAAGCATCCCGATCGAAGTGCGGATCCTCTCGAGGGATTCCTCTTTCCCCAGGATCTCCAGGATCTCTGTTGCGCCGGCGGGAGTGACGCTCTTGCCGGAAACAGCGATGCGGACAGGCCACAGGACGTAGCCGTTCTTGTATCCTTTCTCCTGAATGAATGCCTTGAGGGCGGCGAACAGGTCGTCATTAGTCCAGGAGGACTGGTCTTCCAGGACAGGCAGGACTTCCCTGAGGACTGTCAGGGCGGTCTC
Source organism: Sarcina sp. DSM 11001 (assembly GCF_900101015.1). Classification (GTDB taxonomy): domain Bacteria; phylum Bacillota; class Clostridia; order Lachnospirales; family Lachnospiraceae; genus CAG-791. The sequence goes on along the minus strand of NZ_FNFZ01000018.1, from coordinate 47,626 downwards.
GGGGTTTGTCTTCATCTTTTTATGGCGGAAGAGCTCGACATCATAGGCAGGAAGTTTTTCAAAAAAGTCCACCATGTCTGGAATATCAGGCCAGATCTCGATACGCGTGCGCACCATCTCGGCGATCTTGCGCAGGTCGAGGTCCTTTGTAATGGATTTTTTCAGCCAGGGCTCTGCCAGCGGATAGAAGGCTTCGGGATCCATCGCCTTGAGATACTCTCCATTCATCCAGCGGAGCTTTGTGTAGTCAAAGACAGAGGGAGAACGTCCCATGCGGTGGTAATCAAACTGGTCAACGAGCTCCTTCAGGGAGAAAATCTCGCGGTCACTGTCAGGAGACCAGCCGAGAAGGGCGATAAAGTTGACCACGGCCTCTGACAAAAAGCCCTGTTCGATCAGATCCTCATAGGAGGAATGACCGCTGCGCTTGGAGAGCTTGTGATGGTCTTCATCGGTGATCAGCGGACAGTGGATATATTTCGGGATCTCCCAGCCAAACGCCTCATACAGACGGTTGTACTTGGGAGTGGAGGAAATATACTCATTGCCCCGGATGACATGAGTGATGCCCATCAGATGGTCATCCACCACGTTGGCGAAATTATAGGTCGGGAAACCGTCGGACTTGATGAGGATCATGTCGTCCAGTTCTTTGTTTTCCACAGTGACATCCCCGTAGAGCTCGTCGTGGAAGGTCGTTGTACCTTCCTGCGGGTTGTTCTGACGGATGACATAGGGCATACCGGAGGCGAGGTTCTTTTCAATCTCCTCTTTGGACAGATGCAGGCAGTGCTTGTCGTAGATGTTGATCTCCTTGCCTTCAATGGTCTGTGTCAGTGTTGACAGGCGTTCAGGAGTACAGAAGCAGTAATAAGCCTCCCCCTTGTCGATGAGCGCCTGGGCATATTTCCTGTAGATACCGGCTGCGACACGCTCGCTCTGTACATAGGGGCCGACGCCGCCGTCCTTGTCCGGACTCTCGTCAGGGATCAGCCCTGTCTCTTCAAGGGTACGGTTGATGATATCCACAGCCCCCTCGACCTGACGGACCTGGTCCGTATCCTCGATGCGGAGAATGAAATCACCGCCCTCGTGTTTGGCGATGAGATAGGCGTAAAGCGCAGTGCGCAGGTTGCCGACGTGCATGCGTCCTGTCGGACTGGGGGCGTATCTGGTTCTGATTTTCATAAGATGACTCTAACCTCCTGTATACAAAAGCTTGCAAAAGTACTTGCAAAAGTATTTGCTAATGATTCCTGATTACTGTATACCTGTCGATCCGAACCCGCCGCGGTCTGTATCGTCCAGGTGATCGACTTCTTCAAAAATAATGTCTGGCTGGCGCTTTTCGATACGGAACTGGCAGATCCTGTCGTTGATGTGAATGCTGGTATCCCTCATGGCGATCACAGGAACCATCCACTCATCTCCGTCTCCGCTGTAGGCGTTGTCGATGACACCGTAATGATTTGCCTGAATAATGCCGAAGTTCTTGTAGGTACTGCTGCGCGGGACGATATGGGCTTCATACCCTTCCGGGAGCTTCATGGCAACCCCGAGCCGGATCAGACGGAAATCCCCTTTTTTGAGAGCCACATCCTCTGCCGCGCGCAGATCGACCCAGTTGGCGCTGTTGTCAGGCGGCTGCAGCTTCTCTATCCGGTCGCTGAGATAGCGGATCCGGATTTTAAGAGCATCTGTTCCTGACATGTCCGCCATCTGCCGGTCTGCCGGGAGAGTGCCCGGTGCCGGATCGCCGGCTTTTTTCCAGACAGATTCTTCTTCAAAGGACTGTTTAGGATCTCCGGCTTTGAAAGATGCTCCGGCTTCGTCAGCCGCAGTGGTCGCCAGCCGGTCACAGCGCTCATTCTCGGGGTGGTCAGCATGGCCTTTTACCCAGGAAAAGCGGATGCTGTGCGGTTCCAGAGCCTTTAGAAGACGGTTCCAGAGATCCTGATTTTTGACAGGCGCTCCGGATGCGGTCTTCCAGCCGTTTTTCTGCCAGTTAACGATCCATCGTTTTAAAAAGGCATCGACGACATAACGGGAATCGGAAAAAAGAGTCCCTTCACAGGGTTCACGGAAACTGCCCAGCTCTTCGAGTGCCGCAATGACGCCCATCAGCTCCATTCGGTTATTCGTAGTCCTGGCATAACCGCCGCGGAGCTCCTTTTCCATGAGATCGCCGTTTTCATCCCTGTACTGGACGATGGCACCGTATCCTCCGGGACCGTCGGGATTGCCTCTCGCGGCACCGTCCGTGTATATCGTTACTTGCATATGCGGTTATACCTCACTTGCTGATTTTTAATAATCACTGCCATCTGCCCTCTGTCAGAAACCTGTCCGCCCTGGTCCGGGCGCTGTCGACCAGCGTCCTGTCATAACCCAGTGCCCCTAGGAGGGCAATGGCATTGCAGGTGGTCGAAGGTCCAGACTGCAGCCTGTAGGAGAATCGGACGTCTCCGTTCTTGATCTCCTCGCTGAAATGATAATTGTCAAAAACATCGCCAAGGAGCGAAGTCAGCTCCAGATCATGGGTGGCGGCAAAGCAAAGGACGTTCCTGCCGGCAAAACAGCGGAGGATCTCGGCCGACGCCGCGATCCTTTCCACAGTGTTGGTCCCCCGGAGGACCTCATCGATGCAGCACAAAACGGGAATCTGCTGCAGCGACTGCTGCGATCCGGTAAATACAGCCTGTTCTGAAGCCGACACGGGAACATTTCCTGAAGTCTGTTCTATATTATGTTCTGAAGCAATATGTTCCAAGGCATTATGTCCTGAAACATTATGTTCTAAGTCATTATATCCTGAAGCATTATGTCCTGAAGCCTGAAGGATCCGCCGCAGGGATTTGATCTCTACGATAAAATAACTCTCTCCGTCTCGCAGGCTGTCCCTTAAAGCCATGGAGGTGTAGATCCTATAATATGCACCACTGTAGCTTTTTGCCGGTGCGATGCCGGTGGACTGGGACAGGAGCGCACAGAGTGCAGCCGCCTTCAGGAAGGTGGATTTACCGGATGCATTGGAACCGGTCAGGAGGACCGGACGCCCCGCCTCCAGGCTGTTGCTGACAGGGTCTGTCAAAAGCGGATGATAGAGGTCCTGGACCCTGAATGCGGTATTTGCCTTATCGGCATTGGCTGCTGTATCAGTATTATATAAATCGGCTGCTGTACCGGTCTTTTCAGCTCCTTCCTGATCCTGCTCTGCCTGCTCTTTCAGCAGAGGCACGGTATAGAAGGGAAGGGTCTCCCTCCAGGAAACAAGGCTGATGCAGGAGTCGATCCTGCCGATGATCGTGAGCAGGGCATCGATCTCCTTCTGCCTCCCGCGCATCTGGACGAGCATGCTGTTGAACTTGATCAGGTCCAGGTGGAAAAGGATCCTGACATATTCCAGTACAAAGCCCGCAGGGTCTGTGCTTCCGGTCGTGCTGCCCAGAAAAAGGCCTGTCCCCCGGCGGAAGGAGGCAAAGGAAGCCAAAAGGGCAGGGATCCTGTCTGCCTCTTCCTTAAAGACCGGGCAGTTTTGTTTTTCGACTTTCTCCGCGCACTCCAGAAGGCGCAGGACATAGTTGAATACCTGAAAATAAGGTGCTATCTTTGCCTTTTCTTTAAAATAGGACACCAGGTTGAAGGCCAGGACTGCAAGGAGGAGGATGATGCCGACCCCTGTGTGCAGAAACATCAGAGCAAATGCCGCAAAGGGAGCAGCAATCGCCAGATAGTGCGGCAGATTGCTCCGCTCACCCAGGGAGGCTATGGAATCGATGTAGTCATAGAGGGAATACCTGCCTGCGTGGCCCAGCCCGGTCAGGATCTCCTGCAGGCGGAGCCGTTCCTCTTCGTGTGCTCCCTCCCCGAACCAGTCGTATTGCTCCCGGGAAAAAGGAAGGTCCCCTGCCCTCAGAGCAGGCGTCCGAAGCAGATAATACAGATATTCCTCGCCTGCCGCACAGCAGGTGCTGTCCATCTGCGAAAACATCTCGTCCAGATCCAGATCATTCCAGGTGATGTCATCAATTTGAAAGTCCCCGGGATGATGCAGATAATACTGAGGGATCTGCGCATAACGTTCCGGAGCCGTCTTCTTGAAGGGCGGCTTCCCGAAACTGCTGCGCAGAGCTGCTCTGAGCTTGTTCCTGGTCCTTTTTCTTTCCCGCAGGCCGAGCATCAGTGTGATCAATATAAAAGCTGCCAGGATCCCGAGGAAAGTCAGGATCGTCTCGTAATCTCCCATCAGTTACAGGTCTCCAAATTTTGTAGTATTCTTCATCGCGCAATGCCCGTGACATCAGCCGCGGGAAACGGGTGTAAAAATTATCAATTCCGTTTTCCCTTTCCGGTTCTCTTCCTGCTGGAAGATCCCTTTGTTTTCCCGCTTCCTCTGGAAGAGGTCTTTTCCGGATATAGGGCGGCATCCTGCGCGTATTGCTGCATAAGGAGGCCGTGGAAATCCGTCTCTTTAATATAGTTGGTTCTCCGGGTGATAAATCCGTTGAGCTTCTGAGTGTATTCACTGCTGGAAACCGTTCCCCCGGCAACCTGGGTCAGTCCCAGTTCCCAGCTCGCGGTCAGCCGGGGATCCAGCAGGGGCTTCAAAGCGCAGCTGCAGGTATCAAAGATCATCTCTCCCGTCCGGGAGGGTGTGATGACCTGTGTTTTTTTATTCAGACGCAGATAGTCGTTGTTAAACAGTTTTTTCAGGATCTCTGCCCTCGTGGCGCTGGTCCCGATCCCGCTGCCCCGGATCTGCTCTCTCAGCTCCTCCTCTTCGATCAGCTGGCCCGCATTTTCCATGGCCAGGATCATGCTCCCGGAGGTATAGCGCTTTGGCGGAGCTGTCTCTCCTTCACGGATCGAGAAGGGCCCCGCCAGTACTTTGGTCCCTTTTCTGGCTGTTTTCAGAAATCCGGGCAGGGGAGAATCCGCTTGGTCTGCAATGGACTCCTGTCCGGAAGAAGCTGCATCTGCTCCGTTCTGCCGGCCGTTTTCTCCTGCAGATCCAGTGCCGGAAATGTCCGGCGGGCTGTTTTCTGCACCTGCAGTCGATACACCTGCCCCGGTCTGAGGATTCTTTTTTTTGAAAAAAGAATAGTCCAGGGCATCGAGGTAGCCTCTCTCCACGCAGGTGCGCAGGGAGGCATTAAAGAGCTCCGTCCGGATCCGGACAGAGACCGTGATCCTGTCATAGACCGCCGGAGGGTAAAAGATGGAAATAAAGCGCCTGACGATCAGTTCATAGATGTCCTGATTCCGTTTGGAGAGGGAAGGCAGTGCCTTCAGGCCTTCGCCGGTCGGTATGATGGCGTAGTGGTCAGTGATCGCCTTGTCATCCGTATATCGCGTCTTTCCGATCTTTTTCCAGGTCCCGCTCTCCAGGACCGGGATCAGCAGGCTGCGGTAGACCGGGATCGAAGAAATACCCTTCAGATTTTTGCCGATCTCCTTTGCCACAGCTGTACTCAGGACGCGGGCGTCCGTCCTCGGATAGGTAGTGAGCTTTTTTTCATAGAGCTCCTGGGCCGCGGCGAGCGTCTGGTCCGGGCTGATCTTAAAAAAGCGAGAGCAGTCGTTCTGCAGTTCAGCCAGATTATACAAGAGCGGAGGATTCTTTTTTTCCTTCTTTCGCTGGATCTTTTCAATAACAGCGGGAACCTGGAGGCCTTCTGCTTCAGCCAGGAAGGCGGGATCGACAGATCCGTTTTTCTGCGGGATGGATGCAGGGAGTTCCTGAAAGATTTTCCCGTCTGTCCTTCCTGCCAGATAGAGGATCAGCCGCTCTGCATCTTCTCTTTTTAAAAAGCCGCTGTCTTTGTACAGCCGGGGAGATCCGCAGCAGACGCTCTTGTCGTCCACCTGCCACTGGACCGTAAAGCGGTCTCCGTCTTTATCTTCCGGATGGGAGATCTCCGCCTGGACCCTGAAAAAGGGGGTCTTGACAAAAGACCGGATCTCCCTCTCCCGTCTGACGACCATTCCCAGGACGCAGGTCATGACCCTGCCGACTGCGATGACTGTGTGGTCTGTTCCCAGGGCGCGGCTCATTGCGTCGCTGTAGCGCAGAGTGAGAGCCCTGGAAAAGTTGATGCCCATCAGATAATCCTCCTGGGCCCGCAGATAGGCGGCGGCGCCCAGGTTATCGTAGGCGGAGGAGGGTTTTGTTTCGCGGATCCCGCGCAGGATCTCTTCCTGGGTCTGCGAGTCGATCCAGACCCGGAGCTCCTTTTTGCCCTTTACACCTGCCTGGGCTGCGACGAGCCGGTAGATATACTCTCCTTCACGTCCCGAGTCGGTACAGATGTAGATGGTATCCACCTGCGGATCGGTCAGGATCCGCTTTACGATGCCAAACTGTTTTTTGACACCATCGATCACCTGATACCGGTAGCGGTCCGGGATGAAAGGGATCGTATTCATGGACCATCTCTTGAGGGACGGATCATAGGCATCCGGATAGGACATGGAGACCAGATGACCGACACACCATGTCACGATGGTGTCGTCCGTCTCCATATATCCGTCCGCATTCCGGAAGTTTTTGCCCAGCGCTGCAGCAAAAGCGCGCGCAACGCTGGGCTTTTCAGCGATAAAAACGGTTTTCGTCTCGTTAACCTCCCCGCATCCTCCTGTTGAACCGTATCAATATTGAACCGTAATGTTGGTTTTTACTTTGCCTGGATATATCCCTGAGCCTTGAGCAGTTCGGCGCAGAGAACTCCGCCGCCGGCCGCGCCGCGGATGGTGTTGTGGGAAAGACCCACGAATTTCCAGTCAAAAATGGTGTCGGGGCGGAGGCGTCCGATGGAAACGCCGAAACCGCGCTCATAGTTGACGTCCAGCTGAACCTGGGGACGATTGTCCTCTTCCAGATACTGGATGAAATTTGCGGGGGCGCTGGGAAGGCCCAGCTCCTGGGGAGCTCCCCTGAAGGCGCGCATCTTTTCAATCAGCTCTTCCTTGTCGGCTTTTTTTCTGAGATTGACAAAGACAGTAGCTGTGTGCCCGTAGAGGACGGGAACGCGGATGCACTGGCTGGTAATGGTGAGGCCGTCCGCAGGACGGATGACTCCGTTTTCAATAGTGCCGAAGACGCGCAGAGGCTCTCTCTCACTCTTCTCTTCCTCTCCGCCGATATAGGGAATGATATTGCCCTCCATCTCGGGCCAGTCGCGGAAGGTCTTGCCGGCGCCGGAGATTGCCTGATAAGTAGAGACAAGTGCTTGCCAGGGTTCGTATTCCTTCCAGGCGGCGAACACGGGAGTATAGCTCTGGATAGAGCAGTTGGGCTTGACCGCAATGAAGCCGCGGGTCGTGCCAAGACGCTTTTTCTGATACTCGATGACCTGTGCGTGCTCAGGATTGATCTCCGGTATGATCATCGGGACATCCGGTGTCCAGCGGTGTGCGCTGTTATTGGAGACGACGGGAGTCTCGGTCTTCGCGTATTCCTCCTCAATAGCCCTGATCTCATCCTTGGACATGTCGACAGCGCTGAAACAGAAATCCACTTCAGCTGCTACTGCCTCGACGTCTTTGACATTTTTGACAACAATGCCCTTTACTGCTTCGGGACAGGGAGTCTCCAGCTTCCACCGGCCGTCGATGCATTCACCGTATGTCTTACCGGCGCTGCGGGGACTGGCCGCGATCGCTGTCACTTCAAACCAGGGATGATTGTCCAGCAGGGAAATAAACCGCTGTCCGACCATACCGGTGCCGCCGAGGATTCCTACACGTAATTTTCTGCTCATTTTTTGTTTCTCCTGTTTTTAAGCTTCTGATTTTTGATTTGCAAATAATGTCTCTTATTCTTTGATTTGTAAATAATGCATCTTATTTTTTGATTAATTATGTATCTTTCCGGTATCAGGCCCTGCAGACAGAACACGGTGACCTGAACCTTGCAGCTTTTTATTCCTGGGCCTTGAGCCATTTCCTTGCCTCAGCCAGGGTATTTTCCATGGAGGCCTCGCCGGGAGCACCCTCGGTGAGACGCCTGTTGACACAGGCGCGGAGGGAGATCGCCTCATAGACATCCTCGTCAAACTGGCTGGCAAACGACCGGAGCTCCTCCAGGGACAGCTCCTCGATCCCCTTGTTCTTTTCGATACAGTCGAGGACGATCCGGCCGATGATCCCATGGGCGTCGCGGAAGGGAACTCCTTTTACGACAAGGTAATCCGCCGCATCCGTGGCATTTGTGAAGCCGCGCATGGCGCTCGTCTCCATGACCTTTTTATTGAAACGGATCGTCCGGAGCATTTCTGCAAAGAGGGGGATACAGGCCGAAGCCGTGTCAATGGCATCAAAAGCCGGCTCTTTGTCCTCCTGCATGTCCTTGTTGTAGGCCAGCGGCAGCCCCTTCATGGTAGTCAGAAGCGACATGAGATCGCCGTATACACGTCCGGTCTTGCCGCGGACAAGCTCACAGATATCGGGATTCTTTTTCTGCGGCATAATGCTGCTACCGGTCGAGAAGGAATCATCCATCTCCACAAAACGGTACTCGTTGGAATTCCAGATGATGAGTTCTTCGGAAAAGCGGCTCAGGTGCATCATCAGGATCGAGAGAGCCGAGAGAAACTCCAGCAGATAATCTCTGTCGGAGACGCTGTCCATGGAATTCCTTGTCGGGCAGTCAAAATCGAGCTCGTCAGCCACATAGGCGCGGTCAAGAGGATAGGTCGTACCAGCGAGCGCTCCTGCTCCCAGCGGGCACTCGTTCATGCGCGCGCGGCAGTCACCTACCCTCAGATAATCTCTGCGGAACATCTCAAAGTAGGCATCCAGATAATGGGCCAGCGTCGTGGGCTGTGCCTTCTGCAGGTGTGTAAACCCGGGCATAAAGGTCTCTTTGTGCTCTTCCATCAGATCCAGAATGATGCTGAGCAGGTGCAGGATCTGTCCGCGGATCCGGTCAGCCGCCTCTCTGGTATACAACCTCATATCCAGGGCAACCTGGTCGTTGCGGCTCCGGCCGGTGTGCAGGCGCTTGCCCGCGTCGCCGATCCGGTCGATGAGATTCGCCTCGACAAAGCTGTGAATGTCCTCATACTCTGTTGAGAATTCAAGACGGCCCGCTTCGATATCCTCCAGGATCCCCTTCAGACCCTGATCGATCTCTTCGCAGTCCCTGGCGGAAATGATGCCCTGTTTCCCGAGCATACGGGCGTGTACCATACTGCCGCAGATATCCTGCCTGTACAGACGACGGTCAAAGCCGAGCGAATCATTGAAAGCTTTGACGGCATCATCTGTCTGCTTGGTGAATCTGCCTCCCCATAACTGTGCCATAATATGTTTCTCCTTAATCTGACCTCTTTTATCTGATCTCCGAGTTCAAGACTCGCTCGCGAGTCTTGTGCGCCGGATGCGGGTTGACATGTCTTGTTACTTCAAAGACATGTCAACATTTTCCGCACCGCATCCGTGCGCATCCTCGCGGAGCGTTTATTCTTCATCGCGGGATTGTACCCACGATGAAGCAAGTTTCCCTTATTGCGCGCGTATCCTACGACTGAAGTCACGGGTATTGTGCGATGAAGAATAAAAATATGCGCGGACATGCTCCACCTCTCTCCGGTCCTGCATATCCGCGCACAAAAGAGCTGGAAAAGGGACTCGAACCCTCGACCTACTGATTACGAATCAGTTGCGCTACCGACTGCGCTATTCCAGCATGATATCCCGCCCGCACTGTCCTTTCGGCAGACGACTTACTCATTATAATGAGTAAATGCTGTTTTGGCAAGAAGTTTTTTAAAAAATAGCGAAAGCGCTGAAGCTGAAATAGCAGGATGGCGTAATCTAAAAGCAGCAGGGGCGTAAGCCCCTGCTGCTTGAGCTGCGTAATGCTTTTAATTCCACAGGTTTTTTGATTCCGCAGGATTTTACAGATTGCTTTTGACTCTGTTGGCGCACGAGACGATCCAGTCGTGAAGCAGAGATTTCTCACTGGAGGAGAGAGACCAGATCCACTTGTCGTATTCAAGCTCCGGTTTCCAGTCAATCGAACCGCTGAACTCGAAGGGATCCTCGCTGAGACATGCGTCGTTTAAGGGCTCTGCGCCCCACTGGGAGGCAAAGCTCTTATATCTCTTTACCCTTTCCTTCACGCATTCTTCAATAGTTTCCAGGGCACCGGAATAAACCAGAGACAGTTCTTCGTTATTGCAAAGTCTGCTGCGCTTCAGTCTGATCTGCGTATACCACGCTTTAAGTGCGTAAAGCTGGGCGAGGTACTCGATGTTGCTTTCGCGTTTAAAGCGGACATGATTTTCCGACGGCTGACTATTGTTATAGGAGAAGGGTCTCTCAAAGTCTGAGCGTCCGCCAGAATACATGGTCTCATCGGGAACTGACTTGCGAACGACCTGACCGGCAATGGTCATGGAACCGAACCCGATTTCTTTGGGGCCTACGATACCGCTCATTCCACCCAGGAAGATGGGCGGTTTATCGAGAAAAACGCCTTCAGTGACGGTACCGATCAGGGATGGAGTCGCCTTGTCGCCGGATTCGCCCCAGGGTGTGAAGTTAAAGTGGATAAAGCCGCTGCCGACTTCGGTGTGGATCTTGCGGGAAAGACCGCCGGAAAGAAGGGCGTCACAGAAGTTAATGAGAGAGCCCATGGTCACACCGTACATCATTATTGTCTGCTTGAGTCCCACTGTGTGGGCTGTGTTGGCTTCCTCCTCAAGAAGAGTGCCTCCGCGGTAATGGCAGTTTGCGCCTGCCTTGGCGCGGGGGAGAAGGGTGGATTCAGTGACGTAGCCGCTTGCGATGGACGCTTTTGCACCGATCACGGAGTCATTTACCGTGGCAGGACCTTCAACGCCTATTTCTGCCCCAGTGCCTATGAGCGTACGTTTTCCCGTAAGACGTGTACCGGGGTATAAAACACTGCCCGGGTAGATCCTGTCCAGGTCAAGATCAGGGGACACATAAACCTGTCTGGGGTCGATAATTATTACGCCTTTGTCCTCAAGGGACTTTAAAGAGCTTTCAATACTGTAATTCATAGAATTCTTCATTAAGCATCCTTTTCTTCTTTGATTTTCTTTGATTTTTAAACCTCGCAGTGTTTGTCCTGTGCTGACTGTGGCAGTCAGGCGATCATCTTCAGTGGATTCTTTCAGGACAGGCAGGTATACCGGTCAGAAAGATTTGTTACTGGATTTCCCACATCGTGTAATCTGCTCTCACAGGTTTATCGATCACAGCCTTACTGCCATCACTGAAATTGACTTTTCTGACAGCGGTATAGACTTTACAGATGTCGTTGCGATAGGGCAGGCTCACATAATCCGAGTAGTCGGTATCACCGGGCTCGAGCGTCAGTTTCGTCGTGACCTTATAGGTCATCACGCCGTCAGAGATCCGCTGTCCCAGGCTGTCTTCCGCATAGACATACAATTCAAAGGAAGTGACAGTCTTGTCCTTAGAATTGTTTTTTACCTGGCAGCAGAACTGGAGAGAATGGCCTTCTCCGGGCATCCAGTCCGCCATGGCGTCTTTGGGGATGACCAGAGGCAGCTCTGTCTTAACGCCGGGATCCTCGACGCCTTCTTCTTCCTTGGGGTCCTCCGCTGTGTCTCTGTCCGGAATCTCATCATACCTGGTACCCGTTGCCCTGGTCAGGTATTCCCTGTTGGTATAGCCTGTCTTTTCCAGAAGAGGGGAATAGACAGTCCAATAGGTATTATCCAGGTCGTTCAGTACAATGACAGTATCTCCGGTAAACATCTGGCCCTTTTCATTTGAGGAATCAAAGGACTTTTTGCTTCTGAGCGCCAGGTAGCCGGTCTTCACCTTGACCTTATAATTGTTGGTAAAGGTTTTCTTGTAGGTGAGATAGTCGCTGTTTACATAGCCGAATTTTCTCAGTCTGGTAGAATAAACATACCAGTATCCGTTCTTGTCGGTTCCGACCGGGCAGTAAATGACGGTGTCGCCATTGTTGAGTTTGCCGATCTCATTGCTCTTTTTGAATGCCCGCCCGTTTCTCAGAGCCAGGTATCCCTTCTTGACTTTCACTGTGTAGACCGAGAGAAACTCTCCTTCTTTTAGAATTTCGGAGGGAACCTCTGTCCCCAGGGCGATGACACCATCATATTCATCTCTGCTTCCGGCCAGGTCGAACCCTGTTGAAGCCGGGTCGTCATTTTCGTCATGCTTATCATTGCCGAAAGGGTGATCGATTCCCGTTGCGAGAGGGGCATCCTTTTCATCGGCGAAGACAGGCAGCGCCGTGCAGGCGAAAACCATGATGCAGACCAGCAGCATCACGCGTGTGATCAGGGAACCAGTGTGTTTTCTGTTCATTTTTTCGAGACCTCCGTGTTCATCCGTTTCATTCGTTAAAAGCTTTTACGTTACCGTCCGCATTCCGGCCGGACTGGGGGCAGTAACGTATTTTCTGATGAAATACCCAAATACCCGTACGTGTTGTCCGCAGGCGTGAAAAAGGACAGGAAGCTGTCTTTTTACGCAATTATTTTTACGCAATTATTTTTACGCAATTATAATTACGTAATTATTTTCACGTAATTATGCGGAAAATGCACAGGAATGATTGTTCTATCCTGATGACACTGACGGATTCAATGCCGGACAGGTTAACATATCCGATAAATAAAAATGAGACTTATTGTTTGATATCCCAGTAAGTATAATCACTTTCATCCAGAATGTAATTTTCACAGATCGTGCCGTCGGAAAGCTTCACTCTCTTTACAGCTGCATAGAACCTGCTGATCTTTTTTCTTTCCGGCAGATACATGTGGCCGGAATAGATCGTTTCCCCGGGATTAATAGTGTTTTCAAAGGTCGCCCTGATTTTGACTGAATCGCCGAAGACCTTGTTTCCCCACAGATCTTCCGCAAAAATGTAGAGCTCATAGGCTGTCACGGTTTTCTTCCTGGAGTAATTGGACACCTGCACGCGCAGGTCCAGGACATCGGAGGAGTCACTCTCCCATCTCCACTCGGCGTTTGCCCTGGGAGAGACAGCGAGGGGAACGTCGGGCTCTACATAGGCGGAATTAAAAGAAGAATTAACGAGGTAATAGCTGTTGACGAATCCAGCCTTGGAAATCTCCGGAGCATACACGATCCAGTATACCGGGTCGCTGTCATCGAGGACAATGACGGGATCACCTGTATTGAGTTTTCCAATCTCGTTGGATTTGTCAAAGGATTTGGCATTACGCAGGGCAAGATAGCCGGTTTCTACCTTTGCATACAGGGTGGTTCCGCCGGTATAGAGGCTCCTGTTCTCCAGATAATCGCCGTTCACATACCCCAGCTTATTGAGGGACGGCGCATAGACATAGCGATATCCGTCCTTCTCTGACGCAGTCGGACAGGCGATGACAGTCTGCCCTGTGTAGAGCTTTCCTATTTCATTTTTCTTGTTGAAAGACTGACCATTGCGCAGGGCAAGATAGCCGGTCTCTACTCGTACTGTATACTCATAGAGAGAGGTGGAGGCGGCCTGTGCTGTCTGTGGGGGAAGGATGGCAAACACTGCGCTGAAAAGCAGCACCCCGATCAGAAGCCGTGCACTGTACAGAAGATTATCCTTTTCCCTTCTTATTTTTGAATTCATCTTTTTTACCTCCTGCTCCGATGGACGGGCGTGGTTTTGCAGACTCCAGTGCAGGTACAGATAACAGACAAATAGCAAATAAATAATAAAAAAGATACAAACACAGATGTAGATTGCCAAAAAACCGCTCTCGTTACCTGTGGTCAAAAATTCTGTCTCATTATAACATATTTTCGTGAGACTGTATCGGATTTCACACTAGGGATTTAAGAGGTATTTCGCCCCGACAGGGAGCAGTCCTCCGTCTTCTCTGTCTTTCAGCCAGTAGATATAAGCGTATTCATCTCCCGGAAAAACACAGAAGCTGATCAGACTGTCTTCCGCATTTCCAAAGGATTCCACATATTCCTGATCAGAGCCGTCCGGGGCTGTTCTCCATAATTCATACTCCTCTTCGTCCCGAAGGATATAATACACCTGTCCGTCGCAGAAATTGGTCTGTCTTATTATTTCAAGATCATCAAAATCCAAAATCTCCTCCTCCACGCCGTCTTCTCCAATCCGGTAGATCTGACTTACTCCGAAATCACAGAAAACAGAGGTTCCATCCGTGAAAAGATAGCCTGTGTGGTCTGATATGACTATTTTATCGAAACCGTCCGGATAGATACCGCAGAGTCCATCGGCACCATTGTAAAAAATCCTCTGCCCCACGAAGCACAGACTGGGATAGACGTAGTTCTGGGCATTATAATCATCGGTAATCAGGGATGCCTTACCGATATCTCCGGCCTCTTTGCCTTCCAGTTCTTCCATAAGGATCCGATACAGGTTATGGCCGCTTGAAAAATAACACCAGTTTCCCCTTATATACAGGGTAGAAATCTTGATCTGCGAATCGGCCGGGGGATCCAGGACGATCGTCTCATGTCTTCCATCCGGGTCACAGCGTAAGACCTGATTTTCATATTCATTGATGTAGTATAGATGATCCTGCCATACATTGAGAAAGGAAGTCGCGCCGTGTGTGAGCAGCTCTGAATCATCGGGATCAGAATCCGGCCATCGGTTCAGCCCGTGGGGATCAATAAAAAAGCAGTCGCCGTCATAGAGCGCAAAAGTACCGGAATTGTAAAAATTACCGGCAGTGATCCCATCTTCTCCTTCCTCGTCTGCTGAAATATCCGTTCTGGGTGTAAACCAGTCTTTTTTACTGTCTGTAGTTTTATTATCTGTAGTTTTATTGTCTTTGTTGTTCACCTTCCTCTTGTAAATCTGAGGAATTCCCCTGAATATCCGGTGAAAAAAATATCTGTCAAAAGGTCCCCGGTGGAGCGTATCTCCGAGCCCGGAAGAAATCCGGAACACAAGCAGTATGATCAGTGCCACACAGACAAAAAAGGCCGCAATGATTCCCGCAAAAGGGAGCAGATTCTCTATCGGATTATTTTTCGGATTCTCTATCAGATTATTATTCGGATAATATTTCAGGTTATCTTTTGGATTATCTTGGGGGGTTTCTTTTCGAATATCTTTCAGGTCACCTTTCGGGGTAAAGCTCAAGCTTTCTTTCAGATCATCTTCCGGATCCTTCGGGACAGTCTCTCTGACCGGATTGGCGGGAATTCGGCTGAAAGATAGATTTTCCCTGTCACTCATTCCGGCACGGGGATCATCCGACGGATCTGTTCCGGTGAACAACAGACAGGAAGCCTCCCGACGGAAATTCCTGATGTCCGTTTTGTTAAGATAATCCTGCAGGCTGGCGGCATCTGTATACTCGATGACCAGATACGCTGTATTGTTCTGATTAAAAAAGGACTGAATGCCGGTTGCCTGACCGCTTTCTTCTCTCAGGTCTGAAAGCGTCTCCGATTCCTGAAGGAACAGATCTTTTCCTTCAAGAAAAACACTGCGCAGCTCATCCGGTACGGAGACAGTCGTTGATGAAGTCCTTTCACAGACCCCTTCCGGGAAAAATTCTCTTATAGCGACCGTCTCACCTGTCCGGGAATCCTGGGCGATGTAAGTGGTCAGGAGCCTGTCCTTTTCCAGTACCCGCCCGATCAGATACCGGCCATAGAGGGTCGTACCGCAGGAAAGAGCCCCGGGAAAACCTGAATTGTCCTGGTTCCCCAGGTTATTTCCGCAGTTTTCACAAAAACGCATTGAATCGCCCATTTCATGAAAACAGTTGTAACAGATCTTCATAGCGTTCCTCACTCCCGGAAGTGCCCTCTTATGCAGCAGTAACAGGATACTGCCAGTAAAACCTTAGCTGCAGGTCCGGGCTGTTTCCCTTTCGTTGTTTATGCAGCAGCAACAGGATACTGCCTGGAAAACATTTTCATTAAAAAACAGCTCCGGCTGTCTGCTGCTGGTCAGCGTGTGCCCATGTGAAATTTTTCCATCCTTTCCATTGTAGCAGAAAACCTGTTCTGTGTGCACCTTCCAGGAGTAGTTTCCGGATAATAATTAAAATGATAACAGCGGTCTTTTTTTGCTTTAAAGCGACATTCCGGCTCCGAAAGCCCAAGGTCACCCATGGCGGAAAAAAGAAAAGCAACATTCCGGCTCCGGAAGCCGAAGGTCACCCACTTGGCAGTCTGGCTCTAATTACAAGAAAAGGGGATGTCACAATAGTGTAACACCCCCTATCTGAAAAATATAACTCTGGATAGTTATTGATCCAAAATAATAACGATAAGATTCAGAAACGACCCGGATGGGGTTCGAACCCACAACCCGCTGAGAGACAGTCAGGTGCTCGGCCGAATTGAGCTGCCGGGCCGTAAACAAAGCACATTTTTACGCCGTGATCTCCAACTTCACTATAGCATCATTCGATACCAGCAGGATTCGAACCTGCGATTGCGCCGTGACAGGAATAATTGCTGTATGTGCTTTTTGCCTTTCGGTAATTGTACTTTACCACTCTTCAGAAATAAGTTCCCGGAAAAAAAGTTGCGAAAGGGCCGATAAAACTATTAAAGCCGTTAAAACCGTTAAAGGCCGGATGCCGCATCCAATAGTTCCGGCAGGGTGTAGACAGGAGTCTTCCGAATGCTTCCGTTACCATTGTCGAAAAACAGGGCACCGTCCAACAAGTCACAAAGATCCGGCAGTTCCGCCAGAGTCTCAAAGTTTTTGTTGAGCAGGAGGGCAAAGCGGGAACCATCTTCCAGTCCGCGGTAACCAATCAGTAGATTGTCTCCTGTTCGAGAGATAAAGGACACATCGGCATCCACGTCCAGTTCCCCAAGGTTGTCCCCGGTCGTCCGGTCAAAAATGACGATTCCTCCGGGTATTATCTGCAGCCTGTATTTGTCAGTCAGATATTCCTTGTTATGAGAATCCCTGGCGGAGGCAGTTTCAGTATCTGTATTATCTGCCTTGTCGGAATGATCTGCTTTGTCGGAATAATCTGCCTTGTCGGAATGATCTACTTTGTCGGAATAATCTGCCTTGTCAGAATTATCTGCTTTGTTGGAATGGGTATCCTCTGCAGCGGCTAAGCCCATATCCATAACCATGTCAATGTCAAAGCCTGTCTCTTTGGTTTCATCAGAATCCGTGTTCCCGGTAAAATACAGGTCTTCTGCTTCAGATTGGGGTATCAGCCGGCCATTCGAGGCGTCATAACAGCGCACAGTGCCGTCAGACCAGACTGCTTTCAGGCAGGAGGCTCCGGCGTTTCTGAGATATTCTGTTCTGAGCAATGAATCTTGATCCGGCAGCTGCAGGTCACACAGGACCTCTCCATTTTTTACAGACAGGATCCGGAATCCTCCGGCAGAATACAGAAGGACGGTTTTTTGATCAGGATTGACCCTGGTTTCCGTATGGTGATAGGCCGGGTCATAGGAAAGAAACTTTGTTTCCATGCCGGAAAGGGCAAGCGGACGGTTATCATCAGAATTTTCATCAGAAGCAAGCGGACGGTTATCATCAAAATTTTTATCAGAAGCAGGCTGGCGGTTTTCATCAGAGTTATCATCAGAGTTTTCATCAGAAAAAACGTAAATACCGAGGGCGTCTGTCAGGGCCTTTTGTGCCAGTGCCGGGTAATAGCTGTCGTCGATGGCCGGGGCTGCATCAGCCTTTCGAGTAAACTGGATGGTCTTGGCAGCTACAGTCTCCTGTCCCTGTCCATTTTGTTCCTGAAAGATGCGCTCCCTGATCAGGGGCAGGTCATTTCTGAGCTGGTCGAAGCCGTCTTCTTCGAGGACGACCCTTTCCGTCTGCTCAAGGTCCGCATACGACAGAAGGACCGCATCCACAGCTTCATCCACAGCTTCTCTTCTGTCTTCATTGGCCAGGGCTTCCTCCGAATTGCGCACCGACTCGACGATGAGCATTTCCGTCTCCGAGAGCAGCATCTGCCTGTGCTTCTCTTCAATTTGTATGCGCATTCGGAAATTGTAGATTCCGAACAAGGTGACGAGAAAAAAGCCGGCTGCGGCTGCGGCAAAGCCCAGGGTCAGTTTCTGACGCCTTTTCACCCGGTCGAACTGCAGATGGAACTGTCTGCTTTTTTCTTCCAGATACTCTTCCATGATCTGGTGGAGAATACGCAGACGGCCCTGCTCGTCGCGGACCAGAAGTCCCGCCCGCCTGTGCAGAATATCCAGGACAGAGCGGCCGTACCACTCATCCGCGTTTTCTGCTCCAAGTCTGAGTGCGCCTGTATGTCCGATCCAGCGGGGATAGATGGCAGTGAGCGCTCTGCCGGAGAGTTCCCGATAGCACTTTTGAACCGTATTCATCAGTTCCGTATCTGTCACTGCATGTCCGGCCCTGTGGATCTGTGCCGCGGCTTCAGGTAACAGATATTGAAAAACAGCGTCGATCCCTGCCGCTTCAGGGCTGTTTTGCGGCAGAGCAGAAATCTCCTTATTCCGGAGCCCGTCAAAATATTCTCTGAGCAGCTGTTCCCGGCTCTGGAGACTGCCGGGATTTGTCTCCCGGCTCTTCACTGCCTGGATATAGATCGAGAGCAGGATGGGAAAACCCAGAAGGTCAAAGATCTCCATATTTTCCGGGGGAAGGATCCCTTCCCCGGACAGGATCCGGCGGATATCGACGGGGTCAAGCCGGCAGAGCGTAATTTTTTCAAACAGAGGTTCTCCAGGATCGCTCCTGCTCGTCATCAGGATCCGTACACCGGACAGGGAGGCGAGCAGACGGATCTCTTCCAGTAGAGGCCCGGTATCTCCGGAAGCTTCGTTGAAGCCGTCGAGCAGCAGTTGCAGAACCGGCCTTGAGGAGACTCTTGAGGAGTGCTCTGAGGAGCCTTTTGAGGAGCCGCTGTTATCAAGCAGCTGTAAAAGCTCCCTTCTGGCAGTTTCCATACTTTCCGTCTCCGGCTTGAACTGCAGTCCTTCAAGCAATGTGTCCCTGATAAAATGGCTGCTGCTGTTCCTGTATCCGTACAGAGAGATATAAAATACTGCCGCCGCGTTCTCCCTGTACTCCGCTTTCCGCGGATCCGGACCGCAGGCTGTATAGCAAAGCCGGAACAGGGCAGTCGTTTTTCCTGTTCCCCCTCCGCCGAGGAGCAGGAGCGGCCTGTTCGTATTAATTAAGGCGCGGGAATTAAAAAAGGCGCGGGAACTGTCGGCTGAAGCTGAAATGCCTAAAAGATCAAAGAACTCTGTTCTGTCTCCATCCGCTTTTTCAACATGAAGAGGGTAGATCCTGTTTTCATCACGGATATACTGAAGGGAAATATTTTCCTGCATAAGACGAAGACACCGCGCCCGGCCGTTTTCCCAGAGTGCCCAGCGGGTGATCCCTCTTCCATTTATGCGGTCTTCCAGTTCACCCAGATCCTTGAGTATTTCAGCAACGCTCCCGTATCGTTTCCGGGGGGAAGGAGAAAGACCTTTCCGTAAAATTATACGCAGCATGGAGCGGGCAGAGGCGGGGAGATTCTCCCAGCCGGGCAGCCCGGAAGGGTCAGGAAAGACAGAACCGATCTGTTCCAGATCAGACAGCTTCCTTCCGGATATGCAGTGCCAGAATACGGCTGTCATGGAAAAAAGATCGGACTGCGGGCCGATATAAGACCGCTGGCCCATCCTGACCTCCGGAGCCGTGTAGCCGTCCTTCATACTCAGAAAAGCAGAGGAGTCGCTCCGGATCTCGCTAAAGGTATGGACACTGTTGTAATCGATCAGCGTCACACGTTCCCGGTCCCCGCTTCCGATCAACAGGATATTGTCAGGACTCACATCCAGATGCAGATACCCCGTTTCGTGAAAGGCACGCAGGACCTGCAGGGCACCGCGGATGATTTTCAAACTCCTGAGAAGTTTCAATTTGTCATGCAGTCGCCTGATTTCTTCCTCCAGACTTCGGCCGCCGGTATATCCCATGACACTGTAAAGTGTATTATTGCAGGTGAAGGTATTGATATGCAGGTCCAGCTCACCCGGAATCTCCTCAGCCATCCGGCTGTGGACTTCATTGGCGCGGAGGAAACTCTCACGATAATGGGCAAACAGGACTTCGGACTGCTTCTCTATTTCCAGGGCGTTTTCTTTTGACCTGTGGATCCCTCCCGACGGGTCATAAGGGAAAAGTTCCCGGATCAGTACCCGATGGCGGATACGGGGATCCTCCTGGTCAGGATAGTAACCTGTATAAGCAAGCACGCTGGAACCACGTCCTGCGGGAGCATCGATGACACACTCCAGGCCGGGAAAAGCCAGACGGTCATTTTTATTCAGCGTGGTCCTCCTGTCCATAAACAACTCCCGTGAAAATGTTTAGAAGATAAGGATGGCTTGTACTATGAAACGTTTCGCACGGCGATTCCAATACGCATTTGCGCTGCCGTGCGCCGTTCTATTCGGGTTTTGCGTTGAAAATCACAAAAACACCTGCTATC
Source organism: Sarcina sp. DSM 11001 (assembly GCF_900101015.1). Lineage (GTDB taxonomy): Bacteria > Bacillota > Clostridia > Lachnospirales > Lachnospiraceae > CAG-791. The sequence goes on along the minus strand of NZ_FNFZ01000018.1, from coordinate 27,176 downwards.
TCGTAGCAGTTTGTTGAGATCAGTAAGAACTTTCAGTAAGAACGTCAGTAAGAACTTTCAGTAAGAACTTTCAGTAAGAACGCATGGTCTTTATCAGTCTCTGCCAGGATCTCCATGATCTTCAACAGCTTTATCTTCTGATAATTGTTTTCTGTTGTTTTCATAGCAATCAGGTTCCTGTTATCTACGTTAATCCTACAGTAGTATCCTCTCTCATTGACACTCATGTATGAGCTTAACAGATGAGGTCTATTTTTGATAATCACATGTAAAAAAGGGCAGGTACTGCTTCTTACAGATAAAATAAGTATATCCTCTCTATATTGTCTTTGAAAAGAGCGAAACGTAACAAAACCCTTACGTTTCAATCTTTCAGAGTCAGGGATCTGCAAGTATATTAAGTATGTCAGGCATGTCAGGGCAGGGAAATGATGTTTTTCCTCATGGCAAATTAGTTTTGGAAAGGTAAATTGTCCATGGCGCTGCCCGGCTTTTCGGGGCGAATTGCCTTATGATCGAGCCGTTTGCATGTTAAGGTAAATTGTCCATGGCGCTGCCTGGCTGGTATAACTATAGTGTTCGGAACATGGCCGCAAATTGCGCGAAACAAAGGCGCGGTGATCTCTCACCGCGCCTTTTTCGAGTAATTTCTTTATGGATCGATTTTATGGTCACTTAATCACTGCTTAACAAGATAGATGTAGACGCCGAACAGTTCATAGACCAGTTGACCGTCCTGATACAACAAATGGTTTCCTCACTTCTTCATCTTCTCCTCATAATATGTCTCGTGTTTTGATCTCTGTCCATCAATCACAAGATACTCCTTTTCCGACGAAGCTTCAAATCCGGCACCTTCTGCAGCTAGATGAAAATGCACTCTTGCTTCGGATTATTGTAGTTTGGTATCCCTGGCTCATTTTCAGTCAAAAGGCATTTGCCGCCTCGTAGTAGTTATAGATCGCTCTGCTGAGGTTTCTGGACGCATCAGCGGCTTCTTTGTTTTGGATCATACTGCAGCAGTAGCTCAGGGCTCCGAAATCGACGGTGGCAACAGGGCTGTCTGTGTCGGGTGCGGATGCCTCACAGATGACGAGCGTGTACATCCTGCCCAGATCCATCGGTGAGATGTGTTCGATCTCGGCATAGTACATGTCTTTATACTGGTCATATCCCAGAGTCAGCTCATTTTCGAGATATCCTTCCAGGAAGAGCGAGTAGTCCTCCGCAGTCTTTCCTGCCCCGGGCTGGTAGTAGAACCTGATGGAAACGTCGGTTCCCAGGAGCAGGGAAGCTTTTCCGACCTGAAGTCCGTCTTCCTGATCCTTGAGCTCGTACCTGTAGGCATATTCCGTCAGATCCGGGCCTTCTCCGTTCAGAACAGGATCCTGACCCTCTTCGTAAAGCCCGGCAGCAGCAAGGCTGTCCGTGTTGTAGCCGGCGTACAGCTGCGTGTAGCTGCCATAGTTGAGCATAGCGCGGACCATTTCCTTTTCCTGTTCTGTGTATTCCGTCCCGGCAAGAATCGCGTCGGCATAGGTTCGTACGGAGCAGTTCACGGGGGTGCCGTCTGTTCCGCCGACATTCATCTGGAGAGTCACCTGATCAGTCATCTGTCTGGCAGCCAAGTCTAAAGTAAACACAGCCCTATCCTGATCATCGCTCCAGGTCTCGGACACCAGCTGTTCCACTCTCCTGCCCGCGCAGGTAAAGGCCAGGAAATCATTGTCCCCGGAGATATATTGGTCGTTCAGGGCTACATGAACGCACAGGCCGATCTTATCCGTCAGGAAAAGGTCAACTGTTTCTATTTGCGCAATTTCGTCCACTGTCGGCTCCGCAGGTTCTTCCTCTTCAAATAAATTAGCTTCCGAAGCTGCCGGTTCTTCCCCGACTGTTTCTTCCACTGCCGCAATTTCGTCCGCAATCGGATCTTCCACTGCCGCAGTTTCGTCCGCGATCGGATCTTCCACTGCCGCA
>NZ_FNFZ01000018.1:0-25096 GCF_900101015.1 Sarcina sp. DSM 11001 | reverse complement strand
TTTCGTCCGCGATCGGATCTTCCACTGCCGCAGTTTCGTCCGCGATTGGATCTTCCGCTGCCACAGTTTCATCCGCGATCGGATCTTCCGCTGCCGCAGTTTCGTCCGCGATCAGATCTTCCGCTGCTGCAGGCGCATCAAAAGTTGTTTCTTCGCCGCCCGCTGCAGGATCTTCTGTTATCTCAAATTCTTCCGCGGCCTCAAAAGCGTCCGTCTCTTCACCGGCGCTCTCCTTTTCCTCAACCTCACTGATTCCGGCTTCCGGCAGAAGGATGCCATCGCCGGAAAACGGATCACTGTCCTGCCCGGCGGGATCTTTGGTCCGGATCACCCGGGCCTCTTCCCCCGGTTCTGCCGAAAATGCCGTGAGGGGCATAGCGGAAAGGATAATAAGTACCGCGAAAATAATGGCATGAATTCGCATATATTTTTTTCGCATGATTGTCCTCCGAAAAACAATTCGGGTAACTGTTATGTTATGTACAGCTGTACATGAGCATAAGTTCAGAACCCGGATAAACGATTTTTCATCAGCGTCAGCTGGAAATACGAAAAAAGATTCTGTGCGGTATGAATCAGTATGACCGGTCATTTTGTAACAAGTATAGTACAGGACGCTTTCGTTCCACTTCCGTCCTTGGCTGTGGCTGTTATTGTTACTGTTCCTGCCTTTATGCCTCGGACAAGGCCATAGGCGTCGACCGTTGCAATTTTTTTGTCGCTGGTTGTCCATTCCACCCTCTTGTCATATGCATTCCCAGGAGAGACTGTAACTATAATTTTCTCTGTATCTTTTATTTTCAGCTGTCGCTTTGGCGCTTTGAGCATGATTTTTGTCACCATTCTTATGACCGCCACTTTGCAGGTGGCTTTCTTTCCGCTCCCGTCCCTGGCTGTTGCCGTGATCGTCGCTGTACCATACTTAATACCCTTGACTTTGCCATCGGATGTGACGGTCGCAACTGATTTGTTGCTGGTCGTCCATTCCACATCCTTATTATTTGCGTTTGCGGGTTTGACAGTGGCTTTCAGAGTGGACTTTTTGCCGATCTTGAGCTTTAAATCCGTCTTGTCCAGTGTCAGGCTGGTCACCGGCTGCTTGACGGTCACTTTGCAGGTGGCCTTCTTTCCGCTCCCGTCCCTGGCTGTGGCTGTGATCGTCGCTGTACCTTTCTTAATAGCCTTGACTTTGCCATCGGATGTGACGGTCGCAACTGATTTGTTGCTGGTCGTCCATTTCACATTTTTGTTGTTTGCGTTAGAGGGACCGACGGTGGCGGTCAGCGTCGCTGTCTTTTTGGCATCGATTGTCAGTGTGGTCTTGTTCAGTTTCACGCTGGTCACGGGCTGTTTGACGGTCACGGTGCAGGCGGCCTTCTTTCCGCTTCCGTCCGCGGCTGTGGCTGTGATCGTCGCTGTACCTTTCTTGACCCCTTTGACTGCTCCCGTAGAGGAAACGGTCGCAACGGAACTGTTGCTGGTCGTCCATTTCACTTTCTTGTTGTCTGCGTTAGAGGGACCGACAGTGGCGGTCAGCGTCGCTGTCGCTCCTCTATTGACCGTCAGAGATGTCTTATTCAGCGTCAGGCTTGTCACAGGCTGCCTGACAGTGATTTTGCATTCCGCAAATACCCCGCTGCCATCATTGGCAGCAGCTTTAATGACTGCTGTTCCCTTTGCAGCCGCAGTTACCTTTCCGTTATTATTAACAGCTGCCACACCCGGATTGCCGCTCTTCCAGGTGAACGAACGATCATAGGCATCTTCAGGCAGTACTGTGGCTGACAGAGCAGCAGTCTTTCCTACAGACATCGTCAGTTCATGATGATTGAGAGAAATGTTCTCTACCTTCTTTTTATCCTTCCAGAAGGCATACAGTGTGATATCGTTCTCAGGCACAAAAGAATATGCATCATTGATCAAAGTGCCGTCCTGCGTCTTCCATCCCGCAAAATACCTGTCAGCCGTTGTCAGCGGTTCAGAATTAAATTGAACAGCCAGGCCTTTTTCTACATCCAGGGAAATCTGTGTCTCACCCCCGGGAAATGTTCCGCCATTGGCATCAAAGATGACTGTCCAGGTAGTATCCACCGGATCCTGCGGCTCTGTACCGCCCGTTCCTGCAGAATCCGGGACCAGATCCAACAGCTCAGTCTCCGTAATCTGGCCGGGATCCTCCACGCCAGCTTCTGCTGACGCTCCTGAAGGTATACCCGCCCCGCTTCTACGGACAGCAAAAACAGGCAGTTGTAAAGAACCTGCGATCATAATCACTGCCAGAAGCAGAGCAAGCCTGCTTTTCACTTTTCTCATATCCGTCCTCCTTCCAGATTTGCGGCTGCTTGTTTTCCGTCTCAATCATATTTATATATCCCGCCTGCGATTCCTTAAAACTATTATAGTGCCTTCATTGCTCTTTAAGTATAATATTTTGAAAATTAAATCACAAAAAACCGTATATTCATTTAAAGTGAACGTCAATGATCACTTGGCGTTCACCAACGCGGTAAAACGAGCGTCAAATCAGGAAAATTTCGCGCTGAAGCCTGGAAATGGGTACAAAGAACCATACGTATCTGCAGTTTTTCTTTAAAAATCGCCAATACATCTCTTTTGAAAGCGTAATCTTCTATGGTACCAGGTACCATAAATGAGCTCAAACCGGGTCATCTTATCCTCTTCGGAGTTGTCGGACTTGTCCGCGTAGTCCTTCTGTATAAGCGCCTGTATGTCGTCGCGTTTCATCCTGGGCAATGATTTGACGGCGTGGTAGCAAATGCCGACAGCCCTGCCCTTCTGCAGCTCGCTCTTGATCATCTCCGTCGCGGCTTCGCGGTAGACATACTCGTCGCTTCCCCAATACGCCGGCGAGGGCAAAACATTGGCATCTTTGAGTTCATAGCTCTGCGTGAAGCGCAGCTCTTCCGGCTTATGGTACCAGGTACCATAAACGATCATCGATATTAAAGATTCCGATGATACCATATATAAGAATTATACCGGCAGATCCAATAAGATCGTCCTTCGTAATTTAGCGTTATTGAGAGATTATGCCCCCGCTCACAAGATATGGATTCGTATTCCTTATATTCCGCGGTATAACAATGACAAGGATGTCCTCAGAACGAAAAAGCGGCTTGAAGATATGGGCTTTTCTCATTTGGAAGAATTTTACCTCATTTCCATCCAGAAACGCATCGTGCAAATCAGGGATTCTTTCAAGGCGGACAACTACAAAGCGGTCAAGTACCTTCAGAAGATCTTTGTCGGCGTCCCCCTGATAACTCATTTGTCATCATAGTGCCCACCGCATTGAATAATGGTTATTTTGTTTTCATCCGCACTGAAAATTATCCTGTTTTTCTTATCAATCCGGATACTGGCAAATCCACTGAAATCGCCTTTCAGCATTTCTGCTTTGCCATAGGAGCACTTATAACCATTTCGCATGATGTCTTTCAACAATTTGTTGACCTTTTTCAGAGTTGCCTTTTCCGTCTGCAAGCTTTCATACTCTTTCCAGGCCTCTGACTGCCATAAAAGATTTCGCATAATCAAGCCTCAATAATGCCGTGCGCAGTAACATTTCCCTCTGCGACATCGTCGATGCGGCGCTTTAATTCCGCAGCCTCCGCAGGCGTAAACCCGTTCGCATCACGCATAGAGAACGTCATGGACTGAGAGCGAACCGCCTGCCTCACAAGTGCCAGAGTGGCAGCAGACATTGAGAGGCCAAATGCTTCACAAAGTGCACTATAACTCTCTCGGGTTTTTCTATCCATCTTAAATGTGAAGTTTGTCATTTCTTCTGTAGTTGAGATCATCGTAATCATCTCCTTTCTGCTCTTAATATGCCAGATGGTTTTTGCTTTGTCAAGTGCTTTTCATGTGCTATAGCACGTGAATAAGAGCTAATGGTACTAGGTGCTAACGTGGTAAAACGAGTTTATGGTCCCATGTACCAAGGTTCGAAAAGAATCAGGTCAGGAAGAATCGAAGCAGCGTATAGGCTGTTGGTTACTGACTAATCCTGCTATCGCTATTTCAAATTTTTCCGTATAGCTGCGTCAGACCCTTCCGGGAACAGCTCTCTTGCCCTTGTGAAGATGCGCTCTGCGGAAAGCTCCGGCTCTTCTTTATAAGCGCTTGTTACATGCGCATAGCCCCATAGCTCCTCCGGCTTCTGGTAGTAGGAGACTGCCATGCCGTAGCTCTGGCCGCGTTTGTTCCTGCGCCGTTCGAACTTGCGGATAATGAGATAGGTCTGCATCTGGAGCTGCGTGATGCAGCCATCAAAATTCTTATAGCCCTCTTTGCCGAATCCCGCCTTGGGCTTCAGTTCAAAGCCGGGAAACATGCCGCCATCCTCAAAGACATCCATGATCGCCTTGTAGCGGCGCTGGACCAGTTCGTCATCCCATGCCGCGTCAAAGTCATATCCGTCCCGGCGGGCATTTGCAAAGCAGGGGAACCATTCCCGGGAAATGAATCCGGTCTTGTTATTAAGGTATAAAACCCACATAAGGCCTATAGTCTAGTGTGACGGCACACTAGATAAATCTGACGCCTTGAAACTCATTTCTCACCTGCTCTGCAAGCTGAGCTTCCTCGATGCCGCAGGAAAAGACTCCTTTTCTATAAACGACCTTTCCGTCGACGATTGTAGTATCAATATTCTCAGCAGAGGACGAGTACACAATTGTCGCCATGGGATCATGCATGGGTATAGATCTCACCCGGTCGGGATTGAACAAAACAAGATCAGCTCTTTTTCCCACCTCAAGGGATCCGAGCTTATCCTCCATACCCAAAGCTTTTGCCCCGCCAACTGTCGCCATCCGCATGACATTTTCTGCGCTCATTGCGGTCGGATCACAGTTGGCGCCTTTGTGTATAAGAGCTGCGAGCCTTATGGTATCAAGCATATCTGTAGTGTTGTTACTCGCCGCGCCGTCAGTTCCCAGAGATATATTGACACGAGCCTGAAGGCAGGCGTGGATGGGAGCGATCCCAGAGCCCAGATAGAGGTTGGCCGCAGGATTATGGCTTACCGAGACCCCCTTCCCGGCAAGAATTTCAATTTCACACGGGGTGAGGTGTACACAATGGACTGCCAGAAACTGATTCGTCAGAAAGCCAATCTCATCAAGAAGTTCCACAATTCCGGTACCGTAGTGACGCCGGCACATATCGTCATCTTCCGGCGTTTCTTTGAGGTGCATGGTATAGCGCACGTGCCGGTCAAGGCAGTACTCCAGGATCGCTTCGTAACCCCTCTTTGTCGTCGCCCATGTCACATCCGGTCCCGTCCAGATCGAGAGCATATCACCTGTAAGGGGAAGGTATTTTCTCCTCAGGCGTTCCACCTCTTTGATCGCCGTCTCGACCGGTTCAATATAACAGGAAGGAGTGTTGTACTCCTCTCCATAGTCCTGGAATGTGCGCATCAGAACACTGCGGATCCCCGACGACTGCATCGTCTCTATACATACATCAGCAAGTTCCGGATCCTGGTTGGTGTAAAAAAACTCACACAAGGTGGTACACCCGCTCTTGAGGGCCTCAAGACAGGCAATGCGCGCGGCAAGCTCCTGCTGGCGCCTGGCCACGCGAACCCCGAAGGGCTGGACAGAGCTGTTGAGCCAGCCGATGAGCGGCAGATCTGCGCCGAGTCCTTTTAGCAGTGACTGAAAACAATGCACATGCGTGTTAATGAATCCCGGAAAAGCTACCATTCCCTGTGCATTTATATACTCATCGGCCGGATAAGAGACTCCCTTGCGATCTTCCTCAAGGAGCGTTATGACTCCGTTTTTAATACCGATAATACCGTCCCGGATGACGGTATTATCGGCATCCATCGTGAGCAATGTCGCATGGTCAATGACAAGGTCGTATACCTTCATACAGCAACTCCTTTTTGCAGCAATGCCAAAGCCGCATAGTGCAGAACATCAAATCTCTCAGGGTTTTTTCTCTGCTCCCACCCGTTCTCTTCTCATTTCCGTTCCTTTCACAGCTTCACAACCACCTGCACCTCCCGGTCAATCATTTTCCGGAAGGTATCCGCATCCTGCGGCTTGCCTACGATGCTTCCATAGTGTGTCGGTATTGCCGCCTTCGGTTTTATTTTGTTGACTATCCCCGTTGCTTCCCAGGCGTTCATTGTAAACTTGCCTCCGATTGGAACCAGCGCGACATCGCATCTGATCTCCTGCTGCTCTTTTACCGCATCCGTGTCGCCCGCGATGTAATAAACCCTTCCATCCATTTCCAGCAAATATCCCAACCATCCGTTACGCTTTGGATGAAAGGGTTTCAGCTTGTTATAGGCAGGTATTGCTGTGATGATGAGACCTGCGGTCTCCACGCTTTCCCCCGGCACCAGAAGATGCAGCTTTCCCTTCCAGGCAAGTTTGCCCAGCTCCTTTGCCATGCTCGCCGGGGCCGCCAGTTCTGTGTCCTGATTGCAGACTTTGAGAATGGACTTATGATCAAAAGTTTCTATCCTTACTTAACTTCCAGGATTACGTAGCCGCATTCAGGGCAGATCGCCGCCTCACCTTCCGCGGTTTGGACTTTTCGGCTGAAGTCGTGGAGCGCCTCCACTTCTGAGCGAGGGTAGGAGTATCCCTTGATGGGCAGGTTGTCGTAGGCGATATTTTCGCAGCCCTCGAGGGTGGCGAGCTTAGCGACCTCATTGCTCCAGTCGATCCAGCGTCCGCCGACGAAGCTCACATAGCTCTCGCCCGGGGCGACCCGGCCCTCGCAGTATTCTCTGGCCCTGACGCCAAATTCTTTTTCAATCTTTTCCGTGCCCTTCTTTCCGAGGCTGGAGGTGTTTACGAGCACGTATTTTCTGCCCTCCTCCGTGGCGACGCGCTGCAAGACGACAATGCTGATCACAGCCCCCTTCGGCACCGACAGGTTATTGGGCAGCGTCATTCTGTGGTAGCCCGCGTATTTGAATGTGCCGCTGACAGTTTCGAGGAGAATGCCGTCTGTCGGTATTTTGGCATCATTGCCCAGAAGATAGACCTCTGCTGTCACTTCCGTGTCCAGCATTCCGGTCATGGCCGACACATACTGCAAAATACTGTCCGTCTCCACTTCATAGACGCCCGCCTCGTAAACCGGCTCGTCGTAAAGCGTACTGCTGATGAGTTCATTCGGCATCAGATCGTGCTCCAGGATCTCCAGCTCTTCGGGCTCATTGTCCTCGGGCTTCACGTATTCAAAAGATTGCGGGTTCGACAGCGTCTGGTCGTAATATGAGATGTAGAAGTAACCATCCATTCCCCAGTTGCTGCCCCAGCTGTTTTTGACGATCCAGGCACCGGGCGCGGGCGGCTGCTGCCCCTCCGTGAAGTAAGAAACGGGAATCGTGTCGTCCCATCCGACGATCGTCACGGTATGGTTAGGCCACTCCGACTGGCTTGTATAGTGCGCCGTGACTGCTGTCCCGTCCTCCGCCTCGAACTCGTTCAGGTATCCCTTCTCGTAGGCGGCCTTGAAAGCAGCTTCATAGCTCTCGATATATTCGATCGGGCTGCCGAACCTCGTGGTCTTCACCAGAAGATTGAGCTGCTCGCGCGTCATCCCCTTCAGGTCGTAGGTTCCGTCCTCCACGTCGCTCAGCCTGCACGCGACTTCCGCGATGTGCATGACCTCCTCGTCCGTCATTCCGGCGGGATCCCGGAGCCTGTACATGAGCTCAAATCGGGTCATCTTATCCCCCTCGGAGATGTCGGTCTTGTCCGCGTAGTCCTTCTGTATAAGCGCCTGTATGTCGTCGCGGTTCATCCTGGGCATTGATTTGACGGCATAATAACAGATGCCGACGGCCCTGCCCTTCTGCAGCTCGCTCTTGATCATCTCCGTCGCGGCTTCGCGGTAGACATACTCGTCGCTCCCCCAATACGCCGGCGCAGGCAGAACATTGGCCTCCTTGAGTTCATAACTCTGCGTAAAGCGCAGTTCCTCAGGCAGGCTCCAGTCGCCACTGGCGTCCAGTCCGCCCTCGCTGTCCGTGTAGGGCGCGATGGATTCGTCGACGACTCCGACTCCGGAGGTCAGCATGGATGTGGCCAGGGAAAAAGTCCCTCCGAAGTTGTACCGGCTCATCGCTTCCTCGTCGACCGGGTGGGAACCTTCTCCGGCCTGCTCGGGTTCATAGGGGTACTGCCCCTCCGGGTAGGCGTCGGCATCGGGAAGCGCCGTTTTGGAAAACCACGCAAGGTGCTTTTCCGACAGATCCATGGGGGCGCCATATTTTGACTCGTATTCTTCCGCGGTCAGCCCAAGCGTGTTCAGAAGGCTGGTCTCGCTGGCGGCCATTGTTCCAAAGCTCCAGCAGCTACTCCAGGGCGCCTGGCTCTTGACAGGTGTGACGGTGCCTCGAATTCTGAGGTCAAGTTTGGCAGGGAAGATGTCTGCCTCGGACTTCCACGCGAAGTCGTCGTAAATGTTGGTGATATAGTTGCCGGAATACACAAGGCGCTCGGAATCCTCGGCCAGCGTGGTCTCCAGTTCATTGAGATTTTGCTTCTCCCGGTCCGAGTAGTTTTCTTCAGAAATCGGGGTTTTGGTGTCAGGATTCCGGTCCCGGTACGGGCTTGCGGTTTCGGCCTGCTGTCCGGTGTCCTGCCGTCCGACGTCCTGCTGTCCGGGGTCCTGCTGTCCGGCGTCCTGCTGTCCGGAGGCCTGCTGTCCGGGGTCCTGCTGTCCGGCGTCCTGCTGCCCGGAGGCCTGCTCCTGCTCGCTTGCGGTCACTCCTGCGCCGGAAGTCGCGCTTCCTGTACTTCCCCCGCATCCTGCCAGGAACATGGAAATTGCGAGTAAAACCGCGGTCGTCTTTGTGTATCCCATTTTGTTCCTCTCTTAACACCTTTCACTCGATATCATCGAGGGTGTCTTCCATGATGTCAATGGCATCATCCAGTGCTTCCAGTGCCTCACCAAGTGCACCTGCATCAGGAAACTCCGCCTCCATATGAAGTGTTATTTTCCCAAGTTTATTCTTTGCAGATCTGACAATATCAATCACTTCCTGCAGCTCTTTTTGATAATCCGCAGGGGACTTTTTATGTTTTGAAGCTTCGGATGGTTTTTCCCCGAATTTAATGATTTCAGCGGACATACAATTCCTCTCTGTCAGGATTTATGATCCTGACCTGATCCGGCCCTTTCATTTCAATCGGTAATTTCTCCTCAATGCCCTTATTCCCAGATATCCACATCACCCTTCTCTTCTCCTCGTGTCCACCAAAGCTTGTTCTGGTCGACACGAACAAAGACTGCGTCGGCGTCATCCGGTACCTTATCTGCGATCTCTTCCACAGTGATGTTGCCACCAAGCGGGGACTGGATAATAATAGCGAGATTAGCGATTTTTGCTTTTTTCGCTGTCCTTTTCACTGTGTTCACAGCTTTATCAGCCGCTTTCTTCATTTCCCGTCCGGCTTTGCGAGCTGCCTTCTTTACTTCTATTTCTGTGGGCACTGTGGCTTCACGGGCTGATTCAATCTTATCTTTTGCTTCTTCTACCTTTTCTGCTGCGGCTTTTTTTACCTCTTCGATCTTACTCACAACGTCAGTTTCAACATTCGCCTCACCTGTATCGGCAGAAATCAATCCTGCTTCCTTCGCCCACTTTCTCACTGTCTGCCAGGGGATTCCTACAGACTTTGCGGCTTTAGAAATGCCGAGGTCAGGGATTTTGTTCAATACTTCCTGAATCTGTTCTTCTGAATAAGTTTTCGTGTTCTTTGCCATGATTGACCTCCTTGTATGATTGATGCTTGTAACTGTTCAATTTGTCTTATTGAGTCAGCGTATACATTATCCATCCCGAGATTTTCTGTTTCTGCTTTGCTTCAGCTGTTTATATCTCTTGTTCGTCTGCAGCAGATGCCCGTCCACTATTCTGTGCCTGCTCATTATTTCCTTTTCCCGGTACTTCGGTGCGGATGAAAACATATTCATTGTCGGAAGAGCGTTCCTGATCGTAATGATATCCACTCCAGTTAAAGGCTTTAATCTGCTCCGGAGTTTCAGCATGGATTCCTGCCATGAAGCGCACCATTTCGCCCCTGGCCATCTTTGCGTAGACACCCTTCTGGACAATCTTATCGTCTTCCATCTCTCCAAAAGTGCAGGTAATGTATCGGTCATCCGGCTGCAGATATTTCTCAATACACCTGGAATACTCCTTCGAGGCCAGATTGACGATGATTCTGCTGTCATCAGCCACTTCCCGGTACAGGCTGTCGCCCCAGAAATCATACAGATTTTTGAAACCGGAAACGGCAGCCTTCGCCTGCATCTCCAGACGATACGGCACAACGCCATCCATCGGTTTTACCACACCGTAAAACCCGGAAAGAATCCGCAGATGATTCTGTACATAATCGTACTGGCCATCCTCAAAGACAGCCGGCGCCATATAAGTGTACTGAATGCCATCATATGACAGCAGGGCCGGTGTGAGATTCTGCCGAAGATCCATATTTTCAAATCGCTCGGCATTCTGCCTGGCGATCTTGTCGCTGCAGGCCCAGAGTTTTTTCTGCTCCTCATAGGACAGCCTCTGAATCCATTGCATCAGGATTTCTGTCTTTTCCATAAAGACCGGAAGCGTGCTGCAGGTAAAGGTATCTGTATCCACCCGCATCTGCTTTGCCGGAGAGATGATAATCCTCAATCCAGTTCTCCTAACATCTGTTCCGGATTATCGGCAGCCTTGATTTTATCAAAAGCCTTTATGATAATCCCGTTCTCATCAATCAGATATGTCATCGTTCAACATCTATACTAATCTTATCGGAATTCTTCTTCTCCTTCCAGAGTTTTACTGAGGTCGGTACGAATGACTTCTCTTTTATTGAACACATCTTTGTTTTATTAAAAAATCCTTAGATATATGGTCAAGTTTCTATCTTAGAAAAAGTGCTTTAAGGATATCACCCACGTTTAAATTCGTCTTTTTCCCGGTCACGAAGTTTGGGATTTTCTTTATGATCACATCCTCCTCTGCTGTTATTCATTTTGTATCTGCAAAGGTATAGGCGTTTTTTATCCATGAAAGCAGTTCTTCATCCATCTCCTCCGTCGTGCTGACTACAAAATGATGCGTCCATCTTCCAGGTTATGGCTCTGTCTTTACTGCGACTCGTTCCGAATCCAAAGGAGCAGGTAGTCCGAGTGTAATCACCATGTATCTCATCGGCAGTTCGGCTTTTCTTTTCACTCGCGCAAAGGAGACGCAAGCAAAAACATGACGGTTGGAAAAAGTGATCTGCGTCTTCTGCACCCGTTTGTTCACCACGGGGAAAGAATCAATGAGAAGCTCCTCAAAAGCCTGGTACAGTGGAAGTACATCCATATGCTGGTCAAAAAACATCAGAGTATCCGCATCAAGTTCCCGCATCCTGTCTCTCCTTTTTTCAATCACCATGTGCCATAGTATCCCCCTCATGCCCGATTCAGTTCACCCCGTATAGGCATCTTCGGCTGTGTGGTTTCTGAAGTATGACCATTTCCTCGGCGTATTGATTTCGCTTTCCACTACTGGCTTATATTCATATCTGATGGAATCGCGGTCGATAATCACTTTGTCACTATAAGCCACTTATCAAAGCAATTTGTTTTCTATGCAGTATTCCTGAATCCTTCGGTTTCGCTTATCCAAAAAGATATGTTCCTTAACCAGGAAGTTCAAATACTCTTCCACAGTATCCGGTAAACCGCTTTTCTCAAACGATGCGTCTCCCATCCATATATTGACTGAAGAATAATCCTCCGAAACACAGTCCTGAAGGAAAAAGAAATCCACATATCCTTTAAAGTCCACAAACAAATCATAGAAGGACTTGTCGGTTTCAATCACTTTTGAAAGCGGACTCTCCTCTCCGGCATAATGCCTGCGGATGCACTCAAGGGTTAGATCCCATCGGTCAGAGATCCTGATATTTGTTCCCCTTCTCTGGTTCATGCTGTTGGCATGCACTGGAAAAATGATCATGCTTCCAATCATATATGACCTGTGCAGCAGATGCTGATAGTATTCCTCAAAATCCTCAACCTGTTCATATACCCGGTCCATGATCTTCCTGTTCTTGGAATGACTCATTTCAACAATGATCGTATCGCTTGTGAAATAAAAGTCTCTCCAGTTCAGGACATAAGGAGCATTTTTTGATTGAAGCTCCATCACCTGACCGTTGGGGAGTTCTTTGCTCCACAGGGCTCTGTGATATGCATTTAATGTCGGGCTATAGGTATCAGGATCCCTGCCCTTTGAATCCAATCTGAAATCGAAAGATATGTCAATCATGTCGTAAAGTCCTGGCTTCAATAAAACAATATTTGTTTTTCGGACGCACATATTTCTACATATAATCGTTTGTTTTTATGTTTTTCTTATTCAATAGGCTTTTCTGTAAACCGTAGTAGGGTCATACATAAAACATCGATAAAATCAGTTTCTTCATATACTCTTCTATTTCAGAAAGCTGCTTGTCATCAAAGACATCCTCGTCCATCAAGAACCTGATTAGTTCTTTATTACTCTTAACATGAGATAATGCAAGTACTGTACGGATCTCATCATTGACATCTTTTACTTCCTGATCCAGTATTTCCGTTGACAGGAAAGCTTGTATTTTTACATAATTCAGGTAGCGTTTATCTTCTTCAGACGCATTAAGAGTCTCTTCATCTTGTGACTCAGTCACGTCTATAATTTCGTCTGACGAAACAACATTAGCTGCTTCCGTCTTTTTTCCCTGAATGATAGTTGTTTCAGATGCCGCTGCAGTATCGGAAGCAGCTTTTTCTAAAGTACCTTGTTTCTCTTCACCAGAATCTTTCTCCTCAGTATGGATATCCTGTATTGAATCAGCTGTATTAAGCTGTTCGTATTGTTCTGTTTTGTCTTGTCCGGTTGCAGAAGCGGTCTGCTCTGAAACACTTCCAGCCTGATTTGTTTGGCCATCACTGCTTTGAATGAAATCTGTCGTAGTTGAAGACACATGTGCGACAGTGGGAACAGCTTTTTCTACTTCTTCGTTGGATTGAGCCGTCAGAGCCTCGTTCTTCGTATCTTCTGAAGCAAGAAGTTTTTCTGCTTCTTTCTCCTTCTTAATACACTCTGGGCAGGTATTCGGCGATGGGGTCCCGGTCTGCTCTGAATAATCCTGCTCTCTCAAAGTAATACCAAATAGTTCACCGCATTTTATACATTTTGACTGCCTGGAAACTTCTTCCCCACAAGTATTGCAGTACGAAGGAATATATCCATCCACAATATACTTATCGTATGTTCGTTTTCTGATTTTTCTTATTCTGCCACATTTTTTACAGTTTTCTATGGATATTCTATATTCTTCTTTTCTTCCAAACGCTCGGAATAAAGACTCATATTTCTCAAGTATATTTTTGTTGAGAATCGAAAATTCCACCTTGTCGATTTGCTCGAGGTGATTATTTACAAAGTCTCCCACAGTATACAATGCAATATAAGCGGCTTTGCCCGCCGGAAATCTTTTGAATCCTGTAGAAAGGGATGGAATCGCAATAGTCCTGATTCCGTTTTGCATAGCACACTGCATTACATTCCTGTATGCCTCTGCGAGAAGTTCTTCTGATTCCTTTTCGTTTTCAGGATTCCATTTAGGGCTATTCACGTGAATCACATATTTAGCAGGGAGTTTATAGCCTTTGGTAAGACAGGTTTTGCAAGCCCCCAGTGTAGGAATAATCTTGATTTCGTCAACGTATTCTTTTCCGGCCGCCTTGCAGATTGCAGTCTGCAATACTCCACTGTAGGAATAGGAAGAATAAGGAGTGACAATTGCTCCTCCCTTAAATTCAGTGATATCAGAAGCGCCTATTCTAAATCTCTGTCTCAGTGCTTCGCGTCTTTCTTCTGCCTTTTTATCACGCTTGATTTTTACTTTGCCAATTGTGATGTTTGAAGAAGCGAGCGCGGCAGCATGTGCTTTTTCCGGGGTTGCCTGTTTTTCGTCTTTCTTTTGAGGTTCAGGTTCTGAAACAGCTATAACAGGATCGAGGCTCTCGTCGTAGACTACTGTCAGTTCAGAAAGAGCCCTTGTAAAGGCGATGTAGCGCTCATTATCTGTCATGCTGTTCGGCACAACAAAAACACGGTCAAATTCAACGCCTTTGACCTCGTCTACATAAACTACTGCGATTGTTCCGTTGGCGATAGTATCTCCCAAAATTTCCTGTATTACAGGTGGAATCTGATCCTTGTCTATATACTCCTTCTTTTTCACAGTCCTGGGGAGTATCACTGCGATTCTCTCGTCTGTGGCTTTTATATTCGCAAGTACACTTTCCAGCTTGACACGGGCAATTTCCTTAACACTGTGCCCGTCCACACCCGTCAACGATACGCTCATCTTGAAGGTTTCATTGCAGAACTGCGTAATCTGATTTGTGTTTCGATAGTTTTCATTCAGGGCGAAATGCTTTGCGGACTCTATGGTTTTCCCAATCAAAGACCAGTCAGTTATTCCTCTCCCATATTTCAGAAGCTGATTTGTATCACCATAAATATTAAAAATCGGATTTCCTTCATTGATTTCCTTTATCAGCCGGTATTCTCCCGGAGTAAGATCCTGACCTTCGTCAATAGAGATAAGTCTGTTCTCTCCTGTTTTTCTTTTGAAAAACTCCATTGCGAAGATCAATTGGAGATAAAGATCATATCTATGGGTTCCTCTTACATTCTGAATGTATCTTCTGCCCGTCCTGGCAAAAAGGATATCGTCGGCCCTGGCAGAAGCAATATCATAAATATCCTGATAAATGCGTTTTGGAGAAAGCTCATCAGCCTTTTCTGATAAAGCCTTTACACGCTCCAGCAGATCCTGATAAACTCTTGCTCCAGCCGCTGCCTTAATTTTCTCCTGCAGTTCCTGCAATTTTTCGGGATATTGGTCTGCCTCTTCTTTGTATAAATCAAGACGTTCCTGTTGTTTTCGTATAGCTGCTTTACTTCCAAGGACATCTGAAGAATAAGTGGCTGCACTGTCAAAAAATCTCATTAAGTCGTCGAAATCCATTGCGAACACTTTAGTCCTGAGCAGACTATTAAGATTTTCAATATCAACCAGTAATCCAGCCTCTTCATCCTTTAGCTGATCGATTTCTTTCTGCAGCTGACTCAGTTTCAGTCCTTTGCGATAGACCAGAACAGTGTCATTTATTTTCTTATATTCCTTTTCTTTTTCAGAAACTGCCTTCTCCAGACTGTTTATTTTTTCTTTCTTTCCCGATACCAGGTCTGAAAGGATTTTTGAAACTCTGGCAGTCTCTGCGTTTATTATTTCTTTAAGTCCTGATTCAGCACTTTCAAGAAGCTCCTGTGCATTTTTTTGTTTGCCAAGATAATATTCATGTTCTTTCACACACTTGGCATATTCTTCATCAGGAGCCTTGCATAATCCGGATATAGTAGCTAATTCAAGTCTCAGCCACCCGACAAGAGCATTGTCCTCCAGTTTATTTTCATCTGCCGCTTCTCTCCCTAAAATCCGTGAAGCTTCCTTAACAAGGCCAAACATTTCCCTGATCCCGGCAATTCTCTGCTGATAGGCCTCTTCCATAAGCAATCTGAACTCATCAGAATACATGTAATCAACGTATGTCTGATTGACGTTCATCTCATCAGATATGGGATTTTTCAGTTTGAATGAAATGTCATATTTCTGAATGAGATTATAGTAATAATCCTCTACGGAATATCGATCTATATATCCGAGCTGAAGGCTGGATGCCAGACCCGCTATATGTGTATTAAAGTTCCCGTTAGGCGTCAGAATAACAACATTGTAATCATTAAAATCAGGATTGTTGTATTTTAAGGTTGATAATCTGCGGAGCAGAACCATTGTCTTTCCGGATCCTGCACATCCCTGGACTATCAGGTTCTCCCGGATAGGTACATCAACGATGGCATTCTGATTATCCTGAATAGTCGAGATAATATCGATCAGCTGATGTTGTTTCTTTCTCTGATTGAGTACATTAATCAGGAAAGCATCTGTGATTCCGCTCTTGAAGATAACATCATCATCCGACTGTTCAGTAAATCTATATAATATCTCTTTATCTATATCGAAAGATCTGCGGCGTTTTACCTTTCTCTGCACTCCTCCCATTATCAGATCCAGAGTTCGATAGTTTACCATTTTCCGCCCCAGATCACTGTTATAGGAGATAACATGTTTATTCCCGTCCAGTTCAATATCTTCAATGCCAAGATAGAAAATCTCTGTCTGATCATTAAATGTCAGGTCCGTACGATATTCATACGGTCTTGGTTTGAACCCACTCAGCCTGTCTATTTCCTTATACAAAGGCTCACACTGATATTTCGCGTAAATCAGCGATCCGTCATCATAGTCACCTACGGCATATTTTGCCACATAACCGGGACTGTGCTGAATATCATCTATTTTTTTATCCAGCGTTCCTTCGAGTTCGTTCAGGTGATCTCTTTCGCGGTCAAATGTCTTTCCGGAAGTAATATAATTATAGGTTCCGGTTTCATCAATGAGTGTAAGGACAGGCCGTCCGTTTTCTGCAAGAAGAGCAAAATCCTCTTTTGCAATATAGTACTTTTCGCATTCTTCGCAATAGCCGACCAATACTACATAGTACTTTATGCCCTCCTTTTTTTCCTGGACCTTGATCAGCGCTAATGTGTCCTCAGCTTCGTGATCTTCTTCTATACACGAACGAGTGTAGTTAACAACAAAAGTATCCGGCTCAAATGTCTGTGTCCAAAGCTCCTTTGCCTCATCATCTCCAAAGTCAAAAACATCACGTACACCATTCGCAATAATATAATCAGGATGAATATCGAGGTTAGCTGCGGATACTTTGGGTTTGGCAGCCGGACGGAGCGGGCGGAACTCAATCGGAGGAAGACCTATCTCGCTACAGTCCATTTCCAGCTTCTGAGCAAGAGAATTCCTCATAATGAGTTTATGGCACTCTTTACAGTAATGAGCCTGAAATACAACAGATCTGTCTCTGTATGTCTCCTGATAAGTATCTTCAACAAGTGTCTGATCCGGGTGGATAGGGCAGGTCGTCTGTCCATCGACCCAGGTGTCCGGAACATAAATCGGAGTGTCATTCTGAAAGGGCTGGGGAGTAGTATTTTCTTTCCACTCGGCAAGTGTATCCTCCAAGGTCTGAATCCACGTAGGAATACTATATTCATCCAGCTTCCGGATAAGATCATCTACTCCGTCCCGCTCTATGAAGAAGTCCATACATTCAGGGCATAACATTCCCTTAATACCATATGTACCCCCAGTGCTTTTCTTGATCTTAAGCTGCTTTTCAAGGAGCTCAATACGGTGAATAGGGCATCTTTTTGTTTTGTCAGGGATTATTTTGCAGACTACTACCGATGTCTCAATTTCTTTTTGCTGCCAGGCTCGAATCGAGATATCCTCCCAAGCCTCCAGCACAGGAGAATATTCAGCTTCATCTTCCGGATCTACCTCATCATCTGAGGTATCGTCATCTTCTTCATTGATTGGAGTCTCTTCGTTTTGGAATGCGTCTTCAGCTGCAGTCCTCTGATTCTCCTCAACCTCATCCTGGCCTTCTTTGCCTACAATAATATCCTCAGAATTCAGTGAACCCTCTTCTGTCACGGCATCTCCAGATTCAGAAAATGGCCTGATATCATCAACAGGCTCATCGCTGTCAACCGCAGGATCTTCCCCATTTGCTTTTTCTATAGCCTGAACAAGATCAGGTCTGACATCCCTGATTTCTGCCTGTAATTCTTCTGTAAGGTTCTGATAGTATGTAATAAAAGAATCCGGAATATCATCAATATTTATATTTGTAATTGAAGCAATCGTATAGTAATTAAAAGCCATAATCCTCTAACTATCCCGTTATTTTATCCTGTTATTTTGAGAACACTTCCATGGCAGTCTTCAATGCCAGAAAATGTTTAGGTGTATAATGAATGGTTTCCTGCTTGTCCTGGAGTGAAATTTGAATATCGATTGTTTCTTCTGATCCGGCTTCTACGACCTTTTCTTCTACCTGATCATAAAATCTTGAAATGTCCTTGACTCCATATTGATATTTTGCTGCGCAGTTTGGACACAAACACAGAGAATTCCAGCCGGTGTCCAAAGCACCCTTATACTGGTCAGCCAGCTCTGAAGTCTTCATTACATTGATTGCCTGGAAATGATGTTCGCCATCATATTTCAGGATGGTGGTTTTGCAAATCTGGCAATAGCCGTTATACTGCATTTTAAGAAATGCTTTTTCTTCACCGGAAAGGCGATCCTGATAGGTATAACGCAGGGATGTCTTGCTGACTATATTCCTGAAATCCATTGATTTCACGAATTCGTCTTCCAGTTTTTTCTGTCTGCGCTCGGGATTTGTCACAGCTTCCGGATCGTCCGACTGTCCGGGAGCTGCACCCTTTGCCTTCTTCTTTGCCGCTTCTTCAAGTATTTCCTTGGGCGATTTATTCTTCTTATCCTTGTTTTTTAAATCCTTGATTTTCAGATTCTTCCATGCTTTTGAAAACTTATCTCTGCTCTCCTGATCAGTAAGCAGTTCTTTTATCATTTCTTTCTGCGTATCATCCTCAATGCCTGCAAGAATTGCTTCAATTGCCTGGTTTTCTTCCACAAAAGGAAGAATATCCATAAGCCTCCTAGCATTTTTTTCATAAAGACCGTTGACATCTCTCCTGCGTATTTCGGAAACAGATTTCTTTACCCCGTCCTTTGTGTAGATCCAGGGTACAAAAGACAATAGGATACCCAATGCAGAATAAATCTGCATGGAGTCCACATTTGCACCGGTAAAGTTCTGATCCATTGCACCGACAATTTCCCCATGAATCTCGAAACGATTTACGAACCTGCTTAGGAATCCCGCAATACCCAACGATTTTTTTAAATCGATTTGATTCATTACTTCCGGGAAGCCTTCGAAAAGCACATTCCAACGCAAGCCCTCCTGATAGGTCTTTTTAAAGATTTTCTGTCGAATGTCTTCTTTCTCTTTCCCTCCGATATATTTCTTGACCAGATCCAGATATTCATTCTGAGTGCAGGCTTTCTGTTGCAGAGTGTCCGGACATCCTATATCAACAAAAAACTTTTCATCTAGTTTCGGATCGTATTTATAATTCAGGGTAATAAAACGCAGTGTACTGATGCCCTGGAGCAGCCGATATTCTGGCTTTTGTTTGCCGAAATCGGAAGGAATATGCAGTTCTTCAGGCTTGAACCATTGTTTGCCGTCTGTCACAACATAATAATCGCGAATGCTCCCCTTAATATCCGGTGACATTTGGATTGCGTCTTTGATTATCTTTAAATCCGAGATATTTTCTTTCAAATCCTTTGCAGAGACTTCAATACTTTCTCTTTCAGCATACTTAGGCAGTATGTCATCCAGTACGATTGTGACAAGGTTATATTCCTGGACATTCAGATTAACGGTGTAAAAGGTCTTTATTACACTGTTGTGTATGAATGCATTCTCTATTTTATTAGGCCATATCTTCGGATTGTTGATATATACCGTCGGTGCTCCCTGGTCATAAGCACAGACCTGACTGCCATCCGAAAGCCGTATAAACGGAATATGACTTACGTCAATACCATGACTTCCCAGGTTTTCCGTACGCGATACCGCAAAAGATCTGATAGCCAGAAACAGCCTTTCAAACCACTTTATATCTTTTTGTTTCAGGAAAGTAGCATCTATTCTGGTGATGACATCTTTCCAGGTATAGGTCTTGAAATTAAAGTTTTTTTTCAAGAATTCCCGGAACTGCTGGCAGTTATCCTTGGAAATTTCTTTCGCAATCCAGAAAATCTTATGACTGACAAAAAGTCTCTGAATATCATCATCGTCAAAATTATCTACGATGGACATATTATCCGGTAGCAGAATCTCGCTCCGGCTCTTGAAAACACCTGCTTTGTTGGTCGGAATCAGCTTTTCTCCCGCAGCAATAATCCGAATTGAATTCTCATAAATCTGATAAAAAATTGAATCTTCCGGATATTGATAAATAGGATATGTAGCATTCAGTCCGGCAAGAGACAGATATCCATTGTCTCTCATCCAGCAGAAAGCCATTTGCAGCCCTGCACATATATTGCCGATAAAGACTTTGTTTCTTTCGCTGTCCTCTACTATATTATCCCGGGCAGGTGTGGTCTCAAAGGGGGCATGAATATAAAACGACTGGTGCGACTCTTTGTCTGTCGGGAAAAAGGTGAAAATGCTCGTGTTCGGAACAGGAACCAGTTCTTTTCCATCGACCTTGAAGGCAATGCAGACAGCCTCTTCCTCGCAATCAGTAAACAGCAGGTAATCCTCTTCCCGCTGTCTGCGATTTTTTTCATAGAGAATGCTGACATCCAGCACGCAGCCCCCGGTGCCCTTTCGCTCTCTGTCCTCCTTTGAAATATGGATTACATCGTTGCTCCCGTTCAGTAATATTTTTAGATCAGAGATATTATTCAGGAATAAAAGGGTATCGGAACGTATCTGTTCACGTAAAGCCCTGTGAATTTCCCAAAAAGCTTTCTGAGGCTCAATCTCTCCGTTATTAAAAGGGATTTCTATCCGCGTCCAATCATGGTCCAGATCTATATGATGGATTTCATAAGGATAAATGAAATCACGTATTTCAAACGCATAATCCCCGGAATAGATCTTAGGAGTGGAAGCATAAGCATATACTGATTTGAAGCCGATACCAAATCTGCCGATACTGCCAGCGCCGCCAGCCCCTTTTGTACTTTTGGCTACTTTAGTGATGCTGACGACATCGTCTTTTGAGAACAAAATACCGTTGTGTTCGATAATCAGCATGTCTTTTTCAAGGATGAGTCTAACACTTGTAGCCTTGGCATCCTCTGCATTCTGCAGCAGTTCGAACAAAAAGTGAGTCCTGTCCTTATACTGCTTGACCAGAATCCAGATCCAGTCTTTAAACTGAGTACCGTACTCCTCAACTTTCTTGCTGCGTATTTCTTCGTAGGATATCTTTTCCTGCGGCATGTTTTCTCTACTCCCTATACATGGTTGTTATATTAATTCAGAATCGCTTATCTTCCCACGTGGTTTATAGGCCAGGATTCAAAAAGCAATTTTACTTATCAGCTCATTCAATTCCGTTTTCCAGTCATCGTTATTCAAAAAACGGCTCCAGATTCTGAAAAATCTTCTCAGCTTCTTCCTCTGTATATCCCAGATTTTCAATCATGATTTCGAAAGCACCATCAACATTCGGACCGGACTCCCCGGTCAGTAAGTCAAATACCCCGGCTTGGCTTATTTTTACAAGCTGGTCTATTTCTCTACTGAACTTTGGAGCTATTTCATTAAGCATACTTATCATTTTTTCAGGCTGCAGGAGGATTGTGCGTCCATATTCCTTATTAATAAATGAAACCGCCTCCCGGAAAGTGTTAAAAGACTCTTTCTTCTGAATCACCTTTTTATCAAAGCCGCTTTTGTCATCTATTTTTTTACTGTCCCCCTTCAAAGCAGGACTGTTATCCGGTTCCACAATAAGCAGGCCGTAGGCAAGCGTTTCCGGCAGAATATCCGCTTTTTTAATCGCTTGCTCCAGTTCTTCCATGTGGCGTTCGTAGTCAGCGACAGCATTACGGATTTCTCCCTCTTTCATTCTCCTGATCCGGGAATTCATCGCTTTTTCAAGCTGCTCCTCCAATTGTGCCATACGCGCGTTGTGACTTGTTGTGAGGCTTCCCGTTTTGTATTGAATGAGTTCTCTGGTTCTTTGTCTGTGGTTCACAAGTTCCTCTTCCCACAAACTGTGATGGAGCATTTCAACATCATCCCAGTTTTCGGGATCTTTCCCGATTTCGATATCAAGATTTTCACTCTTTTTTAGAAGATTCAAAATCGAATTATTCAACTCAGGATAAGAGCTGATCGGCTTGAGTTGAAGATCTTCTCGATCACCCGACATTTTCCATTGAAAGACAGCAAACGGGTATTCACCTGATTGAAACTCATTGGTCTTCGCTCTGAATACCGTGACGGTCTTATTCTCACTCTCAAGGAAAGCAGCGGCCTGTTTTACAAGCGGATGAGACATTGATATTAGTTCTACGTCCTTCTCGTTTTTAACGCTGTTTCCGTCAAAAGTAATACGAATGTGAAGGTCGCCTTGTTTTAATAATTTGACCCATGCCCTGTTTTCTTTGCCTTTGGGGATTTTATATTTTGAATTATCCTCCAGAAGAGCGCTTCTTGACTCTCTCGAGACGCGCAGAGTTTTGATGGCTTTTTCTCCGAGAATATACTCTTTTTCAGGTTCCAGTCTTAATTTTAAATAGGTATGAACCATATTGCAGAGATTTTCAGGAGACAGCCAATAGTTAGTCGCATTCTCCAATTCCTTTGAAAAAGATGTATCCGGTACTTTAATTCCAAATAAATCTCTCTGTTTATCCTCCAGCAGGAGCTGTTCCTGAAGCAGCCTTATCTTATTGTCTGTCAGCTGCTGAAGCTTCTCTTTTCTCTCTTCCTCTGTCATATGGAAATTCTCAACAATAGATCTGATCTCCGAAGACAAAGATCCAAGAATCTCTTCACAATCACCGATAGACTGACGAAAAACTCCGATTCGGTTCAGGCATCTTTCATAAATATCAAAGTCCACCGTTCCCGGAGTCACCATATTAAAGATAGAGACACTCTCGCTTCTCTGTCCGTTTCTGTCGATACGCCCGATTCTCTGTTCCACCCTCATGGGATTCCAGGGAAGGTCATAATTTATCATACAGTCACAGAACTGATAGTCCAGACCTTCACAGCCTACTTCCGAGAAGAGTAAAATATCCAGAGCTTCTTCCTTCTCCGGTTTTGACTCAAATCTGTCTCTTAGCTGGCGACGTTCATCATCCGGTACTTCTCCGTGTATCATACCGACACGGAATCCTTTTTCTGTCAGCTTACGGTATAAATAACGCAGCGTGTGTTTAAAGCTGCTGAAGATCATGACCCTTTTATTGGGCTGTTTTTGCTTGTCTTCGACAATCTGAATCAACCGGTTCAGCTTGGGATCATTGGCAGGGAGATTCCGCGCGAGAACAATAATATCCTGAATACGGTGTTCGATCGATCTGCCTTCAGTTTCCCCCTTGAGCATTGCACCATTCATATACTCATCGTCCACAAGTTCCTCAATGTGCCGATAAAGAATATCTTCCAGCATAGGTACAAGCCCAAAAAGGCAGGATGCAACCTGACGGCGTATCGTCGTCATCATGAACTTTGTGTTTTCCGTGCAGTGAATTGTAGAAAGAATCTCATGTATGACATTCAAAATACTGTCATGAAGAACTTTCTGCTCGGCAGTAAAAGGAACTTCCACTGTCGTCGCCTTGCGGAGGGTAAACTGGCCAATATCCCGTCTTCTTGTACGGCTGATGATATTGGAAAATGTATGTAGGCCTTCAATATCGGAAATAAGACGTACTCTTTCTTCCGGAGAGATATTTCCTTTTTGCAGGGTTTTAATCGCCTGAAGTGCCGCAGGATTTTTAGATATGACCATTCGTCCCCATGACGTATTAATACAGGCCGCTTTCAGTTCATCAAGTGCTTCAGACTGCCAGTTTTCCTTCTGAGCTCGCACAAGTGCGGCTGCATGATTAATGTAGGCATTCGGCTCAGCCATGTTATGGAAGGTATCCTTATCAATAAATAAATCAGGTCTGAGAAGATTGAGCATGACAAACAGCTCATCATATTCCAGCTGAACAGGTGTAGCCGTCAGGAAAATAACCGCCTCCGCGTTATCGCAGAACTGCTTTACTGCCTGATATGCATAGGTAGCAGTATTCCGGATATGATGCGCCTCATCTACGATAACCAGATCAAATTTCGGAGGCGGATCCAGCTGTAAAAGCCCCAGGTGAGCTTTTTTCCCTGCTTTTCCACCCACAACATTGGCCTCATCAAACAGCGAATAAGGAAGAACAGCCTTTTTGTATTTATCAGGCCACTCTCCCTCATAATCCATCTCTTTAATACAATAGCGGAAGCGTTCACCGTTCAGATAATCGAATTCCTCGTCAAAACGTTCCATTTCCGATTCCCACTTCTGCTCAGTGACAAGGGGACGCGGGCAAATGACCAGAACTGATTCCAGATTGCGTCTTGCCTTCATTTCACGCAGAATCAAGCCTGCTTCAATCGTTTTACCAACTCCGACACCATCCGCAATCAGGAGGCGGGGGCGGTCGGATTTGATAAACTTCAGAACAGGTCTGAACTGATGAGGAATGAAGTCGATTCTTGCCGAATTCAGAGAATAGAGGCTGGATAAAGAAGGATTCCGAATTAAAGATGCTGTCAGGCCTGCATTGAAACGGGCAGAATCCACTTGTTCCAATGTGCTCTTAATTTCTTTAGAAACCAGCTGAGATTCATAATAAGTCTGAATCCCCATGGTCCCTGTAAAGACCTGATATCGAATTTCTCCGCTGCCTTCAAAAACTTTAATTACGGCGCCTTCGATTGAATTATCGGACTTTAATCTTACAACATCACCTTGCGCAAACCTGGCCATTTTTTTGATCCTTTACGTGATTGTATTTTTCCGGATTACTCTGCCTCTTATCAGATTCTATCCTGCAATGATTTTACCAAAAAACTGTCTTTTATCTTATTTTATTTATGTGCGATTCCAAAACGCATCTTTAGCCTGAATAATTCACCGATTATTCGGTAATCGCGGGAAACCCGCTTCGGTACTACATTTACAACTACATATTGTGTTCACCTTCCGAGTGAAAGCATTGAACTGCTTGGTACTGCCTGTTTTCAGAGTTCTTAACATACAAAAAGGATCTCAGCTATGTTAAGATTAAGGTGTCGAATCAAAATCAAACATAAAGGAGAGATCCCTATGTCTATTGTAAATGACACCTCTTTCAGTTTCAATAAGCAATTCAAATTTAACTTCAATGGCGGCGAACTTTCTTCCGATGGAGGCCTGTTTCTCCTTAAGGAG
>NZ_FNFZ01000039.1 GCF_900101015.1 Sarcina sp. DSM 11001 | reverse complement strand
CGCCTTATGCCGAGCTAGTTGTTATGCCGAGTTAATGCTAAATAAGCTTGAAATAGCAGGAAACACGCGCCGGTTATCTCGGCATAACATATTCCTTCTTGAAGGAATTCCGGAAACCAATAAGACACAGATCTGCTCTCCAATCCAGGTATTAAATATTGGAACTCAGCATTCTCCTCAATCTTTGGAGTAAGAATATGTCCAAAGATTGAGAACCTATATGAGCCTCATTAATATAGCGGAAGAATTATGTGGAGATAATCGATGATGAAGCACTATAATTACAAGTGATAAAGTGCTTATCTCCACATAACTAAGAGCTCGACATAAGGCGGGTTATGCGGATATCCGCATAACGGCCCTTGGGGTGTGCCGACTACAGTATCTTCATACTCATCGTCGATCATTACTCCGCTGACGAGAAACTTCCTCACCACCGATATGACATCTCCGTCCTTTATTGTCCGTCCAAAGATGGTCATCAGCTTGTCATGGTCTACTGTGTCAAAGAACTTCGCAAGGTCGATGTCCACGATCCAGCTGTGTCCGTCATTCATCATCTCCAATGCCTTCAGGACTGCCTGTTGTGCACATCGGTTGGGTCTGAACCCGTAGCTGTGGTCGTGGAACTGCTCCTCAAAAATCGGAGTGAGTACCTGCGCCACCGCCTGTTGTACAAAGCGGTCGACTACTGTTGGCACTCCAAGGTTCCTTGTCCCACCGTCCGGCTTTGGTATCTCTACCCGTCTGACCGGCTGCGGCTTATATTTCCTCGTCCGCAGCTGTTCCCTGATGCTTTCGCCGTTTTCCGAAAGGTATGCGCCAAGCTCTTCTACGGTCATCCCGTCTACGCCTGCCGCTCCTTTGTTCCTGACGACTTGCAGATACGCCGCATTGAGGTTGTCTTTGCTCAGTATCTGCTCCATAAGACTACTTGTGTCCATGCGTTGTTTCCTTTCTGCTCCTTTTGCCTTCACCGCCTTTGATGTTATCGACAGACGTTGCTCCGGCTACGAAGTGGAACGTACTTCAACTGATTGATTGTTCGTCCCTTCGCTCCATCCCCATTACAGGGACTTCTTCACTACTATGGACTCTGCTGACTTCTCACAGTTCGTTGTTACTACAGCTAATGAGACCGCCTGTGAGACCTCCGCGCATAAGGTGCACGCTCTTTCCCTCCATCTATCCGCCACATTTACGCTGTTCCTACAAACGGGGTAGTTATCAGACTTCACTGCTTTTGGCCAGCTTATCTGTCGGAACCTCGCCTTATATGTGATTTCTGTCCGTCGGACCAGAGGTTTGCCTACAGCTTCTTTCAGATTCCACCTCACGGTAGACACCCTTGCTGTTCAGCTATACACTTCCCACTACCTGGGCGTGTTCGGGACTTTCACCCGTTAGAGCGCGCCCATGGCGCGCATACCAAAAAAACAAAAACAGGTGCCTGCGCGCCTGCTTTTGTTTTTTACATACACATTTTCGCCCGAAAAGTACTGATCCGGGCCCTTATTTAATAAAGCAGTCAATAGCATCATTGAGTGCATCGACCGCAGCCATATCGTTCTCTTCAATGGCTTCCACAATACAGTGGCTGATATGGTTTTTCATAATGACTTTGCCCGTATTGTTAATAGCATTCCGAACAGCAGCAAGCTGGATCAGGACTTCACTGCAGTCCTCGCCGCGCTCAACCATACGCTTGACAGATTCCAGATGCCCTATGGCACGGGAGAGGCGGTTGATCACAGGGCGCATCTCCTCTTCGGTATGTACATGGCGGTGATGAACATGCCCGCCGGCATGCGTGTGAGAATGTTCTGCTGCTCCATAATGGGAATGGGAATGAGAATGACCTTGTTCCTGCATAGGCTCTGCTGCGCTATTATGTATTCCTGTCTTGTTCTGTCCATGTCCGATTGCAGCCATTACGCTTTCCTTTCCAATACAAGACTGTACAAACCTGCCGAAATTTCCCGGTTTTATCTGAACCCCCGCTTCAGTGCAGAGCGCACGAATCGCAGGAATGGCCGGCGCCGTTCCAGATGTGGCGGAGTACATCGATCATCTCTGAAGCAAAAAGCATGTGTCCGGTCTGCGACAGATGGACGCCGTCGTGGGCAAACTGGAGCAGCCAATCTGATGTATCTGCGAAAAACAGATTCCGGGATTTCGCGATCTCCTGATAATAGCGGCAGAGCTTTTCGCCTTCTTCTTTATAGAGTGTGGCAAAGTTTTTGTCACCGGCGATATAGGGCTGTGCATAAGACTGGTCCGTGAGGACGATCGCCGGAGGAGCGATCAGCAGGATCCCGGGCAGGGATGGCTTTTCCTTAATTCCGGAGCCGTCCTGTCCGCTTTCGGGCATCAGCTTCTGGACAAAGTCGATCAGTTTTTCCATCCTGTGCGCTGTTTCCTCAGCGTTGGGGCGGAGGGTGCCGACGATATCATTGGTGCCCAGCATGACGGCAAAAAGGTCAAAGGGCATCTCATTCCGGATCACGCTCTCCAGATAGTCCCAATCGTACCGGCCCTCGGGAATAAATCTGCCGGGCATGCCGTCCGCCCTGACCTGCCAAATCCCCAGAAGATTCTGTCCGACTATGTTCGCCCAGCGTGATTCTTCAGGATAGCGTCCTCCCATAAAACCGGCGGGATCATATCCATATGTATTGGAGTCACCGTAAAAGAGTACTTTTTTATAAAAACTGCTTTTCGGAACGTTCATAGTCTTCCCTCCTTTTCCCTTTTTTCTTTTTCCCTTTTCCTTTTTTCTTTTCTCTATCTGATCTTTCCCTCGTTTTTTTCCTCCAGAGCTCGGATCGCATGGTAGGTAAAGGCGGTATAGGGGACTTCGATGCCTGCCTCCGCTGCTTTTTTCATCAGTACACCGGCAAACATGTCGATCTCCGTGCGGCGTCCGGCGTCGATGTCCTGCAAAGTGGAGAAGCGGGCTTCCGGGCGGACGCGGCCGTGCCTGTTTTCATCGTAGACCACTTTGATCCCATAGGCAGCCGCGACGCGGATGGTCTCGTCAAAAAGGCGGTCGTGGATAAAGCGCACGTGTTCGCTGTCGACATAGGCTTCGTATCCGACATTCAGGATCGCCTGCGGAAGGTTATTTCCCATGTTCAGGGCAAATTTCTGCCACTGCTCTCTCTGGATCTCGCTGGTGAACCGATGGCTGATCCCCGCCTTTTCCAGGAGCCTTCCCAGGGCTCGTGTCCTCGGGGTCTCCTCGGGTGTGTCCTTTTCCCCATAGATCAGACCCGGGGCATCCAGATTGTAATCGATCCGGTTTCCGACCCTCTGGGAAGCAATGATCATATAGGCGTGCAGCAGATGCTGTGCCCCGACGGCTTCCGCCAGGATCTCCTCGCTGTCCACGCCGTTCAGCGTGCTGACGACCGTCGTGTGAGGCGCGGTCATATGCTGCAGATCCTTTAAAACCTCGGGGAGGCCGCTGTATTTCGTCGCCACCAGGATCAGATCCGCGCCGGCCGCCTCTTCCGGGCTGCAGACATTGGGGAAAACCTGCTCTCCGTTGATCACAAGTCCATGCTCCCGGAGGCGGGCCGCCCGCTCTCCGTCAGCAATGACACAGAAATTGTCTCCCAGCGTGCCCGACAGCCCGCGGATAAAAAACGCACCGACAGCACCCGCGCCGATCAAAGCTGCTGTTCTAATCTCCATCTCTTTCCCCTTTCGTCTGCCACCTCGTTTTCGGGGGCTGTTCCCTTATCAGGTATTTCTTTATTACAGTCCACATTAGTTACGGATCAACCCACATATAGGCTGTTCTCGTATAAGCCGAATGGCCGGCACTGTCGTAGACTTTGCAGCGGAACTGGAAACCGTCGCGGCCAAGAGCAGCCCGGACCTTGAGCGTATTGGACGTATGTCCCGTACTGGCGGAGTTTCTCCAGCCTCCGTTCGCATATTCCTTCACCTGCCATCTGTATTTGAGTCCGGCACCTGATGCCCTGACGCGGAAGACCGCCGTCTCACCGGAATAGGTGAGAACATCCGAAGGCTGGCTCCTGATGCCAAAGACATAGAGTTTGGCGGCGTTGGTGTAGGCGCTCCTGCCCTTGCTGTCTGTGACTTTGCAACGGAAAGCGTAGCCGTTATGGGCCGTTTTGGTCGTCACCCTCAGCGTCGATGTCGTGTGGCCGGGACTTCCTGAACGCCTCCAGCCTGAATTGTCCCTGACCTGCCACTGATATTTGAGCCCCGCACCTGTTGCGGAGACGCGGAAAACAGCTTTATTTCCGGCTCTTACATTCTGATTCTTCGGGCTGCTCCTGATCCCGAAAACATGGAAGGAAACAGCCTTGGAGTAAACGGCATTTCCTTTTTTATCGCTCACCTTGCAGCGGAACTGATATCCGTTATAGGCAGTTCTGCCGGAGACTCTCAGGTTTCTGGTCGCATGTCCCGAACTGGACGAGTTTCTCCAGCTGCTGTTTCCAGTCTCCCTCACCTGCCACTGATACCTGATTCCGCCGCCGGAGGCTGCCACCCAGAAGGATCCTGTCTGTTTTTCCCTGACATTCTGGGAGGAAGGATTACTCTGAATGCTCAGGACATAAAGTCTGGCGCCCTTACTGTAAGTGACCTTCCCGTCCGCATCGCTGACTCTGCAGCGGTAGAGACGGTTGTTTTTTCCACCGGAGAGATCGTAAAGCGTCAAAACAGGGGTTTCCACGCCCTCGCCGCCGCAGTTCTGCCACTCCGTTTTCTCAGGAAGCCGCACCTGCCAGCGGTATTTCAGCCCCTTGCCGGATGCCTTCACTTTAAAGACTGCCGTGCCTCCCTGTTTGACGTACTGGGTGGAGGGATCGGTCCTGATCCCCAGGACGTACAGGACGGCGGCCTTGCTGTAGATCTTGTTCCCCGCTGCATCGGAGATCCTGCAGCGGTAACGGTAGCCGTTGTGCCCGGCGGGCGTATTCGAGACCTTCAGGACGGCTGTCTCGCAGCCCTCCTCCGAGGACTTCTTCCAGTCCTCTTCTGAGGACCGTCTGTATTCCCACTTGTACTTCAGATCTTTACCGACTGCCGAGATCCGGAAGGTGGCGGTATGATCCGCTTTTACATTCTGATTTTTGGGAGAAGACCTGATCCCCAGGACATAGAGGAACACACCGTCGGTATAGATCGTCTTCCCGTGCTCGTCAGTGATCCTGCAGCGATAGCGGAAACGGTTCCTTCCCGTATTCACATTCGGGACCGTCAGGACAGGGGTCTCCAGTCCGTCGCCGGCTTCTGTATTGCGCCATTTCTCATCGCCGGGCTTTCGGGCCTGCCAGCGGTATTTCAGGCCGTCTCCTTCAGCAGAGACCTTAAATACAGCTGTACCGCCTTCCTTGACGACTGCCTCTGCGGGCTGCTTTGTGATCGCAGGCTCCCGGACAGGCGGCCCAGCTGCAGGAGCGGCTTTGCTGTCCAGGACCAGTCCCTGATCCTCATCCGCTGCGGCGACGCTGTAAGAATCACCGGAAGCAATATCCGCAGATTGAGCTTCCGTTCCTTCCTTAACGCCCGCTTCCTGACTCACATCTGCAGCGGATCCCGCAGCACCTTCTTCCAGGCCGTCACCGTTCTGCCCCGCATCCGGAGCGGATCCCGCAGGGTTTTCTTCTACCGCGTCTGCGTCCTGACCCGGAACCGCATCCGGGGCGGATCCCGCAGCACCTTCTTCCTCTCCGCCCGTTTCCGCGGCCGGTTCCACAACGCCTTCTGCCTCTTCGGCCGGTTCCGCAGGCTGCTTTCCTTCTACTTCAGTCTGTACAGAGACTGCAGAGGACTTACTTCCCTGCGGTCCGGATCCTGCGTTTTTACCCTCACAGGCTGCCAGTATAAGGATCAGCACCAGCACTACAATAAAATTCGCTTGAATCCTTTTTTTACCCATGTTATTCATATTATGTGCACCAATCCTCTCTCCCATCGTGTTTCCCCGACAGCCGTCCAGCCTGTATCCGGTATGCTGGTCTGGCGTGTTCTGCTATGTCGGATACTCCGGCGGATGCGGGACTCTGCGGTAAAAGATATGTTTACAATGCGGCGGAAACCGGGGGCGTGGACAGTGACCACAGCTTCGTTCCGCCTATAAAAAAGTATGGCAGACAATCCCTTAAAAAACAAGTTTCTGGTATACTGGGAATGAAAAAAAGCCAATAAAAAACCAATAAATAAAGAAATAAAATCATCCACCGGTCAGGCTCCGGCAGGCCGGATCAGGCAAAGGAGGTTTCTCAATGCTCTTTTTCCGCAAAAAAAAATCCGCTGTCCCTGCCGGCAGCGGAAGCTACGACCGTGACAGACAGGAACCTGTCCTGCGCTGCAGCATCTGCACCGGTGAACAGGTTGCCGGCTTTCTGGATAAATCATCCGGTACTTTCCAGGAAGTAATGCTGGTCAGAAACTCTGCTGACCTTGAAGCTTTCCGCAGCGAATACGCGATTCCGGACGGCGAGATCCGCAAGATCTATTGAGCACGGGAATTTCAGAACAGCGGGATCCGCAGGACCTGTCGAATGCCCTGCCGGCACCACGTCAGGGGCACCTGTCCTGTAAATGAGACAGGACGGTATCTCCGGAAAGCCTCTCCCACGGGATAATCCGGAAAATAAGACAGGTATACACGGTCAGTCTCATTTTTGCGACATCTGTTGCAAAAATGAGACTGTGGTTCAAAATTGAATATATTATTCAAATTTAATCACAAAAAAAAGCCTTATTTTATGCGTTATTTCCAATTACTTAATTGCGAACATGAATTGGCACGCTTTTTGCTATATATTTTCCTGTACCTGATAATTTTATAACTTATTTAACAGGAGGAAAAAAATGGCACAATTAGAAGGTGTAAGGGTAGTCGACCTGACAACTTATATCGCGGCTCCTTCCGCGGGGCGCGCCCTCGCAAGCATGGGAGCGGAAGTAATCAAGGTTGAACCGCCCCGTGGAGACGGCTTCAAGCCCTTCTCCATGAGCTGCAACTATCCTGCTTATCCCGAGGATGACTATTACACAGGTTATGATGTAATGAACTTCCTCAAAAAGGGACTTTGCCTGAACCTCAAGGATCCTGAGGCTCTGAAGGCTTTCAAGAAGCTCCTCTCCACAGCGGATGTCTTCCTGACAAACACCCGCGTGCAGGCTCTGAAGAAGATGGGTCTCGATTATGAGACACTTCACAAAGAGTTCCCTCGTCTGATCCATGCCTCCATCCTTGGATATGGAGAAAAGGGACCGCTGAAAGACAAGCCCGGCTTTGACTACACTGCTTATTTCTCCAGAGGCGGTGTTGCCTATTCCGTTATGGAGAAGGGCACTTCTCCCGCTGTTCCGGTTTCCGGTTTCGGCGACAACTATGCAGGTCTTGCTCTGACAGCAGGTATTCTTGCTGCTCTGTACAATCAGACAAAGACCGGCCAGGGCGAGAGAGTCACAGTCAGTCTGTATGACACTGCTATTTACGGCATCAGCTGGATGATGGGCGCTGTCGAGTACGGCAACGAGCTTCCCGCTTCCAGACGTCACACCAACAGTGCCGTCGCAACGACTTATGCGACAAAGGATGGCAGGTACATTCAGCTGGCTATGCTGGATTACTCTCAGCTGCCCCGTCTGGCAAAAGCCCTGGAGGCTGACTTCCTTCTGACTGACGAGCGCTTCAACAACTATCAGGGCATGCTCGCCAACATCGAGGTTATGGTCCAGGCTCTGGAGCCCGTCTTTGCATCCAGGACACTGGAGGAGTGGACTCCCAGGCTTGTGGAAGCCGACATTCCGTTCGAAGTCGTACAGACCGCTCTGGAAGTCGTCAAAGACGAGCAGGCATGGGCAAACGACTATATCTTCAAGAGAGAGTACGAAGGCAAGAATCTCTACTATATCCGCACACCTATCTTCTTCACAGAGAGACCTTCCTACAAGGAAGAGAGCGGACGCGGACGTGCTCCGATGATGGGCGAAGATACGAGAGAGATCCTTGGCGGCCTCGGCTATTCCGATGCAGAGATCGATGCCATGAAGGCTTCCGGTGCTGTGATCGAGAAAACACCCAAATAAGGAACTGCTGCAGAACCGACATGTCATTTTGCGCAGATCCCGCTTAACCAAAAAAGTAAAATGATATGCTAACCTCGCTGCAGGTTTTAAAAAACCTGCGCGTTCAGGCGGGAAGGAGATAACAGCGATTGAACTCATATATACTGACGGATACCCAGCGCCTGATCGATATGGTCGACGAAGTTGTCCTGATCTTTGATGAGACCGGGACGATACTGATGGGGAATGACAAGGTTGATGAGTGGCTTCCATGCTCCAGAGACGAGATTGTAGGAAATAATGTCCGTTTCCTGCAGCATGCAAATTACACCCGGGGAATCCTTACAATTGAAGAAGTTATCCAGAAAAGGAAAGCTGTTTTCAACAATGCTCTGTATTCCAACGGGAAGCTGATCTCCTACACCGGCAAACCGGCGTTTGATAAAGAAGGGAATTTTATTGGCGGGGTATTGACCGGCCGCGACATGAGTTACCTGATCAAGCTCTACAAAGAGCAGGATCGTCACCCTATCCAGACCACCGATGATGAGTTAATCGGCGACAGCAGAGAGATCGGTCTTGTGCGGAGACAGATTCTCAATGCAGCAAAAACCGATGCTCCGGTCATGATCATCGGTGAGTCTGGAACGGGGAAAGAGGTCATCGCGCGTGCGATCTATAAAAACAGTCGCCGCGCCGACAAACCATGCGTAGCCATCAACTGCAGCGCCATTCCAACGGAGCTTGTGGAAGCGGAACTATTCGGATATGAAGAAGGTGCTTTTACAGGGGCCCGAAAAGGGGGAAAAAAAGGGCTCCTCGAATCTGCGAACGGCGGCACCGTCTTTCTGGACGAAATAGGTACTCTGCCAAAGCATCTCCAGAGCAAATTCCTGCGCGTCATTCAGGAAAACAAGATGATGCGCGTGGGCGGTGTCCGGGAGATCGACCTGGACATCCGCTACATTTCTGCAACAAATCTGACGTTGGCGCAACTCCGCGATGAGAACTATTTCCGGCAGGATCTGTACTACAGGCTCTGTGTCATCCCGATCCAGGTGCCGCCCCTGCGGCAGCGGATTGGAGATGCGGAACAGCTCGCCGCATACTTCGTGGATTATTTCAACAAACTTTATATGAAACATACCGTTCTGACTGAAGAAGTGCTGGAACTGATCCGTGGCAACACCTGGCCGGGCAATGTCCGGGAACTCAGGAACATCATGGAACGGCTTGTGATCACTGCTGATGACGAGGAACTCAATGCAGAAGATTACAAGCTGGCGACCAGTATCGATTCAGTTGAGGACGAGGTTGAGAAGACACGGCTTGAACTGGATGACATCGTCACACTGGATGACGCCTACAAAATGGTCGATCAGATTCTGATCTCCAGGGCAGTCCGGCAGATGGGATCAGTCAAAAAAGCGGCAAAGGTCCTCGGCATCAACCGGTCGACCCTCTACCGCAAAATCCAGGACAGCCGGGTCGAGCTCGATAGAACCGAGCAGTAACCAAATCTCAGATTGGTCTGCAAACACTTTTATTCTGGTTACAATAGCATTTGCTTTGTAATACACACTTTCTCTTTAGTACCATTAACTTCCTTTTAGTAACTGTTAACTTTATACTCACTTTCACTTTTGACGATACCATTCCTTACCTCTTCTGCCTTTGGGGTAAGGGATGGTATTCTTCGTTTCCGGTCAAAACCGGTCTCCGTGATCAAGACCCGGATGCAGTCTGTGTCTACTCTAGTGTCTAATCTAATTTACAGCAAAATATTTTTTAATTTTACCGCATAATATTTTACAAATAACAGCAGGCTGTTTCTTCCCTTGCGGTTTTTATGACTCTAAAGTAAAATATAATATATACAAAAACCATTACAAAAATCTCTTTTTTCCAGCTTCCATCCTTATATATCAAAATCACGTTTTCCTCTCATGTTTTCCTTTATTGTTCCTTATCCTGCCAAAGAAATAATAAAGAAAAATACAATAAAGAAATATAATGAAGAAGAAATATAATAAAAGATATATTACTGATGGGAAAAGGAATCAAAAGGAGGCGCTCATAGAAAAGGAGGGAATATGAACAGAGTCAGTGAGAACCGGGAAAGAGCCGGATCCATCAGCCGTTTTCAGCAGTTTTGCATTCTATTGCTTTGT
This sequence comes from Sarcina sp. DSM 11001, assembly GCF_900101015.1. Taxonomy (GTDB): domain Bacteria; phylum Bacillota; class Clostridia; order Lachnospirales; family Lachnospiraceae; genus CAG-791. Next base: position 12,820 of record NZ_FNFZ01000039.1, on the reverse strand, counting down.
CTGGCAGTAGTACTGCCTTCTCTGAGAGCTTTTTCAATCTCTGCAGAAGCAGGTGTCACATGGCCGGTCTTTGGCGCAGGACAGCCAGTCCTGGCCTATACGGCGAATCCCGAAAAAAAGTATCCGGTTTATAATAAATCTCACAGTAAAATCAAGGGCTTGATGCTGTCTTCTTCCAGCCCGATCCGCATTATCGCCATCGACGGAAAATGGGCGGCTTTCCTGTATTCTACAAACGGAACGACAAAGACTGGTTATGTGCCCCTGAGCACATTTACTGCCGTGGCGATCCCCCAGAACAAGGAGACTGCGCAGGCGGAAACAACAGTTTACCGGAGAGATTCCGGTTCCAAAACGGCAGGAAGGATCACAGCCGGCAGCACATTATATACACTGGCTTCCGCAGGCAGCCGCGTCCAGATCCTTTACAGTGTAAGGAATTCCTCGGGGAACATCAGAAACTGGCAGATGGGCTGGGTAAACCGGTCTGACCACAACAAACTGCTCACAGTCATGGGAGCCAGTACGCTGCGGATCACAGGGGTCTCACGCCCTACTGTGCTCCAGCAGGGTTCCTTCTTTACCGTCACAGGTACGGTATCCTCCAACTACAATATCAAGGAAGTGCGCGTCGCGATCAGAAACGCAGCTTACAATGTTGTTTCCAAGCGCTATACTACTACGAACACCAAGTCCTTCAGCCTCAGCCTGGTGGATAAATACATCCTCTTCAACAAGGCGACCCCCGGGAAAAACTATTACATCATCTGGGCAAAGGATGCAAAAGGCAAGACTGTCCTCATGAACATGCCTTTCACCGTTGTCAAAAAGACGATCCCCACCGCTCCCTCCAGCGGGAGAGCCGGCGGCCCCTCTTATTTCCTTGGCTATGACCGTTATTCAGGAGTGAATTACAAGGGACAGACCAGCAGCAGCCGGAGGATCGCCGCTCTGAACAAGGCGAAAAAAATGGTCACGATCAAGTGGAAATGCCCGATGAACTTTCCCACATGGTATAATATCGAAGGCTATTACAGCTACGCCAAGGCCAAGGACGGAACAGTCTCGACCCAGTTCCTCAAGGGAAAGACTTACGTCGGCATCCCTTATTCGATGAAGAACCACTCCTACGACAATGAAGCCTGGGCAAATGTCATCAAAAAAGGCTACACCTGGAAGGAGATGGCGGCTCCCTTCTATTCATCCGTCTATAAGACCGCCGCAAAGGGATCTGACTGCTCCTACTTTGTCTATCTGTGCATGCGGGCAGGCGGTGCCAACGTGACCTATCAGACCACCTATACCATGTCGAATGGCCAGTATTACAAGAGGATCGACAAGTCCCGGATGAAGCCCGGAGACGTCCTTCTGTGCTCTCACCACACGATGCTGTTCGCCGGCAGGGTCGGAAGCAGATACGCTGTATTTGAATCCACTTCAGACGGGGCAACGACCAGGTACAAACTCTTCACTGCAGCCGAGCTTGCCGAATATTCCGCCTATCGGTATAAATACTGGTAATTGGTGCTGACTTTATAAAAAACACTCTGTATTCCCGCGGAGTTGTGGTAAAATAGATACGAGCTGAACCGGATGATCCGGTCAGAAATCCGCAGGAGGAACATGTTGTGAAAGAACTTACCGTTGAGGCAAAAATCGATAATATCGGAATAGTCACGGATTTTCTCGATGAAGCCCTGGATGCCATAAACTGTCCCATGAAAGCCCACATGCAGATTGCCGTAGCACTGGATGAGCTCTTCACCAATATAGCTCATTATTCCTATGCTCCCTCGACAGGGAATGCCACGATCCGAGTTGAGCCAGATAAGGACAATACCTCTGTGACGATCACACTGATCGACAGCGGGATCCCTTTTAACCCTCTCTCCAGGAAAGAGCCCGACACTACTCTGCCTGCGGAGGCCCGCGAGATTGGAGGTCTTGGTATTTTCCTCGTCAGAAAGACCATGGATGATCTCAGCTATGAATATATCAATAACCAGAATGTCGTCCGGATCAAAAAAGTGCTCCACCCGAAAAAATGACGGAGGAAGGTTTTAATCAGTTTTGATCAGATAAGATATTCAGATAATCAATAAGATAATCGAATAAGATAATCAGACAAGATAATCAGATTGTTCAAGTATCATCAAGCTCAACAAAAAGGCGCTGCCGCAGCAGCGCCTTTTTTGTTTCTGTATTATCTTTGCTCTAGCTAAGCTTTTTAAGATATTTACTATACATACGATACGCACATACAATACACTTTTTAAGATTTCGTTTTCCTTATAATTCCTTCTAAGAGTAAAACTCTGCGTATCGTTATATCCTGTTTCTTATTCCGTCCTGTATTTATTTGTTTTTACGTTTCCTGTAAATAAGGATGCCTGCAATTCCAAGAATTGCGACAATGAGGATCCCGATCCACAGTCCTGCATTGGTGTCATCTCCGGTCTTGGGGCTTGAGCTTGATGACTTACTGGAGCTGGAAGAACCGTTATTGCTGGTCGTTCCTCTCACACTGAATTTCGTCTCCGCTGTACCGTCCTTAAACTGGATCTTAATCGTATGTGCACCGACTGCAAGATTCTTCAGATAGTCCTTGTTCAGGGTCAGCTTCAGGCTTCCCTTGGCTGTCGCATAATTGGAGCTGCTGACGGTCTTTCCGTCGATCAGAACGCCTGTGAACGCCCTGAAGGTTATGGCATCGTACTCGCTTCTCTTCACCGTCAGATTCAGACCACTGCTGCTTGTGTTATTCCAGGAATAAGCGTTGGCAGTATATTTGTAGCCTGCGGTTCCCGCCGGTTTGATCACAGCCTCTTTCGTGTCCGTGACAGCCTTGCCATTTACCTTGACGGATGCTGTGTAGGTGATCTTGCCGTTCGTACTTGTCGTAGGCATTGTGATCATGCCCTTTACAGCGGCCTTGACGGTCGTTGTATGGTTCGAGTCGCGCCTGCAGGTAAAGGTAGCGGTAGCCTTGGTGTAGCCGCTCACCCACTTAAAGGCAGGTGCTCCCCACTGATGGCCGAGGGCAGCCGGCTGGACCTCCTTTTTCTGCTCGGCAAAAGCTGTGTTTTCAAATGCAGCCGTGTAGGTAAGCTTCCCTGCAGCTTCGCAGGTCGCCTCTTTTATTACATCCTTAGTTGTGGCAACAGTTTCTGTCTCCACATGTTCATTATTGTTTTTGCAGACACGTTTCGCGGTCACTTTACTGTAGTCGTCAGCCCATGTATATGTGGGTTCATTCCAGTCATGACCAGTGGCCTTGTATTCTGCAGGAACAAGATCAGCTGTGGTGATCTCTGTTTTTGCTTCCTTGTCACTGAACAGCAACTTGCAGACAGAGCACTGATAATAGGCGATATGGCCGTCCTCTGTGCAGGTCGCCGGCTTTTCTTTAATCTCCTCGAGAGTATGCTCATGCTGGAGATCTCTTGTCTGTGTTTTGCCGCACTTGCTGCAGGTACGCTCTTCCGTGTCATTTAATGTCTCGCTTTTTTTCCACTCACTCCAGTCATGGCTTGAGGAAATCACCATTCCGGAGTCGCCGCTGTATCCAGTCCCTCCGGGAATAACAAAGATTCCTTTAGGTCCGATGCAGAGGCTCTCATCAACGGAGATAGACATTCCTGAAATAGCTTCCTCATTGGTGATACGGAGCTCACCCTTGCCGCCGGCTTTGATGACAAGAGGACCATTATCAGCAATGATGCCGTAAGCTGTCTTACCATCACCGACGCCTTCTTTTGCTGTGCCGGTGAGGCTGTTGTTACCCGTGAATTCTATTGTAAGCGTCTTCGTACCATTATATCTTATCGCAGGGCCGTCTCCAGGAGCTGTGATCGTAGCGCCATTCAGCTTCAGGATATTCTGAACAGGGTCATAGGTGACGGTCTTATCTCCAAGGACATCGCCCTGGTTCTCAGCAGTGACAGGATCTCCCCAGACATAGAGATCATATCCGAGCGCAGGATCTGAAGGATTCTCGACCTCTGCAGTCTGGTCATCAAAGACCTTATCCTCAAAGGTCGCGGTGTAGACTGTCTTGCCGGGCTCATCTTTAGTGGGTTTCTCGTAATGGGATGTTACTTTGCCCTCTTTCGTACCTTTATGGTCTACGTTGTTGCTGCAGGTTTTCGTTGCCGTGCAGGTGCTGTAACCATCTTTCCACTCATAATCCGTCGCACTCCACTGACAAGAACTGGCAATCGACACACCCATGTCATCCCCTGTCAGTCCATCCACTCCATCCTTTTCCTGAGGTACTCCCTTGGGACCCAGGCAGAGTTCCTTGTCAAAGGTAACGTCCTTCCCTTTTATCGCTTCCTTATTGGAAATCTCCATCACGCCTTCGCCCCCGGCCTCGATGTGAAGGGAGCCGTTAGGAGCATAAATACCATAACCTACGCCGCCGTTTTCGTCGTTTTTATCCTCCTTCCCCATCAGGTAGCAGTTCCCCTTGAATATGATCGTGAAATCCCTTGTGCCCACATATCTGACGGCAGGGCCGGGCCGTTCGGAGGAAAGTGTCGCCTCATCCAGAGTCAGTGTGTTCTCTACGGCATCGTAAACGGCAGTCTTTTTGACATCCCCGTCTTCGTCATCCTTCTTTCCGAGGATATCAACACAATTGTCCGAGGTTACCAGTATTCCATCGACATATAAATCGTATTCATCGACCTCTGCGGTCTGGTCTTCAAAGACCTCATCCTCAAACGTCGCGATATAGACCGTCTTGGCAGGTTCTGTGGCTGTGGCATCCTCATGATGGGACGTCACTTTACCCTCTTCCGTGTCTTCATGGTCTACGTTGTTGCTGCACTTTTTCGTTGCCGTGCAGGTACTGTGATCGTCCGACCATTCATAATACGCGGGGCTCCACTGATGAGAGCTGGCGATCGACACACCCAGTCCATACTGTTCATCCCCTTCTAATCCATATCCGCCCGGAATAACACTTACTCCCAGGGGGCCCAGGCAGAGCGCTTCGTCAAAGGAGACGTCCTTTCCTGTTATCGCGTCCTGATTGGAAATGATCATCAGGCCTTCTCCGCCGGCTTTGAGGCGAAGGGAGCCGTTGACTGCGGAAATTCCATAGGCTGTAACACCGTCTCCGACGTCTGCATCCGGCTGACCGACCAGGAAGCAGTTCCCTTTGAATATGATCGTGAAATCCTTTGTGCCGTCATATCTGACGGCCGGGCCGGGCCGTTCGGTGGAAAGTGTCGCCTCATCCAGAGTCAGAGTGTTCTTTTTGTCATCGTAAACAGCAGTCTTTTTGACATCTCCTTCTTCGTCATCATCTTCTCCGAGGATATCACCCTTATTATCCGCGGTAACTGCCCTTCCGTCGACATAGAGTTTGTACTCGGATTCTGCGCTGTTCAGGGGATCGTCGGTCAGAAGATCGTCATCCGCGAGCACTGCAGGTTCGTCAGTCGTGAAGGCTGCGCCGTTTGCCGTTCCGGCAAATCCGGCTTCCTCTTTGGAATCCGGAATGATCAGATCCTCGTCCATATCCCCGGCTTTTTCAACGCCGCTGACTTTGACCTTGACGTCCTTTTTAATATTTTTGATGGTATAGGTTCCGTCACTGCCCTCTTTCAGAGTATTGCTGCCGGCCTTTACAGAGAAGTCCTTCCCCTTCTTGTAGCCTTCCGCGATGTTAAGGGTGAAGCTGAAGCTGTCACCCTCGTCCACGGTCGTCTCGCCCATGGCCATAATGGCATAGCCTTTCCCTGAGGGAAGAGTGACCTTGCAGGAGGATGTCTTTGCGTCATCCTTTTCGTCTGTCTTCTTGCTGTCTTCTTTCTTATTGTCTTCTTTCTTACTGTCGTCCTTCTTGCCTGACTTACTCTCAAGCTTCGGGATCGCTTCTTTATAGGAATCTTTGCAGCGCTTGCAGGTATAGGTCACTTCACCTTCGGAGGTCTCCGTCGCAGGTTTGGTGACCTTCTTTTCATACTCATGACCGAGAGCTTCTTCACCCTCTTCTTTATACTTGTCTCCGCAGCGGGTGCAGGTATAAACGGTCTCGCCGGCCTTCTCGCAGGTGGCCTTTGTTTCCTCCACTGTATAGGAATGTCCCAGTGCAGGTTCTCCCTCTTCCGTCTGGGTATGTCCGCAGACCGTGCAGGTGTATGTCACCTTGCCGGCCTTTGTGCAGGTCGGCTCCGTGGCCGTTCCGCCGTCATACTCATGATCAGTCTTAGGGATCTCCTCATCATAGGAATCCCCGCATACAGTACAGGTAAATGTCTCGATTCCTGTCTTTTTGCAGGTGGGTTCCCTTGTGATCACAGATTCGTAATCATGTCCGTTTGCGCAGGGGTCACCGACTTCCATGTCCATTGTAATCCCGTCCCCTGCATAATCTGCTGCCATTGCGCTCACAGGCAGCACCCCGATCAACATTGTCATTGAAATCAGGAAAGCTAAAGCTCGATTCAGTTTCATTGTTCTCCTCCGACTATACTGAGACTTTACTGAGTGCTCGCACAGATGCCGCGGCAGCAGTTCCCTGCACTGTCGCTTTCTGAGTTTAGAGTTTCCAGGTATCTGAGTGGCAGGCAGCAAATGCGGCCTGCCGGTTAAATAGCTGTTTTACCAGTATTTTAGTATCTCAGACATATGTCTGAATTGCAAGTCCGTTCTGGCTGATAATTAAGAATTCTTTATGAATTTTTGTTACAATACAGACCGGCTCGAAACTCGAGGCGTTTTTCGCGGCTTTTTCGCGAAAAACCCGAGTGGAACAGCGTTCGCCCCATTCGCGAAGCGAATTCAGCATGGGCGAACGCAAGTTACTGTCACGCCCCTCGAGGGGGCGTGGACAGTAACGAATTTTTCGCACTTTTCAGCGCCTGCCTGTTTTCCTGTTCTTGATCATCAGGAGGCAGAAGATCCCAAGGAGGCCTGCAGCCGCAAGACCGGCCCAGAGCAGCGGTGTATTGTCATCCCCTGTTCTGGGGCTCTTCCATCCCCGCGCCCGGACATGGAAGATCGTGTCGACGGTTCCATCCTTGAAGTCCACCAGAAGGGTGTGGTCTCCCTCGGAAAGTGTCTGCAGGTAATAGGCCTTGAGATGGAGCTTCAGGCTGCCCTTCTCATCGGTGTAATTGTTTGAGCTGATCGACTTGCCGTCGATCTTGATCCCGTTAAAGGCTTTATAGGTGATCCCGTCGTACTCATCTCTCTTTACGGTGAAGGAGATGCCGCTCTTGCTGTCCTTGGTCCAGTTGGATTCTCTCTTGGTGAACCTGTAGCCGTCATTGTTCCCCGCCGGGGAGATCAGGCTTTCCGCTGTATCGGTTTCTTCTTTCCCGTTCACCTTGACCGTTGCCGTATACCGGACCTTTCCGTCCGCCGTCTTAGTCGGCAGGGTATAGACGCCTGATACCTCTGCATCAACGGTCTTCTTGTGGGAGGAATCGCGGCTGCAGGTCAGTCTGACTTCACAGTCTCTGTTTTTGTTACTCCACCTGAACTCGGGATTGCTCCAGATATGCCCCAGTGCTTTCAGCTCGACTTCCTTTTTCTGTTCGGCAAAAGCCTTATTTTTAAAAGTCGCGGTATAGATGTATTTTCCTTTTTTCTCGCAGGCAGGTTCGACTACCTTTCTGACGGGCTTGACAGTCTCGGTCTCCGTATGGGAGCTGTCCCTGAGACAGATCCGTTTCGCCGTCGCGGTGCTTTTGTCTGATGCCCAGGTATAGGACGGTTCGTCCCACTCATGCCCCAGGGCCCTGATCACGGTATCCTTTTCCTCTATCTCCTCCTGTGCTTCACTGTCGTCAAAGAGTTTCCCGCAGACAGTGCAGACATAGTGTTCGATATTACCTGCCCGTTCACAGGTGGGTTCGGTATAATCTACCAGGTTCAACGTGTGGGAGATCTTCCATTCTGCTATAAAGGTGACCGATTTCCCGATCCGGACAGTGGTTCCCGGTTTAAAGGTTTTGCCGTCTGCCCGCCAGACGTCAAACTTTTTGCACTGGGGAGCCGTAAACCCGTTTTCGGGGACCTTCAGTTTCCGCCCCTTGAGAACGGTCTGTTTCTCCATAGTCCCGCTCCCCTCGCCGGGGTCAAAAGTGATCCCAAGGACAGGGAGGGGTTCGATCACAGCAGAGGCCGCCGCAGTACCATCCTGATCCGTGATCTTTCTGCCGTCTCCGGACAGCTTTCCGTTCTTCGGGGAAATGATCCCGAGCCTGCCTGCCAGGGTGATCTTATTGTCAGCGAGGAGGGCATCCTTTTTACCGGAAGCCTGCACTTTGCTGATCCCGTTTTCGATTCGGATATTCCGCGCACGGATACCGGCTCCGCCTCCTGTAGCGGAAGAAGAAACTGTTCCGCCCGAAATGACGACGTCTCCCTCTTTTGCGCAGATCCCTGCTCCGGAGGAAGCCGCGTCTGTCCTGATGGTCAGAGTACCGGTCCCCTTGATGGTCACCGAGCTCTTTGCACTCATGATCCCGCTGACTGTCCCCTTGTCTGACAGACTGTTGTCTCCTGACAACACGATGGTCAGGGGATCTGTTCCCTCATAATAAATGACCGCTTTCTTATTTCCTGCTGATTTGATGGAGGCGCCCTTCAGGGTCAGGGTATTGGTCTTGTCATCATAGCTGACCTTCCCTTTTCCCAGGATGTCCTCTTTGTTTTTGGAGGTTGCATGGGTTCCTCCCACCCAGATGGGAAGGGCTTTTCCGTTCTTGTCAGAAGCGGTCGTTGTCTCCTTCGCGGTATCAGAAGGGGTATCAGAGGTATCAGAGGTTTCTTCTGCAGGGTCTGCAGTAGAGATGTCCCCGATCCCCGTCGCTGCTTCTGAAGCAGAATCCTCCGGCTCTTCCCCGGGGGCGGCGATTTCTGTTACCCCTTCCCGGGGTGTCTCTGTAGGGTTCTCATACGGCTCCTGGGGAGCTGTATCTTCCGGGTCGTCTGTAGAAGAAGTGCCTGCCGGGTCATCCTGGGTATTCTCTGATGATGTGTCCTCTGTATTTTCTGACGGGGCATCTGAAAATCCAGCCGCAGGATCATCATCAGAAGGCAGCGGGTCTGTACTCTCGTTTACAGCATCCGTAAAAGCGGTGTCTTCGATATACTGCTCATCCTGTTCCTGAACTCCGTTATCGTAGTCTCCATAGGGAGGCTGGTCCGGTATGCTCTCCCCGTCGTCAGGGTATTCCGGCTGATCCTGGGCGCCGTTGTCATAATCCTCGTAGGCTGACTGGTCCCGGGCGTCATTGTCATAATCCGGGTACTCCGGCTGGTCCTCAGGCTGGCTCTCTCCGGTCCCGTCTTCCTCATAGACCGCTGCCGGATCCTCCTCCGAGACATCACCCTGTTCCTGCTCCTCAGGAATATCTTCAGGAATATCTTCAGGAACATCCTCAGGCGCCTGGCCCGGGATCACCTCTTCTTCATCAGAGGGTTCCGTCTCAGGTTCTTCCCCGGGCGCATCCTGTTCGTCTTCCGGAGAGACAGTGTCTGTATTGCCGGATTCATCCTCTGCCTGCGGCACAGCCGCGCCGGGTGTCTCACCGGATCCTGCTACCTGTCCGGATTTGTCTGTTTTTTCCACACCGGTCACGGTCACAGTTACATTTCCCGTGATCTTCGGAATCGTATAAGTCTCCTGGCCTGCTGCTACGGAACCTGTTCCCGCGGCACCTGCCGCAGGCTCCTTTCCCGTCGCCGCAGGCTGATTCTCTGCAGGCTGTTTCTCTATAGACTGGTTCTGAGCATTATCGCCGGTATTGGTTTCCTCCCCGGCATTTTCCCCGGAGCCATTCTCAGATTTTCTGGTATCGGCAGTGGCTCCTTCACCAGCTGCCGGAACCAGAGGATCCGGTTTTAAAACCACATCGCCAGCCTTGACCGCAAAATTTTTCCCCTTTTTATAGCCGTCAGCTATGGAAAGAGAAAAGGTAAAGCTTCCGCCTTCCGGGACGGCCGTGCTGCCGATGGGTTTGATCACATACCCGGTCTGTTCATTTTCTGCGGGAAGAAGGATCTTCCAGGCTCCAGCCTCCTGCACAGCTTCGCTGGCCTGCCCCGCCTGTTCTTCCTCATAGTCCGTCCCTTCGGCTGCAGGAACTTTCAAAGGCAGTGTTCCAATAGCCAGCAGCAGGGTAAGAATCAGCGCAAATACACTGTTTCTTTTCATAATTATTATCCTCCGTTGAGCAGGTTCCATTCCGCTTTCAAATGGCCTCCCGCCGTCTTGCTGTCTGTAAAAAGCTGTTTCCGGCCTTCAGAAGCTGTTCAGATCAAATAACAGTTCCCCGGATCATGTGCAGACAGCTGCTTTCCAGTCTGTTCTTACCTGTTCTTACGTACTCGATATGTACACGATATATCCACAAATATTATCGGTACCATAATACGCCCGCCTGTCAATGATTTTCATCCCGGCGCGGTTTTTGTACAGGAAAAAAAACCTTTTCCCCCGGGAATTCCAGCCAAAAAGCATACTGAACATTCCCCGATGGGTGTATTCCGTTTTATTATAGCATGAAAAACGCAAAAGAAACGTAAATCCTGCAAAAAGTAACACTCAAAGAAATCTCAGCGAAATTTCAAGTCAATTTGTCCATTCCAATACTCCATTCCGATACTCTGTTCCGGTACTCTGTTCCGGTACTCTGTTCCGGTTCGCGCGTTATTAAGGACGCAGTGGCAACCCTTCCGGTCACAAGAGAACAGGGAACGAGCGGTTCAAGGCACGGGTGTTCAGGCCGCGGGCATTCAGGCAGCAAACGTAAGCATCCTGTGGTTTGTACTCCGCTGAATATGGTATACTGGCCCTATGGAAACACAGGTAATCTATTGGAATATTTTGCTCAGGGAGGAAAAAGATGAAACACTATATTATAGTAAAATTCACGGAAGGGACGGATGTCCGTGCGCTGGCCGGACCCGTTCGGGGAATCTTTGAGGAAACACTGAAAATCCCCGGGATCCATGACCTGGCGATCAGAACTTCCAATTCAGACAGGGCCAACCGCTATGATCTGATGATCATCCTGGATATGGAAAAAGAAGCCCTTGCGGCCTATGACGTATCCGAGCCGCATCTGCGCTGGAAAAAAGAGTACGGGGACAGAATTGAAAAGAAGGCTATTTTTGACTGCGACGAATGATTACTGCCGCGCGGATGCGGAAGAAATATCTACAGCATACAAAAAAGCAGAGGATCCGGTTTTCCGCTGGGTTCTCTGCTTTTTTCTTCACTCTGTATCTTCTTTCCTGCCCGTCACATCACGTCGGCAACGACATCGGATACAGGGATTTTTTTGTCGATCAGGCCGCTTTCATACATCCAGTCGATGTTTTCCTGCCAGGTCTGTTCGGTCTGGGTCAGGAAAGGAGCATCCGCGGTCTCCATGAGGGGAAGAAGGGTCTCACAGGACTTTTTCTCTACAGTGGGAGAAAGCGGGAAGTTCTCCTCATTCTGGTTATTGAGCAGGATCTGGAGGCAGGCATCCGGATCAGCCTGGAAATCATCAAAGCCCTTTGCGCAGGCGCGCAGGAACCCTGCCAGCACCTCCGGTTCCTCCTCGATCATCGTATCGTTCGCAAGGAAGACGGCTTCGTAATAATTGGGAATTCCGTACTCATTGACAAGGAAATAATTGACGTCAAAACCTTCCTCTTCCAGTTGGGGCACTTCGTGGTTGACCAGGCAGCCGATCGTAGCATCGACCTGATCTGTTGTCATGGAACTCATGAGCTCAAATCCGACATTGACGAGTTCCACGCTCTCAGGGTCTTCACCATTTGCCTTCATCATGGCCCAGACCAGAGCCTCACTCAGAGCTGTTCCGGCGAAGCCGACCTTTTTGCCCACCAGATCTTTGGGAGAGGTGATGTTCTTGTCTGCAAGAGACAGGATCACATTCAGGGGAGACTGGACAACTGCCCCGATGGATTTAATGGGGACGCCCTGGTTGGCCACAGCCTGGATGATGTCCTGCTGATAGTAGAGGCCGATCTGGGCTTTTCCGGCCGCCACCAGAGCGAGGGCATCATTCTCGTTGGCGGGGAAGCGGATCTTCACATCCAGTCCCTCGTCCGCGAAATAGCCGCGCTCGATCGCAGTATAAAGGAATGCGTGAAGGGCATTGGGGTACCAGTCAAGGACCACATCCATCTGTCTGAGCTCACCCGAAGGCTTTGCATTCTCCTGTTCAGCTGCTCCTGCCGCTGTGGAAGCATCCGCCGCCTGCTCTTTTACAGCTTCCTCTTTTACAGCTTCCTCTTTATTTGAAGGAGCGGCTGTGCTCTGTCCGGCATTTCCTCCGCAGCCGACGCACAGGAAGGCGCACATACACACGCACAACACAGCGGCTGTCAGCGCACTGACCAGAGATTTCTTTTGATTCTTTCTTTTTTTCATACCTTCAGCTATGACCTCCTGTTTACAAATAAGTATACATCTGTTTCCGGATATGCATGAATCCACCATGAACCTCCACCCCCATGCGGTGCTGAACCGCGTCCTTTGGAGGTGGTATCAAAGCCCCTTCGGGCTTTAGAAACCCTCCGGTTTTCTGATATCTGACCGTCGTGCCGGTTTCCCCTTCCGGACCGTTCCCGGCCGGCCGTACGAGTACGGGACTGTCCATGAGCCCCTTATCCGTCGGGATCTTCCACAGCTCTCCCTCCGGAATACTTTCTGCGGATCTTTACGCGGTCCGCGCGCGCTGCAGGGCTTTAAAGCCCATGGTCTCCGGATGAGCAAGGAAACGGAAGTCCTCCGTCCCCTCCCATGCGCCCGGGACCGCCTTCCTCAGGATGTTCGCTGCCG
>NZ_FNFZ01000021.1 GCF_900101015.1 Sarcina sp. DSM 11001 | reverse complement strand
CCGCAGGCTTTGAAAACAGTTCAGCACCGGCTGATCAGCTCAGGAAAGATCAATTATTTTAACAGTGCTGATCATGACACCACGCTGACAAATGTGGCTGCGGGACGCGGCGTCTGTCTGGCTCCGGGCTTCTTAAACGACCACAGCGGACAGTTCGCGTGGATCCCGTTCGACTGCAAGGAGGGCTTCTCCTGCGTTCTATGCACCCATAAAGAAGACCAGAGAGACAGTCTGAAAACCTTCCTTGATATTCTGAAAAAGCTTTACTCGGACGCGGTTGCGTTCCCACTGTAAAGAGCAAAAAAATAAGCCCGGGAGAATAACGATGAATAAATACAGATTTACTCACCTGCCCGGGGCCAGCTTATATTTCTTGTATTACCTGACTGAGAAGTGTTTTGGATTCTTCTTCTCCAAATTTTCAAACATGATATCCACGGGATTCTGGAACTCTTCATCATCCTCCCGGACCTCCATGGCGCCGATGAAATCGATCAAGGCTGCGATTTTCTTTTCCTCATTAACTACTGTTTTCTGGGTCAGATTGCACGAAAACAAACTTTCTATTCCTCATTTACTACTGTTTTCCGGTCAGATTGCGCGAAAACAAACTTTCTATTCCTCATTTACTACTGTTTTCCGGTCAGATTGCGCAAAAACAAACAAAAAGTTTAGGGCATGAAAAAAGCCCGGAAACGTTGAATTTCCGGGCTTCTTTGTGTCGTTGTAAAATATTCCGATCAGCGCTTGCTGAACTGAGGTGCACGCCTTGCGCCTTTGAGACCGTATTTCTTTCTCTCTTTCATACGAGGGTCACGGGTCAGGAAGCCTGCTTTCTTGAGGACAGGACGAAGGTCGGGATCAGCCTCGATCAGGGCACGGGAAATGCCGTGGCGGATCGCGCCGGCCTGGCCGGTGGTGCCGCCGCCCTTGACGGTGATCTTGTAGTCGTACTGGCCGGTAGTGCCGGTAAGGACGATGGGCTGGTTGACGATGACCTTGAGGGTCTCAAGTCCGAAATAATCATCAATGGTCCTGCCGTTGATGGTCATATTGCCGGTGCCGGGGGTAATGAAAACGCGGGCAACAGAGGATTTCCTTCTGCCGGTTCCGTAATAGGTCGCTTCTTTAGCCATTGTAAATCTCTCCTTTCAAACTCCGATTGGAACTTAGAACTTCAGCTCTTCGGGCTTCTGTGCCGCATGCTTGTGTTCGGGGCCTTCATATACGTGGAGCTTTCTGTACATGTCATCGCCAAGTCTTCCCTTGGGAAGCATGCCGCGGACGGCGTGCTCAATAACTCTGACAGGCTTTGTGCGGAGCATCTCACGAAGGGTGGTGTACTTCGCGCTGCCGACGTACTCGGAGTGACGGAAATAGATCTTCTGATCCAGCTTCTTGCCGGTGACTTTGATCTTCTCAGCATTTACAACAATGACATAATCGCCTGTATCCAAAAAAGGTGTAAAATAGGGCTTGTTCTTGCCGCGCAGGGCATTGGCAACTGCACATGCAAGGCGGCCGAGAGTCATGTCGGTCGCATCCACTACATACCATTTCTTCTCAATATCTGCTGCGCCTGGCACATAGGTTTTCATGTATTTTCCTCCATCGGTGCGTCACATGGTCCGGCATCTGACCTCCGGCCCATTTGTTTTATTTATTTCAGTGATTTCGTTAGATTCAAATGTGCGATGTCGCAGTGACAGGCTGCATCCGCCCAAAACCGGGGAGTCTGGGGCACACAAATAGATGCGTTCTGTCGTCGCACCCGAATATTTTAGCTTACACAGATACCAGTGTCAACCGGTAATTGTATTTTTTTCCGTTCTCTTTTCCCTTTTCCCGTTCGCATTTCCATTCAGTCTTTTCCCTTTGCTGAAGTGAAAAATCATCCATCTCAAGATACTTGCTGCTGATGGTTTTCTGGTCCACACCGGTTTCATTCATCGTGGATTTCCAAAATTCGGTATTTTTCTTAATCAAATCCCTGATAAGATTGATTGAAACAGCCCCCCGGCAAGTACTGGGAAGAGTAGTGTATGCAAGTGGAGATAACCAAGGCAACAAAAAAGAAACTCCGTTCAAAAGTTCGATTCGGCAGGGGAAGCTGAATCATCTCCTTTTTCATATTTCTTAATTATTTTTCCATATTCCTTAATGGCCTGATCGAATCGGTTCATCACATCCTGAGCTGCATAAAGTCCGTCCGCGTTCATCTCCAGATGTTTCAGCGCTATCGGGAAAATGGCAGGAGGTGTATCGATGTCCAGCAACGTCAGCCCGCGCAATTGATCAGCAGTCTGGTATACCAGATTCACACTGATCCATGCGTTGGAGTCTGCGTCTGTCCATCTGGAAAAGACCAGCTTGCTGCCTATAGGGACTTTTTTCTCGATGGAATCAGGGAGCGTGTAATCTTCTGCGCCGAGAGATGCGAGAACGCTCCCGATATTTGAATCGTGTCCGCAGAGAAAAGAGAATTTTCTGTTCTGGTTTTCCAGCTCATCTTTGACTTCAATCAGAAGCGGATGTGCCACATTCGGAGCCAGAAGCGGTGTTGAAAAGAGGATTTCCTGATAGGTGTCCTTGACTTCGCTGACTTTCTGCCATTGCTCTTTTGTAAGGACATGGCCAAAGGCAGCTTTTTCATCATCCTGTTCTTCATAATACTGGAGGACGAGTGCATCACTGATTCTGCCGCCCATTTTGAGAGAACCGGACAGGTTCGGCTCCTCGTTCAGCTTTAGTATGAGCTCTGTGTCATCAGTACGGAGCGACGCTGCTTCCCCGCTCCTCCAGGCAGGGGAATCCTCCATGTCGATGACATCCTCCAAAAGTCTGTAGTTGTCTGCCAGGGAAGCGATATCGTCCCCATATAGTTCTTTTACCTGTGATTCCACATCTCGGGTATATGCATTGTTGACGAAAGTCAACTGAGGCTTAAAAGTCGGATCCATACTGTCGTACTCGACGTGTGTCTCGACTTCCAGACCTGCCGTGGGTAGAAGTCCCGTTGCAAAGAACTGCGCTGTAGCAATCGTTCGCTGCTTTGCATTTGCATAGATACGAACAGAGCTGTCATCCGGTTGGTAATTCTCAGGAAAAAGTCTTTCTTTTTCCGCCCATCTTCGGAAATACTGCCCCATCATTGTCTCAAGAGCGCCGCCACGGAGAGATAGTTCACTGGGATTTGATGTCCAGGATATCCACTCATGAGGGGTAATTTCAGTCAGCACTGAGCCGCTGCCGCTCATGGGAGAGCGAATATTATGACGGCTGAGTACTACAACCTGCTCCAGGATATATCCTTCATGGGACAATGATCTAAGGCGACCGGCAGGATTTGGATTTTCCTCCTGATCGTGTTCCTGCGCAGCCGCCTGGGCGGTTTTATCAGCATACAATACATGTACATCGGCTGATGACGTGCTGCCTGTGTCTGAGACGTGCGCACCAGCAGATACATTCTCGTTCTGTGTCTGGACAGTATCATTTTGTACAGTCTCAGCCTGGCTCGAACCACCACAGCCCGCCAGAAGTAAGGCGATCAGGAACAGGGTGATAAACAGGTGTCTTTTCTTCTTCTCTTTTTTCATTTTTCTCAGGTTGTTTTATGAATGTCAAAGACCCTCTCCATGCCCGGTTCCAGGATCTCATACCGGACCAGGGTCAGTCCGCAGGCGGGAGCTGTAGGCCCTGCCGCGCGGCGGTCACAGGCATTCAGGATGTCCGGGATCTGGTCAGGCGTCTTCGCTCCCCGTCCCACTTCCATCAGGGTTCCCGCAATGATACGGACCATATTGTAAAGAAAGCCGCGTCCAGTGACGCGGATGACGATCTCCCGCGGCATGCGGGCAGCGGAACTGACGGAATCAGAACCGGGACCGGCATCAGAACGGCTGTCAGAAACGTTCTCAGAGCCTGTCAGTGTGATTTCAGAACCTGGCAGCGCGATTTCAGAACCTGGCAGCGCGATTTCAGAACCTGGCAGCGCGGTCTCAGAACCTGGCAGTGCGATTTCAGAACCTGTCAGTGCGATTTCAGAACCTGGCAGCGCGATTTCAGAACCTGGCAGCGCGGTCTCAGAACCTGGTAGTGCGGTCTCACATCCCGGCAGGATCTCCTCCACATCAACCGCCAGCACCTCGCGGACGGTAGTCTTCGCACTCGTATAAGTACTGCAGAAGCTCTTGAAATCATGTTCGCCCACCAGGTATGCAGCAGCCTCTCTCATTTTATCAATATCAAACCGGTACCGGGAAAAGTACGTATAGAGCCGCCGCATGGGATCCGGCATCTGCGCGTTCCAGATGCGGTATTCATAGGTCTTGACCGTGCTGCACCGGCGAGGGTGAAAATCCGCCGGAACCTCCATGGAGGTCTGGACGCAGATCTGGTCCGGAAGGCGAACGTTTATTGCATGGGCAAATTTTTCCGGGGGAATGCGGCTCTCCGTATCGAATACAGCGAGATTGCAGCGGGCGTGCACCCCCGAGTCCGTCCTGCTGGCCCCGATGACCTCCACTGGTACTCCGGTAAGCTCAGTCAGGGCGCGGTTCAGTTCTCCCTCGATCGTGGGAACACCGCTCTTCTGCGCCTGGAAACCGGCGTAATCCGTGCCGTCATAAGCGACGGAAAGAAGAATTCGTTTACTCATAATGCCATAACTTCTTCCGCGAAATGGTCAAGTTATTTTCGCATAATTCCTGACTGTACAGTTTGCGCAGAATGGATTTTTGCTGACAAAGCGGAAGAACGTATGACAATAATGAATCTACGATCCATGAGCATCAATCCATGAGCATCAATCCATGAACATCGATCCATGAGCATCGTCAGGTGATGGCAACGCTGTTCCGCGGAAATCCAGGCAGGCAAAACGTACAGATTCTTTCGCTACAGTTCCTGAGCCCTGACCCGCATAAAAGCGAAAGAGACAGGGGGACAGATACAAAAGGACCGTCCCTTTGTTTTACAAAAGGACCGTCCCTTTGTTTTAACCGTCCCTTTGTTTCCCAAGCGAAAGAGACAGGGGGACAGATACAAAAGGACCGTCCCCTTGTTTCCTTGTTTCAAAAAGGAAGCGGGAGAACTCTCACAGCCACGCACACCGCAAAATAGATGAAGAGGGTGAGGTAGGCTGCCCGGTCTCTGCCCAGATACACCAGCGGTTTCATCTTGGTCCTCCCGGCGCCGCCTCTATAGCATCTGGCCTCCATGGCCATGGCGAGGTCGTTGGCGCGGCGGAAAGCCGAGATAAACAGCGGCACGAGGAGTGGGACAAGGCTCTTCATTTTTTTTATGAGATTTCTGCTCTCGAAGTCGGCGCCTCTGGCGATCTGCGCTTTCATGATCTTGTCCGTCTCTTCCATCAGGATCGGGATAAAGCGCAGGGCTATGGACATCATCATGGCGATCTCATGCACCGGCACGCGGAAGCGCTTGAGCGGTCCCAGGAGGCTCTCAATGGCGTCGGTCAGCTGGTTGGGGGTCGTCGTGAGCGTCATCAGGGAAGACCCGATCACGAGGAGGGAGAGGCGGATCGCCATCTTGATGGCAAAGGCGAGGCCCTCTCTGGTTATTTTCAAAAAGCCGATACGGAAAATCACCTGGCCCGGAGTCAGGAACAGGTTGAAGGACATGGTGATCAGGAGAAGGATCAGGATCGCGCGCATGCCGCGGACAATATAGCCGACAGGAACATTTGAGAGCACGATCATTGCCGCGAGAAAAATTCCCGCGATGATATAGCCCGTAAAGCTGTCCACCACAAAAAGCGAAATGATATACACCAGAGTCCCCACGAGCTTGACGCGGGGATCCAGGCGGTGGAGCAGTGAATCTGTCTGGTAGTATTGTCCGAGTGTAATATCTTTAAACATATCCGTTCCCAGTCCTGTTACTTTATTTTTTTACGGGGATCTTTGCCAGAATCTCTTCAGCGGCCTGCTCGACAGTCAGGGCATTGGTCCTGACATCGAGACCCTTCTCTTTCAGCAGGTTCATAATGTAGGTGATCTGCGGAGCGGAAAGCCCCAGGTCTTCCAGCTCTTTATAGTGTCTGAAGACACCCTCGGGAGTGTTGTCAAAGATTTTTTTCCCGCCTCCCATCACGATGATCCGCTCGACATAGCGGGCGACATCATCCATGCTGTGGGAGACAAGAATGATGGTCATGGAATACTCTTTTTTCATCCGGGAGATCAGCCCGAGGATCTCGTCGCGCCCTCTCGGATCCAGTCCTGCCGTGGGCTCGTCCAGAATAAGGATGCTGGGACGCATGGCAAGAACGCCGGCGATCGCGACACGTCTTTTCTGCCCGCCGGAAAGGTCAAAAGGAGATGTCTTGAAATACTCCTCTTCCATTCCGACATCGGCAAGGGCTTCGACCGCGCGCTTTTTGCACTCCGCTTCATCCAGCCCCAGGTTCCGCGGACCGTACATGACATCAGAAAGAACGTCCACTTCGAACAGCTGATGCTCCGGGTACTGGAATACCAGCCCTACCGCCGCGCGGAGAACTTTCTTGTCGTATTTGTCCGAGTGGATATCCTCGCCGTTATACAGCACACGTCCTGATGACGGTTTCAGGAGTCCGTTCAGAAGCTGGACCAGGGTCGATTTTCCTGAACCGGTGTGCCCGATCAGACCGATGAACTGATTATCCGGTATTTCCAGGGTCACATCCTGCAGAGCTGAGGTCTGCATAGCCGTACCCTGCTCATAGACATAACTCACTTTTTCTAATTGAATTCCCATCTTCCGTCTGTTCCCCTGCTACTCTGTTTACTGTCTTCATTCCTTTCCGGCCTGGAAGGTATATTCAACCTGCTATTCAATCTGCAGCCTGGCAGATCCAGGGCCTGCTGTCCCTTCCCTGACTGGAAAACCAGTCTGCTCACTTCGCGTCAGGGCAGATTGCCCGGGCGAGCTCCTCTGATGTCAGAATCCCTTCCGGGATATCCACCCCTCTGCTGCGCAGGGTGTGCGCGAGCAGAGTGACCTGAGGCACGTCCAGATGAAGCTCCTGCATCTCTTCCACTCTGGAGAAAATCTCTCTGGGGGAGCCCTGCATGGCGATCCTGCCCCTGTCCATCACGAAGATCCTGTCCGCCTGTATGGCTTCTTCCATATAGTGGGTGATCAGGATAATCGTGATCCCCTCTCCCTTGTTCAGGGTAAGCGCCGCCCTGATGACGTCCGCCCGCCCTGAGGGGTCGAGCATGGCCGTCGGTTCATCCATGACGATGCATCTGGGATGCATGGCGATCACGCCGGCTATGGATACCCTTTGTTTCTGGCCGCCCGACAGGCGGTTGGGGGATTTTTTCCGATACTCGTACATGCCGACTGCCTTGAGGCTCTCTTCGACCCGTTCCCAGATTTCCTCCGTCGGCACTCCCATGTTTTCGGGGCCGAAGCCCACATCCTCCTCAACGACCTGGCCGATGATCTGGTTATCCGGATTCTGAAAAACCATACCGGCGGTCTGACGGATCTCCCAGAGGTATTGCTGGTCTCTGGTATCCAGTCCATTGATCCAGACTGCGCCCTCGGTCGGGAACAGAAGGGCATTGAGATGTTTGGCCAGGGTGGATTTTCCGGATCCGTTGTGCCCGAGGATCGCGATAAACTGCCCCGGCTTTACATCAAGCGAGACATCATCGATCGCGCGGATCGTTCCGGAAGGATTTCCGTCTTCGTCTCTCTGAATATAGTCATGGATCAGTTTGCTGACTTTGATCATATCGATCCTTCCTTCCGGGCAGGCCCTCAGCTGGTTTTCAAAATAGTTTCAGGGGTATAATGCCCCGCGCTGATTTTCAAAAAAGTTCCAGGGGCATAATGCCCCGCGCTGGTTTTTTCAAAAAAGCCTCCGGGAAATCCCTGGAGGCTTTTTAAAATCAATCTTTGGCTGCTGAAATCACGCCATACCGGGTACTGCAGCCTCATTAAGCAGATCAGACAAATTCCAGTACGACTTCCATCGCACCATCGCCGCGGCGCTGGCCGATCTTGATGATCCTGGTATAACCGCCGTTCCTGCCTGCGTACTTGGGGCCGTACTCAGTGAACATCTTGGCGACAAGGTCAACCTTCTTGGTGTTCTTTTTGCGTCCCTTTGCTTCAGTGGGAACTTCTACGACGGGATAGAGGTAGCGAAGGATCTGCCTTCTGGCATGCAGACGGCTGGGAGCATCCTTGGTGACCTGTTTCTCGACTTCGTCGTAAACAGTGACGCGCTTGCCGTCGATGACCTCTTTGACGCGCTTGCCGTCTTTGTCCTTGCGGGCAACCTTGGCCTTGACGGTCACGGTCTCAAAATTGTCGCGCTCCTTGACAGCCATGGTGATCATGGGCTCAACGATCTTGCGGATTTCCTTGGCGCGGGCCTCGGTGGTCGTGATCCTGCCGTGATAGATCAGGGCTGTGACCTGGTTGCGGAGCAGGGCCTTTCTGAGTTTTGTCTTCTTACCTAATTTTCTGTACATTGCCATGATATTTTCCTCCAGTTCATAGTTATGATGATGCCGGCGGCAGCGCTCTTTGGTCTTACCTGCTGCCGGTTCCGGAACGACCGGTCCGTCCTCTGTGCCGCTATGACTGCAGTTGCTGCAGTACACAATTATGTGTACTGCAACGGTACATTGCAGTATATAGTCATACAGTCATTCGTATCTTTCGCGGCGTCTATGACGTTTACAGGTCCTTAATTCCGGCATCTCCTGCTGCGCACCAGACGGATTTACCGCAGCGGGACGGACTCTCCTCAGGAGGGATCTTCGCTCGAATTGAGCTTCAGTCCCAGCTCTTTGAGCTTTTCGAGGACTTCTTCCAGAGACTTCCTGCCGAGGTTCCTGACTTTCATCATCTCCTCGGGGGTCTTGTTGCAAAGTTCTTCCACTGTATTGATGCCTGCGCGCTTGAGGCAGTTGTAGGAACGCACGGAAAGCTCCAGTTCATCAATACTCATCTCAAGTGCCTTCTCCTTGGGATTTTCCTTTTCCTCGGAGATCACCTTTGCGGTCCTGGCCTTCTCAGACAGGTTGATAAAGATACTCAGGTGCTCACTGAGGACCTTGGCGGCAAGGCTGACAGCCTCATCCGGTGCAATGGTTCCGTCAGTTGTGACATCCAGTGTCAGTTTGTCAAAGTCTGTCTGCTGGCCTACACGTGTATTCTCGACCGTCACGTTCACCCTTTCGACAGGTGTGTAGATGGAGTCGATCGGAATCACGCCGATCTTGGTGTCAGGGGTCTTGTTGCGGTCAGAACTGACATAACCCCTCCCTTTTGTGATCGTGAGCTCTACAAAAAGACGGGTGTCCTTTCCGCTCAGAGTGGCAATCACAAGGTCAGGATTCATGATCTCTATATCAGAATCGATCTGGATATCCGAAGCGCGCACAATGCCCTCGCCCTCATAGTCAATGAAGGCTGTCTTGGGCTCATTGGACTCGCTGTCGTTCTTGATCGCGA
The DNA here is from genome assembly GCF_900101015.1 of Sarcina sp. DSM 11001. GTDB lineage: Bacteria > Bacillota > Clostridia > Lachnospirales > Lachnospiraceae > CAG-791. The sequence goes on along the minus strand of NZ_FNFZ01000021.1, from coordinate 81,630 downwards.
GGCTCTTAATGTTCATGATGATCTCGGTGATATCTTCCTTGACACCGGGGATCGTGCTGAACTCATGCTGTACGCCATCAATTTTAACCTGACTCACCGCAGCGCCGGGAAGTGAAGAGAGCATGATCCGGCGGAGGGAATTTCCCAGGGTGATGCCATAGCCTCTCTCCAGAGGCTCGACAACAAATCTGCCGTATTTCTTATCATCAGAGATCTTAACGACCTCGATGCTCGGTCTCTCAAAATCAAACACTCGTAAATCCTCCTTTGCGCTCTGCGCACAGTCACATTACTTGGAGTACAACTCGACGATGAGCATCTCGTTTACGGGAACGTCGATCTGCTCTCTCTTAGGCAGCTGGCTGACAGTGCCCTTGAGGTTTTCTTTGTCGACATCAACCCATTCGGGAGTAAGTCTGCCGCCGGTGACCTCGGCAATATCCTTGAAGCGCTGGATGCTTCTGGACTTCTCTTTTACCTCGATCACATCGCCTGCCTTCACGAGATAGGAAGGAACATTGACGACTTTGCCGTTGACAGTGATATGCTTGTGGCCGACAACCTGGCGTGCCTCGCGGCGGGTACGTGCGAATCCCATACGGTAGACGACGTTGTCCAGGCGGCTCTCGAGCATGGTCATCAGGTTCTCACCGGTCATGCCCTTCATCCTGTCTGCCTTGTCATAATAATTGCGGAAAGGCTTCTCAAGGACGCCGTAGATAAATTTGGCTTTCTGCTTCTCGCGCAGCTGGGTGCCGTACTCACTGAGCTTGCGGCTTCTGCGGATCAGCTGTCTCTTGGACTTCTTATCATATCCAAGGAATACGGGATCAAGGTCAAGAGATCTGCATCTCTTAAGTACCGGAGTTCTATTTACTGCCATTGTTCTAATCCTTTCTTATTTCTGCGCCCTGCGAAAAAGATCCGCAGGCACATGTTGTTTACAGCACGGATGTCCGGACAGTCTGTCCTGCCGGTCATTACCGTGTCTTCATCCAATCTGTTCAGGGTCTGTATACCGGCCGTGAAATACGGTCAGACTCTCCTTCTCTTGGGAGGACGGCATCCGTTGTGGGGAACCGGTGTGACATCAGTGATGCTGATGATCTCAAGTCCGTTGGAATTGAGCGCGCGGATAGCAGCCTCTCTGCCTGATCCAGGTCCCTTTACGAAAACATCGACAGCCTTAAGCCCATGGATGAGCGCTGCCTTTGTAGCCGTCTCTGCAGCCATCTGTGCTGCATAGGGAGTAGATTTCCTTGAACCTTTAAATCCAAGACCGCCTGCACTTGCCCAGCTCAGAGCGTTGCCCTGTGTATCTGTCAGGGTAACGATCGTATTGTTAAAAGAGGACTGGATGTGCGCCTGTCCGCGTTCAACGTTTTTCTTGACACGTCTAACCTGCTTCCTTCTGGAGGATTGCTGTTTTGCCATAAAACTAACCTACTTTCTTTCCCATTCTCCGTGCCCCTCAGGCCGCTTTCCCGGCGATGTCCCGGGGGCAGAATACTGTTTTTACATTAATTATTTCTTCTTGTTTGCGATGGTCTTCTTCGGGCCCTTTCTGGTCCTTGCATTGGTCTTGGTCTTCTGGCCGCGGACAGGAAGGCCTTTTCTGTGGCGGATGCCTCTGTAGCAGCCGATCTCACTGAGACGCTTGATGTTCATCGCGACTTCTCTGCGGAGATCACCTTCGACCATGTAGTCTTCGCTGATAACTTCACTGAGTTTCTTGACTTCTTCATCAGTCAGATCCCTGCACCTGGTGTCGGGATTGACGCCTGCCTTGTCGACGATCTTGGTTGCAGAGGTGCGGCCGATCCCGTAAATACTGGTCAGACCGATCTCAACGCGCTTATCTCTGGGTAAATCTACACCTGCGATACGAGCCATTGTAAAACTCTCCTTCTACTAAAAATCTACTGATTGACTGGGGCACAAAGACATGTTCCGTTTCATGTATTTTATGCCCAACCGGCCAAAGCCGGTCTTTCCACTGCGATCAGGATGCGGTCCCGGAAGGATCCGGACGCGGAAATCCCGCACCGCTTCCCCGTGTACCGGCTGGCTCCTCCTGGGAACCGGCAGAGTACATTTCATCGGCATGGTATCAAAGAGTAAAGAACCGCCCCGGTCTGTGTTGATTTGGGTTAACGGGGCGTCATCTATTCTATGATTCAGAGCAATTCAATTAGCTCGCTCAACCCTGCCTCTGTTTGTGTTTCGGATTCTCGCAGATGATCCTGACGATACCCTTGCGCTTAATGACCTTGCACTTATCGCACATGGGCTTGACTGAAGCTCTAACCTTCATCTCCTGCTCCTTTCCTGAATGACACCCGCGGCGGAACCCGCCAGGTGCCTGTTACCGGGTATGTCCGAAATCACCCCGCCCTTTGAAATGCGTAGCCGGAGCCGTTCCCGGCTCCTGACGGTTTAAGACAGGACAATTGAGCAAGGGTCTCCCCCTGCTCATTTACAGACAAATGCAATACTAACATACACAATATTGAAATACAAGATATTTTTATTGTATTTTTTAAAGAACAATACTAAAGCAATATCAGGAGCTGTTTCCCGCAGGGAAAACGGCTCCTGATCAAGCGGACATCTTCTATATTAATCTTCTATATTAACTATATTAAATATTAACTATATTAATAAGAATAAATAAGATTAATGAGAAGTCTTTCTTATTACTTATCTTATTACTTATCTTTTTACTTGTCTCTCCAGATGATCCTTCCTTTTGTAAGGTCATAGGTGGACATTTCCAGTGTAACCTTGTCTCCGGGCAGAATACGGATAAAGTTCTGGCGAAGCTTTCCGCTGATGTGTGCAAGGATGATCGCCCCGTTTTCAAGCTTCACCTTGAACATGGTATTGGGGAGCTTTTCCGTAACAATTCCCTCGAGCTCGATAACATCTGCTTTTGACATAAATTTTTCTCCTTTGCAGTCTATAAGAGCAGCCGGCTGACGTGATCTCTTATTCCTCGAACATCAGCGCCTGTTCTGTTCAGCCTTCCAGGATCGCGCTAATGGCATCAAACACTTCTTTCATATCTTTGGTTCCGTCGACAGTGCGAAGGACTCCCTTGTTCGCGTAGAAGTCGATCAGGGGCTGAGTCTGCTCATGGTAGACGGCGAGCCTGTTCTGGACAGTCTCGGGCTTGTCATCATCGCGCTGGATCAGCTCGCTGCCGCAGTTGTCACAGATCCCCTCTTTTTTGGGAGGAATAAATGTGATGTGATAGGAAGCACCGCATTTGGGACATGAACGGCGTCCGCTCATGCGGTCTACGATATTGCTGTCCGGAACATCCACATTGATCGCGTAATCGATCTGTTCGCCGGTCTTGGCGAGGGTATCTGTCAGGACTTCAGCCTGAGGGATCGTGCGGGGGAATCCATCCAGGATATATCCCTTTGCGCAGTCATCCGCTTTCACCCTGTCCAGAAGGAGCTCTACTGTGAGTTCATCGGGAACGAGCTGGCCGGCATCCATGAATGCCTTTGCCTTCTTGCCGAGCTCAGTGCCGTTCTTGATATTGGCGCGGAAGATATCTCCGGTGGAGATATGAGGAAGTCCGAACTTCTCCGCCATCATCTGTGCCTGTGTGCCTTTGCCCGCTCCGGGCGCTCCGAGCATAACGATTTTCATGGTTTACCTCCTGAGTGTTGATAAGGCACTGTTCTCAAAATTCGGAAGTTATAAAGTAACAGTGCCGAAAGTCCCGTAAATAAAGAACTTCAGGAAAACAGATGAATAATGATGTCATTTGGTTTATTTACGGGCCTGAGTTCCGGGATCCATAAATCAGCAAAAAACAGATTGCGACCGGGCACGGCGCAGGTCCGCCGCGCGGTCATAAAATGAAATGCAACGAAGGCGGACGGTAAAGTGGCTGTCCGCCTTCGAAATTTGTATCAGTCGTTGAGGAAACCTCTGTAATTTCTTACCAGCATCATGGACTCGACCTGTTTAATGGTCTCAAGCACCACGCTGACGACGATGATCAGGCTCGTTCCGCCAAAAGAGATCGAGGCATTGAAAAGCCCGCGGAAAATGAAAGGCAGAATACCGACGATAGTCAGACCAATGGCGCCGATAAAGATAATGTAGTTCAGGATACGGTTCAGATATTCACTTGTAGGTTTACCCGGACGGATACCGGGAATGAAGCCGCCGCGCTTCTTGAGGTTGTCCGCGATCTCGATCGGATTGAAGGTGATCGAGGTATAGAAATACGCGAAGAAGATCAGAAGCAGGATGTACAGCAGCAGTCCGAGAGTATATTTAATGTAGGAAGGATTACACCAGTAAGAGGAGCTCAGGTAGCGGAGGACCTCCGACCACACTCCTGTTCCTCTGTATCCCGCCAGAGTGGAAATGATTCCAGGGAACTCCATCAGGGATGAAGCAAAGATGATCGGCATAACGCCCGCCGTATTGACCTTGAGCGGGATGACCGATGTCTGGCCGGCGGTAAAACGCCTGCCGTTGATCTTCTGCGCGTAGGACACAGGGATCTTTCTCTCTGCGTCATTGAGCAGAATGACCAGGATGATCATGAGAAGAATGACCGCAATGATGATCACGGCGGCAAGGGCTCCGAAGGCCACATTCTTTCCGATTACAAACTGGGTGAACAGTGCGGCGATGTCTTGAGGCATCCTGGAAATAATGTTGATGCACAGGACGATGGAAATACCGTTTCCGATCCCGTGGACGGTGATCTGTTCACCGATCCACATCAGGAAGGCACTTCCTGCGGTGAGAGTGGCAATGACCATGATGATATTCAGGGCATTGAACTCTTCCAGAAGTCCCTGACGTCCGAATCCGATCGCCATGGCGGAGGATTCCAGCAGGGCCAGCGCTACGGTCACATACCTTGTGATCGCGGTCATCATCTTTCTGCCTTCCTCGCCTTCCTTCTGCAGCTCTTCGAGCTTGGGGATCGCGATCGTCAGCAGCTGTATGATGATCGAGGATGTGATATACGGCGTGATGTTGAGCGCCAGTACTGACATGTTCAGGAAAGAGCCGCCGGTAAACGCGTCCACAAAGCTGAACGCATCACCGGTCTGCTGCGCAAACCAGTCTGCGAAATAGTTTCTGTCTACACCGGGTACAGGGAGCTGACACCCGAAACGGATGACGATCATCATCAGAAAAGTAAACAGAAGCTTTATTCTGATTTCTTTTACTTTAAATACATTTTTGATCGAGTCAAACATTCTAACCAGGCCTTTCCGAAATACTTGGCCCCTCCCCCAGCACATCTCTGCCGGAGCCTTCGACCGTTAGGAGGGGGCTGCGCAGGAGCATCCTGTCGGGAAAACAAGGGCTCGCAGGAGCAGTCTCTCTGCCGGACAAAGTTTTCTACTGAAAGCAAAGTGCCGGGATAAAGGGGAAGCCATACCGGGTGTCAGACACTCCGGTATGGCATTGCTATTTCAATGACGATCAGCGGCCAATCGTTTCGGCTGTTCCGCCTGCTGCTTCGATCTTTTCCTTGGCTGCAGCGCTGAAGGCTGTGACCTTGACGGTCAGCTTCTTGCCCAGGTCTGCGTTGCCAACGATTTTGACGCCATCGCCGATCCTGCTGACAGCCCCGCTCTCAAGGAGAGTCTGCTCGTCAACAACCGCACCGTCCTCAAATCTCTCGAGGGTCTTGATGTCAATGGCAACGATGTCTTTCGCATTGTAGTTTTTGAAACCTCTCTTGGGAAGTCTCCTGTAAAGAGGCATCTGGCCGCCTTCAAATCCGGGCCTGGGAGCTCCGCTCCTTGCCTTCTGACCCTTGTGGCCGTAACCGGCTGTCTTGCCGTTGCCGGAAGCATGGCCGCGGCCTCTGCGGTAATTATCGTGCTTGGAGCCTTCCGCAGGCTTAAGATTATGTAAATCCATGATATACCTCCTGACTATTAGTTCAGCTCTTCGACCTTGACCATATGATTGATCAGTCTGATCTGACCCCTGGTCGCGGCGTTGTCAGGAAGGATCACAGAGCTGTTCAGCTTCTTGAATCCCATGGACTTGACAATCGCGCGGTTCTTGGGAACAGCACCGATGGTAGACTTGATCAGAGTGATTTTCAGCTTCTTCGGCTCAGCTGCTGTTTCTTTCACATCTGTAGGCATTTTCGATATCTCCTTTCAGATCGTTTTGTCTTGCTCCGGTCAGCCCTTGAGCTCAGCGACGGTCTTGCCGCGTCTTGCCGCGACTTCTTCCGGAACCTTCAGCTGGCTGAGGCCGTTGATGGTTGCCAGAACGACGTTCTGCTTGTTGTTGGAGCCAAGAGACTTGGTACGGATGTTCTTGATGCCGGCCAGCTCACAGACAGTACGTGCAGGACCGCCTGCGATGATACCGGTACCATCGGGAGACTTCTTCAGAAGGACGGAAGCACTGCCGTATTTGCCGATGTAATCGTGGGAAATGCTGGCGACTTCGTCGAGGGCAACACTGACAAGGTTCTTGGAAGCGTCTTCTCTGCCCTTGCGGATCGCCTCGGGGATTTCAGTGGCCTTGCCCAGGCCGCAGCCGACATGGCCGTTTCCGTCACCGACAACAACGAGCGCCGTGAAGCGCATGTTGCGGCCGCCTTTGACAACCTTCGTAACGCGCTTGATGGCCACAACCTTATCGGAAAGTTCCATCTGGCTTGTATCGATCATTGTATGTTTCATCACACATTCTCCTCCTTAGAATTCCAGGCCGGCCTTGCGGGCAGCGTCTGCCAGAGCTGCAACCTTGCCCATGTAGATGTATCCACCGCGGTCAAAGACCACTTCCTTGATACCCTTCTCGGCTGCTCTCTTTGCGATCACTTCACCGACCTTCTCAGCTGCTGCGATATCATCTGTATGCTCAACAGCATCCTGGATTTCCTTCTCGATCGTACCTGCAGCCACCAGAGTGGTCTGGGCGTCGTCGTCGATGATCTGTGCATAGATGTGTTTATTGCTTCTGTATACGGCAAGGCGGGGGCACTGTGCAGTCCCGCTGATCCTGTTGCGGATCCTGGAGTGCTTTTTCTCGCGGATCGCCTTCCTGTTTGCTTTCTTTACCATTATGAATTCCTCCAAGTATATGCCGCCGGATGCCTTCCTGTCACATCCTGATGTCCCAGGTAAGTCATCAGTTCCTCAGGTCTCTGCCTTCCGGCAGCCAGAACAGAATTATGGCTTATTCAGTCACGCGGACTGAAGCTGTAATTTATTTCTTGCCGGTCTTACCAACTTTGCGGCGGATGGTCTCATCCGAGTACTTGATGCCCTTGCCCTTGTAAGGTTCAGGTCTGCGCTTGTCTCTGATGTTGGCTGCAAACTGTCCGACGGCTTCTTTATCAATCCCCTTGACGGTGATCACATTGCCCTGGACCTCGGTGGTGACGCCTTCGGGATCTGTCATCTCAACGGGATGGGAATATCCTAAGCTAAGCGTAAGCGTATTGCCTGACTTCGCCGCTCTGTAACCAACGCCGTTGACTTCCAGCTTCTTCTCGAAACCGGCAGACACACCGACCACCATGTTGTGGAGCAGGCTTCTGGTCAGTCCATGAAGGGATTTTTCCTTCTTCAGATCATTGGGTCTCTCGATGGTGATGACGCCATCGTTCTGCGTGATCTTCATCTCACCCGGAAGGGTTCTCTCCAAAGTACCTTTGGGACCCTTTACAGTCACTTTATTATTTTCTGCTATCTCTACAGTGACGCCTGCAGGAATAGCGATTGGCATTTTACCGATGCGTGACATGCCCGTACCTCCTGATTGTATTTTCTTTTCTAAGCAGTATTCCATATACCGGATCCAGGTCTGTGCTGTGGATCACGGCATAATCGATATGGTCCTGATTCTTATTGATTTCTTTTTCCTTTTTCCCCGGGGCGGCCTGACGCCGCCTCTACGGTATTACCAGATGAATGCAAGCACTTCGCCGCCGACTTCGAGCTCTCTGGCCTTCTTGTCGGTGATCACGCCCTGGTTGGTGGAAAGGATCGCGGTGCCGAGTCCGTCAAGTACCTTCGGAACTTCATCCTTCTTGGCATAGACGCGAAGACCGGGCTTGGAGATCCTCTTGAGACCGGTGATGATCTTGTCATTCTTGTCCGCGCCGTACTTCAGGGTGATGCGGATATCCTGGAAATTGCCGTTGTCGACCATCTCATACTTCCTGATGTAACCTTCGTCGAGCAGGATGTTCGCGATCGCGAGCTTCATCTTGGAAGAGGGAATATCGACTGTATCGTGTTTTGCAGTGTTTGCGTTACGGATTCTTGTAAGCATATCTGCAATAGGATCGCTCATTGTCATTGATTTTGCCTCCTGATAGTGGATTCACCAAATTTCAAATAACTCCGCTTTGTTTAAGGGGCTGAAAACGAATAAATAGTTTCAGTTCCTTACCAGCTGGCTTTCTTAACGCCCGGAATCTGACCCTTGTATGCCAGTTCCCGGAAGCAGATTCTGCAGATTCCATACTTTTTAAGAACCGAGTGCGGGCGTCCACAGATCCTGCAGCGGGTGTAGGCTCTGGTGGAAAACTTGGGTTTCGCCTGCTGTTTCATTTTCATAGCTGTTTTTGCCATTATTTTATCTCCTGATTCTATATCCGTCGGAGCGTTCTGTGCTCACGGCTCTGGACTGTCCCAACAGGTTGACAGGGTTACTGCTGCTCCCTGGCAAAAGGCATATTGAAGAGGCGAAGGAGCTCCCTTGCTTCCTCATCGGTTTTTGCCGTGGTGGTGAAAATGATGTCCATGCCCCTGACCTTGTCGATCTTGTCGTACTCGATCTCGGGGAAGATCAGCTGTTCTTTGATGCCCAGCGCGTAGTTGCCTCTTCCGTCAAAGGAATTGGGGTTTACGCCGCGGAAGTCACGGACACGGGGAAGTGCCAGGTTGACAAGCCTGTCAAGGAACTCGTACATGCGGTCGCCGCGAAGTGTGACCTTGCAGCCGATAGGCATGCCTTCCCTGATCTTGAAGTTAGCGATGGACTTTTTCGCTTTTGTGATAACGGGCTTCTGTCCGGTGATGATGGCCATATCCCTTGTGGCTGCGTCGAGGATCTTCTCGTTCTCTCTTGCCTCACCGATGCCCATGTTGACGACGATCTTGTCCAGCTTCGGAACCTGCATGATGTTCTTGTAGCCGAACTTCTTCATCATCTGTTCGCGGATCTCATTCATATACAGATCTTTGAGTCTACTCAACGTATTTTCCTCCTAATATGCTGTTACTCCTGAGCTCCGTCAGGCGGCCGGCCGGATCACGCGATGCCGGTGATTGATGCCTGACAGGGCCTGAGCATAGTCGACAAACCTGCGCTCCAAAGCGTCACGCCTGTCACGCTGCGGCTGTATTACTCGACCACCTTGCCGGTCTTCTTGGCGATGCGGACTTTGCTCCTGCCCTCACCGCTGAAACCTACGCGGGTGACCTGGCCGTCAACGACCAGCATGACATTGGAGATATCCATGGCAGCTTCCTGCTGCACGATGCCGCCGTTCTGGTTTGCCATGGAAGGCTTCTGATGCTTTGTGACGATATTTGCACCTTCTACGGTGACTCTGCCTTTTTTACGGTCGACGGAGATAACCTTGCCCTCATGACCCTTGCTCTTGCCGGTCATGACTCTGACAGTATCGCCAACCTTGATCTTATTCATTGCCATAGCTCTCTCCTCCTTATAAGACTTCAGGAGCCAGGGAGAGGATCTTCATGAACTTCTTCTCACGAAGCTCTCTGGCCACAGGTCCGAAGATACGTGTGCCTGTCGGAGTCTGGTCGTCTTTGATAATGACTGCGGCGTTCTCATCAAATCTGATGTAGGAACCGTCTTTGCGCCTGGTTGTGTTGACCGTGCGGACAACGACAGCCTTGACAACATCACCCTTTTTGACGACGCCGCCGGGAGCTGCTTCCTTGACAGTCGCGATAATGGTATCACCGATCCTTGCATATCTTCTTGTGGAGCCGCCGCAGACGCGGATGCAGAGGATTTCCTTCGCACCGGTATTATCGGCAACTCTGAGTCTGCTTTCCTGCTGAATCATATCTGTTTTTTCCTTTCTTGCGGTTCTGGTACAGGCCCTTACCGCCGGGAAGCGTTTTCCCGGCCGGTGCCCGTACGGCCCAGAGGAGCAGGGGCGCGTCCCGCTTTCATCCGCGGGCTTTCACGGCTTTCTGCTCATACGGCCATTCCTGTAACTGCGATCTCGTCAGGCAGATTACGATGCAGGGTAATGATCCTACTGCGATCGATTACCTTGCCTTCTCGATGACGTTCACGACTCTCCATCTCTTGGTCTTGGAGAGCGGTCTTGTCTCCATAACGCGGACGGTATCACCGATTCCGCACTCGTTCTGCTCATCATGTGCTTTGAGCTTGTATGTCCTCTTGACGATCTTTCCGATCAGCGGATGCTTGATGTGGTCTTCGATCGCCACGACGACGGTCTTGTCCATCTTGTCGCTGACAACCTTGCCGATGCGGACTTTTCTAAGATTTCTTTCCACGGTTATTCTCCTTTATTCTCAGAATCTCCCCTGGCTGCCCCAAGGACAGCACAGGGTGCTGTAAATCCTGCTCACTGCTCATTGGCGCTGATCATGGTCTTGATCCTGGCAATATTTCTGCGGACTTCTCTGATCCTGGCCGTGTTCGTCAGCTGGTTCGTGGCATTCTGGAATCTCAGATTGAAAAGCTCTTTCTTGGCGGAAACAAGTTCCTGGTTCAGCTCTTCGATGTTTTTACTTCTAAGGTCCTCGACGTACGCTTTACTCTTCATTTAAACTGCACCACCTTCCAATTGCGCTTTCGAAACGATCTTGCACTTGCAGGGAAGCTTGTTGGCTGCAAGGCGGAGTGCTTCTTTTGCAGTCTCTTCAGGAACACCGGCGATCTCGAACATGACTCTGCCGGGCTTGACAACAGCTACCCAGTATTCCACAGCGCCCTTACCGGAGCCCATACGGACCTCAGCAGGTTTCTTGGTGACGGGCTTGTCAGGGAAGATCTTGATCCAGATCTTACCGCCTCTGCGGACGTAACGGGTCATGGCGACACGAGCTGCCTCGATCTGATTGGAACGGATCCAGACGGGCTCGGTGCAGACAAGACCGTACTCACCGTAAGCGATCTTTGTGCCCCTGGTGGGCGTACCTGCCATGCTGCCGCGGAACTGTTTACGATATTTCACTCTCTTGGGCATTAACATCAGCGGTCACCCCCTTCTGCTTTATCTGTGTTCTTTGTGGGAAGCACCTCACCCTTGTAGATCCACACCTTGACGCCAACCTTGCCGTAGGTGGTATTTGCTTCCGCAAAGCCATAATCGATATCCGCGCGCAGTGTCTGCAGCGGAATGGTTCCCTCGGAGTAAGTCTCGGTACGCGCAATGTCAGCGCCGCCCAGACGTCCGCCGCAGGCAGCCTTGATTCCGAGAGCGCCGGCCTTCATGGTTCTGCCCATGCAGGACTTCATGGCTCTTCTGAAGGAAATACGTCCCTCAAGCTGCTGCGCGATATTCTCAGCGACCAGCTGTGCATCCTTGTCGGGGTGCTTGATCAGCTTGATGTCAAGAAGGATCTTCTTGCCGGTCATCTTGGAAAGCTGTTTTCTGGTATTCTCGATCTCAGCGCCGCCCTTGCCGATGATGACACCGGGCTTCTGCGCGTAGACGACGACCTTGACGCGGTCAGACGCGCGCTCCACCTCAACCTTGGAGATGCCGGCGCTGTAGAGCTTTTTCTTCAGAAATTTTCTGATATTGTAATCTTCAACGAGCAGGTCCGCGAAGTCGCCTTCAGCATACCACCTGGAGTCCCAGTCCTTGATGATGCCTACGCGCAGACCATGAGGATTAACTTTCTGTCCCATTCTTGGCTCCTTTCATTTTTCCGCTTACGCTTCACTCTTCTTCTCGTCAAGGACGATCTTGAGGTTGCTCATCCTCTTCAGGATCCTGTAGGCTCTGCCCTGTGCCCTGGGCCTGATCCTCTTCATGGTCGGGCCGTCAAAGGCATAGCACTCGGCGACGTACAGGTTGGCGGGATTGAGGCCGAGGTTGTTCTCGGCATTCGCCACTGCGGAGTTGAGGAGCTTCAGGATCACTTCTGAAGCATATCTGTTGTTATATGTAAGGATGCCTGCTGCTGTCTCGACATCTTTGCCGCGGATCGCGTCCATGACGAAGCATGCCTTCTGAACAGGAATCCTGGCGTAAGAAAGCTTTGCGGAGGGACGGGTGTCCTTCTGAGCGTTTCTCTCTCGTTTAATCTGGGTTCTATGTCCGTTTGCCATAGTTCCACTCCTTTCAATGAATCAACTCCGGGGCTCAGCCTGCCGAAGACTTTCTCTCATTCTTGTTGTTGCCCTGGTGTCCTCTGTAGGTTCTGGTCATAACGAACTCTCCGAGCTTGTGTCCGACCATATCTTCGGTCACATACACCGGCACGTGCTTGCGTCCGTCGTGGACAGCAATCGTGTGGCCAACAAATGACGGGAAAATCGTAGAACGGCGGGACCAGGTCTTGATGACCTGCTTGCTGCCGGAAGCGTTCATCTCGTCAATCTTCTTCAAAAGGCTCTTATCCGCAAACGGTCCCTTTTTCAATGATCTTGCCATGGTAAGTATTCTCCTTATTTAACCTCAGCGCCGGCCTTTTTCATCCGGGTCGCTGTATTCACCTTTTTTTACTTCTTGGCGCCGCGTCTTCTCACGATCAGCTTATCAGAAGCTTTCTTCTTACGTGTCTTGTAGCCAAGTGCAGGCTTGCCCCAGGGAGTGGAAGGTCCCGGACGTCCGATCGGAGCCTTGCCTTCGCCGCCGCCGTGAGGATGGTCGTTAGGATTCATGACGGAACCGCGGACTGTGGGACGAATGCCCATGTGGCGCTTCCGGCCTGCCTTACCATAGTTGATCAGGTTGTGGTCGATGTTGCCGATAACGCCGATAGTGGCACGGCACTCCAGGGGGACCATTCTCATTTCGCCGGAGGGAAGACGCAGGGTAGCGTACTTGCCTTCTTTAGCCATCAGCTGCGCGCTTGTGCCGGCGCTGCGGACCATCTGGCCGCCCTTGCCGGGCTTGAGCTCGATGTTGTGTACCTGGGTACCAACAGGGATCGCAGACAGAGGCAGGCAGTTGCCGACTCTGATCTCGGCCTTCTCGCCGTTCATGACGGTCATGCCGTCAGTCAGTCCCTGGGGAGCAAGGATGTAGGATTTCTCACCATCCGCATAGCAGATCAGCGCGATGTTGGCTGTTCTGTTGGGATCGTACTCGATGCCGATGACCTTTGCGGGGATGCCGTCCTTGATTCTCCTGAAATCAACCAGTCTGTATTTTCTTCTGTTTCCGCCGCCGTGATGTCTGACAGTGATCTTACCCTGATTGTTGCGTCCCGCATTCTTTTTGAGGGACTCGACAAGTGATTTCTCAGGGGTCTTCTTTGTGATTTCGCTGAAATCCGATCCCGTCATGTTTCTTCTCGACGGTGTATAAGCGGTATACTTTTTAATTCCCATGATTGGTTCTCCTATTCATGTCTGTTTGCACCGCGCTGTGCAGGATCCGTATACCCGGCGGGGTCTTTTTTTCCAAAAGCCCCTGCACGGATCCTGTCTGATCCGATGCCCATGCAATGTTCATCAAAGTCCGCTGAAGACCTCAATGTCCTTGCTGTCGGGGGTGAGCTTGACGATAGCCTTTTTGGTCTTTGCCGTCTTGCCGAAGACCATGCCTCTTCTCTTCTTCTTGCCGTCGCAGTTCAGAGTGTTGACCTTCTCGACCTTTGCGCCTTCGAAAAGTCTCTCAACGGCAGTCTTGATCTGATATTTATTCGCATCGGGATGTACCAGGAAGGTGTACTTCTTCTCGGCCATCATTTCCATGCTCTTCTCCGTGATGACGGGCTTTAACAGAATGTCGTAATATTCGAGCGTTGCCATTATGCATACACCTCCTCGATCTTCGCGACAGCGTCTTTGGTCATGACCAGTGTCTGTGCATTCATGATGTCATAGACGTTGATCTCAGACGTCTGGGTTGTCTTGGTATCAGGCAGGTTCCTTGCGGAAAGGATCACGTTCTGATCCATATCGCCGAGAACGAAGAGGGACTTGCCGCCGATCTTCAGGTTCTCAAGAACCTTTGCGAAAGCTTTGGTCTTGATCTCGTCGAGCTTGAGCTCGTCGAGGACGATGACTCTGCCTTCCTGCACGCGGTCGCTCAGTGCGGACTTGAGGGCGATCCTCTTTTCCTTCTTGTTCATCTTGAAGGAATAGTCGCGGGGAACGGGCGCAAATACAACGCCGCCGCCCTTCCACTGGGGAGCTCTCGTTGAACCCTGACGCGCATGGCCGGTACCCTTCTGTCTCCAGGGCTTTCTGCCTCCTCCGGAGACCTCGCCGCGGGTCTTGGCTTTCTGTGTCCCCTGGCGCTTGTTTGCCAGATGCTGGACAACTGCCATGTGGATCAGGTTCTCATTTACTTCGACGCCGAAAATCGCGTCATTGAGGTCCATCTTTCCGACCTCATTGCCTTCCATATTGAAAACAGATACGTTCGCCATCTGCGTTCCTCCTTTCTAAAGACCTGTGATCAGGCGTCCGCCTTTGTGGTCTCTTTGATGGTCACAAGGCCCTTCTTGGGTCCGGGAATCGCACCCTTGACAAGGAGCAGGTTCTTTTCAGCATCCACGCGGACGATCTCAAGGTTTCTGACCGTCACCTGTACGCTGCCCATATGTCCGGGCATTCCTTTGCCCTTGAAGACCCTGCTGGGATCGGAACTTGAACCATTGGAACCCTGATGACGATGGAACTTGGAGCCGTGTCCCATGGGGCCTCTGTGCTGGTTGAAACGCTTGATGGCGCCCTGGAAGCCTTTGCCCTTGGTAACTGCAGTGGCGTCGATCTTGTCGCCTGCCGCGAAGATGTCAGCCTTGATCTCATCGCCGGGCTTGTATTCGGAAGCATTCTCGAAGCGGAACTCTTTGACGTGCTTCTTCACCTGAACGCCGGCCTTGTCGAAATGGCCCTTCATGGCCTTTCCGACGCCGTGACGGTGAGCAACTTCCTTCTTGCCGTTCTTGTCCACTGTGGTGATGCGCTCTTTCGCCTCGCCGTAGCCGACCTGAACTGCTTCATAGCCGTCATTTTCCATTGTCTTGATCTGTGTGACTACGCAGGGGCCTGCCTCAAGGACTGTCACCGGAATCAGTGTGCCGTCCTCCTGGAAAACCTGAGTCATACCGATCTTTGTTGCCATAATCGCTTTCTTCATTCTTACCTCTTTTCTGCCAGGGCATGGCCCTCGGCTTTTTGTCTACAGCGGACATCAGCGCATCCACAGCGCGCATTGGCATCCTGCGCATTCTGCTTCCTTCATATATGTTCCCTGATACAGGGATCATTGTTGATTTATTTACCGTCGGTCTGCTGTCTGGCCGGCGGGGGATGTGCCGCTCCTGCGCCGTTCTCTTCATCTTCTTCCTATATAATAAGGAATCGACCGGAATGAACGGGCCGGGATGTCATACTAGTAGAGGTTAACTTCCTCCCGCGCCGCGTGGCCATTGAACTGCGGGGCGGGCGCCGCCTGTGGGATCGTGTGATCCGGCGGTTTCTTTTTACCAACTGCACACGGAGAGTGCAGCAGCAAGCATTGTCAGGTCAGGTATTATTTCGTCTTCATCTTGATGTCGATGTAAACACCTGCGGGCATCTCCAGTCTCTGGAGAGCATCCACCGTCTTCTGGGTGGGAGTGATGATGTCGATCAGGCGCTTATGAGTGCGCTGCTCGAACTGCTCACGAGAATCTTTATATTTATGAACGGCGCGGAGGATAGTAACAACCTCTTTGCGGGTGGGAAGCGGAACGGGGCCGCTCACCTGGGAGCCGTTCTTCTTAACTGTTTCGATGATCTTCTTCGCGGAAGCATCCACGAGCTCGTGATCATACGCCTTCAAAGTGATCCTCATTACCTGATTTGCCATAAAAAAATAGTCCCCTTTCTTTTCGCACTTTTGGGTAAGTACGACAAGCGGTGACTGTACACTAGCCCGTGTGTATCGCGGTCTCTCAAAAATAAAAACCGTGCTCACACACGTCGTTTCTGCTCAGGCAGCGCAGCCGCCCTGCAGACATTTATCGGTACAGTGACTTGTCGTCAGATTTGCGAGCCGCTCTCCAAATGGCTCATGAAGAGTGCTCCAGACATTCGCTCCACGGAAAACCTGCGGAAGCTCCGCAGCAACCTCACGCTTCACAGCTATCATGTCACAGCAAAAAGTATATTAGCATGCTTCGCGGGGTTGCGCAAGCGGTTTTTGTCTCTGTATACCGATTTTTTTCGGTAAAAAATGTCCGGAAAGAGGTGCAATCGCTTCATTCCCTGAAAAAAGGTTTCTTCCCGTTTTAAAAGGATTTTTCCCGTTTTAAAAACTGAGGCCTGAGGTCCGGAGTGTCAGGGCACCCTGGACCTCAGGCCGATAGCAATCACTTTTCAATCGCTGTTCAATTCTTGTTCAATCCCGCGCTTTTCCTCTGAAGGATCAGCTCCGGGCAGATCACTGTTTGCGATGCACTTCGTCGTAAATCTTGGTGACGACCATCGAGGGTTCTTTTGTCATAAGGCTCACAATAACGTTTACCGCAAGACCGATCAGGAAAGCGGGGAGCAGCTCATAGATAGCGAACACACCGCCGAGACGGGAGATCCCGAATTTCCAGATAAAGATCATCAGGCCGCCGGCGATCATACCCGCGAGCGCTCCCTTGCGGTTGGACCTGCGCCAGAAGAGGGCCAGCAGCATGGTGGGACCGAAGGCCGCGCCGAAGCCCGCCCATGCGAAGGAGACGACACGGAAGACAGAGCTGTTGGGATTCCAGGCCAGGATAATGGCGATGGCGGCGACGCCTACGACTGTAGCGCGCGCCGCGATCATCTGTCCGGCTGCGGTCAGCTTGACGCGCATGAAATCCTGCAGGAAATCCTCCGACACACTGGAAGCGGCCGCGAGGAGCTGGGAGTCAGCCGTGGACATGGTAGCCGCGAGGATACCGGCCAGGATAACACCCGCCACAATAGCGAAAAGGAAACCGTTCTGGCTCATAAGGTCCGCTATCTTCATGATGATAGTCTCGGACTCCGAGGAACTGGAATTGAGCATGGGGATCTCTCCCGCGAGAGACATGCTGTAACCGATGATACCGATGAAAATGGCCACTGCCATGGAGATCACGACCCAGACGGAAGCGATCCTTCTGGAAATAGTCAGTTCCTTTTCATTGCGGATGCCCATGAAGCGGAGCAGGATATGCGGCATTCCGAAATATCCCAGGCCCCAGGCCATTGTCGACGCCACGCTCAGCAGGCTGTAGCTGGAAGCGGAATTTGTTGTGACATCATATCCCTGCATAATATTGAGGTAACCCGGAAGCGATTTTGCGTTTTCCATCACGACACCCATGCCGCCCGCCTTGTCGAGGCCGAAAAAGATGATCGTGATGAGGGCAATGGACATGACGATACTCTGGATCAGGTCTGTCGTCGAGACAGCGAGGAATCCGCCCATCGTCGTATAGAAGACGATGATCAGAGCGCCGAATATCATGGAAACATGATACTCGATCCCGAACAGGCTGTTGAAAAGAGTGCCGACAGCCTTGAATCCGGACGCTGTGTAAGGAACGAAGAATATAATGATGATCAGAGCTGCCACGACTGACAGTGTATTTTCCTGATCCGCATAGCGGCGGGAAAAGAAATCGGGGATGGTAAATGCTCCGATCCTCTCTGAATAGCGGCGCAGGATCCGCGCTACGAGCAGGAAGTTCAGGTAAGTGCCGACAGCCAGGCCAATGGCGGTCCAGCCGACCTCAGCCACACCGGCCAGATAAGCCAGGCCGGGAAGACCCATCAGCAGCCAGCTGCTCATGTCCGACGCCTCCGCGCTCATGGCGGTGACCAGGGGGCCGAGCTTTCTTCCGCCGATATAGAAACCGTCCGACGTATCCGCAGCGCCAGCTTTGTTAAAGATGACACCGACCAACATCATGCCGAACAGGTAGACCACGATCGTCGCAATAATGATTATTTGTGCTGTTGTCATACTCTCTCCTCTCCAATAGTTTCTAAAATTGTACTGATTCCGTTTAAAGTTCCGCGCTTTAACACATCAAAACGTCAAAACGTCAAAACGATAAAACGATAACCACAATATCTTACCACAAGTTAATTTTAATGAAAAGTCACATATTTACTTTTTTAAAAGCTGCAGGTAGACTATTAATACTGGTGATGTACCCGCGGACGACGCCCTGCGCCGGCCGGGATTTTACGCACTGATTTGATAATTATTGCAAATATTATAGACTTGCCCTCTTTGACCGGCCCCCGGGGTGCTTTTTTCGTTTCCTGAAAAAAACGATGCGGCATTGATCATGAATGAGAACCCCCCGGGTCAAAAGGACCCATCGCCGGTCACTTCTACATTCTGCGGCAGAAAGGACTGGCACCATGTGGATCGCTGATCAATGGACCGATTATGAAGTAATAGATACCTCCATGGGGGAAAAGCTGGAGCGCTGGGGACAGTACCGCCTCATCCGTCCTGATCCCCAGGTCATCTGGAATACCCCCCGCGGCAGGGAGTGGCGAAAACCCAACGCCCACTACCACCGCAGTAAAAAAGGCGGCGGTGAATGGGAATTCTTTGATCTCCCGGACGACTGGTGCATCCGGTACGGCAGCCTCACCTTCCGCCTCAAACCCTTCAGCTTCAAGCACACAGGCCTTTTCCCTGAACAGGCCGTCAACTGGGACTGGTTTTCCTCGCTGATCCGCGGCCGCATCAGATCCGGCCGTCCCGTCCGCGTCCTGAACCTCTTTGCCTATACAGGCGGAGCCACCGCTGTAGCGGCAGCGGCTGGGGCCAGCGTGACACATGTGGACGCATCAAAAGGAATGGTCTCCTGGGCAAAAGAAAATGCCCAGCTGTCCGGCCTCGGGGAAGCTCCCATCCGATGGCTGGTGGATGACTGCGGCAAATTTGTAGAGCGTGAGATCCGCAGGGGAAACCATTACGACGCCATCATCATGGACCCCCCCTCCTACGGCAGAGGACCAAAGGGCGAAATCTGGAAGATCGAGGAAAGCATTTATCCCTTCCTGCAGAGAACAGCCCTCCTGCTCTCCGACCATCCCCTCTTCGTGCTGGTCAACTCCTACACGACCGGCCTGCAGCCCGCCGTACTGAGCTACATGCTCCACACCGTCCTCGACCCGCTGCATAAAGGAACAGTGGAATCACAGGAGATCGGCCTTCCTGTCACCGGAAACGGCCTTGTCCTTCCCTGCGGCGCCGCCGGAAGATGGTCAGCAGGGCAATGACCCTGTGCTAAACACCGGACACAGCTTCTGGACCTTTGACTCTGCTCTCGAGCTTTTGACTAAACTCCCGGAATATTGGCTCTGCTCCCGGAATTCCGGCTCTGCTCCCGGAATTGTAATTCTGCTCCCGGAATTCCGGCTCTGCTCTGAAAAAAGACAGGGGATAGTTCTGAGTCTCCTCCAAGGAGGAGACTCAGAACTATCCCCTGTCTCTTTTTTGCAGACTGTCTGCCCTATGGAAAAGGGCGGAAACAGCTGTCTGTCACTTATACCCACTGTGATCTCTCACCGGTACTTTCATTCATCTCGATCCGGTCTCTGATCTGGAGCATCCGGCGGTCAAGCTGGTTGATCAGGTCCGCGCTGTATCTGAGCTCTTCTACGATCGACTCCTCGTTCTTGACTTCCTTTTTATATTTCATCGTATGCTCTACGCTTGCCCAGAAGTCCATAGCGATAGTGCGGAACTGAAGTTCCACATGCATATACTTTTTTTCCTGCATCAAAAAGATCGGTATCTCCAGGATCAGGTGCAGGCTTCTGTAGCCGTTCGGTTTAGGATGTGCGATATAATCTTTTTCCTGGATGATCCTGACATCATCCTGGGCAGCCAGGCTGTCCCTGATATTGTAAATATCATCGATGAAGGAGCAGATCACGCGCAGGCCCGCAACATCAGTGAGGTACTTTTCGATGTTCTCGACAGAAAAAGGGATCCGGCGGAGCTTCAGTTTTTCATAGATGCTCACGGGCTTTTTAAGCCGGCTTTTGATTGATTCAAAGGGGTTGCGGTTCTTTTTGAGGGTCACCTCTTTGTTCAGGACATCGAGCTTGGTCCTGACCTCGGCAAGAGCGCAGTCATAGTACATCATGAGGACCTCGAAGGCTTCGAGCTGCCCTGTGAGCTGGAGGACACGGTCGATGTCCTCCTGGGAGATCTGGCGCATCTCCAGATGCCGGATCCTCACACGCTCTGTCCCGGGATAGTCAAAGGGATTGATCTCCCCCTTCTCCTCCTCATGGTTCTCCCGGCCGGTCCTATTGCCCGGGATATACTCGCTGCGGTCACCCATTGCAGCCTGGGTGTGAATCGAACCGGGGTCCACTGCAGGAGCCGGGGCAAAAGCCGGAACGGGATCCCCTGCAGGAGTGGCGGCGGGTGCCTGAGCGGAGTTTATCGCGGGAGTCTCTGAGGAGACAGTATTCTCAGGAGCTCTGTCCTCTGCTTCCTCATGTCCCCTGCCAGCCGCCCTGGCAGTATTCCGCCCTGAGCTGGCTGTCTTCTCCCCGGTCTCCGTCTTCATTCCAGCACGGACAGCAGCCGGATCCTGTGTTTCCATAAAATCTTTTTTTCCTGTGGTTTCCGTCACTGCTTCTTCCTCCAAGGCCAGGGCTTATTATCTCTAACCGTTACCGATAACAGGCTGTCAAAAAGCCTCGCCGATATATGCTTTTGTCGTTATCATCGTTCATTGCGACGCGATCCGCAGCAATGAGCGATCTTTCATGAAGGTGTTTGCACCGTACAGATAAAGGATCTTTGTCGGCTGGTACTTTTCAGCCAGGGACATAAGGGATCTCGTGCTCTCAGACGGGTGCACCAGTATGATCTTTTCAAAAGAGGAGACAAAAAGAGGAACAATGCTGTTCGCTGTCCGGTCTCCGATGACAAGAAGTGTTTCTCCGTTGATCGCTGCCGAATAGATCTCAGTAAGCGGTCTGTCGCCTCCGAAGAAGACATTAAAGGGATCTTCCGAGTCCAGGCTGGAGGAATCATAGAGGGTTCCGTACCAGACCCCGCTCGCCTCATCAATGCGATAATATGCCGGTTCATCCTCCGGAACATAGATTTCGAGACGTTCTCCGGGATGCTCCCCGTATTTCTGCATCAGAGTCCGGTCACTGGCCAGATTTCCCTGATAAGTATCAGAGAGCAGGTAGCAGGTTTCTCTGGATTTGGAAAACTCCGCTCCCATCGCGCCGACAGCAGCCTTCGCCGCATACCGGCTGCCCCATCCGGTCAGATAAGGCGCAGTGGCGTAAAAAAGCTTCTCTCCTTCATGGTCATTAAACAAGCTGATCAGATCCACCCATTCCAGGTTCTGCTGCAGAACACTCTGGATCTGCGCGAGGTCCTGCGCCTGATCACGCACCTTTCCCGCGTTTTCAGGAAGATACTCCGACTGAATACAGGCCGCTGAAGGGACAAGCATCATGTACTGCCTGATCTCCGGATGTGCTTTTGCCAGCAGCTCCGTCCCTTCCCTGACCCCGTCAATGATCTCCTGATCGGGAACAGCGGGTTCCTCCATCAGTCTTCCGTCTTTGCACCGATATACACCGTGCCGGAAATCCCGTTTCTGATCTTTGAACATCAGCACAGCGCAGGCGCCGATCAGGAGGATACACAGAACCACTATTACCGCACGGCCGGCAGAGTTCTTCTTTTTACGCCGGGACATACGGCCCGGGGATCTTCTTTCTTCCATATATAATATACCGCAATATAATAGACCGCATAAAACAGACTGCAGGTTGAATGAGTTGATTATTACGGGAATCTGATTTAAAAGGACAGGAACCCGTGTTTGAGGTCATAGACCCCCAGGAGCTGATTTTCAGCCCAGTAATGATAGAAATCCGGGGCTATATGCACTCCATCCATGGCATACAGGTCCTTGTGATCCTCTACGATGGATGTATTGTCGATAAAGCAGATCTCCTTCTGCTCACACATCTGGCGCACTGCTTCACTGTATTCCGGCAGGTTCTCCCAGAGAGGATGCTGCTCTATGGCATCGTCCGTCGCAGGGAGGATCGAATTGACGTAAATCTCCGCTTCCGGAAAGCTTTTGCGCAGTTCATCGATCCTGGCGCCAAAGTCCCTGGCGTACTCCTGGGCAGTAGGCCACAGGCCGAGATTGACGTCATTGATGCCGTAACTGATAAAAATATAGCGGGGGGAAAGCTCTTCCATGGCTTCGACCCTGTCGTCAATTGCCAGAATCGTATCACCGGCATCCGCCAGGATCCTGTCAGAATCCAGAAAACCGTAGACATCGAAACCGACGACCCGGGAGTCTCCCAGAAAAACGTAATCTTTAAAGCTGGACCAGACTTTATCCCCGGACAGTTTTTTGTGATAAGCATCCCTTTCTACCGCGTAGGCTTTTTTCTTTTTTTCCAGCTGAAAAGCAGCCCTGGCTTCGTCGACCCGGACCTGCATCTCCGCGGCTGTCCTCTCATCGAGATATCTCAGATACTGTCTCCCCAGTTCCAGTTCAGTAACTGTATGGACCTGGGATTCCGCAGCTCCGCCATCTTTGCCGGCTTCTTTTTCTTCTCCTTCAGCAGCAGGTTCTGTCTGCGTACCGGAAGCCCCGGCTTCTTCAGGCTCAGAATTCTCTCCGGATTCAGCTGCAGGTTCTGCTTCTGTTTCTTTTTCCGGGTCCCCGGAAGCAGTCTCCCCGGCAGATGGTTCTGCCGTCTGGTCTGTCGCCTGTCCTGTCGCGGATTCTGTCTTCGTCCGGGCTGGAGCGGCAGCCTCTGCGGTCTCCGCAGTCTCAGCAGGAACTGCTGCCGCAGTTGTGGCTGCAGCTTCTGCAGTTTCCGTCTTCCCCGCCTTTTCGGCTTCTTTTTCAGCAGGAGCAGCTTCTGTGCTCTTTTTATCCGCAGCAGCGTCCTTGGAGGTATCTTTCTTCTTTTCCGAAGCGGTGTCCTTGGAGGTATCCTTCTTCTTTTCCGAAGAAGCATCCTTGGAGCTGTCTTCCTTCTTTTCTGAAGAGGTGTCCTTGGAGGTATCTTTCTTCTTTTCCGAAGCGGTGTCCTTGGAGGGCTCCTTCTTCTTTTCCGAAGCGGTGTCCTTGGAGGTATCCTTCTTCTTTTCCGAAGCGGTGTCCTTGGAGGTATCCTTCTTCTTTTCTGAAGAGGCGTATAAAATCATGGAGCCCTGATCCCCTGATCCCGGTGCCGCACAGCTGATCTGTGCAGGCTGAATAGAAGCAGCGATCAGCAAAGCGGCCGCTGCCTGCAATATAAACCGGCGGAATCTCCCGCCCGAGAGTTTTGTGTCTTTCATTCCACTCCATAACTGCAACGTACAGCAGTATTGCTGTTTATGCTTGTACCGCTGTTCATGCTGTACTGCTGTTCATGCTGTACTGCTGTTTTTGCTGTACTGCTGTTTTTGCTGTACTGCTGTTCACGCTGTACTGCTGTTCACGCTGTACTGCTGTTTACGCTGCATTCCAGATGATGGTTTTTATGTCTTGTGTATGTCTGTCCGGGATGTAATAAGCCCCGCCGTGAGGGTTCGCGGCGGGGCATAATCATCTTATTTGCGCCGGCCTGCGCCGGTGCCTGTCATCCTTCAGAATGACCGTATTACAGAATCAGTCCTGATATTAGTCCAGAACGGAAGCAACACGGCCGGAACCGACAGTGCGGCCGCCTTCACGGATAGCGAAGGTAAGACCCTGCTCCATAGCGATGGGGTGGATGAGCTCGATGGTCATCTCGACGTGATCGCCAGGCATGCACATCTCAGTTCCCTCGGGAAGGGAGATAACACCGGTAACGTCAGTTGTTCTGAAATAGAACTGAGGACGATAGTTGTTGAAGAAAGGGGTATGACGGCCGCCTTCATCTTTGGTCAGGACGTAGACCTGAGCGGTGAATTTCTTGTGGCAGGTAACGGTGCCGGGCTTTGCAATAACCTGGCCACGCTCGATAGCGGTTCTCTCAATACCACGAAGAAGAAGGCCTACGTTGTCGCCTGCCTCTGCGTAATCCAGAGTCTTGCGGAACATCTCGATACCGGTGCAGACGGACTTCATTGTCTCTTCCTTGATACCAAGGATCTCAACGGGCTCCATAGCCTTCAGCATACCACGCTCGACACGGCCGGTAGCAACAGTACCACGACCGGAGATTGTGAAGACGTCCTCGATGGGCATAAGGAAAGGCTTGTCGTTCTCACGCTGAGGGTTGGGGATATACTCATCAACAGCATCCATGAGCTCCATGATGTTGTCAGCCCACTTGCTGTTCGGATCCTCGAGAGCCTTCAGAGCAGAGCCGCGGATAACGGGAAGGTCATCGCCCGGGAACTCATACTCGGTCAGCAGATCACGAACTTCCATCTCGACCAGGTCGAGGAGCTCTTCGTCATCAACTGCGTCGCACTTGTTCATGAATACTACGATATAGGGAACACCGACCTGGCGGGCCAGCAGAACGTGCTCTCTGGTCTGAGCCATAACACCGTCAGTAGCGGCAACAACGAGGATGGAGCCGTCCATCTGAGCAGCGCCGGTGATCATGTTCTTGACATAGTCAGCATGTCCGGGGCAGTCTACGTGTGCATAGTGCCTCTTGGCAGTCTCATACTCGACGTGAGCGGAGTTGATGGTGATACCACGCTCTTTCTCTTCGGGAGCCTTGTCGATCTGATCGAAAGCAACTGCTGTGCCGCCCTGGCGGACTGCGAGAACGCTGGTGATAGCAGCGGTCAGAGTGGTTTTGCCGTGGTCAACGTGGCCGATGGTGCCGATGTTGCAGTGCGGTTTTGTTCTGTCAAAATGCGCTTTTGCCATTGTCTAATTTCCTCCTTAAATAATTGGGTTACAACCTTTAAAACTATTAAGCTGCAGATGACTGTTCATATTTAAGGCAATTTTTAACAGTCACTGCACAACATTATAATAAACTCACCTGTATATTTCAACAGGGATTTTGTGCGGAAACGCAAAATTTTATTTGATGTTCAGGACCTTGTCCGCAACATTTTTGGGAACGGGCTCATATTTTTCAAAAAACATGGAGTAATTTCCGCGTCCCTGGGTCTTTGAACGGAGGTCCGTCGCATATCCGAACATCTCGGAGAGCGGAACGAATCCTGTGACCATGCGTCCGCCGCCGATCTCATCCATACCGCTGATGCGGCCGCGCCTGGAGTTGATATCTCCGATGACGTCGCCCATATACTCTTCCGGCATGGTGACTTCAACGCGCATGATCGGCTCGAGGAGCACAGGCTCCGCTTTCTTCATGGCTTCCTTGAAGCAGAGCGAACCTGCAATGTGGAAGGCCATTTCCGAGGAGTCGACCTCATGATAGGATCCGTCAAAGACTGTCGCATGGATCCCGACGACCGGGAAGCCGCCGAGGGAACCTGCGCGCATTGCCTCTTCGATGCCCGCGCCGACAGGCGCGATATATTCCTTGGGAATACTGCCGCCGACGACCTCGGAGTCATACTTGAAGAGCTCCTCGCCGTTGGCATCCATGGGCTCGAAACGTACTTTGCAGTGGCCGTACTGGCCGCGTCCGCCGGACTGCTTTGCGTACTTGTATTCCGCTTCGACGCTCTTTGTAAAGGTCTCTTTATAGGCGACCTGAGGTGCGCCTACATTTGCTTCCACCTTGAACTCGCGCAGAAGTCTGTCAACGATGATCTCAAGGTGAAGCTCGCCCATACCCGCGATGATCGTCTGGCCGGTTTCCTTATTGGTATGCTGGCGGAAGGTGGGATCCTCCTCCGCAAGCTTTGCCAGGGCTTCGGCCATCTTGGTCTGTCCTGCCTTTGTCCTGGGTTCGATCGCCAGCTCGATAACCGGTTCCGGGAACTCCATGGACTCAAGGATCACAGGGTGGCTCTCATCGCAGATGGTGTCGCCGGTCGTGGTGAACTTCAGGCCGACCGCCGCAGCGATGTCGCCCGAGTAGACCTGCTCCAGCTCGGCACGCTTGTTGGCGTGCATCTGCAGGATGCGGCCGAGGCGCTCCTTTTTATCCTTCGTGGCATTCAGGACATAAGAGCCGGCGTGGGCTACGCCTGAATACACGCGGAAAAAGGCAAGTTTACCGACAAAGGGATCGGTCATGATCTTGAAGGCAAGTGCGGAGAAAGGCTCCTCATCGGAGGAGTGGCGCTCCACCTCATTGCCCTGCAGATCCGTGCCCTTGATGGACGGGATATCCGTGGGGGCGGGCATGAACTCGACCACTGCATCGATCAGCTTCTGAACACCCTTGTTCCTGTAGGCGCTGCCGCAGCAGACCGGAACAGCAGTACAATCGCAGGTCGCCCTGCGCAGGACTGCCTTGAGCTCCTCCTTGGAAGGCTCCTCGCCTTCGAGGAATTTCTCAGTCAGGTCGTCATCCAGCTCACAGATCTTTTCGACAAGCTCTGCCCTGTAGAGCTCTGCCTGTTCCATGACTTCATCAGGGATCGGGCAGACCGAAATATCATCGCCCTTGTCGTCATTATAGATATAAGCTTCCATCTCGAACAGGTCAACGAGCCCGCGGAAGGTCTCCTCAGCCCCGATCGGGATCTGGATCATGATCGCGTTTTTGCCCAGACGATTCCGGATCTGTTCGACACTGCCGAAATAATCCGCGCCGATCACGTCCATTTTATTGATGAACGCCATGCGCGGGACATTATAGGTGTCCGCCTGACGCCATACGTTCTCTGACTGCGGTTCTACGCCGCCCTTGGCACTGAATACGCCGATCGCGCCGTCAAGGACGCGGAGCGAACGCTCGACTTCCACTGTGAAATCAACGTGTCCGGGAGTGTCGATAATGTTGATACGGCATTCCTTTTCTCCCGGTTTGACTTTCATGTGGTCGTGCAGCGTCCAGTGACAGGTTGTCGCCGCAGACGTGATGGTGATACCGCGTTCCTGTTCCTGTTCCATCCAGTCCATGGTCGCGGTACCCTCGTGGGTCTCACCAATCTTATAATTAACGCCTGTATAATACAGGATCCGCTCTGTGAGCGTAGTTTTGCCCGCATCGATGTGGGCCATAATACCGATATTCCTGGTTCTTTCCAGGGGGTACTCTCTTGCTGACACTGCCTTTCCTCCTGCGGAACCAACATTCGTCACCCGGGAGAACCTCGGGCTGATCACCCTGAACTCCCTTTTTTAAAAACCGTCCTGATCCGGATGGACGGGGCATGACCGGTTCCTTTTCTGTCAGATCATCTCATGCTGCAGCCTTAGTGTCCTCGGGCTGCTGATCAGAATCTGTAGTGAGAAAATGCTCTGTTGGCGTCTGCCATCTTGTGCATGTCTTCTTTTCTCTTGACAGATGCGCCGGTGTTGTTAAAGGCATCCAGCAGCTCGCCTGCAAGCTTATCTTCCATTTTCTTCTCGCCTCTCTTGCGGGAGAACATAACGATCCAGCGGAGCGCGAGGGCCTGGCGCCTGTCGGGACGGACTTCGATCGGAACCTGATAGGTGGCACCACCGATACGTCTGGCCTTGACTTCGAGCACAGGCATGATATTGTTCATTGCACCTTCAAAAACTTCTACTGCCGGCTTGCCGGTCTTTTCTTCCATCTTGGCAAATGCACCATACACAATCTTCTGTGCGACACCCTTCTTGCCGTCAAGCATGATAGCGTTGATCAGCTTGGTGACCACTTTGTTGTTGTATAAGGGATCTGCCAGTACATCTCTTTTCTGAACATGTCCTTTACGCGGCACGTTACTTCCCTCCTTATCAATTTTGATAAATCACAGGTACTCACTAATACGCAGATTCGTGTCCGTGCTGTCTCTTCTATTAATATTACAGGTCATGCCGGGCGACGCCGTGCAGTGTCTGTCCCGTTAAAACCGGGACAGCTGTATTCTCATAGAACTCCAACACTAACATTACTTGTGATTAGTCTGACTCTGGGGAGAGGTCCCCGTCATGCCGCCGGCATCCGTACTGCCGGAAAGCGGGGGGCTCTCACATTCTCAGAGCCTGTTCTGCTGCCATGGATCAGGCAGCGGACTGTACCTCACTTCTTAGCAGCTTTGGGCCTCTTCGCGCCATATTTGGAGCGAGCCTGTTTGCGGTTTGCAACACCGGCTGTATCCAATGTACCGCGAATGATGTGATATCTGGTACCGGGCAGATCTTTAACTCTTCCGCCTCTGATCAGAACCACGCTGTGCTCCTGCAGATTGTGCCCTTCGCCGGGGATATAAGATGTAACTTCGATGCCGTTGGAAAGACGTACTCTGGCAATTTTACGAAGCGCTGAGTTAGGCTTCTTGGGAGTAGCTGTCTTGACGGCCGTGCAGACACCGCGCTTCTGCGGGGCGCTGACATCGATGGAACGCTTGCGGAGAGAGTTAAAGCCTCTCTGCAGTGCCGGCGCTGTGGACTTCTTGACAGAAGTCTCGCGACCCTTTCTAACTAGCTGGTTAAATGTTGGCATTCTATTTCACCTCCTTGTAAGATTTTTCGCTGTCTGTTGCTGACGGAGCAGTCATGACAGCATTTGAAAAGGGTGTGGCCAGAGCCACACCCTTGGATTATACGTACAAGCATACCGCTTGTCAATAAAAATTTTTATTTCTCTTCTTCCGATTCAGGTACAGGTTCAAGTACATCAGACCCGGAAAGATCCACATCATCCAGGCTGGTCTCCTTTTCCTGCTCAGCCGGGGATCCGGGAGCGTCGATGCCGAATTCCTCCTTGAATTCCTCGAAAAGGGAATCTTCAGGTCCTTCAGACTGTTCAAAGCCTGTCTCCGGCTCTTCGTAAGGAACAGCGTTCTGAGAGGCTACCATGGAAGCGATCTCTTCCTTGGTCAGCGGCTGATTGTTCTCATCGTTCTGTTCTCTCTTCGCGGCGTTTGCCCTGACCCTGGCATCCGTGCTCAGGCGTGTCGTGCGGTAGCGTTTCATGCCGGTGCCGGCAGGGATCAGCTTACCGATGATGACATTCTCCTTCAGACCGATCAGAGGGTCGACCCTTCCGTGGATCGCCGCATCCGTAAGGACCTTGGTCGTCTCCTGGAAAGAAGCCGCGGACAGGAAGGAATTCGTTGCCAGAGCTGCTTTTGTGATTCCCAGGATGACCTGCTTGCCCTCAGCAGGGACAAGGGCCTGCTGGGTCAGGCGCTCGTTTTCTTCCTCGAAATCAAGGACATCCACAAGGCTGCCGGGCAGGAAACTCGTATCTCCGCTGTTCTCGATCCGGATCTTTTTGAGCATCTGGCGCACGATCACCTCGATGTGCTTGTCGCAGATGTCAACGCCCTGGAGGCGGTAGACCTTCTGGACCTCCTGGAGCAGGTAGTTCTGCACCGCGCGGATCCCCTTGATCTTGAGAAGGTCGTGGGGATTGATGCTTCCCTCAGTCAGCTCATCACCGGCCTCAATGCTTGTGCCGTCGATAACCTTGATTCGGGAACCGTAGGGGATCGGGTACTCCTTGGATTCGCCGGTCTCATCATCTGTGACGATAACTTCGCGGCTCTTCTTATTGTCGCGGACAGTCACGGTGCCGCCAAACTCGGAGATGATGGCCAGACCCTTGGGTCTTCTGGCTTCGAACAGCTCTTCGACACGGGGAAGACCCTGTGTGATATCGCCGCCCGCAACACCGCCGGTATGGAAGGTTCTCATGGTCAGCTGTGTACCAGGCTCACCGATCGACTGGGCGGCAATGATGCCGACCGCTTCACCGACCTGGACCATCTCTCCGGTCGCCATGTTGGCGCCGTAGCACTTGGCGCAGATGCCGGAGTGGGAACGGCAGGTCAGGATCGTGCGGATCTTGACCCTGGTCGCGCCCTTGGCAATGATCCTGGAGGCGCGCTTGGGAGTGATCATGTGGTTCTTTTTGACGATCAGACTGCCGTCATTATCATAAATATCTTCACAGGAGACACGGCCGGTAATACGGTCCTGCAGGCCTTCGATCGTCTCCCTGCCGTCCATGAATGCCTTGACGGACATTCCCGGAACAGCCTCTTTACCCTCACAGCAATCAATCTCGCGGATGATCAGTTCCTGGGAGACGTCTACCATACGTCTGGTCAGGTAACCGGAGTCCGCGGTACGCAGGGCTGTATCGGAAAGTCCCTTACGGGCGCCGTGGGCAGACATGAAGTATTCCAGAACGTCCAGACCTTCGCGGAAATTGGACTTGATCGGCAGCTCGATGGCACGGCCCGTGGTATCTGACATCAGTCCGCGCATGCCCGCCAGCTGTTTGATCTGCTGGTTGCTGCCTCGGGCGCCGGAATCGGCCATCATGAAGATATTGTTGTACTTGTCAAGGCTTTCCAGCAGGGCCTTGGTCAGTCTCTCATCGATCTCGTCCCAGGTCTGCTTGACCGCTCTGTATCTCTCTTCCTCCGTGATCAGGCCGCGGCGGAAGTTCTTGAAGATCCTGTCGACAGTGTGCTGGGCTTCGTCCAGCAGCTGCTGTTTCTGCGCGGGAACAGTGATGTCCGCGATGGAAACTGTCATGGCCGCGATAGTGGAGTACTTGTATCCCATGGCCTTGAAAAGGTCCAGGACTTCCGCCGTCGCGAAGGTTCCGTGAGTGTCGATAATCCGCTGCAGGATCTTTTTCAGATCACCCTTCTTGACCAGGAAGTCGATCTCGGGCTTGAGGAAATTCTCCGGTTTGGATCTGTCGACAAAGCCCAGGTCCTGAGGCAGGATCTCATTGAAGAGAAGCCTTCCCAGTGTCGTGGAGATCACACCGGTGACAGTCTCTCCCTCCGCATTCTTTTTGGAAGTGCGGACATGGATCTTGGTGTGCAGGGTGATGTAATGGTTTTCGTAGGCGAGGATCGCCTCGTTCATATTGCGGAAGTACTTGCCTTCCCCGATCTCTCCCTCACGCTCCTGGGTCAGGTAGTAGATACCGAGCACCATATCCTGAGAAGGGACCGCCACCGGTCCGCCGTCGGAGGGCTTGAGGAGGTTATTGGGAGAAAGAAGCAGGAATCTGCACTCCGCCTGCGCCTCAACAGAGAGGGGAAGATGGATAGCCATCTGGTCACCGTCGAAGTCGGCGTTGAAAGCAGTACAGACCAGGGGGTGGAGCTTGATGGCCTTGCCTTCGACAAGGATCGGCTCAAACGCCTGGATGCCCAGCCTGTGCAGGGTAGGCGCACGGTTGAGCATGACGGGATGCTCTTTGATTACGTCCTCCAGGATATCCCAGACCTGGGCGTCCACCTTTTCCACCAGCTTCTTGGCGTTTTTGATATTCTGGGAGATTCCTCTGCTCTCCAGCTCCTTCATGACGAAGGGCTTGAACAGCTCCAGGGCCATCTCTTTCGGAACACCGCACTGATAGATCTTGAGCTCCGGCCCGACGACGATAACGCTTCGGCCCGAATAGTCGACACGTTTGCCCAGAAGGTTCTGACGGAAACGTCCGGATTTACCCTTGAGCATATCGGAGAGCGACTTGAGGGCGCGGTTGCCGGGTCCTGTGACCGGGCGGCCTCTGCGGCCGTTGTCAATGAGGGCGTCGACCGCCTCCTGGAGCATGCGCTTCTCGTTGCGGACAATGATATCCGGCGCGGAGAGATCGATCAGCCGTTTCAGGCGGTTGTTTCTGTTGATGATCCTGCGGTAGAGGTCGTTCAGGTCAGACGTGGCAAAACGGCCGCCGTCGAGCTGGACCATGGGACGCAGATCCGGAGGGATGACCGGAATGCGGTCCAGGATCATCCATGCGGGAGAGTTGCCGGACTCGCGGAAAGCCTCGATGACTTCGATGCGCTTGATGATGCGCGCGCGCTTCTGGCCGGTGGCTTCCACCATCTGTTCAGACAGCTCTTTGTATTCTTCTTCGACATCGATATTGAGGAGAAGCTCCTTAATGGCTTCAGCCCCCATTCCGACGCGGAATTTATTGCCGTATTTTTCTCTGGCTTCCTGATATTCCCTCTCGGAGAGGACCTGCTTGTATTTCGGATAGTCCTTCTCGAGATCCTTGTCGATCTCCTCAAACCCGGCTTCCTTGTTCCTGCCGTTTCCCTTGCCGTCATCCAGCACGATGTAGGAGGCAAAATAGAGGACCTTCTCCAGATTCTTGGGAGACATCTCAAGGATCAGACCCATGCGGCTGGGGATTCCCTTGAAATACCAGATGTGGGAGACAGGAGCTGCGAGCTTGATATGTCCCATACGCTCGCGGCGCACGCTGGACTTCGTGACCTCGACGCCGCAGCGGTCACAGATGACGCCCTTATATCTGATCTTCTTGTATTTGCCGCAATGGCATTCCCAGTCTTTGGTAGGTCCGAAAATCTTTTCGCAGAAAAGGCCGTCCCGCTCAGGCTTGAGAGTCCTGTAATTGATAGTCTCCGGCTTTGTCACTTCACCGTAGGACCACTCTTCTATTTTTTCAGGGGAAGCGAGGCCGATTTTGATGGAATCAAATGTGACCGGCTGATAACTCTGCTGCTTCGTATTCGGCATGTTTTTCTCCTTAAATCAGATGGCTGTGAGGAACCGCCCGCAAACAGCAGGGACCGGTTCCCAAAGCATCGGCAGAAGCTCCGGGCACTGCCAGCAGTGCCCGCATAATAAAATGTTCACATTAACATGTTTACAGCTTCTTACTCGAAATCATCGCTTCCGTAGCTTTCCGAATCATATCCATTATCCGAATCATATCCATCTGGTTCGAAACTGTCGTAGTCCTCGTTTCCGGTTTCCGCAGACAGAGAGGCGGGAACGGGAGCTGCATCTTCCAGTTTACCCTTCTCGTTAAACTCTTTGCTGCTGAATCCTGCGCGTCCGAGGCTGCTGTCATCCGTACCGCCGTAGTTTTTGAAATTGTTCGCCATCTCGAACCTGTATACAGAGGACTCGCCATAGTCAATATCCTCGGCGATCTCGACCTCAGTCCCGTCCTCCTGCAGCACGCGGACATCAAGACCGAGTGCCTGAAGCTCCTTGAGCAGGACCTTGAAGGATTCCGGAATGCCGGATTCGGGGATGTTTTCTCCCTTGATGATGGCCTCATAGGTCTTGACACGGCCAACGACATCATCGGACTTGACCGTCAGGATCTCCTGAAGGGTATAGGCCGCGCCGTAGGCCTCCAGAGCCCAGACTTCCATTTCTCCGAAACGCTGTCCGCCGAACTGGGCCTTGCCGCCCAGGGGCTGCTGCGTTACCAGGGAATAAGGGCCGGTGGAACGGGCGTGGATCTTGTCGTCCACCAGATGGTGGAGCTTGAGGTAATGCATGTGGCCGATGGTGACCGGGCTGTCAAAATACTCGCCGGTGCGGCCGTCGCGGAGCCAGACCTTTCCGTCCGGAGTGATCGGGACACCCTTCCACAGCTCTCTGTGAGCGCGGTTCTCATACAGATAATCCATGATCTCCGGCAGGACGCTGTCCTTGTATTTTGCCTCGAACTCCTCCCACTCCGTATTCACATAGTCATTCGCCATGGTCAGGGCGTCCTGGATATCCGCGTGGCTAGCGCCGTCAAAGTTGGGAGTGGCCACGTTGAATCCCAGCGCTTCCGCAGCGAGGGAGAGATGGATCTCCAGGATCTGTCCGATATTCATACGGGAAGGGACACCCAGAGGATTCAGCACGATATCCAGCGGGCGGCCGTTGGGCAGATAAGGCATATCCTCGATGGGCAGCACGCGGGAGACGACACCCTTGTTTCCGTGACGGCCCGCCATCTTGTCGCCGACCGAGATCTTTCTCTTCTGGGCGATGTAGATACGGACGGACTTGTTCACGCCGGGAGCCAGTTCATCTCCGTTCTCCCTTGTGAACTTCTTGGTGTCCACAACGATACCGTACTCACCGTGAGGAACCTTCAGGGAAGTATCCCTGACTTCGCGGGCCTTCTCACCGAAGATCGCCCTAAGGAGACGCTCCTCAGCCGTCAGTTCGGTCTCTCCCTTGGGAGTGACCTTGCCGACCAGGATATCTCCCGCACGCACTTCGGCGCCGACACGGATGATCCCCTCCTCATCGAGGTCTTTGAGCGCTTCCTCGCCGACACCGGGTACATCGTCGGTAATATCCTCCGGTCCCAGCTTGGTGTCGCGCGCTTCGCACTCGTATTCTTCTATATGGACGGATGTGTAAACATCGTCCCTGACAAGACGCTCGCTCAAAAGAACGGCATCCTCGTAGTTGTAGCCTTCCCAGGTCATGAATCCGATCAGGGGATTCTTGCCGAGTGCCAGCTCGCCGTTGGAGGTGGAAGGGCCATCCGCGATGACCTGCCCCTTCACAATGCGCTCGCCGGTATTGACGATCGGCTTCTGGTTATAGCAGTTGCTCTGGTTGCTTCGCTCAAACTTGGTCAGCTGATAGGTCCGGCGCGTCCCGTCGTCCTCGTGAACGACGATCGCTCTGGCATCCACAAACTGGACGACACCGTCCGCCTCCGCGATCACACAGACACCCGAGTCGATGGCGGCTTTGACCTCCATGCCAGTGCCGACGGCCGGCGCGTCTGTAGTCAGAAGCGGGACAGCCTGACGCTGCATGTTGGAGCCCATCAGGGCGCGGTTGGCGTCATCGTTCTGCAGGAAGGGGACCAGGGAAGTCGCAACGGAGAAGACCATCCTGGGGGAGACATCCATAAACTCAAAAACCTTCTTATTATAAGAAGATGTCTCTTTCCTGTATCTGCCGGAAACATTCTCGTGGACAAAATAGCCGTTCTCGTCGAGCTCGGTGCTCGCCTGGGCGACGTGGTAATTGTCTTCCTCATCCGCAGTCATATAGACGACTTCATCGGTGACGCGCGGGTGGTTCGGGTCGGTCTGGTCGACCTTTCTGTAAGGCGCCTCAATAAAACCGTACTGGTTGATACGGGCATAGCTGGCCAGGGAGTTGATCAGTCCGATGTTGGGACCTTCAGGGGTCTCAATCGGGCACATCCTCCCGTAATGTGTATAGTGAACGTCACGGACCTCGAAACCTGCGCGGTCTCTGGACAGACCGCCGGGACCCAGGGCAGACAGACGGCGCTTGTGCGTCAGTTCACCCAGCGGGTTGTTCTGGTCCATAAACTGCGACAGCTGGGAGGAACCAAAGAATTCCTTGACTGCCGCCTGGACGGGTTTGATATTGATCAGAGACTGGGGAGTGATCTCCTCAGCAGAATCATGGGTGGTCATGCGCTCACGGACCACGCGCTCAAGCCTGGAAAGGCCGATGCGGTACTGGTTCTGGAGCAGCTCGCCCACGCTGCGGATACGGCGGTTGCCCAGATGGTCGATGTCGTCATCTGTTCCGATCCCGTATTCCACATGCATGTTGTAATTGATCGAAGCGAGGATATCCTCCTTGGTCACATGCTTGGGGATGAGCTCATGGACACTCCTGCGGAGGATATCTCCGAGAGTCTCAGCGTCCTCGTCCTCGCTCTCCTGGAAACGGGCCAGGATCTCGCGGAGGGCAGGATAATAGACCTTTTCCGTGATCCCGAGCTCCTCAGGCACGCAGTCCACATAATGGGTGATATCCACCATGAGGTTGGACAGGACCTTGACATTCCTCTCCTCAGTCCTGATCCAGACATAGGGAACTGCCGCATCCTGGATCAGGTCTGCCATATCGCGGTCAACGACATCTCCGGCGCTGCCGAGGATATCGCCGTTCGCCTCATCGACCACATCCTCCGCGAGTACGTGGCCAACGATCCTGCTGCGCATGGCAAGCTTCTTGTTGAATTTATACCTGCCGACCTTTGCCAGATCATATCTGCGGGAGTCAAAGAACATGGAGTTGATCAGGCTGTCCGCGCTCTCGACAGAAAGCGGTTCGCCGGGACGGATCTTTTTGTAGAGTTCAAGAAGACCGGACTCATAATCGTTGGAAGGGTCCTTCGCAAAGCTCGCGCGGATCTTGGGCTCGTCGCCGAAAAGCTCGATGATCTCCTCATCTGTGCCGATTCCGAGTGCGCGCACCAGAACAGTGACAGCGACCTTCCTGGTCCTGTCTACACGGACATAAAAAATATCGTTCGAGTCCGTCTCATACTCCAGCCATGCGCCCCTGTTGGGGATCACCGTGCAGGAAAAGAGCTTCTTGCCGTACTTATCATTACCGATCCCGTAATAAATGCCGGGGGAACGGACCAGCTGGCTGACGATAACACGCTCAGCCCCGTTGATGACAAATGTTCCGTTCTGGGTCATCAGAGGGAGATCTCCCATAAAGATCTCCTGCGCCTTGATTACACGGTTGTTTTCCTTATCATAAAGATGAACAAATACCTTCAGGGGAGCCGCATAGGTGCGGTCGCCCTCTTTGCACTTTTCGATGGAATACTTTGCGTCCTTCTCATCGAACCTGTAGCTCGAAAACGTAAGGCTCAGATGTCCGCTGTAGTCCTCGATCGGAGAAATGTCGTCCAGCACCTCCCGGAGACCCTTCTCGCGAAACCACTGATAGGAGTTCTTCTGAACTTCGATCAGATTCGGCATCGGCAGGACTTCCTTTTGTCTCTGGTAGCTCATACGGATGTTTCTGCCACTGCCTGTAGGATGTATCCTGTATTTTTCCATCAAATTTACCCCGTTAAATCAACGTTGTCGGCGGCTGCTTGGGAGCTGTGCATAAATTAACTGTACACAGATCCTCAGGCCTTTGATCATTGATGCAGCTTTTCCCGGCCACATTCACAGAACTTTCCATGATTTTTACGGAAAGATAAGGAAATGTTCCATTCAAAGTACAATCCTGCACTCTGAAAAAAAAGGCATCAAAATAACACGCAAAAAAGATGCGAATAACATTGTACTACCACAGTATACTTTCGTCAACAATTATTTTAAAAACAAGAAGAAAAAGGAGAAAAAGAAAAACAAAGACAGCGGCGGGCCACATGGCCTGCCGCTGCGGGATCAAATCCAAAATCGAAAAGTGAGGAAAGATTACTTGAGGGTGATCTTTGCGCCGACTTCTTCGACCTTTGCCTTGATTGCCTCTGCCTCTTCCTTGGAGACGCCTTCCTTGATGTTCTTGGGAGCGCTCTCAACGAGTTCCTTAGCTTCTTTCAGGCCCAGGCCGGTGATCTCACGGACAACCTTGATAACCTTGATCTTCTGATCGCCGAAGCTGGTCAGCTCGACGTCAAACTCGGTCTTCTCTTCCTCAGCGGCGGCTGCGGGGCCGGCTGCAACAACAACACCGGCTGCTGCGGAAACACCAAATTCCGCTTCGCAGGCCTTGACGAGCTCGTTCAGTTCCATAACGGACAGCTCTTTGATCGCTTCGATAAATTCAGCAGTAGTAAGTTTAGCCATTGTATGACCTCCTTAAATCAAATCACATAAAAATAATCAAACCAGAATGCTGTTTCATAAAGAAAAATGCTGTTCGCAGTTTCTTGAGAGCCGTGCGATGTTCCCGGACCTGTGCCGGATAACAGAACAGATATCTCTTTCACACCGCCGGCCTGAGGCCATTAAGCCTCTACTGCTGCAGCGCCTTCGCCATCCTTGTCGGCGATCTGCTGGATGACGCGTGCCAGGTTGGCAACAGGGGACTGCATGCTGCCGAACAGTCTGCCGAGCAGGATGTCTCTGGAAGGGATCTGGGAGACCTCTTCAAGAGCTTTGATGTCGAGAACTCTGCCCTCGACTACGCCGCCCTTGACCTCGAGGTTCTTTGCAGTTTTTGCAAACTCATAGATGATCCTTGCGGGAGCAGTCGCATCTTCCTTGGAGACCGCAATCGCGCTCGGGCCGTTGAGCAGATCAGAAAGGCCTTCGAACTCGGTTCCCTTGAACGCGAAATTCATCATGGTGTTCTTGTAAACCTTGTAGAACACACCGGCCTCACGGAGCTGTTTGCGGAGTTCCGTATCCTGCTGAACCGTCAGTCCTCTGTGGTCTACGAGAACCAGAGACTGGGCGCCGTCGATCTTCTCGGAAATTTCCTGGACGACCGGCTGCTTCAATTCAACTTTTGCCATTATCTTACCTCCTTACAGATTTTTTGCAGGGGATACAGGCTCCCCCGCATTTTTCAGGCGGAGAGTAATAAAAGCTCTCTGCCGCGAAGACAGAGAGCTGAAAAATCCATGCTTCACCGCCGCGCCCTCTCCAGTATCATCCGGGAGCGGGGATTTCCGGCGGATCTTGTCCAGATCATTACTCATCCTCGGCGGGCGGAATGCTTCCATTCCTTTACGCACACGGCTGCCAGCGGCTTCCGCGCGCACCTGCTGTCTTCGGTGGGTGAAAACATATTATAAATTAACACCAGTGTTTTCCTCTGTCAAGAGGAAATTTTATGATCCTGTCACAGGATCATATTCAGCGCGCTGAACCCGCAGACCAGGCCGCGGATCCCGCGCAATGAGGAAATTTATCAATATCTGTTGCAGACGACCTTGACGCCGGGGCCCATGGTGGTTGCAAGAGAGATGCTCTTGATGTACTGGCCCTTGACTGCAGCGGGTCTGGCCTTGACGATAGCATCGATCAGGGCGTTGTAGTTGGTCAGCAGCTGCTCCTCAGAGAAGGAAGCCTTGCCGATAGGGCAGTGGATGATGTTGGACTTGTCGAGCCTGTACTCGATCTTACCTGCTTTGATATCGTTGATTGCCTTGGTAACATCCATCGTGACAGTACCGGCCTTGGGGTTCGGCATCAGGCCTTTAGGTCCGAGGATACGGCCGAGGCGGCCGACAACGCTCATCATATCAGGGGTAGCAACGACAACATCAAAGTCCAGCCAGCCTTCATTCTGGATGCGGGGAAGGAGCTCCTGGCCGCCGACGAAATCAGCGCCTGCTGCCTGGGCCTCATCCAGCTTCGCGCCCTTTGCGAACACGAGAACGCGGACCTTCTTGCCGGTGCCGGCAGGAAGAACGACAGCGCCGCGGACCTGCTGGTCTGCATGACGTCCGTCGCAGCTTGTACGGATATTGATCTCTACGGTCTCATCAAATTTGGCAGTTGCGGTCTTTTTCACAAGAGCGATAGCATCTGCCGGCTCATAAACGACTGCGCGGTCGACGAGTTTCGCCGCTTCAGTGTACTTCTTACCATGTTTCATTTCTGTTTCCTCCTATCGGCGATTACTCATTCTTTAACAGTGATACCCATGCTTCTTGCTGTGCCTTCGATCATGCTCATGGCAGCTTCAAGGCTTGCGGCGTTCAGATCGGGCATCTTCAGCTCGGCGATCTCTTTGATCTGGTCCTTGGTGACCGAACCGACCTTTTCCTTGTTCGGAACACCGGAGGCCTTCTGGAGACCTGCAGCCTTCTTCAGCAGAACGGGTGCCGGGGGAGTCTTGGTAATGAAGCTGAAGCTTCTGTCCGCGTAAACCGTGATGACAACGGGGATGATCAGATCGCCCTTGTCAGCAGTCCTTGCGTTGAATTCCTTGGTGAACTGGACGATGTTGACACCGTGCTGACCAAGGGCAGGGCCTACCGGGGGAGCGGGGGTTGCTTTGCCGGCAGGAATCTGCAATTTGATGTACCCAGTTACTTTCTTAGCCATTTTTTCCTCCTTTGTGGTAACCGCAGCATGGCTGCTGCTCCCACGAAACTATATGTTGCCCGCAGCGATCGCTGAAAACGGTCAGGTTCTCAGGAATACTTGCGGATCTCCGCAAATCCGATCTCAACGGGTGTTTCGCGCCCGAAGATCTCCAGGTTGATCCTGGCGGACTGCTTTCCATAATCCATTTTCTGAACGACCCCGATCTGGCCCTTCCAGATTCCGGCAACTACGGAGACCGTGTCGCCGACCTCGAAATCGACAGAAATATTTTTGACCCGGATGCCGAGAGGCTTCATCTCTGCCTCTGTCAGCGGGACCGGCTTGCTGCCCGGACCCACAAAGCCTGTGACGCCCCTGGTGTTGCGCACGACATACCACGTGTCGTCATTCATGATCATGCGCACCAGGACATAACCCGGGAACATTTTCCTGGAGACATTTTTCTTTTTGCCGTCCTTGACTTCTACGGCATCGTGCATGGGAACACGCACTTCAAAGATCTGGTTCTCCAGATGACGGTTCTGGATCGTCTTTTCTATGTTGATCTTTACCTTATTCTCATAGCCCGAATATGTGTGTGCCACATACCACTTCGGCTCATCCGTGATCGCGCTCTCGTCGAGCTTCTCCTCTTCCGGAGCGCCCTCCTGGGCGGCAAGGGAAGCGGCTACCGCGGCGGCTTCCTGCGCGTCTTCGACGGCGAAGGCGGCATCTTCCGGAGCCCCGTTTTCCTCCTGGATCAGAGCCTGCTGCCTGGCTTCCTCTGTCTTCTCTATATCTGCAGCGCTTTTGGAAAAATCAGGCCGCCTGATCTGGCGTACTCCGGGAAGTACACCCGGTTTGAGCTTTGCCTTAACGGGCTTTGCATCGAAGCTGTTCTCTGCCATTCATCTACCTCATCAAACAATCGGCTTACCGCCGTCAGGCGGCATTAATCTGCACGAGTAGATCGATCAGGTTCTGCGCCCCGAAATCAAGAACCGCGATCAGCAGTCCCGCGACCACTGTCACGCAGACCACTGCGATCAGCTGTTTGACCATAGTCTCACGGCCGGGCCAGATGATCTTGCCAAACTCAGTCCTGACGCCCTTGAAAAAAAGGCCCAGTCCCGACTGCTTCGCATTGCCTTTCTCGTTTGCTGCCATAAAGTCACTCCTTTATTTAGTCTCTTTATGAACTGTGTGCTTCCTGCAGAATCTGCAGTATTTTTTCATCTCGAGACGCTCAGGATGTGTTTTCTTATCCTTGGTTGTGTTATAATTTCTCTGCTTGCACTCAGTGCATGACAATGTAATCCTTGTACGCATGCCGAACCTCCAACTTTACAAAAGTTAATACGTTGTTACCTTATAGATATTTTTATTTCCGCGCGCAGACACAGCCCTAATCCGGCTCCCGGGGCAGGCGGCCCTGCGATTTCGCGCAAAAAAAAAAGACCTTTTGCAACCTTTGATATACATTACCACAGATGATTCTGTTCGTCAATCACAAAATCAATCACAAAAACAACCAGAGCACAGCGCAAAAAAGCAGACAAATATACAAAAACCGGCCGCAATGGCAGGCACATACGCAAACGCCGGCCGCATTTGCAGGCATATACACAAACGCAGGGCCGCAATAGCGGGTATATACACAAACACCGGCCGCATTTGCAGGCATATACACAAACGCCGGGCCGCAACGGTGGGCATTGCATCAATCACAGAAAAACAAGGCAAGACAGAAGCTCATAAACAGGAGTAAAAGCAATTGAAAAACGACTCTGAAAATGAAAACGAGACCCGCAGGAAGCAACGGATTCAGAACATTCTGCTGATCCTCCTCCCCATCCTGATCGCCGCCACCCTGTTCTTTACCTCCAGGGCAGGAAAACGCAGACACAGAGAAGAGCCCCAGCCCCCGGACCGGGAGCCTCCCACGATCCATCTCACCAGGGACAAAAACTATTTTGTCATGCCGGGAGAACAGTACGAGGAGGAAGGCTACGCGGCCTACGACGACCGCGACGGCGACCTGACCAAAAAAGTAGAATCCTCCATCAACGGAGATATGGTCCGTTACCGGGTCATGGATGAAGCCGGCAATATCACTGTCCGCTTCCGCAGGATCCCCTACGCGGACCGGTCCCTTTTGAACGACCAGGAGGAATGGGACCTGATCAGAAGAGGGGCAGGCGGCCAGAGTGATAAGGACGTGAAGGATCAGAAAGCCTCCAAATCATCCGAACGGTCTGAGCAGTCCGGTGCTGCCTCCAGCAGCGAAGACGGCACCAGGTCGGAATCTAAATAGAAAAAACGCCTCAGCTGACAACCGTTGCATAACCGGCAGCTGAGGCGTTTTTTAATTTCTTAATGTGTTTTTATATGTGTTATACCAGTTTAATAACACTATTTTTTAATAACACTATTTTTATTGAGCACTATTCACTGAAATGTCCTGATCATTATTTATCAGTATTTATTCTTCTTGTTTCCCATTTCCTGGTCAGCGATCGTATTGATTCCGATCGTGCCGTCTTATAGCGCCTGCGCTTCCTGATCAAGCCAGAGCTGCGGTAACGATTGCCATGGAATAAACTTCCGAAGCGTTGCAGCCGCGGGACAGGTCGTTGATCGGAGCGTTCAGACCCAGAAGGATGGGGCCGTAAGCGTCGAAGTTACCGAAACGCTGAGCGATCTTGTAGCCGATGTTGCCTGCGTTGATGTCAGGGAAGATGAAGGTGTTGGCATGGCCTGCGACCTTCCAGTCCGGAACCTTGGTGCGTGCGACAACAGGGGAAACAGCAGCGTCGAACTGCAGCTCGCCGTCGATCGGCAGATCGGGATATGCCTGTTTGGCCTTCTGAGCCGCATTGCGCATCTTTGTGACATCGGGATCCTTTGCGGAACCGTTGGTGGAGAAGGAAAGGAACGCAACCTTGGGTTCTACGCCGAAGACCTTTGCGCACTCTGCTGTCTCATGGCAGATCTCAACCAGCTCGTCCTCGTTGGGATGAATGTTGATGGCGCAGTCGCCCATCGCCACGACTTCATTGCCGCCGGTCGCTGCAGTACGGACCAGGATGAAGCAGGAGGATACGATGCTGTTGCCGGGCTTGGTCTTGATGATCTGAAGTGCGGGACGGACTGTGTCCGCGGTCGAATAGGTCGCGCCGCCCAGCAGGCAGTCTGCGATGCCCATCTGCACCAGCATGGTGCCGAAATAGTTGCCCTGGGAAACGATCGGAAGTGCCTGCTCGGGAGTCATTCCTTTGCTCTTTCTGATCTCGCAGAATGCATTCACGACATCATCCATCTTTTCATAATTCTTGGGGTCGATGATGACCGCTCCGCGGATGTTGTCGCCGTCTTCCTCGGCCACGCGGGTGATCTCATCCGGATCGCCCAGAAGGATGGGGGTCAGGAAATTGCTGGCCAGAAGTTTGGAAGCAGCTTCCAGAATACGGGGATCAGAGCCTTCAGTAAAGACGATTGTCTTCGGGTTTTTTTTCAGCTTTTTAACCATGGAGTCAAAACTGTACATATGAAACCTCCCTTTACATACAATTAATCAGATTCATCAGTGAGTAGTCAAGTATTACCCTTAGATGCTATTGTACCATGGATTTGCCAAACTGCACCACTGTTTTCAGTCTTTTTTTTACAGCCCATGCACAGAATTGTATACATTAATACCTCCGATGACCGGCCAAAAACTGCCAGTCAGGGACTGCGCTGTCTTTTTAATGAC
This sequence comes from Sarcina sp. DSM 11001, assembly GCF_900101015.1. Lineage (GTDB taxonomy): Bacteria > Bacillota > Clostridia > Lachnospirales > Lachnospiraceae > CAG-791. The sequence goes on along the minus strand of NZ_FNFZ01000021.1, from coordinate 38,203 downwards.
ATCAGTCCTGCCAGCGCGGTGATGCTCTGTCAAAGGATGCTCTGTCAAAAAGCCTGCAGCCGGGGACTTCGCTGTCTTTTTCCTCCCCCCTGTGCTATACTTCAGATATCCGGTGTCGCTTTATATTGACCGGCCCGGGAGTGGTTTTTCTGACTGCTTAATATCTGGATTTTGTAATGCTTAACAGCTGCATTTTCTAATACGTAATAACTACATTTTCAATGTTTCGATTTGGAGGTTCTCGTGAAAAAAATAGCGATTTTGGGTTCTACCGGCTCCATCGGCCGGCAGACGCTGGATGTTGCAAGACAACAGGGAGACATAGAGGTCACTGCGCTCTGCGCCAGGCAGAGCGTCGGCCTGATGGAGGAGCAGATCCGCGAGTTCCGCCCGGGCGTGGCAGTCATGTGGGACGAAGCGGCCGCGAAGGATCTGCGCGAGCGGGTACGGGATCTGGATGTGCGGGTCCTGACCGGCATGGACGGGCTTCTGGAAGTGGCCTCCATGGACGGATTTGAATATTTCGTCACTGCCATCATGGGCATGGTCGGCGTCCGGCCCACAGTCGCCGCGATTGAAAGCGGTAAAAAGATCGCGCTCGCCAACAAGGAGACACTGGTGACAGCGGGACACATCATCATGCCCCTGGCCGCGTCAAAGGGCGTCCCGATCCTCCCCGTGGACAGCGAACACAGTGCCATCTTCCAGTCCCTGAACGGCGAGGCGGGCAACCGCATAGACAAGATCTGGCTCACAGCCTCCGGCGGGCCGTTCCGGGGCCGGACGGCAGAGAGTCTCAGGGACGTACGCCCGGAAGACGCTCTCAAACACCCCACCTGGGCCATGGGCCGGAAGATCACCATCGATTCCTCCACCCTGGTCAACAAGGGGCTCGAGGTGATGGAGGCCAAATGGCTCTTCGATGTTGCCCCGTCGCAGATCAATGTCCTCGTCCATCCCCAGAGCGTCATCCACTCCATGGTGGAATATGAAGACGGCGGCATCATCGCCCAGCTCGGCGTCCCGGACATGCGGCTCCCGATCCAGTATGCCCTCTATTACCCGGAGCGCCGCCCGCTCCAGGGAGAACGGATGGATTTTTACTCTCTTGGACAGATCACCTTCGAACGGCCCGACATGGAGACCTTCCCCGCTCTCCGGCTCGCCTATGAAGCGATTGAAAAAGGCGGAAACCTGCCGACTGCTTTTAACGCCGCAGATGAACTTGCTGTTCAGCAGTTTCTGGACAGAAAGATCGCCTTCCCTGAAATCGCCGATATGATCCAGTACTGCATGGAAAAATGCCGCTTCCTCCCGGCCCCTACCCTCGACGAAGTCTTTGCGACAGAGCAGGAGGTCGGGGAGCTCCTCTCGACTTGGAAGAGATAAAAAAATCCTTTCTTTTCCAGTCTGACAGCTGCGGATCATCTGCCGTTCACTTCACTTTTAGAAAACTGTTGAATGCATGAAAGTGTACAGTCAAAGTGTGCAGTCAAAAAATGATCAAAGATCGATCAAAGATCGATTAAAGAGCGCTTAAACAGATTGATCGAAAAAGATTGGTCAAACAACGACCTGCGACTATTTTACTAACGGCTATTTTACTAACGGCTATTTTAAACTAAAAAAGGACCTGCCGGTCTTCCTTCCATCACTGGAGACCGGCAGGTCCTTTGCTATTTATACCATTTATATCATTTATAACTGTTTTACAGCAGTTATGACAACTTTTTTGACAGAAAGCCGTCCTTATGCACCATCTTTATTATTCTCATTCTGCGTCCCATGAACTGTCGCAGGGGGTGCCGTCCGGAGTTCCGTCCGGCTGCCCTTCCAGCCGTTCCTGGATTTTACGGGAAATGGAAACCGCATCGATGCCGGAGGCTCTGCTTAGTTCATCGGGAGATCCGTGAGGCAGGAAGCGGTCAGGTATGGAAATGTTCAGAAGAGGCATCCGGATCTCGTTTTCCGAATACCATGCGTCGACATGTTCGCCGAAGCCTCCTCTGCGGACATTTTCTTCCATTGTCACGATCAGGGAATATTTTTCCGGGGCAGTCCGAAGCAGGTCTGTGTCCATCGGACATACAAAACGGGCGTTTGCAATGGAGCAGGCAATCCCCCTGGAGGCAAGTATCTCCCTGGTCTTTTCCGCCGTTTTTACCATACTTCCCACAGCGAGCAGCAGGACGCTGCCTTTTTTCTCCTCATAGATCATCTCTGCGCGTCCCTCCTCCAGAGGAGCGCGGTGTTCGGCGAGGCCGTCATAGGCGGTTCCGCGGGGATAGCGGATCGCGGCTGGCCGGCCCAGAGTGAGTGCAAAGCGGAGCATATCCGTGAGCTCCTGGCCGTTCTTGGGGGCCATGACGGTCAGCCCGGGGATAGAGGACAGCCAGGAAAGATCAAAGATCCCCTGATGGGTCTCTCCGTCCGCACCTACGATCCCGGCCCGGTCAATGGCAAAGACCACCGGAAGCTGCTGCAGGCAGACATCCTCCACGATCTGGTCATAAGCGCGCTGCAAAAACGTTGAATAGACCGCAACGACCGGCTTCATGCCTCCCGCAGCCATTCCCGCGGCGAAGACCACTGCATGCTGCTCCGCGATCCCGACGTCAAAAAAGCGGCGGGGATAGCGGCGGTGAAATTCCTTGAGCCCCACGCCGTCCTCCATGGCTGCCGTAACACTCACCAGACGCGGTTCCTCCTTGGCCAGGCGAAGCATTGCCTTTGAAAAGACACCCGTGTAAGAAGTTCCCTTCGGCGGCTGTAAGGGTTCTCCCGTCCTGATGTCAAAAGGCGGCGTGCCGTGAAAACGGGAGGGGTTCTTTTCCGCAGGGCCGTAACCCTTTCCCTTTTTCGTACAGGCATGGATCAGGACTGCTTTGTTCACCCTTTTGGCGTCCTCAATTGCCCTCACCATATCCCGGACGTTATGCCCGTCGACCGGTCCCAGGTAAGTGATCCCCATCTCCTCAAAAAACATTCCCGGGAGCATGAATGACTTCAGAGACTGTTTCGCCCGGCTGATACCCTTGACCACCTTCGGCATTGTGTCATTGAGGGAATCATGGATCCTGTCCCGCAGCTGTATATAGCTGTTGGAGGTACGGATACTGCCCAGATACTTGGAAAGTCCGCCGACATTCTTGGAAATCGACATGTCGTTATCATTGAGGATGATGATCAGGTTGGAATTCAGACGGGCCATATTGTTCAGCGCCTCATAGGCAAGGCCCCCCGTCATCGCACCGTCTCCGATCACCGCCACAACGAAACCATCCTGACGACAGAGATCCCTCGCGCGGGCCAGACCCAGCGCCGCACTGATCGAAGTCGAGCTGTGCCCTGTGTCATAAGAATCACAGCTGCTCTCATTCCGTTTCGGAAATCCGCTCATACCGCCATAAAGGCGAAGGCTGTCAAAGCCCTCCTTTCGTCCGGTCAGAAGCTTATGCGTGTAGGACTGATGACCAACATCCCAGATGATCCTGTCTTTTGGCAGATCCAGTGAGAGATGAAGCGCCATCGTCAATTCGACCGCTCCCAGATTACTGGAAAGATGGCCCCCCGTCACACTTACCTTTTCAACCAGAAACTGCCGGATCTCCTCTGCCAGATGATCATATTCCGCCGCCGGTATCTTTTTGATATCGTTTGGTTTTTGAATCCGATCGAGCAGTGCCATCGGCATTTCTCCTTTCACAAACAAAGCGGATTCGCTTTTATATTGTGTGTGTGCGAAAAAATGTGTGTGTGCGAAAAGAGCCGTGAACAAACTGTTCACGGCTCTTTTCCACGTTTTCTCGGAGTGACGGGATTCGAACCCACGACCCCTTCGTCCCTAACGAAGTGCGCTAGCCAGCTGCGCTACACCCCGATCTGTTAAAACAGAAGCATGCCGCGTTGCTCCGCAACACGCAAGTAGTATATTAACCCCTATCCAACAAAATTGCAAGTACTTTTTTCATAAAATATTTGCCATTTTTCAGGCCCATTTTTTCAGGGGCTGTTTTCAGGGATCTTTTTCAGGGCTCTTTTTTTCAGCGGCCTATTTTCAGTGCCCATTTTTCAGCGGCTTATTTTTTCAGCACAGAAGCATCTAACAGCCGTCAGCAGGCCAGAGAGTGGACCATGGGAAGCTACATCACGTCCTTGAGGGCATCGGTCATGGGGATCGCGCGAATCTTGCGGATCTCGAAAGCTGCGACCGCAGCATAGGTCACAGTGCCGATCAAAAACATTTTGTAAAAAACGGACCGGGGGATGTCGTAAGTGATCCATCCCGTCATCCTTGCGGCGAGATAGTTGCGGAAGATCAGCTCCATGATGGCATTGACTGCCGGAATCGTCACCAGAAGCAGCAGGACCGTCACTACACTGGTCGTCCATATATAGAGTCCGGCAATCTCCCCGTCGGTATAGCCCAGGATCTTTGTCATCGAAATGGCATGGGCGTTCTTTTCGATCACGATCCTGGAGAGGAGGTAGATCAGGATCATGAAGAGGACAACGGAAAAGCCGTCGACCACGACCATCATGCCTCCCATGGAGACGTCCAGCTGCCTGCTGATCTTGATGAGGGCATCGTAATCTATGACAGAGGCGATCAGGTCTCTGCTGACGTCCGTGATTCTGCTGTCCGAAAAGTATCCCGACCGGTAGTCCTCAAAGAGGCCGAAACGCTCACAGAGGTCTTCCATTCGCATAAACATACACAGACCTCCCATGTAGTCGTATATGCCGTCCACATGGAATTCATAGGTCCGGTCCTCGTAAGGCTCTCTGAGCCGGATCGTATCTCCTTCGGAGATCCTGCACTTGTCCGCATAGGCTGATGAGACCCATATTTCACCCCGGCGGATCGGGATATGGATATAGCGGCTGTTCTTTTTGATCCCGTAGACATTGATGTCCTCAACCCGCAGAGCCTCCCCTTCCGGAATGCGCAGGGTGTAGGAGGCGAAAGGCTCCGCGTCCTTGTTGGAAGTCATCGTAGCTGTTCGCAGAAAAGAGAAGGACAGGATCTTGTCAAATTCATAATCCCTGTCCATCCTGTAAGCCGGGATCTTCAGATAATACTGATAGTCGCAGAGCATGTTGTCCTTCATGGACTCCTGATAGCGGTCCAGAACCGCCGGCAGGGCCAGACCGAACAGGAGAAGGAGGTTCGCGAACAGGATCCCGATCAGCAGGACCGCATAATTTCCCATATTCTGAAAAAAGATCCTCAGGCGGAATCTCAGCAGAAAAGGGAGCCGGGAAGGGAGAAACAGGGCGCGGTCCCTGCTGCGGCGGCTCAGTTCCTTCCTCAGAAACTGGAGGGGTGAGAGCCGCAGTCGGCGCTGCAGGGTCAGAAAGGTCACTGCCAGCATGATCAGAACGGGCACCACTGTGGTAAGCACAAAAGCTTCTCCGTTCCAGACAGTGACATAAGTCGGCAGGCTGTAGCTCGCGTAATACAGACCGGCGCAGACCTCCTTGAGCGCCGTATAGCCGAGGACATTTCCGACTATCGCGGCCGCCAGCGTCACCAGGACCGGGAGAGTCATATAATGCCGGACCAGTTCGCCCTTTGTAAAGCCCGAGGCGCGCAGGGTGCCGATCACTGACGCCTCCCGGGCGATCGTGTCCCGCACCGTGATCATAAATACGAAAGCCACGATGACTATGATGATATACAAAAGCATCAGCATCATGGCCCGGTCGCCGCCCATATCCTCCCCGGTAAACTGGATCGCCTGGTTCATATATCGGGGGATAAAATCCTCCAGATAGATGATATCCGCCACGTCCTCCATCAGGCGGTCCGAAACCTTTTTTTCCTCCTCCTTCGACCCGGGCGGATCCGCATATTTCCAACTGTAGCACCAGGTCAGCTCATCCGACGCGAAGCTGTCAAAGTCCTCCCTTCCCACTGCGCCAATCCCGAATTTGACTGCATCGAACATCGCGTCGCTGTTGTTCTGAAAAAGGGCGCTGTAATCCGGAAAAGCCACAAGCCCGGTCACGACAAAAATCGACTTCCCGAATTGCAGCTCATCTCCGACATGAATGCCATTGTTGTCCGCATACATCCGGTCGATGACCAGATCTCCTCTTTTTTCCGGAAATCTTCCTTCCATCAGGCACAGGAGATTGATCTCCTCCCTGTTTTTAAAAATGCGCAGTGTATTCCCATCCTTCAGCTTTTTTTCAATATAGAAATTATCATAAAGGATGACCCCGGACTTCTCGATCTTTCTCCGGTTTGCCCTGGAGATCTCATCATCTGTCTGGAAATTTCCATCCTCGATCCGGTACTTCTCAAAGCTCTCATTATAAGCAATGATCATACTCCCGTCGGCCACCAGAAACCCGGAGATCAGACCGATCGTAAAGACCAGAAGGATAAAAATGACCAGATATTTCCCGAAATCTCCTCTCAGCTCCCGCAGGTACCGTTTCCGCAGGGGATTCTGCCTGTTTTTCTTCATGCCCGTTCTCTCTGTCCATCCTGCAGGCTCACCCGCATCATAATTTTACAGCCTGTTTATTCTTCAGCGCGCTGTACCCTTAACTTCAGATAATAACCCTTGACTTCAGATAATAGTTGTGGGATACCCGCGTGCGAGTATTAAGTATTCACATATGACATAATGACCATTCCGACTGGTCTGCCGGCATCCTGGTAACATTTACCGTGCGGTCGCGGATAATCACAATTACCATTCCAACTGGTCTGCCGGCATCCTGGTAACGTTTACCGTGCGGTCGCGGATCGAGCCGTCTCTCAGCCGGATCACCGTGTCCGCCATAGCCCCTATCGCCTCATTGTGGGTGACCATGATGATCGTGGTCCCATACTGCAGGCTGATTTTTTCAATGAGACGCAGGATCTCTCTGGACGTATTGTAGTCCAGCGCTCCTGTCGGCTCGTCGCAAAGCAGGATATCGGGATTCTTGATGATTGCCCTGCCTATGCTCGTCCTCTGCTGCTGGCCTCCCGAAAGCTGGTTGGGAAGCTTTCTGCGGTGCTCGTACAGCCCGAGCGTATGCAGGATTTCGTCGACATCCAGCGGATCCCTGCCCAGATAAGCCCCGACTTCGATATTCTCCCTGACAGTCAGATTAGGGATCAGGTTGTACATCTGAAAAATATATCCCAGGTGACGTCGCCGGTAACGGGTCAGTTCCTTCTCTCCCATCGCGCTCATCCGTTCTCCGCCGATCAGAATCTCCCCGCTGTCCGTACTGTCGATCCCCCCGATAATATTGAGGAGCGTTGACTTGCCGGAACCGGAAGGTCCAAGCAAAACACAGAACTCTCCTTTTTTTACATCGAGACTGATTCCGCGCAGCACTTCCACACGGTTTTCCCCTTTTCCAAAAGCTTTACGGATATCCCTTAATTCCAATAGCACTGTGGTTTCCATGGTTTTTCCAGATTCCCCGGTTTTTTCAGTCAATTGTCTGCTGCCGACTGTTCCATGTCTGATGTCTTTGATGTCTTCCATTGCTGCCTGATGACCTCTGTATAACGACGATTGTCTGCTGTCCCCAGCATTGCGATGATCGTCCACCGATCATTACCTGCCTGTTATTTCCGGTGCGGGCACGCTTCAGGCAGGATGGTTAGCTTGCATTAACTATTATAACGCACTTTTTCTTTTTTTACACCTTCTCCGACGAAGTCGAAGATAGAAAAAAAGGAAGATTGAAAATAGTTAAAAAAGAAAAATTAAAGAGCCAAAAAGGCCTCCTGCCGTTTCAGGCAGGAGGCATGTGAATCCATACCGGCAGTATTCATATTCTGATCAGCTTTGTGTAAGAAGGAACTGCTGCAGTGATTATACGGGGTTAATCATGGCAACTGCAGACTGTATGAACGGAGAAGCAAAGCAGCAGAAACCGGAAATGGACCCATTCCTTATATCAGCGCAGCTCCGAGCGCCTTGCAGTTTGCTTCACCCTCATCATCCGGAGCGCCGTTGACGATCACGCAGTCGGCTGCCAGGACTGCACCTGCGCCTTTTGCTTCGTCTTCCCAGGTGCGCATCCACTCGCCGTCTCCCCAGCCATAGGAGCCAAAAAGGACGACCTTTTTACCGGAGAGCTCTCCCTTTACCTCATCCCACATCGGCTGGAAGTCAGCTTCCTCGAGCTGCTCTACGCCCATTGAGGGGCATCCAAAGGCAATTCCGTCATAACCGGCCACTGCAGCCGCGCCGAAATCGGAAGGACCCATGACGGTCACTTCCGCCCCCTTTTCCTGCGCGCCCGCCGCTACAGCATTCGCCATAGCCTCTGTATTGCCTGTACCGCTCCAGAACACAACTGCAATTTTACTCATTCTTTCGATTTCCTTTCTTTTTGTTTTGTCACTTTTTTACTTTGCCAAAATCTGCATATCCGTAAACATCATAAGGTCGGATCAGGAAACAATTCCTGAGACTGCCCGAACTGACAGGAGACAAGGGACGCTTCTCTGTCTCTTCACGGGGAGGGCAGGCCCCGGCAGGTGACAGAGGATACGCTGGAAAACTCTGTGTCTACTCACGGGGAAGTTAACCCTGGTACAGCTCTGGGACTGGATTCAGAAGTACCCGGCCGAGATGTTTTACACGGCAACAACGAGCCTTGACAGCGGTACTCCGCTGGACCACTGTCTGCAGTAATTTTCGGTGCATTTCCGGTATTCCTCAAAAGTCTTTCTGGCTTTCTGAACATCACCGTAAACGCGCCAGGTTCCCACCAGCTTGCAGCCGACTGACCTGTTTTCTCTGTGAGAAATAAATCCACGCACATCTTCCGGGGGATAACTGAGAAACAGACCGATCTCGTGCGGAAATTCAGTGTCCACGTCATTGATACGACGAATCAGCTCTATGACACACTGATTCGCGTTCTCATGGCGGTAACCTGCGTTTTCCAACAACTCTACGGCTTCCTTCTCCGACAGATCCTTTTCCAGGCGGGACGACCGATAGAGATATACAAGTACCCTTTCCGCTGAGTAACGCAGGGGCAGGATCCGCAGTCCTTTCGGCACGAGTCTCTTGTTCAGCTGCTGCAGTTCATGCATTGTCTGCCGTCTGTCCGTATATGGACATGTGAACAGATTCCCGGTCTTGATTCCCGCCAATGTCGGTGAACCGTTTTGCACAAGCATTTCATCTGACATCTGTATTCCTCCGGCTCCGTTATTAGTCGCAATCTACATGTCTGTCATGCTCCCTGCTGAAGGGTGTGTTTTATATTGTTCTGCAACGACGATGCGGCGTTTAAGTCATGCTCCCTGTTGGAGGGTGTGTTTCTCAAGAATGCTGCGCAGAGCCGCGATAGATGCGGTCCTGGAATGCTCTACCATTGTGTTTTTTCCCTTAATCTCGCTCTGGGCGCATTTCAAAACTTTATGGGACAGGGCTCCGGTGAAACAAATCATCAGATCAGGATTCCCCAGCTTGTTTCTAAGGCTCCCGGAAGGTTTGATAAAAACCTTAGCCCGGCACTTGTACTCTTTACAGAGATCTTTGTACTGGCGCTCCATACATTCATTTCCGCCAAGGATAATCACGCTCATCTTCCACCTCTTTATTAATTCCTGGTTTAGTTTATTCTTGCTTTAATTTATTTCTGGTGTAGTTTATTTCTGCTGTAGTTTATTCCTGGTATAGTCAGTCCTGGTTTATTTCAGTCCTTTTTTCGTTCAGTCCTGGTTTAGCCAGACCCGGTTCAGGTTATTCCTTTTATCTGGGTTATGTTTCTTTACAGGATGGTTAGAATTGTCTAACCTATTCCCCTGAATAAAGCGCCTTGCAAGGCGCCTCTGTCTGTATCTGCTCTAATCGTTGGGTTAAGTATAGCTAACCATTACTGGCAAAACAACTCCAAAAAGACTCATTTACTCTAACGTTGAAAAAATCCCCAGGTAACAGTCCTTGCTTTTGAATGTTCCATACTACAAAAAAGTAAAGAGATCTTTCGGGGCCGGTGGCATGAGGTCACCTATGTTGTGAAAAAGTAAATTCGATATTTCGGATTCGCAAGCCCGAGGTCACCCATGACCCGAAATAGTAAAGCGATATTTCGGATCTGGAGGCCCAAGGTCACTTCAAAAGAGCAATTTAAAGGGTTGTTGCCTGGCTGAGCTTTCAGCTAATGCAACAACCCTGTTTCACATTCCTTTTTCCCAAAGGCAAAAATCCGAAAATTAATTGTCTTTATCACGTAATACCCACGTCTTCAAACATGGGTAACACGCGCAAAAGGGAAACTAGCTTCATCATGAGTACAATCATCATGGGTACAATCATCATGGGTACAATCCCGCGATGAAGAAAAGCAGGTCCTACATGCTATCCACACCGAGATACTCTGTTTCAGAGCAGATTCTTCATGTTGTCCACACCGAGATACTCTGTTTCAGAGCAGGTCTTTCATGCTGTCCACGCTGAAATAGATGGTGGAAAGATTATGCAGCAGAGCCGCGCGGGCAGAGGGCATGTAGCCCAGGAGGCCCAGGGCGATCAGCAGGCCGTTAAAGGTCATGATCCTCCGGTAATTTCCGTTGATCCTGTCCATCAGGGCATTGCTCAGGCGTCTGAGTACGACAAGCTCCCGCAGGTCTTCTGCAGAGATCGTGATGTCGGCGATCTCTCTTGCAATCGCAGCTCCGGCCGAAATAGCGATTCCTGCGTCTGCCTCCGAGAGGGCCGGGGAATCGTTGATCCCGTCTCCGATCATCACGACCTTACGTCCCGCCTCGTGTTCTTTTTTGACAAAGGCAGCCTTATCCTCCGGGAGGACTTCCGCATAGAATTCATCCATTCCGAGGCGGCCGGCGACAGCCTCGGCGGTCCTGCGGCTGTCTCCTGTCATCATGACCACTCTCGAGAAGCCTGCGCCGTGGAGGGCTTCCACAACGCTCTTCGCCTCTTCCCGGATCGGATCCTCGATACAGATCACTGCCGCCAGTTTGTTGTCCAGAGCAAGATAAAGCAGCGAGCAGTCGTCGGGAAGGGCATCATATTTTTCCTGTGTGCCCTCGGGGAGCGTACATTTTTCATCCTCAAAAATAAAATGCCAGCTTCCGATCAGCGCCCGGACTCCATTGATGGAACTGGCGATCCCGTGTGCCACGACATATTCCACCTTCGTGTGCCGCTCCTCGTGAATCAGGCCTCTCTCCGCAGCCTCCCTGACGACCGCATTGGCGATCGAGTGGGGGAAATGTTCCTCCAGGCAGGCCGCAAGGCGCAGAAGCTCATTCTCATCATGATCCCCAAAGGAAATGATCTCGCGCACACTCGGTGTGGCGTAGGTCAGGGTTCCGGTTTTGTCAAAGACGATCGTATCGGCCTGAGCAACTGCCTCCAGGAACTTACCGCCTTTGACGTTGATATGATGGTCACTGCACTCCCTCATGGCAGAGAGGACACAGATCGGCATTGCCAGCTTCAGCGCGCAGGAGAAATCCACCATCAGGAAGGAAAGCGCCCTCGTGACATTGCGGGTGAGCAGCCAGGTCAGGGCTGTGCCTCCCAGGGACCAAGGCACGAGGGAGTCCGCCAGGTGGGATGCGCGGCTCTCTGTCGCGGACTTCAGTTTCTCAGAGTCTTCGATCATATTTACGATCTTGTCATAGCGGCCGCTGCCCAGAGCCTTGTCGACCCGGATCTCCAGTTCGCCCTCCTCGAGGACTGTGCCCGCATAGACATACGCGCCCTCCGCCTTGCGGACAGGAAGGGATTCTCCAGTCATTGAAGCCTGGTTCACGCTTCCCTCTCCGCTCATCACGGATCCGTCAAGAGGAATCACGTTTCCTGTCCTGACCACGATGCAGTCTCCAGGCTCCACATCACGGACGGAAACCAGGACTTCGCCCTCCGGCGTCCTGATCCAGGTCTTGTCCACATTGAGGTACATCCGCCTGGCCAGATCGTCCACGGATTTCTTATGGGTCCACTCCTCCAGAAGTCCTCCGGCATCCAGGAGAAACATGACTGAACCCGCTGTGCCGTAATCCTCCCTCAGGAGTGAGACAGCGATCGTAGTCGCATCCAGCACAGGCACTTCCAGCCTTCCTCTGAGCAGACATTGGAGGCCTGCCCGCAGATAATGAGCCGCTCTGCACAGGCAGTAAGCCCGCCTCAGCGGGTTCGGCAAAATAAGCTCACGCACCGCCCGGCCCAAAACCATAAAGAATAGTTTTTCCTCATAGACACGGTTGAGTTCCCGTCCCGTATGCTCCGGAACGGCTACTTCTGTGCGCTCATATCCAAAACCGGACAGCTCCGCAATGAGTTTTTCACGGCCGCAGGATTTTTCATTGTACAAAATCGTCGCGTCCGCCGTACGCTCTGAAACTGTCACTTTTGTAACGCCGTCCAAAGAGAGCAGGAAATAGTGCAGCATGTCCGCCTGAGCACCGGTCATACGGCGCTGCAGCATACGCACCCGCATCCTCCCTCTGGACTCATGTAATATTCTGCATTTCATTCTTTTTCTTTTACCAGTTTTACGCCCCTGTCACAGGCGCTGTCTCTTTTTTCCTTATCCGGCCAACCCCTCAAGGCGCACTCCGTCAAAGCACATTCCCTCAGGGCCTAGTCTCTCAAGGAACATTTCCCCAGGATTTAGTCCCTCAAGGAACATTCCCTCAGGGCTTAGTCCCTCAGGGCACATTCACTCAGGGCTAAGTCCGGGTTATGGGTTTACATCTCGTTTTACGCCTCTGCAGCCGCTGCTGTCTCCGCTTCTGCTGAAGCCAGAAGAGCCTTTGCGTCCTCAATCTGCTGAGCATCATATTCCGCCTGGCGCTGCTCATTAATTTCCTTCGCATCTGCTGCGATGTCCTCACAGTTTTCGCGGAGCAGGGTCACGTCTTTGAGCACTTCATCTTTCATCCTCAGGACTGCTGCTGTTCCCTGGGTATACAGTTTCTTCATATCCCTGCTGGTAAGGAGCTTCACTCCGTAGGTTCCGAGGAGCACACCAGCTCCGAGCCATCTGCAGTTTTTCCACTTAAAATCAAAAAACATCTCAATACCTCCTGATTCTGTTCTCTAATTATGAAATCGTGTCTGTCCAGGTCATTTGCCTATCGATCACAGGCTCCCTGTCGACCACAAAATCATGATAATGAGTTAGTTTTAATTTCTTCGACTCCAAAAAGGCACCGGACAGAGGTTAGTCCAGACTCTTTTGGCTCCAAAAAGGCACAGGACAGGTTAGTTTTCTCTCCTTTGGCTCCAAAAAGACACAGACCGGGTTAGTTCTGTCTCTTTCAGCCCCCAAAAAGGCACAGGGCAGGTTAGTTCTGGCTCTTTTGGCTCCAATTAGACAAATCTGCCCACAGGCGCAGGAGATGAATTGCCCTATCTGATCTGCTCAGACCGCTTCCGACTCTTCTTTTTGCATAAGCATTATCCGCCTGTATCTGCCCGGTGAAATACCCATGACATCCCGAAAAGCCCTTGCGAACTTGCTTCCGTTCTCGTACCCGATCCGTCCAGCGATTTCCAGAATAGATTCATCCGTCTCGGCGAGCAGTTTCGCAGCCATTTCCATTCTGCGCTTCCGGGCAAAAGTAAACACCGGAACTCCATATACTTTACGAAAGCACACTTTGACCTGAGTAGGGGAAACATGCAGATTTCTTGCCATTTCCACGATTGTAAGATGCCTCTCCAGATTGCACATAATCAGCTGATAAGTCTTGTCTGCCACTTCTTTCTGCTCAGCAGAAAAGCTTTTCTGCTCAGACGAATAACTATTCTGCTCAGCATCTGAACGATTACTGGCTGAACAAGCTGTTCCGGCAAGACTGCTTTCCGACGGATAAGTTCCTGCCTGCTCAACACATCTGCTGCCCTTTATCTCCGTACTCATATCTCAATCTACCCTTTTGAAGTTTGAAAAATAATTAGAAAAATGAAAACCGGCAGTTTTCTATACATCAAATCCAGCTGCCGATATTCCCGCCGTACTAAAAGTCATCATCATCCCCCCCCCGGCCGAAAACCGTCATATTTTCCCTTCGTCATATTTTTCCTTAATCCTGAAGGCCTGAATTTATTAGTATCTTCTAACCAGAAGGGCAAAAAATAGTGCTGGCTAACCCAGCACTTCTAGTTTAATACTTCTAACTATAACTGTCAATCAAAAAGTTATGTTAAGCAAACTCTAAATATAATGAAAAAAAGCGATGATGGCCAAAGGGCTACAACGGATAAGAAATATATAGAGAGCCTGTACGCAGAGTTTAAAGTTCGCTGAAGCCGGTATAGATAAGGCAGGAATACTGTTATGGAGGCAACGGAGAATCATTTTGCATAGACAGCAAAAGGAGCTGGTCCAGAAATGGGATCAGCTCCTTTTTGGAAGCATGGATGACGTATGGATTTAGAGAGATATTTAACCGTCACCTTGTCCCGGTTCACTCGAGCCCGGACTAAGGGACCGTTCCCTGGTCCACACCTTGTAAGGAATCCTCAGATTTCTTCTTCCGGTATTTTTATCGAAATGGCAGCATTTTTATAGGCGTCTTCATCGGTGATCTCACGGATCACGTGCAGCTGGTCGGGGATGCGGATCTCCTGATCCTCCTGCTGAAGCTCGATTTCCAGGACCGCCCGGTCTTTCCAGAAGGGATAGACATCGATCTCATAGTATTGGTTTTCCCAGGTCAGGCAGTATCTTGTCTTGCGCACAGGGCGTCTTTGAACGTCGGCATCGAGCAGGCAGGTGAGGTATTCTTCATAAGACAGGCGGCGTTCGATGATATATCTTTTGACGCCGTTGATCTTTCTCTTCTTGGTCTCGTAATAGACAAAATGGCCGTCGACCCCTCGCTGGCGGACCCGGATCTCTTCATCGTCCGCCGAATACAGATAGGTCTGAATGATCTCGACCCGCTTGCAGCTTTCCTGCTGTTCCAGCCATGCCAGGTCGGGGAATCGGATCAGATATTTGCGCTGGATCTGCATCGATACCGGCTCGCCCAGGAAGGCGGTGATCTCTGAGAGCAGCCTTCTGAGTTTAGCTTCAAATCCAGTGGAATTATCGATTATGCGCAGATGGGGATGACCTGTCCAGGCCGCGACGATCCTCTCATCAATTCGGACAGCCTCCTCCACTGTTTCTGTCCTCGCCTGGTTATTCGAGGTGGTGTAGGCTTCTTCCGCACCCTTGGCTGCTGTGACCAAATGGAAGACCGCGTCATAGGTATCCCGAAGCTCGACTTCACTGAGCCCAAGCTTGTTCAGGACGATCTCAAATTCCTGATCATCCATGTAGGCTTTATTGTCCAGGGCGCCCCGGTCGCAGATAATCAGGACCTTGTCCGCCTTCATGCCTGAAGAGGCCTCCGTAAAGATTCGTTCCTTCTCCAGCTGCAAATGCATTTGAAAGACCTGGTACTGCAGGTTCGATGAACAGGTCCAGGGAGCCACTCCGCCCGTGAGGAGCTCGGTCGCGGTCTCCGGCACGATCAGGACCCGGTACCCCCTCCTGCCGAATTCATTTTTGATCCAGCTGAGCGCCGTCGTTTTCCCTGCGCAGGGGCCGCCCGTAAGCACGATGCGGATCACCTGCGGCTCCGCTCCCGCCGCTGCTTCTGTTTCTTTTAAAGTTTCTTTTAAACGCAAATTGGTCCGCTCGTCTACTGACATAATGATCTCCATTCCCACGATTTATAACCCGCAGCCGGGCAAATGCCAGCCCTCTCTGTTGATTATATTTAAAAAAATGTTCTTTCCCGGTAAAGACCCGCAGCCGGGCAAATGCCCACCCTCACTGTTGATTTTTTAAAAAGTGAAGTTCTTTCCCGGTAAAAACTTACCCTGTGCAAACAGGGTACGCACCGCCGCCTCATACCGGACCAGGTCCCTGGCCTTGCGGATTTCTTTGAGAAAACGGTCAGAATCAGCGAAATTCCTGCCCATGTAAAACCAGAGTTCCTTCATTTTTCCGATCAGGGGTGCAGCCCCGGGCAGGGTCTGGCGCAGAGCCATATAGAGTGAATCATGGTATCGGCGCAGTTCCTCTTTTTCCAGCGGCGCTCCGCCGCGGATCTCCCTGGCAAGCGCAGGATTAGCGATCAGGCCGCGTCCGATCATGACCGCAGGGCACTCAGGAAAGCGTGTAATAAGCTCTGTGTAATCCTCTATAGTAAAAATATCTCCGTTATATACGACCGGGTGCGCGCTGTCCTCCAGGATCATCTCAAAAGTCTCCAGGTCCGGAGTCCCTTTATAGAGATCTGTCTGAGTGCGCGGATGCACGATCAATTCACAGAGCGGATACCTGTTGTAGATCTTCAGAAGTTCCGCGGCGTTTTCCGCGGTGCGCAGACCGATACGGGTCTTGATGGAAAACCGCAGTTTTCCTTCTGAACAGGTTTTTTCATCATTTCCTGTTCTGATGTTTCCTTTTTCATCAGACAAACCGTATTTTTCCATGCCGGTACAAATCTGTTCCAGAAAAAGATCCAGAGCATCGAGGTCTTCGAGCTGTCCGGAACCGCGGTGTTTTTTGACGACAGTCGGCATGGGGCACCCCAGGTTCAGATTGATCTCTCTGTACCCCATCTCAACCAGTTCTCCGGCGGCCCACAGGAAATCATCTGCCCGGTTTGTCAGGATCTGCGGAATCAGAGGAATATCCTTGTTATGGGCAGGGTCGACATCCTCCCGGTCACGGGTCTTCCAATGGTGAGTGTAGTTGGGAGCCGTAAAGGGAGTATAATATTTCTCCACTGACGCAAAGGCGGCATAGTGGGTATTTCTAAAAGCAAAACCGGTGATCCCTTCCAGAGGAGCAAAATAAATACTTGTCATATTTTTCCTTTTCATGCACTTCATTTTTAGACAATTATATTACATTGTTTCCTTTTAATACACAGCGAATTAATACACTGCATATTAATACGCTGTGAATAATACACTGCGAATTCGCCCGGCTCTTTGCCCGGTCTACTCCGCGCGGCCTTTTTCACCTGGCTTTTTTAACCCGGCTTTCTCCATCCGGGCTTTTTCACCCGGGCTTTTTAACCCAGGCTTCTCCGCCCAGCCTTTTTAACCCGGAAACGTTTTCCGATTGACATAAAAAGGCCACAGAGATATATTAGTCTAGTCTAATAGTTAGCAATTACTAACTATTAGAAGATACTTTTATACGAAGAGTAAGCGGTGTTCAGGAAACCGTCAATGCGCATTTTTTGAAGGTTGGGCCTCGTGGAGTAAACCTGTTACTTTTCAGACCGGCACGAAATTCGAGGTGTTTTTCGCGCGCTTTTCGCGAAAAGCCCGAGTTTTACGACGAAAATCCCATCTCGCAACGATAACAAAGCTTCGCATTGTTGGAATGGGTTTTCGCACGTTATCTCTACACGCCCACGGTAGGGCGTGGAGTAACGTAAACCTTCATGAAGCCGGGCCAGCGCTTCACTCTTTAACCACCAGGTGACATGCAGAAAGGAGAAGTTATGAAAAGGAAACGCAAAGCGTGCCTCCGGAAACCAGTGTCCTGGCTTCTGGCATTTGCCCTTGCCATAGGGCTGGCCATCCCGCAGGCAGCTGTTTACGCAGGTGAACCGGGCAGTATGGATGGTGTCCCTGCGCAGTTTGAGGAAGTATACGAACCGGGGCTTGGTTCGGAGTCCGCGGAGTCATACTCATCAGGAGAAGAGTATGACAGCCTTGATGCCGGACAGTCTCAGGTACAGACGGCAGATGAAGGGGATATCCTCGAAGCGGATCCGGAGCAGGATTCTTCTTCCGCGGGAGAGACCTCTTACGATGAGGTAATACCTGCAGAGGAAGGGGATGCAGACCTTCCTTCTGAAGTTTCAGAAGACGCAGTGACTGCGGATGATGACGGGTCCTTTGTTGACCCGCTCTCCGAAGATGGTTCCGGAGAGGAAGGAAATGCAGACCTTCCTTCTGAAGTTTCAGAAGATGCAGTGACTGCAGATGATGGCGGGTCCTTTGTTGACCCGCTCTCCGGAGATGGTTCCGGAGAGGAAGGAAATGCAGACCTTCCTTCTGAAGCTTCAGAAGACGCAGTGACTGCGGATGATGACGGGTCCTTTGTTGACCCGCTCTCCGGGGATGGTTCCGGAGAGGAAGGGGACGAGAGCATCCTGTCCGAGCCTGCAGAAGGCACTCCTGCCACAGAGGAATACGCCACAGAGGAAGATGCCGCAGCGGAAGCCACCTCAGAGGAAGACGCCGCAGATGTAGACGCTGCAGCGGAAGGCGGTTCCCGGGAAACCGGGCTCCCTGAGGAGGCAGGGGACACGGATGTTTCTTCCGAACCTTCGGAGGCGGGAAACCCGTCACTCCTGCCGGCTGACGGATCAGTTGTTCCGGATGCGGCAGGACAGGAAGAGACTGCCGCTGAAGCACAGGCGGCGGCAGATGGAGCTGAGGGAGCTTCCTCTCTTCTTTCCACGCCTGAGGTCCAGTATCGTGACGGAACATATGAGGGATCAGGAAACGGACGCAACGGCGTGATCGTCATGGCAGTCACCATCGAAGAGGGCAGGATCGCAAAGATCGAAGCGGTCTCCCAGAATGAAACCGATGAGTACTGGAACGAAGCTGTCAAAATGACGGATGCCATGATCGAAGCCCAGACGGCGGATGTCGATATGGTCACCGGCGCGACCAGATCCTCGGAAGGCATCCTTCAGGCGGTAAGAAATGCGCTGGACAAAGCACTGGTGCCTGAAAATGCCGAGGCTTTCGAATCCGGGAGCGGCACAGAATCCAATCCTTTTATCATCATGACAGCAGACCAGCTGGCCGCCTTTGCGGTCTCCGTTGACGAAGGTACAACCTATGAAGGCCAGTATATCCGTCTGGGATCGGATATCGACCTTTCCGCCATCGAGACCTGGAACCCGATCGGTGACGAGAGCAAACCCTCCACCTGCAAAGACAAGCTCTTTAACGGCGATTTTGACGGGGCGGGACACACTGTTTCCGGTCTTTCCATTACGGGACCGCACGCGGAGTGGGAAAATATAGGCCTTTTCTCCACGCTCAATATCTCCGCTAACGTCCATGATCTCGCGCTGGCGGATTTCGGCATCGCGGTCTCCACGGACGCGACCATGCGGGCAGGCGCCCTGGCGGGCGATACTCTGGGCAATAGCAGCGGGATCGGTGTAGTCGTGGATTCCGTCTCCGCAAAGGGAATGGTCAATGTCCAGGCGGATAATGATTCCATGCTCTTTGCGGGCGGTCTGTTCGGCCGTGCGATGGCGGGCGCCGTCATCAGCAACAGCTGGACGGATGTTTCCGTCACGGCGGAAGCGAAGGGGGCCGGTTATCCGAGCGTCTATGCAGGCGGCCTTGTCGGTATGGGCGGCAATAACATGGCGATCGTCAACGCAGCCGCGTTCGGACAGGTATGGGGCAGCACTCCTCAGGGCGACTCTCTCGTCGGCTACGCGGGCGGCCTTGTCGGCATGTATCCCGGCAGGCTGTGGAACAGCTATGCGACCGGCGATGTCACCTATGACCGCCTCGCCTCCAGCCTGCACACCTGGACAGGCGCGCTGGCGGGACAGATGACGACAAAAGCATCCGCGGATCACGTCTATCACGCCCTCGACAGCGCCATCACGCTGGAAGCCTGGGAAGGAGACTCTTATACGACACAGGCACTGACCGGCGCATCAGGAAGCTCCACAAAGAACACAAGCTTCCTGACCATTGAGCCCGCGGGCACATTCCCCCTCGCGGAAATGACCGGCGATTCCTTCGCGGATACGCTCAACGCAAATATGCAGAGTGTCTTTAATCAGATGAGAGATGCGAGCCTGGCAGACGTCTTTACACTCAGGACCTGGGTGGTCTCCGACGGAAGGGTCGTCCCTGCGGGTGATTTCTGGTACAACGACCAGCCCGATACCGGAGTGTTTGCGTCGGGAACGGGCACAGAAAATGATCCTTATATCATTGAGACAGCAGACCAGATGTTGGCATTTGCCGCATCCCTCGGGGAAAAGCTCAATTACGACGGTTACTTCATCGCGCTGGGCGCGGACATCGATCTCTCCGGAGCGGACTGGACCCCTGTCGGTCTGGGCGAATACGGTTTCGCCGGCACCTTTGACGGAAGAGGATATACGATCAGAGGCATGCATCTGGGAACCGCCGAAACACCCGCCAGCAAGGGCGCAGATCAACCCTATTTTGCCCTGTTCGGCGTGCTGGAACGCACGGCTGTCGTCAAAAATGTGAATCTGACAGAAGTTTTTGTCAATGCCTCATGGCCGGCCTCCTCCTATGTGGCCGGTATCGCGGGCTACATGGCGAGCGTGCAGGACGATTCCCGCGCCGGCGCCTGGATCGACAACTGCCATGTCAGCGGGCAGATCACGACTGTCCAGGACAATGGAAACCTGTTTATCGGCGGCATCGCCGCTTATCAGTACAAGGGCGCGATCACAAACTGCAGTACGGACATGGATCTGTCCGGAACGGTACTGGGCGAAGCCCTGGCTGAGGTCGGCGGAATCGCCGCTCTCGTCAACAGAGGGCTTGTGGCCAACAGCTATGCGCTGTGCAATGTCTACGGCAGTGGAAACCGTGAAAACGACCTGGAGGGCATGGCAGTGGTCAGCTCCCTGGTCGCAGTGGATGCAGGCGACGTCGTCGGCTGCTACGGCTCCGGAGACAACACGACAAAAGAATTCTCCAACTACGCGGGCATGGTATCCGGCTGGGTCACGGGTATCGGCAAGGCGTACAGCTGCTGGTATAACAGCGAATCGGTCATGACTGTCAACGGGTCGAATATCAATCCTCCCGAAACCATCGGCACGAAGGTCCCGGCAGGTGTATCCGAAGATGAAATGGTCTATTCCGGCGGCGTCGTGGATGACCTCAAGGGCTATACAGCCCAGACCTATGCCTCCGTTGCGGATGCGCTGAATAATAAATTTACCGCATATCCGATTGAGATCACGCAGTATGGTATTCCCGCGGACGCCCTCAGCAAGTGGGTCTATACAGATCAGACAGTCACCTTCTCCGGTGAGAAACAGGCTGTGACCTATGTCCAGCCGGCAGCCGAACAGTATGTGAAGCCGGAAGCCGCACTCCGGGACGGAGTCTGGTATGGACGTGATCAGGACAAGACGACCGTTGTCAGGATCACTGTCGCCGAAGGCGCTGTGACAGAAACAGAAGTGCTCAGCGGCGCCGGATCAGGGGAAGCCTATGAGGCCGCCCTGGAAACCGCAAAAACAAAAGGAACCTATGGTGACTTCAGCCACTATGAAGCGGCAGATCCCTCCAGGTTCGGAGGCGGCAAAGGAACCCAGGGTTCCCCTTATCTGATCAAAAACGCTGAACAGCTCCAGTACCTCGCCTGGTCCATCAATGAAGACACGGACTGGGAAGGTGTCTGGTTCAGACAGACCGCAGACATCTCCCTCGAGGGCATCGACTGGATCCCGATCGGCTGGGCGCTGGAAGCGGAGATCAACAACCAGGAGGAAACTGTCTGCGCTTATCCTTTCTGCGGCTGCTTTGACGGCGGCGGCTATACCATCAGCGGCCTGACCGTCGGTTCTGCCGAAGCTCCTTCCGGACTGATGACAGCCGCCCTCTTTGGACTGACCTCCGGGGAGTACACGACGAACGAAGCTCCGACAGACGATGTGCGCCGCGTCGTTCTGAAGGATATCCACCTCAGAGATGCCGCGGTCTACGCGGATGTCCGTTACCAGCTCTACGCGGGCACCCTCGCGGGAACCTGCCAGTACGGTGTCGAAATCGACAACTGCGACGCCACAGGATTCGTCCAGGGTGTGACAGCGGACAGCCACTGCCGCGCAGGCGGCCTGATCGCCAGCGGGCTCCGCGGCAGGATCACCAACAGCTGGACAGATGTGACCGTCAACGCCTATACCGATACCGGCAGGGCATACGGCGCAGGCATCGTGGCAACCTCCAACCGCCTGACAATCGTAAATGTCTATTCACTGGGTGATGTATACGGCGGCTCCTCCAGCAGCAACATGACCTTCCTCGGCGGTATTGACGGCATGGAAGGCGGCGTCCACCTCAACTGCTATTCTTCAGGAAACATTACTTCAAGCAAAGCGACATCCGGGATCGGCGCCATCAACGGCCTCGTGGGCGGCATCAGCCTGAACAAAGCCTGCTATTACAACAGTGACAGCACACTCACTGCGGCAGGCAGTCCGGCAGAGATGAAGGCAAGCGGAGCCAATTATTCCAATGTGACCGATGAAGCCTTCCCTAAGACCTATGCGGAGATCACCGGTGAAGAGTTCGCGCAGCTACTCAACACCAATGCCGCAGGCATTTCCCAGCTCCTCGACGAAGTCAGACAGGGACTGGATCTCGAGAGGCACGCGCTCTACTACACCGGAGACGGTTCCGATCTTGCCCGCTGGGCCGTGATCGACGGTGCCGTCCGGTTCACACCCGGGACTCAGGAAATCACCGTCTCCTCACCCGTCTTTGATGTGACCTACGGCGACAAACCCTTCAACATCGGCGCAAAGGCAAAGACAGCCCTTACTTATGTATCCGACAACGCATCCGTCGCAGCTGTAAATGCAAACGGCAAGGTGACCGTGGGTAACGCGGGAACCGCAAAGATCACCATCAGCGCCGCAGCCAACACGCAGTACAGCGCAGCCGAAAATGTCACCGTGACCGTCAATGTCGCAAAAGCCGCCAGCAGTGTCACATTGAAAGCCAAAACCGTGACATACAACGGGAAGGCGGCCGCGATCGGAAAAGCGTCCGTAAAGGGAAGCACCGGAAAGATCACCTATAAATACTACAGTGATTCCAAGTGCGCCGCACAGGTCAAATCAGCGGTGAATGCCGGTACCTATTATGCAAAGGCTTTCGTGGCGGCAGACAAAAACTACAAGAGCGCTTCCAGTAAAGCCGTCAAACTGACCATCTCTAAAGCAGCCACCAAGGCCACCCTGAAAAACAAAACAGTGACCTATAACGGGAAAACGATCGACCCGGCCAGGCCGACTGTGACCGGCAGCAAGGGCAAAATCACCTATAGGTTCTATTCGGACTCCAAGTGCAAAAAGGCTGTCAAGGGGCATTCCAAGGCGGGAACATATTATGTAAAAGCAGATGTCAAGGCGGACAAAAACTACAAAGCCGCCACCAGCAACGCGGCTAAGCTCGTTATCAAAAAGGCTGCCCAGAAGGTCAAGACCATCACGGCCAATGCGACCGTATCCGCTTCAAAGCTGAAAAAAGCCGCACAGACTGTCAAGATCAAGACTACGATCGTCGGAAAAGGCAAAGTCACCTACGCAAAGAGTTCCGGAACCAAATCGATCAAAGTCAGCAAGGCAGGAACGATCACAGTCGCTAAAGGACTGAAAAAGGGCACCTACACGATCAAAGTTAAAGTAGCTATAGCAGGCACTGAAAACTTCAGCTCAGCCTCAGCCGTAAAGGCGATCAAGATCACCGTGAAGTGACGGGCGCCACAGCATAATTACCGTGAGGTAATGAACATCACAACATAATTATCGCAATGCGATAAACATCACATCAAAAACATGAAAAGCGGGAGCTGCTGCACAGCTGGAATTTCTATTCTCAGCCGATGCTGCAGCTCCCGTGTTTTTATCCGCTCAGGAACTAAATACTCTATACTTTTTTTATTATTTGGCGATATTTTTATTATTTGGCGATAAATGTTCCGGTAACAGTCTTGTAGGTCTGGTTTCCTTTCACGCGGACGCCGGTGATCTTGTAGGTGTATCTTGCGCCCTTTTTAAGGGTCTTCACTCTGACCTCAATGCCGTCGTTGTCTTTCTCAAGGATCTTGACCACATAGTTTTTCTTTCCGTCGGAAATGGTGACCTTAGGGGCTTTCCACTGAACAGCAGTGGTGAAATCGAAGTCAACTTCGTTATCATGACGGTCGTACTCAACCTTTTTGGCTTTGGGTGCCGAAGTGGTCGCAGGGATGGTGACCTTGCCGCTTACCTGGCCGTAGTTCTTCTCGTTTTTCTGCTTGACACCGGTGATGGTATATTTATAGGTCACGCCCTTTTTGTAGCTCTTGATCTCAAAGGTAAGGTCATCTTCA
The DNA here is from genome assembly GCF_900101015.1 of Sarcina sp. DSM 11001. Lineage (GTDB taxonomy): Bacteria > Bacillota > Clostridia > Lachnospirales > Lachnospiraceae > CAG-791. The sequence continues at coordinate 14,101 of NZ_FNFZ01000021.1, read as the reverse complement.
TCCTTGCTCCGGATCACTGTGCTGTAGGCTTTACCTTTGGTATCAGTGACTTTGACCTTGACGTTCTTATATTTGACATCTGTCTTGAATTCGACATCGACACGTCCGCTGCCTTCGTACTCCGCTTCGCGGATCTTCGGGGATGCCAGCGCCGGGATAGCCGCTGCCATCACAAACATCATAACCATCAGGGTGCAGACCAGTCTTCTAATTCTTTTCTTCATAAGCATTTCCTTTCTCAGCCATTACTGTTTCGATATAGACTTTTACTCTTCTCAGGTATTACTGTTCTCGATATGGACTTTTACTCTTCTCAGGTATTACTGTTTCGATATGGATTTTTTACTTGGATTTTTACTATCCGGACTATTTCCGCTTCACCGCTTTCAGTCGTCGGTTTCGACTTCAGAGTCGAGAATCCGGCCGGTCACTGCGTCGATCTCATATTCATATTCAAGATTACCGCGGTAAAATTCAACGTCATATTCTTTCCTGCCGCCATCATCCTCGAATTTCGCAGTCGTGAATTTTACTTCATCTTCCTTTAGGCCCGCATGCTCCAGAGCGATCTGCTTGGCGCGGTCCACGCTGATATATTTGTTGTCTGCTGCCGGTTCTTCCTTATCTGCGGCATTTGCGCCAGTCTCTGCAGCTGCAGGAGCAGCTTCGCTCGTCTGTGCCGGCTGCTCTTTTGCAGGCTCCGGTGCGTCCTCTCCGATCTGAGCCGCGGCTTCAGGTGTGATCTCTTCCTGCACGGCGGCATCGTCGGAAGCTGTCTGACTGTTCTTATTTGCGGCCGCATCGGTCCTGACTTTCGGTGTTCTGTCTTCCTTGTCCCTGTCCAGGACTACACCGTCTTCAGCGCGGATCTCGTATTCGTATTCGATATTGCCGACATAGAATTCTATATCGTATACGTAAACACCGTCATCCTTTTCCAGATGTGTCCGGAGGTTCGTGACTTCATCCTCTTTAACGTCTGCATCCATAAAGGCAAAGGTTTCCGCTTCCTGCTGATCCAGAAGACCGTTGTTGGCCACCGTGGAGGCGGCATATGCGGTTCCTCCACCCAATGCAGAGACGAGGAGCAGTCCCGCCATTGTCTTTGCCAGTGCCAGTGTGCTGATCTTTCTCATGCATTCTCTCCTTTCTTTTCTCGTTTGTTTTTCTTGTTTCATTTGATGATGCAATGATACATTGGAAAGATTAGAGTATTCTTAGAGAAAAAAGAAAAAGAAAAAATATTGCAAATCTTTTAAAAACCATTTTTTAAATTTATTTATGAAGGCAGCTTTCAGCAGGAAAGACCAGACAGAAGGTACTGCCCTGCAGGGGAAGGCTCTCTACACTGACAGTTCCTCCGTGGATCTCCATGATCTTTCTGACCATGGAGAGACCCAGACCTGCGCCGAAAACATTCCGGGAGCTGCGGGAGCTGTCCGCCCGGTAAAAGCGTTCAAAAATGCGGGACTGGTCTTCTGCGGGAATTCCGATCCCGTCATCGGTGACAGACAGGATCACCCCTTGGTTTTTGTCCTTGTCATTTTTCCTGTCACTTCCCCAGTTCCTTTCCTTGTCACTGTCCTTGTCACTTCCCTTGTCACATCCCTTGCTCTCAAGCCGGACAAGGATATGTCCCTCTTCTTTTCCGTATTTATAGGCATTGTCGATCAGATTCTGCAGGGCGCGTTCCAGCAGGAGCTGGTTTCCGCGGATCCGCACGCCGGGCTGTATTTGAGCAGTCACGGTAATGTTCTGGGTGCGGATGAGCGCCATGTCGCGGGCGGTGGAATCCGCAAGCTCTGATAGATCTATATCTGTGAGCGGATAGTTTTCAGGCCGCATCTCTATTCTGGTGTAGTCCAGCATGGAAGCGATAAGGGCATGCATCCGTCGGCCCTGACGCAGGATCACGGAAAGCGAGCGCCGGTATTCTTCCGGCTGTCTTTCTTTTTCCAGGGCGAGTTCAGTCTGGGTGAGGATGACAGTCATGGGTGTCCGCAGCTCATGGGAAGCGTCGGAAGTAAACCTCTGTTCCGCTTCAAAGGAGCGCTCCAGACGGTCCAGCATGCCGTTAAAGGCCTCCGCAAGGTCACAGAGTTCCGCGTCGACCTCTCCGATCTCGATCCTCCTGGCAAGATCAGTCCCCCTGGATATTTCAGACGCCGTCTGTTCAATTCTTTTGACCGGCATCAGGGACTGTCTGACCGTCACATATGTCCCGGCAATGCCTGCCAGCAGCAGCACCGGCACAAAGAAAATCGATGTCCGGAAAATATCCTCGATCTGCCGCTCCTCCGACCACAGAGGAACCACGCCGCGGATCCACAGATCTTCCATTGCTGTACCATTCAGTTTTCTGTCATAGACAAAATAGCGGTCCCCGCCTCCCGCCATATAGCGGTAGACCCGGGAAGCGGTAAACGCTTCCTTCTCCATGAGTCTGGCGATTGGATTCTTGCCGTAAAGCATCGTTCCGTCCGACGTGTACAGGGCGCTCTGCACATCGTTGATCTCATCAAGAAAGTCATCGTCGATCTCCAGCCACCCGTCCTTGTAGCGGATATAGACATCGTTCAGGTCGTTGTCATCCGCCTGCTCCCTGTCCTGATAGAAGGCGATTTTATTAGTATTTTCATTCACGGAACTAAGCAGGTAGCCTCGTATGGTTTTCTGCAGGATAGAACCGCTGACCAGCCGGAAAACAGCAAAGGTCAGGATCATGAGGACTGTCATCACGAGAAAGAGCCAGCCCGTGATCCGGAATGTGATGGAATTTCTGATTTTTACTTTCAAACTCATACCCTCTTCTGTTCATATTTCGCGCAAAGCACAGCCGATGTGCGCTCCCTGACATTCAGCCTTCGCGGAGCACATAGCCTGCTCCCCGCACGGTGTGGATGAGCTTTTTCTGCCCTTTTCCGTCAATTTTTTTTCGAAGATAGCTGATGTAGACATCTACAACATTAGTGCCGCCTTCATAATCAAAATTCCAGATATGGTTTTCAATCTTTTCCCGGCTCAGGACGATCCCCTTATTGTGAAGAAGATATTCCAGCAGCTGGTATTCCTTGGCAGACAGCGGGATCTGTTTACCGCCCCGTTTCACCTCGTGGGAAGCGATGTCCATCGTCAGGTCATCCGCAGTGAGGACATTTCCGCTGCTGCCATGGAAGGCCCGGGTGAGGACTCGCACCCTCGCCATGAGCTCATCCAGGGAAAATGGCTTGACCAGATAGTCGTTCGCTCCCGCGTCGAGTCCCCGGACACGATCCTCTATTGCGTCCCGCGCAGTCAGAAACAGGACAGGTGTGTTCATGCCCTTTTTCCTCATCGTCTCCAGGACCGAAATGCCGTCCCTTTTCGGCATCATGATATCAAGGATCACTACATCATAGGCTGCCGAGGACAGGTATAAGAGGGCCTCTTCCCCGTCCAGACAGCTGTCGACGCTGTAACCCGCGTCCGAAAGCTTCATTGTCAGGATATCATTCAGATCCATTTCATCTTCCGCCAGCAAAATCCTCATCCTGTTCCCTCCTCGTTCTGATCTGCTTTATTACAGAATTACAAATCATTTTCTATATATACCTTCTTTTAAAGTCATTAAAAGGTTTTTGACAGCCTTTCCTGCCGGTATACAGCGGTCACACTGCATGATTCATCTTTCTTCTAAACCGGTTTAAAAGCGGTTTTGCGCCGCCTTTACTGATACCTTTACAGATACAGATGAATTGCAGGCATGCATCTGATCAGCCGTCCGACAGGTTCCCATAAATATCCTATCCTTCTTTCATGAGAATGAGATTAGAGGCTTATCATTTCCCGGGATATTCTCCAAACCCGATGTTTCAACTAAAATAGTTCCCCGGTATTATGCCAGGAATATTTACCCGCATTTCCCCGGGAATATTTGTCCTTAGTATTTACCCGGATTATCAATCCTGTCACTTCGCAGTGGTGTGCTCAGTTTTCTCCTCTTTTGGTGCGTTTGTTGCAGCCTGCCTCATTAGATTGGCAGCGATCGCTCCGGAGATATTATGCCAGGCGCTGAAAATCGCGCCCGGAACCGTTGCCAGAGCAAGGGACGGAAAGCAGGAGGCCGCAAGCGTGGAGGCCATGCCGGAATTCTGCATCCCGACCTCAATGGAAATGGCATTACGCTTAGCCGGAGGCATTTTAAAAACAGTCCCGATCAGGAATCCCAGGAGATAACCGATTATATTGTGAAGAACAACGACGAAGATGATCACAAAGCCGTTCGCAAAAAGCTTTGCACTGTTGGCATCGATCACATAACCCACGATCAGGCAGATACCGATGCAGGAGATCAAGGGCAGGATCTCCTCAATTTTCTGCGTGATATTGCTGAAAAACCTGTTCAGGATCAGGCCGAGCGCGATAGGCAGAATGACGATCTGAATGATCTGCACAAACATGCCCATGGCATCCACCTGAACCGCCTGTTCGGCGCCCATACCGGTATACAGCTTCACGCAGGCTGTGCAGAGAAGCGGCGTCAGAAACGGCGCCAGAATGGTAGAAACCGCCGTCATACCCACGGACAGCGCAACGTCACCACCGGCCATGAAAGTCATGACATTGGAGGAGGTTCCTCCCGGACAGCATCCCACAAGAATGACACCGACCGCCAGTTCCGCCGGCAGGTTGAACAGTCTGCATAAAACAAGCCCCGCCAGGGGCATGATCAAATACTGGGCTGCTTCACCCGTCAGAATATCCCCGGGCTGTGAAAACACCACCTTGAAATCAGAGAGCTTCAGGGTCAGCCCCATGCCAAACATGATCAGCATCAAGAGATGGCTGGTGTTGATAAAGCCATTTAGAAAGCCCGGGTTGGCCACCCAGCTGGTAAAGCTATTGTCCACCAGATAAGCAAAGACCGTCACTGCAATAACGATCGCCGCCATATACCTGGTAACAAATTTCGATGTGTTTTTTAAGATGTTCATACGCAGTCTGCTCCTGATCTATATTTTCTGCTTTCTGCATGTGTATTCCCTATATGTATATTCTCTATGTATGCATTCTCTGCAAGTATATTCTCAATATGCATACACCCTGTGTATATAATCGCTGTATTCATATTTACAGCTATGGGCAAGTACCCGTAAACATATATTTTCATGGAAAAACAAGACTTCCTGAATTTATTATATTGCGAAAAAACCATTCCAACAATGCGAAGATTTGTCAGCGCTGTGCGATGGGATTTTCGCCGTAAACTCGGGATTTTCGTGAAAAGGGTCTCGAATTTCGTGCCGGTCTGAAAATAACTATGCTTCATTCTTTTGCACAAATATTCATATAACAAATTACCAGAGCATCGCTGCGGTTTTTCAGACTGAACTCCAAAAAAACCTCCGGGACCGTGAATGAATCACGGCACCGGAGGTCTATTCTGTATAATTTATGCTCACATGGACTTGAACACATACAACTATTCCCGCAGCAATGTCAGGGAATCTCTCTCTTAAGCCCTGCAGAAACATCGTATACTTTCCGGCAAGGTCACTTAGTGATCTTCACGCTATTCACCGGGCTCCAGCCGGAGAAGTATTTGGTGCTGCCCACTGTCTTGAATGTGCGGATCCTGACGTAATAAGTCTTGCCTTTCACGAGGCCGGTAATCGCTCTGGACACTGTGGAAGCGCCCGAAACGGTCACTGACTTGTTCCCGGTCTTAAAGGTCTTGTCCGGACAATACTGGACCTGATAGCCGGTCGCTTTGGCGTTTTTGCCCCATTTGACCGTCATCTTATTTGCTTCGCTGTTGGTCAGAGAACTGATCGCCGGCCTGTCCACCCGGTAGGCCGTAACGCTCTTTGAGTGCGTGCTTCTGCCGGTAACAGAGGCGCTGGCGATGATCTTGTAAACATATTTTGTCCCGTTAGTATTTGCTTTTTTGTCCGTGTAGGTGACGACGGACCCGTCTCTGACAGCCGCGATCTGCGTGCCGTCGCGATAGATGAAATAGGCGTTCGCTCCGGCGACCTCCTTCCAGGTAAGCCTGATGCCTGTAGGTTGATTGGCTGCCGTGAAACCAGCTGTGGCGGCAGGGACAATTTTGATGTCGACAGTTTTTGAGCAGGGATTGAAATCAGAAGTCTCCGCAAAATTAACTGTAATCCGGGCTTTACCGACCTTGACTCCCTTGACCGTTCCATTGCTGTTGACAGTCGCAATGCTCTTTGAGGAGGTCTTGTAAGTCACTTCACCCTTTGCTCCTCTGACCTGTATGGCTGCTGTATCACCGACTGATATACTGGAAGCAGATATCTTCACTGTAACAGGCTGCTCAGCCTTATTAATTGTAAAGGTTGTCTTTTTAGTTCCACTAAAGTTGTTGATTCCTCTGACTGTCACTGTCGCAGTCCCAACATGTGTATTGTTGGCATAGGAGACCTTATAATCGACGCCTACCGTAAGCGCTATATCATCTAATTTCACTGCAGGTTCAGGTTTATGCGCCCTGCCGTTATAGGTCACAGACTGAATCTTAGACAGTGCTGCCTCATTTAAATTGATAATATGCGCACAATGAAGAACTGCATTTCTGAGATATTCATTAGCCCCGCTCATCGATATTCTGTTCCAGTCTCTTTTTGAGCCAGCATAATAAACGTCTGCTAAACTATTGCAATTGTCAAATGCAGAACTCCCGATATTGGCAATACTTGACGGAAGAGAAATCGCTGCCAAACTGGTGCAGTCACAAAAGGCAAGCCTTCCAATTCTCGTCACGCTTTCAGGAATCGTTACTTCAGTAAGATTGCTACATCGGTCAAATGCTCTATCTACTATGTTCGTCACGCCATTTTCGACAGTAACTTTTCTGATTTGAGCAGAATGCCCATCACACCACGAATTGCCGGTCATTTGACCTGTCCCGGAAATGATAAGGGTACCTTCATCATCCAGCGTCCAGGTCAGATTATTTCCACACGTCCCGCTGGCAACTTCGTCAAAAGGCGTGAGAGGTCCCTCGTTGGGATCCGGCTCACTGCCCGTATCCTCGTCACCGCCCGTAGCTTTGTTGCCGCCTACAGCCTCCTCGAAGGGGACAAAAGGCCCCTCGTTAGGTTCTGTTCCACCGTTCTTAGCTTCGTCGATGACCGGAGCTTCGTCGCCGGCTGTAGCTTCGTCGATGACCGGAATTTCGTCGTCGGATGTAGCTTCGTCAATGACCGGAGCTTCGTCGCCGGCTGTAGCTTCGTCGATGACCGGAATTTCGTCGTCGGATGTAGCTTCGTCAATGACCGGAGCTTCGTCGTCGGCTGTAGCTTCGTCAATGACCGGAGCTTCGTCGCCGGCTGTAGCTTCGTCAATGACCGGAGCTTCGTCAAAGGGAGCAAGAGTTTCCTTGTCGGATTCTATTTCACCGCTTGCTGTAGATGCGTCAGATGATACCTCGCTAATCTCCTGATCAGCTTCATCTGCCGTTTCTTCAGCCAGTTCCTCTTCCGCGATCTCGAAGGTCTGGTCTGTATTTTCCGGTACTTCGAAAGCTTCAGCCGCCTCTTCTTCTGCCAGCGCCTCTTCCGAGATCTCGGAGGTCTGGCCAGAATCTGCCAGGGCTTCGGAAGCTTCAGCCGTCTCTTCTTCTGCCAGTTCCTCTTCAGAGATCTCGGAGGTCTGACCAAAGTCTAACAATGCTTCGGAAGTATTAGATGTCTCTTCTACAGCCAGTTCCTCTTCCACAATCTCGGAGCTCTGGCTGGGATCAACATCAATTTCTAAAGCAAAAACACTCCCTGAAGCTAGTCCAATAACCAACATGCCGGACAGCAGCATCGCCGTTATTCTTTTTGCGAAATTTGTACGTAAACTCATTTTCGTGACCCTCAGTTATTATGGTGGCTCCTTTGGTAGGGATCGTCTGAAAGCTCTATGATTCAGTTTCATTCTCACAACATTAAATCGCTTTTTCTTTACACCATTATAAAATTGCGGATTGTTCACTGTCAAACAAATATACGTGACCCATATGGTTCTGCCTGGCTTACAGGATGATCTCAGTCATGGTAAAAGTAAGGCAGAAGCCTCACATTTTCTGATCCATTCGTCCAGAAACCGCATCTGATCCTCTGTGTGAAACCAATGTTCGCCGCCTTCCATCACCGTAAGTTTTGCATTGTGCTCTCTTGCAAAGGATGCGATTGTTTCCGATGAGGTAAGATTATCGTTTTCCCCATACAAGATTTCAGTCGGAGCACTCCATTTGATTGGATGCTCCCGCACATAACACAAATAGTCCCATGACAGATCCTCGCCGGAGACAGTTGGGATTACGCCCTCCGCTTTCAATTGCTCCTCCGTGACATTGACAAATCCCATAACTTCACAGATCAGCCGTTCCATATCGACGACAGGGGAAATAAAATATGCCTTGCTGATCAGCCTGTCGATTTCTGCATTCATGCAAAAAAACGCGCCGATACTGTTGGCGATAAGAGTGATGCCTTCATATTCTATTTTTATTCTTTCCACTTCTTCGTGAATCTCCTCCCCCGCCTCCCAGGGAGTAAAGGTCTGATAATCCAACCCGATCACTTCGTGTCCGGGAAACAAGGGTCTGTAATGGTCGCACTCCGCGGCGTTCCCGCCTTTACCGTGGATGTACAACACCAATGGACTTTTGGTTTTAAAGTTTACGTTCATTCTGTTCATTTCTCCTTATGATTTTCTTAAAATTCCGACTGAAGGCTTCACTCTGAGCAAGCAATCGCTTAGTCTGTTTTCTCTGGCTCCCGGTCACGCAGACGAATCAGGGACCAATGTCACTGCTGCCTATATTGGAAATAAGAATACAAAGAAAATTCATAAGTCCAGCTGCTCTTCCGTCGGCAAAATGAATGAGTCTAACAAAGTCGGGTTTAATTCCAGATCGGCTGCAATCTCCGCTGGATACGATCCGTGCAAAAACTGCAGCCCTTAATGCAAAAGCCTCCGGCTGCTGTTATGGCAACCGGAGGTTTTTATTATCATGTCACAGACCGCCTCCTTGATCCGTGACATCCTACGTTCTTCACTTACTAATCTTTACACTCTTAACAGCACTCCAACCCGAGAAGCACTTGGTGCTTCCGACTGTCTTGTATGTCCGGATTCGCACATAGTAGGTCTTGCCCTTCGTGAGGCTCGCGATAGCCTTTGCCACAGTACCTGCGCCCTTAATGTTCACAGATTTGTTACCGGACTTAAATGTTTTGTCCGTGCAATAGTGGATCTGGTAGCCGGACGCTTTCGCGTTCTTACCCCACTTGACGGTCATCCTCTTCGACGCACTATTGGTCACCGAGCTGATCGCGGGTCTTGCCACGCAGTAGGTGGTCACGTACTTTGCCGGGCCATTCCCGGTCAAGGCGGTCGGTATGATCTTGTAAATATACTTCGTACCGTTGGTGTTGGCCTTGCTGTCCGTATATGTGACCGTGGATCCGCTCTTGATCGTGGCAATCTTTGTGCTGCCGCGATAGACAAGGAATCCTGTCGCGCCTGTGACCTTCTTCCAGGTAAGCTTGATGCCCTTGGCCTGATTGGTTGTCGAAATCCATGCGGTTGCTGCAGGAACCACCTTCACAGTGACGATCTTGGATGCAGCATTGTAATTTGCTGTCGCGGCAGATGTTGCTGTAATCTTGACTGTGCCGACCTTCTTCGCAGTGACTTTACCGGCAGATGTTACTGTGGCGATGGTGGTGTCAGAGGACTTATAAGATTTGGAACCCTTAACTCCCGTGACAGAGACAGTCGTTGTCTTGCCGACTGCAACAGATGAGGCTCCAATTTTGGCTGTGATGGACTGGGTGGCTTTTGCAATTTTCACAGTAATCTTCTTTGTTGCCGATTTATAATTACTTGTCGCTGCCGCCGTAATCGTAATCTTTGCAGTGCCCGCGCCCTTTGCTGTCACCTTGCCGGCAGAATCTACAGCGGCAACAGCTGTGTTATCGGACTTATAAGTCAGCTTTCCTTTATTTCCGGATGCGGATATTGTTCCGCTCTTCAGATACGTCAGGGACATATCAGAAGCCGTTATCGACTGGGCAGCTTTGCTTATTGTGAATGTCTTTGTTACCAAGCCGACATAAAGGCCTGTGCCCGTAACAGTCACTGCAGCCGTCCCGGCATTCAGGTTATTATCATAGGCAACTGTGTAATCATTTCCTTCTGTCAGCGTTTCCCCATTCCGGGTTACCGTGACTTCCGGTGTGCATTTTTTCCCTGTGTACGTGTAGGATGTCTTTGAAAGCGTGAAATCCTCAGGAAGGTTGTACATACTGAACAGGACTTCGCCGTACTGCAGACCTTTTCCTGCAGAAATACTGTTCCATGTTTCCTCTGATCCAAGGAAGACGATCGTCATCTCTCCATTGTACAAAGCCCTGCTGCCGAGACTGCTGACACCGGATGGAATCACGATATCGGTCAACTCTGAACAGCCCCTGAAAGCTGCTTCTCCAATAGAAGTGAGGGAAGACGGCAGGATCACGCGGCTCAGCGCGCCGCTTCCCATAAAAGCATAACTGCCAATCGATGTAATTCCCTCACCGATACGTACAGTCTCTGCCTCCGGCCAGGGAACGTCATCGTTCCCGTAAGAGCGCATCTGCCCTTTTCCGAGGATTGTGAGCCTTCCGCTCTCATTGATGATCCAGCGCAGACCATCCCTGCAGGTGCCCGAATCTACGATCCTGGAATCTGTAAATGTTATTTTCGTCGGCAGATCGCTGTAATCCGCTACATCTACATCTGTGTACGAAATATCAACTGTTTTGAGGCCTGTATTCTCAAACAGCACAGCGATGTCCGACATGTTGTTAAAAGAAAGATCCAGCGTTTCGAGCGCCTGAAATTGTGAAAGAATCGCAAGATCAGAATCCATAAGCTCACAGGCGGAAAGATTCAGTTCCGTCAGTGCTTCCGCCTCTGCCAGTCCATCCATATTTACCAGCATATTTCCGGACAGGCTGAGTGTTTTCAAGCCTGTACACTCTTTCAGGGAGGGGACTGTTTCCAGCATGTTCCCTGAAATATCCAATGTGACAAGCTTTGAAGCTGTCGAAAGCTGTGACATGTCTGTCAGCTGATTATCTCTTACGTAGAGACTTGTCAGGTTTTCAACATTCAGACCTTCCAGTGTCTGAATGCCGCAGGAAGTCAGATCCAATTCTTCCAGTCTGCTCATCCCGCTCAGTGCGCTGAGGTCACTGTCGTTTAACTGGGCATTCGCCGCACGCAGGCTCTTCAGCCTCTCCAGCGAAGAGAGCGGTGACAGGGATGTAACTCCCGTGTCCGTAATATCCAGTTCCTTAAGTGCCGCAAATCCGCTGACGGCAGCAAGCGAAGATACTGGATTGTCGCTGATATCAAGGTACTCCAGACCACTTAGTCCGGAAAGTGCCAAAATATCCTCGACATTCTGACCACTGACATCCAGATACTTGAGTCTTGTCAAAGAAGAAAGAGGAGAAAGATCAGATATCTCGTTATCGTCCAGAATCAGTGTCTGCAGGCTCTTCAGATGCTGGAGTCCATCCAGTCTCTGTATAAACCGTCCGCTGAGGTCAAGGAACGTCACCTCATGTTCTTTTGAAAAATCCGGTTCTCCATTGCTGTCGCTTCCCAGCAGTTCGATCAGCGCCTCCTTCAGGAATTCATCCGTGACCGTATCAGAGACTTCTGTAAACTTAGGCGTTTCCGTAACGGACTCAATGCCAGACTGCGGCTCCTCAGGCTGCAGCTCTTCAGACTCCTCCTCTTCATGCATCACAGACCCGGATACCCCTTTCTTTACAGCTCCTTTCATCTTCTCTTTAATAGAGTTTGAAACAACCCCCCAGATTCCACTCAGATCCCCGTCCCAAAGGACTTTCTGAAGCTTGAAGGAATTCTCGATTCTTTTTATCTCTTTTGTTTTTGTCTCATACATAGTACCGAAAAGATACTTGTTGATCATCTTCTCAAAATATGTTTTCGCATATTTATCCGCGTGTTTTTTTATAATTCCCTTTATTGTATCTTCATTGTAGGTTCTCGAAGGAACAGCTCCTGTCACGAACTTGTAATATTCCTTCACATAAGTTTCTGCAAGATACGTGGCTGCCTGCGCCTGAAAATTGACTGTGCTTCCTCCCGCTTTTGTGCCAAATATCTGTGGATTATCACCGTCCTTATCACTCAGTATAACTTGTCCAAAAACTGCATAATTCCCATAGGTAGTCGGATTATATCGTATCCTGTATTTCTTCCCATGGAGTTCAAAATACATATCATATTTCTGCTCTGTGATTTCCAGCAACCCTCTGTTGATCTGCGGCTGTACGCTCCCCACCCAGATAAGAGCAAGCCGGGTTACAAATTCACAGTCCTCACTGGTAAATCCCGGATAGTAAGACAGCAGTGCCGCTGTCTGAGAATTTCGAATCAGATTCTTATAATAAGCCCCCAGGGTTTCAGCCCATGCCGAGCTGAGCTTCTCCGGCACGCTTTCACGTTTCAATCTCCATTTTTCTGTTTCGGACTGCACTACCCCCATGTGCTGCAGTGCAGTGACATAGTTTTGATCACCTGCTCCAACCATATCAAACGCATCCGAATCTTCTGCATATACAGTTCCGATATTGCTTTCCTTGTCAAATTTAAATTTACCTTTCGTTGTATCCCCGTAAAAAACCGTTTTCAGACTGATCCCTCTGAAATTCTCACTTACTTCCAGAGACTTTCCGATATAAAGGTATCCTTGAAGAATGTTATAACTGTCTCCCTTGTAAACAAAACTGTTTGTCGCAATGATCTGATCATCATTCATTGCGATCTCACAGTTTCCAGCTCCTTTCACCTTTATATTTTCGGCTTTCAAAGCGCCATTTTCCACGCGGATTTTACCTCCGGGGTCTGCTGAAAACCAGGTGCCGCCTTCCGCAGTTACATCAGTGGCATTGACTCTTCCGCCATCTATATGTAATTGCCCACCGGCTTTGATGTTGATCTTTTGTGCATTGAGGATTCCCTTGACGTGCAGAATACCGTTTTTCTTTATGGTGATTGTCTTATTCGCTGTATAGGTTGAAATTCTTTTTATTTCCACCGTCGAAGTGATCGGGTCTGTAACATCAAGCTCACCATTTTCAGAGTCCTCAAGCGTGTAATTCTGGCTGCCGCTGAGATGGGTCTGTGTCCCCCCAACTGAGACGACATTCTTATCTTCATCAATAACTGTAATATCCGCTGTCGCAGACCTTCCTCCGGACATGGTGACCGTCACACTGCAGATTCCTGATTCTACTCCGGTTATTTCACAAAAAGACCTTCCGTTGACCCCCGAGAGTCTTGATATTTTCGCCTTTCCGGTTTCACAATTTTCTATCGTCCACCTTGCAGTACCTGATGATGCGATATCCTGCCCGTTCTTACCACATGCCTGAACTGTAATTTTTTTGCCGACTTGAACTTTGATATCGGGAGGGCTGATGCTGAGCCCTGTCAGGCCCGCAGAGTTGTAGTGAATCGTGACGGTATCCGAAATCTGATCAATCCCGGAGATCCGGTTCCAGTCTTCCTCTCCAGCGCCATAATAGATGTCGGTAAGATAGATGCAGCCCGCAAATGCGGAGCTGCCAAAAGTCGTTACGCTCTCTGGGATCTGCACTTTTGCTGCATAGTTAATAAATGAATCATTATACTGCATGCATGCTTTGTTAGGGATCTTTGTCATCCCTCCCTCGAACACCACATCCTCCACCACGGATCCTGTCAGGCAATAGGCGCAGCTTGTGACGTTCTTCGGGATTGTGATCGACTTAATCCCGGTTCCTTCGATGAAATATGAACCTATCACAGTTATGCTTTCCGGCAGGGTCAAAGAGGTCAGGGATGAACAGTCGGAAAATGCATAGTCTTGGATTTCCGTCACATTTTCCGTCAGTTCGACATGGGACAAGCTGCTGCAGTTGGAGAAAGCGCAGCTTCCAATCGTAAGGCTGTACGGCTGTCTTATGTTGCCGGCTGTAATCACGATTTCATCATTATAATTAAACTGCACTGATTGCAGCCCGGTGCAGCCGCTAAAGGCGTA
>NZ_FNFZ01000043.1 GCF_900101015.1 Sarcina sp. DSM 11001 | reverse complement strand
TGCGGCTGGACCTATACACCCGAAGAGTGATTTGTAGTCCTTAAAACCTGCCAGCCGCAGGCTGTGATCGACACCTGAGCATCGATTCCAATCAAGGTTTTACGAGTTTCCACGTTTGTTTGGGACGACCCTAACTTGGGTATTTACAAAAAAGGAATGACCGGGTGCCCCACGGGGGCAGATTCCCGGCCATTTCCTTGTGTTCTCTGTCAATCGTCTACACTTTTTTCTGCCCTGTTGCTAAACAGGATTAAGAAGAATACGGTTTTATTTTTTTCTGCAGGGCTTTCTCCAGCTCTCTGCGGAGGTGCTCGATTTCCTGTTTCTGCTGTGACAGTTCCTGCTTCTGCTGGCCGATGGTTTTGTCTTTTTTTGAAAGCTCCTGCTTTTGCTGGCCGATGGTTTTGTCTTTCTGTGACAATTCCTGTTTTTGATGCGACAGTTCCTGCTTCTGTTGTTCGATGGTTTCCTGCTGTTCTTCGATCATCATCATAACCGTATTTTTGTCCAGGATGGAGAGTTCTTCTGAGAACATGTGCATCATCTCCTTCGTGTTTTGGCACATTGTGCAGATCCTGTCGTATAACGGACGGAAGATGCCGGGATAGTCCTCCAGGATCCTAAGGATGATCCGGGGGTCATCGGAGGACAGGAAGGTAAGCCAGGCCTCTTTTTCCGTCATGGGCTGCCCGCCCGCAGGGCGGAGCAGGGCATCAAGATGCCTCCGGAAAATATCGAGGGGGACGAAAATGTAGTTCTGCAGGAGATTCAGCTTCAGGCCGGTATCTGAAACAGGGGCAAAGGTGTGGATGTAATCCTGCCGGAACCTGTGGAATTCCTTTGTGGAGGTCTCCATAAACACGATGGTGTATACCGGCCGGATGTATTTGTAGCTGAATGTTCCCTTTTTACCCTCCCTGTCTTTTTCTCTGTTTCCGTCATCCTCCTGCGGACTGTCATTTTCGGAGAATTCCTTACGGATCCGCTGGTACTGGCGCAGGAGCAGGTCCGCATTATAGCAGGCTGCCCGCTCCCCGGGGAAATTGTATCCGATCTTCTGGACTTCGACGTTCACGATGCTCCCGTCAGACGCCTCCACTATGATGTCCATGATGACCAGTGTGTAATCCGCCCCCAGGTGGGATTCATTGGGGAGGATCTGTACCAGCTTTACATCCAGTCCGATCAGAACGGAGATCATGCGGGAAAGCGCCGCGGCCTGTACATCCGGGTCAAACACATATTTGAAATAGGAATCATAGAGGACGCGCACGCCCCTGTTACCGCAGCAGAAGTCCAGAAACTCCTGCCGGCGGGAGGGTGTCAGGGACCGGAAAGTGCCGGTCATCTCCGGGGATGCGGCAATTTCCTGAAGGACTTCTGCAAGCTCCCTGTACTGTGGAAAGGCGGAGCGCAGCGTTGGCAAACCTGCCCTACCGTGGGCATCATACTGTGCCGCCTGCAGTATGTCCGCGCCGGAAAGGGCAGCCTTCCCACCCGCGGAAGCTGCTCCCTGTGCGCTTATGGTGACTGTGTTCTTTGTCATATGCACCTCCTGCAATAAAATTGTGTGCGGAGGGGCTCCGGTGCTGTAAAAGCAGGTTTGCCGGAGCCCCATGGAATAATGAGACTTCGGCAGCGCCGCGGTGCGGCACCGGTCTGACAAAGCACGCGGGGGCAGGGCCTGCCGCCCCCTGCATATGCCTTTGGATATTTTCATTCTAACAGACGCAGGATTATTGTTTCAAGACGGAATTTGAGCATTCGAATATACGCTGCATGGCTGTCGGGTCATCTGTTTTGACCGGGACGAATGCCCTGCCAGTTCCACTAATGCTGTTGGAGAGCAGGAAAGGATACAGAGGGGAATGTATAACTTTTTAATATTTCAGATAGTAAAAATAATCTTCACGCCTTGAAGATAACAGCGGGAATGGGTTATTTGTTAAGTGGAGTCGGGAATAATTGTTGTTGTCAAATGGAAACAATCTGCCTGACAAGGTTGACTATCAATACTGAATATTAAACGGAAGAGCACATGAAAAAAGAGGTACAAAACCAGAATGAGGAACGTAATTTAAGAATTGAGTTGGGGATAAAAGATGCTGGCACCTATTACTATGATTTAAAGACAGTTCCGCATCTTTTTGTTTCTGGTGGAGAAGGTACTGGTAAAACATCTTTTGTTAAAGCCCTTCTCATTAACCTGATGAAACAAAACAATCCTGATGATATTCAGTTCGTCATCTGTTCTTCCTCAGAAATGGAGTATGCAAAGTTTATTTCCAGTCCATTTTTGATTGAGAATCCTATTACAGATATCTATGACATTAAATACTGTCTGCAGGCTTTGACAGATTTAATAGAGTATCGTCTAAAAAACAATGTCTTTGTAAAAAACACACCAGGTAACAACGACATATTTGTTATCTTAGATGATTGTGTAACTATCACAAAGTATGACTGGGCAGACAAACTACTGTCAAAGATCATACTGGATGGACGTGTCGCCAATGTACACTTAATCTTGGTTACATCGACTCCGCAAGGTTCCGCTATTCCATCCGAAATAAGAGACGGTCTCCCTTGCAGAATTGCCTTTTGTACTGCTTCCAATAGTATTTCCAAAGTGGTTATCGGTAGATCAGGGGCAGAAAAATTAAAAATTCCTGGATAGATGATTTTCAAAACTCCGGGTGATTTTGAAACACTCTATTCAAAACATTATTTGCCGGAAGAGTTTGAAAATATTCTGGATATCCTGAAATCAACTAATAGTAATACTCCCACACCAACGGCGGTAAAGTTTGAATCCTTGAAGAAAAACAGGGAGAGCGAAGTGATTAACCCCATAAAGAACGATACATGGGGGTCGCTTTCTCGTAATAACTTTCAAAGTAATGATTTAATCCATAGCCAGAAAGAAGAGTATAAAGATGGTTTGACACCTCAGCATACATTAAAAGGATCATCTTTAAAGATTCAAGTAATTGACAATGAGGTTGTAATAAGAAAAAAACTGCCAGATGCAAAAATGGCACAAGTCAAAATAGAAAAAGATGCTATACGGCAATTGCATCATCATAAACCTGGTTTTTTCTTTAAAGGTTACATCGGAATTCAAATTGTTAATAAAAAGCAATTGAAAATCACCTGCAGTAATAGAAGCACTTCAGATAGAAAAATAGCAATGGATGTTTTTGGGGAAGAACTTAAAAACAATTATTTCGTGATAAAATATGCGGATAAAAAAGAACCGAAATTCCTGAAATTTATCCGTGTCCTGGCCAGAGATTTGCATATGAAAGTTATAGAAGATTGATCACTTTAAAAATTATATATTGATGCAAAATGAAGTATCGGTTCTGGCGGCATTTTTCCATATGGTAATATTTATGAATAATGAAAAGAGAATAATATCCTTTCCGGCAGGAAAAACATACGAACATATTTTGCACACGAGTGTTCATGCTCACCCTATTAAAAGAGGGTTTCCCAAAGAGCCTACATCTTATGTGATGTTTCGGAAAAGCGGCGGAGAAATGGAGTACCTGTTCCGAGTTAAAAAAACTGTTGATTTTTACATTCAGGATTTATTATCTGGAACCGTTTCTCTCAGTGGAATTGACAATGCTGAACTTGAACAAATCAAAACGTATGTATTAGAGAGAAAAGACCTGTTCGGATTTAAATATTTGACAGAATATCCATATCGGTTTTATTTATTGGAAAAGGCCGGAATTCTCTCCCCTCCGCTTGTCAGGACTCCAAATATTCAGGGATATTGCTTTTACAAGCAGAAAGACGTCATTTACCACATATAAAAGGGAACCATGTAAGTAGAATATTCCGAGTTAAAGTAATCTGAAAACGAAGTGTTTTAAAGGCAAGAGTAACATGATTTTTACTCCGTAAACAGGTTATGATCTATATTATCCGACATGGACAGACTGCAAATAATAAGGCAAAACTACTGCAGGGGCGAAGTGACATCCCTTTGAACAAGGATGGAATCCGGCAGGCGGAGGCGGCCGCGAAGTGGTTTTGTGACCAGCAGATCCGCATAGACAGTGTGTACTCAAGTCCTCTGATTCGTGCGGTAGAGACTGCAAAGATTATTGCGCCGGAGGCTCCGTTATTTATAGAGGACCGTCTGATCGAAATGGATTATGGTCCTTACGAGGGCATGGATCTGACGAATCCTGCCCCGGAGGTCAGGGTGTTTTTTTCTGATTTTGTCCATAATTCTGTTCCGCAAGGGATGGAGCCGCTTTCTTCTGTCACCGCAAGACTCGGTGAATTCATGGAAGAGATCCGGGAGCAGGCAGAAGGTCAGAATATTATGCTCTCCACTCATGCGCTCGCGATGAAAGGCGCACTGGAGTATCTGACTCCGGATTCTCACGGAAGCTATTGGTCAAAGTTTATCGGGAACTGTGCGGTCTATGCAATCCCCATAAGAGACAACAGATTTGGGATGCCATTTATCTGTATTCAGTAAGTTTTCCTCTCTGAAGTAAAGGTGGTATGTTTTAATGGCAAATGAAGGCGGTGAATGGATCATGAAGGGTCTGGACTGGGATAATCCCTGGCGGATCCGTTCCTGGCGGGAGCTGATCAGCTGGATCAATGAAGTCGGTTTCCTGCCGCTCTTTGCCAATGAGGTGCCGGGCTTCTCCGCGGAGGAGCACGTCTCTCCCCTCTTCTGGTGGACCGGCGATCCGGAGCAGGACCCCTGGGAGTGGCGTGAGATCATTCCTGCGACCGGCGAGGTGGCATACGGGAAGTTTTTTAATAACAAGACCGGATTCATCTCCCGGGAATGGTTCCCCTATTTTGCAAATGCACGCCGGGACGGTTACGACTTCGATGCGGCGTGGGATGACGAGCTTGTCCAGCGCCGGTACAAGGCGATTATGGATATCTTTGAAGACGGCGGCATGCATCCGGGCTATGAGTTGAAACCGGCGGCAGGATTCGGCAAAGAAGGCTTTAAGAACTTTGACGGCTGCATGACGCAGCTGCAGATGCAGACCTATCTGATCATCCGAAAGTTCGAGAGGAGACGGAACAAACGCGGGCAGAACTACGGAATGGCTGTTTCCTACTACCAGAAGCCGGAAGAGCTCTGGGGCTATGAACATGTGACGAGCGCCTATAAGGAAGAACCCCTGGCTTCCGCTGAGCGCATTTTTAAAAGGGCGAAAGAACTGTTTCCGGGAGGGTCCGATGCGGCGCTCCGGAGAGTTTTAAAATAAAATGATTTCGAATAAAACGATTTCAAATAAAACAGTTTCAAATAAACAGTTTAAATAAAACATTTTGCCGACCGGAATATTCAATGGATCGATACGGCATATCGGGAGTACGAGGGGGGACAAATTCCCGGCGCTTCGGCAACGGCCAGAATCAACATTATTCCCATATTGATCATCGATAAGAAAGAGAATTCTATGGATCAGAGACCTCTTATTAAATATCGAAATACCGTTTCGGGCATTTTTGTGCGCAGACTCAATCGCTTTACTGCGGAAGTCATGATCGATGATCGACTGGAAAAGGTCCATGTGAAAAATACCGGGAGGCTGAGGGAATTGCTGCTTCCCGAGGCAAAGGTCATGCTGCAGAAAAGCGATAACCCTGGCAGAAAGACGGCCTATGACCTGATCTCAGTTTATGAGCCGGTACTTGGATGGGTCAACATTGACAGTCTGGTTCCTAACGCATTGGTAAAGCAGTATCTGGAAATCCAGGGTTATGACATGGTAAAACCTGAGTATACTTACGGACGGTCCAGATTTGATTTTTACATGGAAAAGGATGGAGAAAAGTATCTGACCGAAGTGAAGGGCTGCACTCTCGCAGCGGACCTGGACGGGAGGCAGATTGGACTCTTCCCGGATGCGCCGACGGAGAGGGGGGTGAAGCATCTCAGCGAACTTGCGGAAGCGGCGAAGGCAGGATACCATTGTTCAATATCCTTCGTGATTCAGATGAACGGGATCCGACAGGTCCTGCCTAATTATGAAACACATCCCGAATTCGGGAAAGCTCTCAAGAGGGCAGTCAATGCCGGCGTGGAGACTGTTTACTATCAGTGCCGGGTAGAAGAGGATTGTATTGAGATTATATCTATGTGTATGAGTAAACTGTGATTACAAATTTACAAGCTTCCTTTTTACTTCTTCACGGTCTTCCATTGCTGTTCCTTTTTTTGAGCCAGAGCCAGTGTATATAAAACCATGATCATGGGCATGGTGGTAAGATTAAGAAGGGCGTTTACTTTTTGCGAAACGGAGCCCTGCGTAGCCAGCAGGATTATCGGAATAAGAAGAATAAAGATGAATCCCGCATGATGAAAACGAGCCATATAGCAGTATTTTCAGACTCAATGAGGGCAATGACGCCTACAGCAATACACAACAGGTTTGCCAGAAGGATTCCTGAAATGTTCTGAATGCCGAAAGACCACCCGGAGCTTTCGCTGCTCAGATAATAAAATGCGTACAGTTCGAAAAAGAAATTAACAACTGCCAGGATAATCAGAGCGGTCCCGTTCCTTTTCAGATGTATTTTCATCCTGTGTCTCTCCTCGAATGTTTATTTGATTCCCCATGTCAGGGCCAGACTCCAGCGTGGGTATTTATAAAAAAGAAATGACCGGGAATCAGATTCCCAGCCATTTCCCCGCGTTCTCTGTCAATTATCTTCACTTTTTTTCTGCCATGTTGCTAACAGGATTGAGAAGAAAACGGCCTTATTTTTTCTGGCGGGCTTCCTCCAGCTCCCTGCGGAGATACTCGATTTCCTGCTTCTGCTGTGAAAGCTCCTGCTTCTGCTGTGAAAGCTCCTGCTTCTGCTGGCCGATGGTTTCATCTTTTTTTGACAGTTCCTGCTTTTGCTGTGATAGTTCCTGCTTCTGTTGTTCGATGGTTTCCTGCTGTTCTTCGATCATCATCATAACCGTATTTTTGTCCAGGATGGAGAGTTCTTCTGAGAACATGTGCATCATCTCCTTCGTGTTTTGGCACATTGTGCAGATCCTGTCGTATAAGGGACGGAAGATGCCGGGATAGTCCTTCAGGATCCTAAGGATGACCTGGGAATCATCGGAGGACAGGAATGCAAGCCAGGCTTCTTTTTCCGTCATGGGATGTTTACCCATAGGGCCTGCCCCCCTGCATATGCCTTGGGATATTTTCATTCTAACAGACGCAGGATTATTGTTTCAAGACGGAATTTGAGCCTTCGAATATACGCTGTATGGCTGCCCGGTCATCTATTTTGACCGGGACGAATACCTTGCCAGTTCCACTAATGCTGTTGGAGGGCAGGAAAGGATACAATGAACGGATTGAGAGGCTGTTTGACGAATGTTTCGGTCGCAGAGTTACCGGACATCTTTCTGTGGATGGTGTGGATGGAGCGGGCATTGAAGCCCGGCGGTATTCTTTATGTTTTCTTTAAATACGGACAGTTTGAAAGGTTCCGCAGAAAAGACCTGTTCGGATTTAAATATTTGACAGAATATCCATATCGGTTTTATTTATTGGAAAAGGCCGGAATTCTCTCCCCTCCGCTTGTCAGGACTCCAAATATTCAGGGATATTGCTTTTACAAGCAGGAAGACGTCATTTACCACATATAAAAGGGAACCATGTAAGTAGAATATTCCGATTTAAAGTAATCTGAAAACGAAGTGTTTTAAAGGCAGGAGTAAGATGATTTTTACTCCGTAAAAAGGTTATGATCTATATTATCCGACATGGACAGACTGAAAATAATAAGGCAAAACTACTGCAGGGGCGAAGTGACATCCCTCTGAACAAGGATGGAATCCGGCAGGCGGAAGCGGCCGCGAAGTGGTTTTGTGACCAGCAGATCCGCATAGACAGTGTATACTCAAGTCCTCTGATTCGTGCGGTAGAGACTGCAAAGATCATTGCACCGGAGGCTCCGTTATTTATAGAGGAGCGTCTGATCGAAATGGATTATGGTCCTTATGAGGGCATGGATCTGACAAGTCCCGCCCCGGCAGTCAGGGCGTTTTTTTCTGATTTTGTCCATAATCCTGTTACGCAGGGGATGGAACCGCTTTCTTCTGTTACGGCAAGACTCGGTGATTTTCTGGAAGAGATCCGGGAGCAGGCAGAAGGTCAGAATATCCTGCTCTCCACTCATGCGCTCGCAATGAAAGGCGCACTGGAGTATCTGACACCGGATTCTCACGGAAGCTATTGGTCAAAGTTTATCGGGAACTGTGCGGTTTATGCAATTCCTATAAAAGACTATAGATATGGGATAGTGGATGTGGACAGAAGACCCTGTCTGGATGGCGGCTGTAGCTGCAAAATTCCCTACCGTTGGGCACTTGACCAGGGATATGAGAAGATCGTTGTAGTCCGTACCAGAGAACCGGAGTACCGCAAAACGGTCTCGAAGAAAAAGCGCAGGATTCATGCCTATCGCAAGTATCCTGCCTTTGAAAGAAGCCTTGCTAAAAGCAGCCGCAATTATAATCATCAGTGTGATGAGATTCAGAAGCTGGAGAAGAAAAGGAGGATCTTTGTGATCGCTCCTTCTCAAAAGGTTACTGTCAGCCGCCTTGAAGGGGACATGTAATGGAGGCTGGCCTTATAACGGAGGTAAGAACAAAGCCGCCATAACGGCAGATTTTAATTGGTTATGGATGTTTGCATTGCGTCATAATGAGCTCTGACCCCATTTTGGAGTTTTCATCGCTGGAGGAACTCCACTTCCACGCCGTTGGGATCCTCCGCCAGAAAGCCGCGGAAATGAAGTTTTTCGACGTCACTGGGTTCTGTCAGGCAGGTATATCCTGCTCCCTTGATTTTTTCATAGAGAGCGTCCACATCCTTCGTTTCCATTGCGAAGTGGCGGTAGATCCCCCTGGTCTTTACATTCGCTTTCAGTTCGCCAAAATCGTCCATGTAGGAGATCAGCTCGAGCCGGACCGGGCCGTCCAGCTGGAAATAGTGGATCTCATGGTCTCCCATATCGACATTTTCCATTTTCGGAAGTCCCAGGACTTCTCCGTAAAAGCGTTCACTGGCTTCCATGTCTCTGACATTGATGGTGATATGGTCTAAATGGATATGCATATGTACCCCCTGTGGTATTTATGAAAAAAGCCGCACCGCGGGCGCCTGTTTATGGTCGACCGCGGTGCGGTTGTCAGAATAAGGAATAATTGTGCAGGCTGTTATTCCTGTTCGATCTCCTGATCAATTGCGGATTGACCTCCTGATCGACTGGCTCATTAATTATCTGATCGATCAGTCGTAAAGAAGGACGGAGATCTCTTCGCTGTCGATGTTTTCGGCATTGTACCACTTGGAGCCGGTGTCGACATCTTCAACAGCTTCACCGTTGGCGGCTTTGACAGCCAGAGTCACAGCCTGGTATCCCATCTGATAGGGGTCCTGGGTGACGGAACCAAGGAACTGGCCGTTGGTGACTGCCTGACGCTGGGAAGTTCCGGAATCGAATCCGACTACAAAGATATCTTTGTATTTGCCGTTGGCTTTGTCGAGGTCTGTGCCGTCGTTGGTAGCGGAGATAACGCCGTTGACTGCATCCTGGTTTGCAGCGAATACACCTACGAGGTTGTCGGTGCTGAAGATTGTGTTGGAAGCGGACTGGATATCAGCTGCGCTGGATGAAGGGGGAACAGTGACGACGATCTTGACCTTTGCGGGCTTCGCAGAGGGCTGTGTCCACTTCTCCTGACCAGAGACATCGACTGCGCCTGCAAGTCCGTCGAGAGCCTCGAGATCCTTGACTGCCTCTTCGATGAAGCCGTTGACACGAAGGACGATAGAACCGGAGGTGGCGTCCTGTGCGAGGATACCGAGAACAGTGGGGTTCTCCTCTGTGCCCTTGAGGATCGCTTCCTGGAAGGCGGGATCCGCGATCAGGTTCTGGGCCACGTTTGCGCCTGCATTGGTGTTATCTGTTGCCGCAGTTGCGAGGACGGCGCCTGTAGTGTCGCCGGGAACGCCGGAGTCAAATCCGATGACGGGGATGCCGGCTTCCTTGGCTGCGGTCAGAGTTTCTTCCAGAGAATCTGTATCGCATGCTGCCAGAACGATCGCATTGGGCTTTGCGTTGACCGCTGCCTTGACCTGCTCGACCTGCTGAGAGGTGTTGGTCTCAACGTCGGGGCCGTTTGTTGTGACTGTGACACCCAGATCGGCTGCTGCGTCATTCGCGCCTTTGAAAGCAGCCTGATAAAACTGGTTGTTGAAGCTCTTGGAGATGATTCTGATGTCCATAGAGCCGCCATCTGTCGCTGCCGCATCACCGGTTTGTGCGGCACCTGCATTTGATGCAGGCTGGCTGCTGCTTCCGGATCCGCCGCAGCCTGCCAGCAGAGTGCCTGCGATGGCGAGGCTGAGGACTACGCTCAGTGCTTTTTTCTTCATAAGATGGTTCCTCCCGATAAAAGATGTTGAAAAACGTTGAAAACATTTCGGTCGTATTTCGAAATGTCCGGTTTTCATTCCCTGTCTCCTTTCATGAAAGCTGTAGGCTGATTATGTGGATGCCGGAGAGCAGGGAATGAAGCTGCATCTATCAGAAACTTCGCCTGTGAGCGAAGATTTCCGCGATATCACTGATCAGGTTTCACTGTACTTGTTATACCTCCGGTCAGGTTTTCCTGTACTTGTTATATCACTGATCAGGTTTTCCTGGACTTGCTTGCGCGGATGACGTCGACCAGTACGGCAAGCAGAACGACGACACCGATCAGAACCTGCTGCCACTGGACGGGAAGTCCCATGGACAGGAGTCCTGTTTTCAGAACGGAGATGACGAAGACGCCGAGGATCGTTCCGGAGAGGGTGCCGACACCGCCTGCGAGAGATGTGCCGCCGATCACGCATGCCGCGATGGCGTACATTTCCTGTCCGCCGCCGGTCTGCGGGGTAATGGTGGAATAAGTTGCCGCGTAAATGATGCCTGCCAGGCCTACAAAGAAGCCGTTTACGACATAGACGATGACTTTCCAGTTGGAAGTCTTGATACCGGAGAGCTCGACTGCCTCTTCATTGGAACCCATTGCGT
The DNA here is from genome assembly GCF_900101015.1 of Sarcina sp. DSM 11001. Classification (GTDB taxonomy): domain Bacteria; phylum Bacillota; class Clostridia; order Lachnospirales; family Lachnospiraceae; genus CAG-791. Next base: position 7,617 of record NZ_FNFZ01000043.1, on the reverse strand, counting down.
AGGTGTAGCGGCCGAGGATCGTCTTGTTAAGAAGGATCCAGCCGATGACAAAGAAGACGATCAGCCAGATAGCGCCGACCGGGAAACCGTTATTTTTGTAAATCACACGCTTGAACCAGCCGTCTTCGGAAGTGAGGGAAGGCCAGGTCTGTGTCTGCACCTTGGCGATGACCGAGCAGATTCCCAGAGAGATAAACTGCATGCCCAGTGTGGCAATAAAGGGCGGAAGGCCCAGCTTGCCGACCAGAAGGCCGCTGCAGAAGCCGAAGAGGATCGCGCTGATCAGAACCAGCAGGATGGACAGCGCGACCGGCACATGCCACACATTGTAGGCGACGCCGCCGATCAGGGCGCTGCCGACCATGACGGTGCCGCAGGAAAGATCGATTCCCCCTGTGATGACAACAAAGGTCATGCCGATGGCAAGAAAGCCGATATAATACGAAGAATCCAGGATACTGACAAGGGTATCCGATGTCAGGAAATGATTTCCGAAAATACTGAAAAATACGTATAAGACGATGAGGCATCCGACTGCGATGACCTTTTGCAGACCGTCGCCCTTCAGATAGGCAATGAAGCCCCCTGTTTCTTTTTTATCCATTTATTATTCCCTCCCAAATGTGAAAAGTAAAAGATCTCACCTTCACACCGCTGTGGCTGTTTTTTCTTCAAGAACTTTCAGCCACTGAGCGGTCAGTCTGTATACTTGGTCGCAAGTGTCATGATCTTGTCCTGTGTCGCTTCTGCGATATCGAGTTCTCCGGTCTTGCGTCCCTCGCACATGACAACGATGCGGTCGCTCATTTTCAGGACCTCGGTCATATCGGAGGAGACCATGATAATGGATTTTCCCTCTTTTACCAGGGAGTCCATCAGGGAGTAGATCTCCGCGCGGGCGCCAATATCGATTCCTCTCGTGGGCTCGTCAAAGATCAGGACATCACAGTCACGCAGAAGCCATTTGGCCATGACGACCTTCTGTTGGTTGCCGCCGGAAAGATTTCGTACGAGCTGGCTGACTGAGGGGGTCTTGGTCTTGAGTTTATTCACATACTCTTCCGCAACTGCTCCGCATTTTTTTTCGTTTACAAAAATGCTGTTGTGAAGCTCGGGATTATCGTAGGATGCCAATACTGTGTTGTCCGTGATCGGGAGTCCCAGCACGAGACCGTATCGTTTGCGGTCCTCGGACAGGTAACCTATGCCGTTTGCGATCGCGTCTTTGGAATGATGGACTAGGATTGGCTTTCCTTTGACCAGGACTTCTCCGCTCTCCATAGGATCCGCGCCGTACAGAAGGCGCATCGTCTCCGTACGTCCGGCTCCGACCAGTCCGGCAAATCCGAGAATCTCGCCCTGATGCAGGACAAAAGAGACATTTTTGACCTTGGGCGCAGTCAGATTTTTGGCCTCCAGCACGACAGGCGCACCGGGGTCGACATTGCTCTTTGCTTTGGGTGCCTCAATGACCTCGCGGCCTACCATCAGCCTGACAATATCCTGTACATCGCATGTCTTGGCGTTCAGCGTATCAATGTACTTTCCGTCACGCATGACCGTGACGCGGTCCGCGACTCTTTTGATTTCCTCCAGACGATGGGAGATAAAGATGATAGACACCCCGTGCGACCGGAGCTGTTCCATCTTCTCAAACAGGTCCTCGGCCTCAGCCTCGGACAGGGCGGCCGTGGGCTCGTCCAGGATCAGAACCTTTGTCGCTTCATAAGACATAGCCCTCGCGATCTCAACCATCTGGCATTTGCCGACGGTCAGATTCTTGATCAAGTCTGTCGCCCTGACACCGATCTCGAAGTCCTTGATAAGCTTTTCTGTCTTTGCATTGATCTCTTTGTCATTGCAAAAAAAGCCTTTTGACTCTCTTCCGATGAAAATGTTCTGCGCCACAGTCAGATCGTTCATCATATTCAGTTCCTGATGCACGATTGAAATGCCGTTCTCCTGTGCCTCTTTGATAGAGTTGAAATGCACAGGTTTCCCGAACAGGGTGTACTCGCCTGTATAGTCAGAGTGTATGCCGGTCATGATCTTGACAAGCGTGGACTTGCCGGCACCATTCTCGCCGATCAGCGCGTGCACCTCGCCCTCGAAAAGGTCAAAGCTGCAGTGGTCCAGAGCATGTACACCGGGAAAGGACTTGTCGATGTCCTTCATCTCAAGAACCATATTCTTTCCATTTGTCCCCATGTATTACTCCACCTTTCTTACTCACAACAGTGCCCCCTGTGTCCCTCGCGGGGCGTCCGAAAGCACTGAAGCGATATAGTTTCCTTTCCTTAAAATTCTATTATTTTGCTCTTTTGATTAGAGTTGAAAATTGTCATTAATTGGAATTGACAATTGTCATCGGAAGTATCGTCAGTAAGAAGCATAAGAGGTCTTCCGGATCTGTGGTTTTATAAATAAAGAACCCGCAGGCAGGAATGGTCCTGCCCGCGGGGCTTGTTTGATGCCTGGAAAACCGTTGCCCATAAAATGGCCGCCTGTATAATTGCTGCGGCAGAACTGCTGCATGCTCAGTGTTTCCCGGCATATGTTTCCATTGTATTGGAGATTTTGCGAAGGGACACAGCGAAGTTGCCGCTGCTGCTGCCCGCTTCCCCGATCTCCCTGTCAAGCTTATGCAGAATATCTTCGTACTCTCCGAATCGCCGTATGACAACTGCTTTTTGCAGAATCTGATCGAGCAGGTCATAGTCGACAGCCCCTGCCCTGTGAGAAGATTTTGAGCCATCTGCGGAGATCCGATCCGTGCCGGTATAGTGCGGCAGAATCTTTGAGGAGGCCGGAAGGCACCAGGTTTGCTCCAGAACTGACTGCTGGATCGTGTTGTCTTCGGCAAGGATCTTGAGAAAGCGCACAGCCTCCTCTCTGCAGGTATTCCTGCGGGTGATTGCTCCGGCCAACAGCTCTGTCCGCGAGATATTGTCCCCTCCCGGGCCGGCAGGCATGGTAGTGCAGTACCAGGAAAAACTGTTTTCATCCACCGCCGCATATGGCTCGGTACTGTATTTGCGCCAGTTGTCTGCCCACATGGGAGAAAAAGCCACATGGCCGGATGAAAAGTCGGCCATATCTGTCAACAGGCCGTTTAGTCTGTAATGAAAGGTCACAGCCTGCACACATCTTGTCTCAGCCAGATAGTTTTTTATACCGTATTCGTCAAAAAGCCTGGCTGCATTGGAAGCAGCCGCCATCTCCCAGGTGTACCCTGTCACGCCATATCTGGGATGATCCAGCGCTCCGCCGCTTTGTCCCGTGCAGATCCTGCACATCTGGCGAAATTCGCCCCAGCTCCAGTCAGTGCCCGGGTCATGTCCGACATAGGTCCTCAGAAAACAGGTGTTCACTGCCATCATCTGCGGATTGCACATGACAGGAAGCGCGTACAGTACTCCGCCCCACCGGCAGGCCTCCAGCAAAGGGGGATAAGATACTGGCTCTTTTCCTGGCGGCTCCTCCGGCAGAGGCATCAGCATATTTTTTTCTGCGAGAGCGGACAGGTCCTCCTGCTGCGCGACAAAAACGTCGGGTTCTATCCCTTCGAGATATTTTCCCATCAGCCACTCGGAATAATCATCGCAGAGGATCCCCTTCTCAAACCGTAACTCCACATCCGGATACTGTTTGTGATATTCCTTGATTGCCGAAAGGACTGTATTCTGTGCTCCTTCATATCCACGCGGACCTGTGCCGCCATAGAAAAAACCGATTGTCAGGGTCTTTTTGTGTTTTGGCAGCAAAGAGGAAAGGCGTATGTCAGGGGCGGAAAAAGCCGCAAAGGCGCAGACCGCCAGAAGCAGACACAGCAGTGTGCGGGCCGCGGTTGACCAGCGGCGTCTGTTTTTTCCTTCTTCTGTCCCGTGTATCATCGCTGCTCCCTGCCGCGCTTTCCTAAATATTCTGACTGTACCGCCCAGATCGCGAGTTGCGTTCTGTCACGCAGAGCCAGCTTGCTGAGGATCGTACTGAGATAATTCCGGATGGTCCCCTCGGAAAAATTCAGCTCAGCGGAAATTTCCTTGTTGGAAAATCCCCGGCTGACAAGGGTGATGATATCCCACTCGGTCTCTCCGATTTCTTCCGCGCCGTTTCTGTCCACCTGGATCGAAAGGCTTCCTTTTGCCATCTCGGAAAAGAATGTGATCACTTTGGAGGCGATATCCGGGTTGATCATCGCACTCCCGCTGTTGACCTTGATGATAGCCTCCGCCAGTTCCTGCATGGAAATACCCTTGAGAAGATATCCGCTCGCTCCGTCCCTGAGTGCGTTAAAGACGTATTCATCATCGTCAAAGGTTGTGAGTACAATGATTTTGATCCCGGGATAGTTTTCCTTGATGATCTTCGTACAGGTGACCCCGTCCATTCCGGGCATGCGGACGTCCATCAGGATCACATCCGGCTGCTGTTTCCGCACACTGCGGATCACGTCCGTCCCGGTCCCCACCGCATCGATCACTTCCATATCATCACGCCTGCCCAGCACAATCTTGAGGCAGTCCCTTGTAAGTTCCTGATCGTCCGCAACAAGTACTTTGATTTTCATTTATTCTTATTCCTCGCTTTTTACTGGCTTCAGTTATTTTCCCCACCGGATCGGTATCTCTGCATGAACGGCAAATCCCTTTCCTCCGTCCAGTCCTGTATTTCCGTCAAAACACACGCTCCCTCCAAGAAGTCTCGCCCGTTCCTGCATGTGCACCAGCCCGAAACCTTTCTTATAATCAGGACACCCTGTGCCGTTGTCGCAGATTCTGATATGCACCGCGCCATAAGCTTTTTTCAGCCCTACGTATATTTCCGTTGCCTTTCCGTGTGAGACGGAATTGGTGATGCTCTCCTGAACGATCCTGTAGATCGTATCTTCTTCATCGTCGTCAAACCGGAGACCTTCCAGATCTATTTCGCAGAAAAAACGCACGCCTCCTGTCTCGCTCATTTCTCTCATAATGCGCTGGACAGCTTCTTCAAGTGACAGGCTCTCCAGTGCGTCCGGCCGCAGGGCGCTGACACTTCGCCGGACATCGACCATTCCCTGCCTGGCAACATCCCTGGCTTTATAGAGAATTTTCTTTGTGTCCTCCTTGGAATCGTCGATCAGAGTCAGACATGCGTCCATACAGGAGATTAATCCTGTAAGCGTATGCCCCAGGGTATCATGAATCTCACGGGCGAGACGGTTCCGCTCTCTTGTCTGAGACATTTTTTCCACTGTGCGCGAATATTCCTCCAGCTTTTCATTCGCAGTCCTGAGTTCTTCATTTGCTGTATCAAGCCGGATGTTCAGCTGGCGGACACGTTCGTTTTCTTTTTCTGCAAGGCGCATAGCAAGGACAAGATAAAGGATGAACCCCATTGTCGTCCCTGAAAAAATGATACTGCGCAGAAGCATAAGTACGCCCTGAAAACCTCTCTCATAAAACTGCAGATATTCCCGGGAATCGATTTTCACAAAACCCGGAATCGAGATCGGTGATCTGGCCAGTACATAACAGGTCAGCAGAACGATCATTCCGATCACTTTGTCCTCTGTATCGCAGTCAAACACGATCCAGTCCGCCGCAATGATCAACAGGATACCTGTATTATCGTAGTTATCAACAGACAATATAAAAAGCGCCAGCGCCAGTTCTATCGCGGCGTAGACAGCAAAGCCCGCATTGCCCTGCAGGATCCTGTGTCCAAAGATCAGGATTAAAAGCAGAGCCGTGGACAGAACGATGGACAGGATCAGCATCTGATGCGGAGAGCGGGGCATTGTATTCAACCCGTTCAGAAACGAGCTCGCCTGTTCCTCCCGAATGACCCTGAGGATCGTCATATATACAAATAATGCATAAAACAGCGTCCACAGGTAATTGACATTCGCCATAAAAAGGCGGATCCTGCGCAGTTCCTGACTATCTTTCAATACTTCACCTCGTTCACTCCCGCTTGTCGATCACTCCCACTTGTCGATATCGTAAGAATAGATAATATTCTTTGTCACCAGCTTGACCTGGGTGAGAATCCTGCTCCCGGGAGGCATTTCCAACTCACTGTAGGCCTGTCTTACTGCCTCTCCGGCGAGAACACTTGGATACTCCATCACTGTGGCAAGATAGCCGGACGAACGCAGCATCCTCTTTCCCACAGGGCTTCCATCCACAGCGACGATCTGTACATGTTTTTCCTCTCCGGCCTCCCTGAGAGCCGCATAGGCACCTGCCGCAAGCTTTTCGTCCGCCGCGAAGATGAGATCAAATTTGCGGCCGCGCTGCAGTTCCCTGCCTATATAGCTCCGGGCCTTCTCCATTTCCTTTTCCCCGTTTTCCACCTGCACCCGGCGGACGATCTGAAAGGGATCGTGGGAGCTGCCGGTATTATCGTCTTTGTCGTTCGTTTTTGCGCTTTCTCCGCCCGGCAGCGGGCTTTTTTCAATTTTATCCCCCAGGATTCTGCGGCAGAAACTCTCGGTCCGGGCACGGCTCGAAGAGTCTTTCTCCCTGCCCAGCAGGAGGATACGCGCTGACTTCACTTTCACATCGATATAGCCGGCCAGCGTCTCCCCCGCTTTTTCATCATCAGAAAGAACCAGGGCCTGTGCCTCTTCCTCTCCCGCACAGCCCCGCCCCACCAGGATCACTCTGGTGCCACACTGCATACATCTACGGATCTCCTCCTCGAGCCCCCGGTCTGCAGCCGGGCAGACAAAAACCGCCTCTGCGCCTCTGTCCGCGAGCTCAAGCATCTGCCGTCCCTGCAGTTCAATATCATAACCGCAGTCTCTCGACAGCAGGAGATCCCCCTCTGCCTGGATATTCGTTTCGATCTGCATGAGGATCTCACGATAATAATCATCAGCAGTATCCGGGAAAACAGCTCCGAAGATTCTGGATTCTTTTTCCTTCAGAAACGCGGTATGTAGGTTTATACTAAAAAAAACGCAGACACAGGACAGCAAAATAAGGTTCAGACATATAAAAACAGCCGCGAGGTTTTTCCTCCTCCCGGCATCCTTTAGATATGTAATAGGTTTTTCCATCTTCTTCAGCATAGAACCTCCGTAAGAACCTCCGCCTCTAAAAGATGCTCGATATCCGTATATATTCAATATTTTCTCTAAGATATTCATGATTGATAATATAGTGTTGACATCTTTTTTTATACACCAACCAGCCGATGTCTCTCAATGACATTTGTCACAAGTTTACAGAATGTTCACAAGAAAAACCAAATCATTATAATGTGATACAGGGGTATACATCTCGCCGGGGCCTGGTCCCATGTCAGGCGAGTGCAGCTATGAGGAGTTTCAGTATGCTCTGGCAGTCGGTGTTACTGCGCCTTTCTATCTGTCAAAGCTGTTTGTGCCGTATTTCCGGGAAGGCTCCTGCATTATAAATATTTCTTCCTCCCGCGACCGGATGAGCCAGCCGCAGACGGAAAGCTACACGGCAGCCAAGGGCGGTATCGCAGCGCTGACACATGCACTGGCGGCAAGTTTTGCGGGAAAGGTGCGGGTAAATTCAATCTCTCCGGGATGGATCGATACGGCATATCAGGAGTACGAAGGACCAGATGCGTTGCAGCAGCCGGTTGGCCGCGTCGGAA
>NZ_FNFZ01000022.1 GCF_900101015.1 Sarcina sp. DSM 11001 | reverse complement strand
TTTGCATCGAGTTGCCACCCAAATACAGTATCTCCAGCTTTATGGGTTACCTCAAAGGCAAGAGTGCGTTGATGGTTTTTGACCGACACCCGGAGTTTAAGACTCGGGGAGATAAGGAATTCTGGGCACGAGGCTACTACGTGGAGACAATTGGCAATATAGATGAAGCAACAGTAAAAAAGTATATTCAAAAACAGATTGATGAGTCTAGGAAAGGGAACGATTAACCCTTTCTAAGGGTAGCCAAGTAACAGGCTTGCGAGATCGCCCTTTCAGGGCAGCCACGCAATCGCCCTTATAGGGCTTATCAGACCACCACTTGAAGTGGTGGTTCGTGATTTGCATTTTTGTAAATAGCATTTTCAGCAAATTGTATTTTCAGCCAATTTCATTCTCAGTGGATTGCATTAAAAAGACCACCAGTGTTTTGCAGGGTTCTCTCAGTACCGCAAAGCACAGGTGGTCTTTATGTTCAGGATATTTATTTTTTAATAATCAGGCTTCTAATCAGACTTCACGCCCCGCCAGATAAAACGGAAAAGGAATTAAAAAGCTGGGTCAGCCATTGCTTGTCTCAAACCGGTTAGCGCCGTTTCTGCCGTGGCATTTTTTGTATTTCTTTCCGGAGCCGCAGGGGCAGGGATCATTGGGATAGATCTTCTGGGCCTTTTTGACCGTCCCGGACTGCTTCTGTTCCAGATAGAGACGCTTGCGGGTCTCCTCATCATAGATCGGTTTCCACTCTTCCAGCTCGTAGAGCCACTCCGCGCCGGCGGCGACCATGTTCTTAAAGAGCCTTTCCTTGTCAAAACCGAGACTGACAACTGTATCCTCGTCCATCTCGTCGATCGGGTTGGGAGTTTTCAGGCTGTCATTAATGCCGTCAAGGAAACCGACCATGGTCATCAGGTCGATCCCGTATTTTTCGGCAAGTTCCTTTACAGATCCGGTCACCTCAACATCCGGATCCTTCAGAAGCTGCGCATAGATCGTCTTTTCCTTTTCAAAATAATCCGCCCAGAGCCTCTGCAGATCCCCTTTATTTGCCGACTCATCATAAGCCTTGTCGCGCCACTGCTTTAATAAACTCATATCAATAAACCGCCTTTCCATTTTGGTTTCCGCTGTTCTGCTTCGCAGTTTTCAATCTTTTTCAGACAATGTCTACTTTATCATTTTACATCTGTTTTGTCCATACAGGCTGTCTCTGCAGGCTGATCTGTTTCCGGCGCTGAAGTTTCCAGCACTGAAGTTTCCGGCACTGAAGTTTCTGGGGCTGAAGTTTCATGCGCTGAAGTTTCCAGCTTCAGCTTTCCGGCGGTTTCAGGCGGTTTCAGGCTGAAGGTTCAATTCTTTTCGAAAAGCTGTTGCAGTCACCGACTGAAATGAATATAATAGAAAAAGTTTTGTATTTTTTTATATAAAACAATTATTTCTATATTAAGGAGGATACTTATTATGAAAAAGTATGCAGCTTTATTACTGGCCGGCATGATGGCCCTCTCCCTTGCTGCCTGCGGCGGCAGTTCCAATTCTACCACTGCTCCGAAGGCCGAGGACACTTCAGCAAATGCCAACGCTGGTGAAGCCGTCACCACAGGTGAAGCTGAAGCCGCTTCCGCAACAGACGCTGCGGCTGCTGTCACTACCGTTTCGAATGGTGAGCTCCACATGGCGACCAATGCCGCTTTCCCTCCCTACGAAATGTCCGCTGATGACGGCGGCTACGAGGGAATCGACGTAGAAGTGGCTGAACTCATCGCACAGAAGCTTGGTCTCACACTTGTTGTCGACGACATGGAGTTCGGTTCTGTCATCACTTCCGTTCAGAGCGGTAAGGAAGATATCGCTATGGCAGGTCTGACCGTCAACGAAGAGCGCAAAAAGAACATCGATTTCACTGACTCCTATGCCAAGGGTGTTCAGGTCATCATCGTCCCTGAGGATTCCGATATCCAGACCGCTGCTGATCTCGGAAACAACAAGATGATCGGCTGCCAGCAGGGCACGACCGGTTCCATTTACTGCCAGGATGATTACGGCGAGGACAAGGTCACGGATTACACCAACGGCGCCATGGCTATCGAAGCCCTCAAAGCCGGCAAGGTCGACGCAGTTGTCATCGACAGTGAGCCCGCCAAGCAGTTCGTAGCAAAGAACGAAGGGCTCAAGATCCTTGACACCTCCTATGTCGAAGAAGATTATGCGATCGGTGTTTCCAAGGATAATCCTGCTCTCTGCGAAGCCATCAACAGCGCTCTGAACGAGCTCATTGCAGACGGTTCCGTACAGCAGATCATTGACAAGTACATCAATGCCAATGAATAATTAATCCTCTGTACACAGCTTGATCATGAACTGATAAAAAGGGAAACCGGTGACGGAGCGCCGCCGGTTTCCCCGTATCACAGACAGGAAAGCTTTTTTAATTCATTCTGATTGATCTGAAATACTGAAAATTGATCTGAAGTACTGAAAAAGGTTTTCCTGTCTGTGCTGCATAGAGGGACGCTCCGGAATAGGGAGGTTGTTTTGGCGTCATTTTGGCAGAATTTGGCGGACCAGTTTTACCAGAGTTTCATTGAGGCGGAAAGATGGAAACGCTATCTGGAAGGAATCAGAATCTCATTTATGGTCACTCTCGGTGCGCTCGTCATCGGCATCATTCTGGGTATTCTCGTCGCGGTCATACGAACCCTTCATGATCAGAAAAAAGGGAGTGACCGGAGTCCGCTGTTAAATATTCTCAATAAATTCTGCGAGTTTTATACTACTGTCATCCGCGGCACGCCTATGATGGTACAGCTCCTGATCATGGGATTTGTCGTCTTCAGGACAAGCCGCAATCTGGTGGGTGTTGCCATCCTCTCACTGGGCATCAACTCCGGCGCCTATACCGCAGAGATCATCCGCAGCGGTATCATGTCGATCGATCCCGGTCAGATGGAGGCCGGACGGAGCCTTGGTATGGACTATATCACTGTCATGAAGGATATCATCATTCCTCAGGCGATCAAAAACATCCTGCCGGCTCTGGGCAACGAACTCATCACTCTGTTTAAGGATACTTCCCTGGTCACCGTGATCGGTCTGACTGACCTGACAAAGGCAGCCCAGCAGATCCAGGCCAAGACTTACCAGGCCTTCATGCCTTATAACGGTATTGCCATCATGTATCTGCTTGTCGTCCTGGTCCTGACCCGTCTCCTCGCCGTCCTGGAAAACAGACTGCGGCAGAGCGACCGGCGATGACTGTACTGATCAGTTTTCGATTATAGGAAAGGAATCCTTTATGAGTACAATGATAAATAACGGATCTGCAGGCCCGGCGGCAGCAGACGGAGAAAACAGCGAAGTTCTGATCCGTGTGGAGAACCTGGTAAAATCCTTTGGGGATCATGTCGTCCTCAACGGGATCTCCCAGGAAATCCGCAGGGGAGAAAAGGTCGTCATCATCGGTCCCTCCGGTTCCGGTAAATCCACCTTCCTCCGCTGTCTCAACCTCCTGGAGGAGCCCACATCCGGAAAAATCTATTTTGGAGGCATTGATCTGACCGACAAAAACACTGACATCAATGCCGTCCGCCGCAAAATGGGCATGGTCTTCCAGCACTTTAATCTCTTCCCCAATATGACTGTCCAGCGCAACATCACTCTGGCCCCTGTCCGGACGGGATTCATGAAGCAGGAGGAGGCAGACGAAAAAGCAATAGAGCTCCTTAAACGTGTAGACCTTCTGGACAAGGCAGATGCCTACCCCTCCAGTCTTTCCGGCGGACAGAAACAGCGTATTGCCATCGTCCGCGCCATGGCCATGAACCCGGATATGATGCTCTTTGATGAGCCCACCTCCGCCCTTGACCCGGAAATGGTCGGCGAAGTTCTTGAAGTCATGAAGGAACTGGCGGAATTCGGTATGACCATGGCTGTCGTCACGCACGAAATGGGCTTTGCAAGAGAGGTCGGCACCCGCGTCCTTTTCGTCGACGAAGGAATTGTCAAGGAAGAGAACACTCCGGACGAATTCTTCTCTCATCCACAGAACCCCAGACTCCAGGACTTCCTGTCCAAAGTGCTTTAAGTCTTGAGCCTTGCGGCACCACATAGCACCACTTTTCCGGGAAGTAAAATAAAAAACACCTGTGCAGCACCAGACCAGTGCCGCACAGGTGTTTCTTTTATTCTTCATCGCGCAATACCCGTGACTCAGTCATGGGATATGCGCGCATGGGATACGCGCGCAAGACTGCGGGCGAGTCTTGAATTTACTCCGTACCGAAGGGCTTGACACCCTCTACAGCGTCTGCCGGACTGATGCGGGTCTCTCCCTTGTCGATATCGATCAGGATATAGCGGTCATTGCCCATGCCGAGCTCTTTCATGTAGGTGAGCTGGCGCATCCCGTGCCTGGAAGTCATTCGTTTGACCAGGTCCTTGTGATCCTCTTCGGACAGAGCAAAGACAAGGTCGACAGAGGCCTGGTCAACGGCCAGAATGTCCGTGGAAGCCAGGATTCCGATATTGGGTGTGACGACAGGGGCCGCTGCAACGCCTTCGCAGTCACAGGAAACGGACATGTTGCGAAGCACGTTGACAAAGGTGATGTTCTTTCCAAAGTGGTCGACGGTACCCTTGGAGGATTCCGCCATTCTCTCCATGAGCTCCTCCTGGGCGATATCCCAGTGATTGAATTTACCGGTCCTGGTGTGGATCTGCGCCTTGCCGCCCAGGGCGTCCGCGCAGCCGATCCCGATGTTCTTGTTGGAGCCGCCGAAGCCTCCCATCATATGACCCTTGAAATGGGTCAGGACAAAAAGGGAATCATAGTTGAGCAGGTGGCTGCCAACTGAGATCTCAGGGATCCACTTGGCTCCCGCGACCGGGAGCATGGCTGTGCCTTCCTCATCCATGATATCAACGGGGCAGAAAGTCCAGCCGTTGTGAGCGATCGTCTCGCGATGCTTCTCGGTCGAATCGCGGTCACCGGGATAGAAGGTATTAGTATCAACGATCTTAGCGTCCTTCAGTTCCGGCTGCTTCTCAACCAGGTTCTTCACCCAGGGCCTGGGAATGATGTTTGGGCCGTCCTTCTCACCGGTGTGGAGCTTGATCGCCACCTTCCCGGTCATATTTCCGTTGACTTTGTTATAGATTTTCCGAAGTCCTTCCGGAGAGAGGTCACGGGTAAAATATACGATCGATTCATTCCCGGTTCTCTCTTCTACAGGGATATATTTCTCCCCGCCTGTCCCCGGAGCTTTTTCAGCAACCATTTTTACATCTGCCATCCTGTTTCCTCCTGTTTTTGACTGTTTTTGACTGCTTATTACTGCTCGTTCCTGGTCTTAACAGTTCCTTACTATCCCTTTGTCTCCTGCTGCCTTTTCCGTTCTTAAAATAAATCCGCGTAAAAATGAATCAGACTGTTCAGGGTTTCTTCTTTTCCGGCTTTAAATACCGGAGTCTTGTCTCCCTGACGGGTATAGCACTATTCATATTTTATCATTTCAAGCGGAATATTCAAATTATCAATTTTTCAAATTTACAGCCAAATTTGCAGCATTCTCCTCAGTACCAGTCATGTTTTCATCGCGGTCCAAAGCACTGATCGCCGCCATTTCTTCATCTGACAGTTCAAAGCCGAACAGATCGAGGTTTTCTTTAATGTGCTCCGGATTGGAAGAGCCGGGGATCACCACGATTCCCCGCTGCAGATCCCACCGAAGGATCACCTGGGCAGACGATACACTGTGGGCTTTCGCGATGGACCTGATCGTTTCATCGCCAGGAAGCTCCGCCGTATGGCCCCGGCCGCCGTTTTGCAGAAGTGTCTTCAACGAATTCACGCAGGTGTCATGATCCAGCGCATAAGTGCCAAGTCCCATGATCGGCATGGTATAACCGCTGTTCAGAAGGACTGTAATTCTCAAAGTCAAATTCTCCTACAGGTTTTACGGATCCCGTACCTTCCTTCAGGGAGAAGATCACTGTCGGATCCCCCTCTCCAAGCACAGCCCGGATCTCCTCCGGAGACATCCCCTGCACCTTTCCAAGACGGATGAAACTCACCTTACACAGATGCTCCAATCACAGACAAAATCAGGAATCTTTTCCATCATTTGCAGGTCAGATAGTTTTTATAAATCCTTATATCTATGACTAACAGCAAAACAAAAGTAGTATAATAAGTGCTGGGCAACTCTGATGCGGAGTGAACGATGTTTAAAAGATCCTTGATGATACTTAATGAGAAGCTGAAAGAGAGGATGAGATTATGTTGAAAAAGATGAAGAAATTGAAGAGAGCAGCCGCACTGTGTATAATAATCAGCCTGATTCTCTCTCTTTCCGCCTGTGGCGGAACGCAGAAGCCCCGGGAGAACGGCACTTCTGTTGGAGAAGATTCTCGTGAGACCTCATCGGTGCAGCAGTCACAAGAGGAAGGACTGGATACTGTGGAAGCGGTTGACTTCGCGACAGCTTCCCGGGAGGAAACTGCGGCGGCTGAAACTGCAGCAGCTGCAGCCGAAACTGCAGTACCTGCGGCCGAAACTGCAGATTCCGAAGCGATGCCGGATTATTCCAAAGCAGAAAACTGGGCTTATTTTGATCTGGGCGAACAGAAAAGTGCTGACCTCTTCCTTGTCTGCCCGACTGTTGATACTAAAGACGAATACAATATGTCCATGAACGATGAAGAGGTAAAAAAGAGCTTTTTTGGTGCACTGAACATGGAGCGCGGTATTTACGAAGACTGCACAAGAATGTTTGCTCCCTATTATCGCCAGGCTGCCCTGAAAATCTATGACCTGAGCCCGGAGGACCGGGAACCGTATCTGGAACTGGCCTATAAAGATGTGTCTGCAGCATTTTCCTGGTATCTTGAAAACAGAAATAATGGAAGACCCATTGTTCTTGCAGGCTTCTCCCAGGGTGCTGATATGTGTTACCGTATCCTGAAGGAATATTTTTCGGACAGTGCTCTGCAGGACCAGCTCGTTGCAGTCTATGCAATCGGCTGGCCGATGACGGAAGAGATGATCAGGTTAAATCCTCAGATCAAACCCGCGGCTGCTGAGGATGACACAGGTGTTGTCGTCACTTTTGAATGTGAGTCCGAGGAGCTTGCAGAGACCTTTATATGTCCCATCGGCCAAAAGGGAATCTCCATTAATCCGCTCAACTGGGTGACTGACAGCACTCCTGCGGACAAGTCTTTAAACGCAGGCGCCTGCTTCACGGACTACAGCGGCGGGATCAGGCGGGAAGTCACCGGTCTGTGCGGATGCTATATCGACCCTGAAAGGGGCGTCCTGAAAGTCACAGATATCACACCTGAGGAATTTCCGCCCATTCTTCCCATTCTGCCAGAAGGATCCTATCATCTCTATGATTACCAGTTTTTCTTCAGGAATCTTCAGCAGAATGTAGATTGTCGCATCAACTCTTATTTAAGGAACAAGACGAAAGATAAGGAATAATCCCTCACGCTGCCCTTCCTGTTCACGGATGGCCGTAAGGTCCCTGCAGGCCGTCCGTTGAGGGATAGGTCTGATGAGGCAGGTGTTTTAAGTGGCGTTCCGCGATCGCAAATCGTGTCTTTCTGACAATATCCACTGTCCTGCAGACCATCTCCTGCGCTGTGCCCATCGGGTTTTCCAGTTCAAAGAATTCCGTTTCCCTGAACTCTCCCTGGGCCATACCTTTCACATGGTGGGCAGTGACATGGAGTTCCCAGCACAGGACACCATCTTCTCTGAGCAGGACATTCCCGGCTTCGACTTCTACGGTCAACTGTGCCGGCCAGAGATAGTCAAGCAGCAGGGTCTCCTCTCCGCTTTCCCCGGAAATCCGGAGGATCCTGGCCCCGGTTCGTCCCTCTGCTTCTGTCTTTTCAAGTATAAAATCATATGTTTCAGTATGAAAGAGTACGCTCATAGCCTTCCTTCCCAATTGTTCCGTATGATTGGTTCCGTATGATTCTTGGTTCACGTTCTTAACCCGGGTTTAAAACCCGGGTTTTTGATTTTACACTGAGACTGTCCCCTCAAACACAGTCGTGGCCGGACCGGTCATCCAGACGATATTTTCTTCGGAATCCCATTCAATCTCCAGCTTTCCGCCAAGGACCTGTACTTCTATTTTGGGGTCAGTCACATTATTCAGCACTCCTGCTACGCAGATGGCGCAGCAGCCGGTGCCGCAGGCAAGGGTCTCTCCGCTCCCGCGCTCCCATACGCGCATTTTGACATGGCTCCGGTCGATGATCTGGACAAATTCTGTATTAACCCGATTGGGGAACACTGAGTTATTCTCAAACAGAGGTCCTGTTTTTTCTATGTCGAGATTGTCAGTGTCCTCAATATAGACGACGGCATGGGGGTTGCCCATGGAGACACAGGTCATTCTGTACTCGCCTTTCTCAGGGATCTGGATCGGGGCGGAGACAACGGGGGATTTTTCCGCACGGACGGGAATGTCCGCGGCCTCCAGAACAGGGGCGCCCATATTGACGCGGACAGCAGACACTGTCCCCCTCCCCGCTTTCTTTTCCTCCGCAAAGGTCTCAGATTCTTTATTATCAGAGTTTTTATCCGCACTGGACTTTGACTTGCCGGATTCTTCCGCATAGTATTCATCGGTATAAAGTGTCAGAACTTTTATTTTGCCGAAGCTTTCAACGGTGATCTCCGTCTTGTCCGTCATGCCCTTGTCATAGACGAACTTTCCCACGCAGCGGATGCCGTTTCCGCACATCTCGCCGCGGGTGCCGTCGGCATTCCACATCTCCATTTCAAAATCGGCGATCTCCGATGGATTGATGAAAATCACTCCGTCGCCCCCGATCCCGAAATGGCGGTCGCTGAGTTTTCTGACAAGCTCCGGCTTGGTCTCAGGATCGATCCTGTGGTCAAATCCGCTGATATAGACATAATCATTTCCGCAGCCATGCATTTTGGTGAAGTGTATTTTCATTCTCATTTCTCCCGGTCTTTTTAGTCTTTATCCTTGGTGTTTTCATCCAGCAGGCTCTGTTCTCCTGTAACAGCCGCCCTAATAGAAAAAACATATACGATATCACATCTGCGCGCTCTTACGTACTACCGCCATGGCACGTTCAGTGGTTTCAGTGATTTCCTCTCCTGTCTCCGCGTCCTGGGCCGTGATCCAGGTAAGGCCTGCGGATTCTGCGGCGCGTCTGAGCTGGTCCGGCTCATAGCCGCGCTGGAAATGGGTCTCGCGAAAGCGGTGGAACAGGGCGCCCTCTTTTTTCCATGGATCATCGTAGGGATAGGGATAATCGTCGGGGAAAACCTCCAGGCCCTCTTTTGATACAAAGATCGTGAGGTCATATTCGTTGATGCAGGTCTCGGGATCATAGTAATTGTCCCAGATAAAAGCGCAGTCGTCCCGGTTCTCGGCAATCGTCGAGTCACCGATCACATCCCGGTAGAGGTGGATGGTCTTGAAATCAAAGACAAAGACGCCGCCCGGCAGAAGTCCCCGCTCCACACAGCGGAACATTGCCTCCAGGTCCTCCTCCTTCAGGAGGTAATTGATGCTGTCTCCGGCGCTCACCATGGCACCGGCCGCGCCGTAGAGTTCGAAATCCCGCATGTCCTGAAGGGTATAGAGAGTGCTGCTCCCGGCCTCGATTTTCCGCTGCTGTGCGATCGCCAGCATGTCCTCGGAGAGGTCGATGCCGATCATGTCGCAGCCCCGCGAAGCCAGAAGCTCCGTCAGCTTCCCTGTTCCGCAGCCCAGATCTACGACAATATTTCTCTCCTCTGCAAGGTATTCCACGGCTGTCTCAGGCTCTGCTGTAATGTCTGTTTTAACACCTGTTTCACACTCTGCTTTAAAATCGGTTCTACCTGTTTCCCCGGCTGTCTCAGATCCTGCTTTAATGTCTGTTTCTCTCGGGAGTCCGTACAGCTCCAACAGTCTGCAGAAGCGGTCCGCCCACATCCAATATGGTTCCTGATCCATGAAGGTATCATAGACATAGGCAAAGTTTGTATAGCTTTCCAATGACTTTCCTCCTCAAGACTTCTCCGACAGGATTTCCTTCAAAGCCTTAACGACAGCATTCATCTGCTCGTCTGTTCCGATGGTGATCCGCAGGTAGTCGCTGATCCTGGGTTTGGCGAAGTGACGGACGATGATCCCGCGGGCGCGGAGGGCCTTCTGCAGGTCAGCTCCCGCAAAGGAGGGGTGACGGGCAAAGACGAAGTTGGATCTGGAATCCGGGAATTCAAATCCCAGGGCTCTGATCTCCGCCTTGAAGCGTTCCCTGGTATCGGCGATTTTTTTCGTCGTCTCTTCAAACCATGCGGTATCCAGGGCGGCAGCAGTACCGATCCGGATGGAGGGAAGGTTCATGGTATAGGAGTTAAAGGAGAATTTTACATCTTTCAGATATTTGATCAGCTTTTTGGAACCGACGGCAAAGCCGACTCTGGCACCGGCCATGGCGCGGGACTTAGAAAAGGTCTGGACCACGAGCAGGTTGTCATATATATCCAGAAGCGGAAGGGCCGTCTGACCGCCGAAGTCGATATAGGCTTCATCGACGATGACGATACTGTCGGGATTCCCGGCAATGATGCGCTCAACCTCTGCCGACGGAAGCTCCAGGCCGGTGGGAGCATTCGGATTCGGGAAAATGACCCCGCTGTTTGACGCTCCTGATCCGGCCGGAATGTAGTCCTTAGGATCAATGGAAAAATCGTCCCCGAGGGGAATAGTCCTGTAGGGGATCCTGTAGAGATCCGCCCACACGTCGTAGAAGGAATAGGTGATATCCGGGAACAGGATGGGTGCCTCCTCTGTAGCAGCTGAGAAAAAGGTCAGAAAGCAGAGGGCAAGAACATCGTCTGAACCTACGCCGACAAAGATCTGATCCGGGTCGACGTGATACTGGGCGGCCAGGGCTTCCACAAGGGGTGTCGCGTCCATGTCGGGATATAAGCGGAGCGCACTGCTGTCCCTGGCCAGCTGTTCAACGGCCGCCTGCACGCCCGGAGCCGGCGGATAGGGACACTCATTTGTATTCAGTTTGATGATATTTTTTTCCTTGGGCTGTTCTCCCGCCACATAGGGTTCGACTTTTCTGATCTTATCTTCCCAGGACATTACAGTACTCTCTTTCTACATCTTTTATGTCTTACACTGCTTTTTGATTATATGTCTTTTACTAAAGAATCACCGCGGGATATTGCGACATGGTATCCGATCTTTTCCATGCGCAGTTCCATGCACCTGCGGCATTCCGCGGCTTCATCACCTGTGCAGATCTTGCCGTCGTAGAGCATGTATTTTCCCCGCACTCCGGCGGGGGAAAGATTAGGCATGACGACGTTGGCTCCGGCCAGGATCCCCAGCTCCCGTCCCCGGGGATGAATGGTTCCCAGGGCAGTCGTCGCCGGCAGGAGCACCTCAGAATGCATGAGCCTGATGACCGCCAGCAGATGCAGGGTGTCCTCAAGGCTTCCCCGGTGATGATCGCGGAAGGGTGTATCTGTGTGCGGGATAAAGGGACCAATGCCGATCATATGGGGCCGGAAGGAATGCATGAAATACAGGTCATCAAGCAGGTGCCCGATCGTCTGGAAGGGACTTCCGACCATCATCCCGCATCCCACCTGAAAACCGATGTCTCTGAGGTCTTCCAGGCACCGGACACGGTTTTCGATCGTCAATTCAGCCGGATGGAGCCTGCGGTAATGTTCCGGGTTGATGGTCTCGTGACGAAGAAGATATCGCTGTGCGCCGGCTGCAAAAAAGGCTTCATAACTGCTGCGCGGCTTCTCTCCTATGGAAAGGGTCACCGCACAGTCAGGATGTCTTTCCCTGATCCGGGAAACAAGGGAACAAATCCTCTTGTCTGTATAAAAAGGATCCTCTCCTCCCTGCAGGACGATCGTCCTGAAGCCGAGCTGATACCCTTTTTCACTGCAGTCCAGGATCTCCTCATCTGAGAGCCGGTACCGCTGCGCATTTTTATTTGATCTCCGTATGCCGCAGTAGAGGCAGTCATTTTTACAGTAATTGGTAAACTCGATCAGTCCGCGCAGATAGACCTCTTTCCCGTAATGGGATTCCCGCACCTGACGCGCGCTCTCATACAGGGCATTTTCATCTTCCTGCGTCATGGTTTCCAGCAGAATCTGAAGTTCTTTTCGGGGAAGTGTGGTTTTTTCCCGCAGTTCCCTGATCCTTTTGAAATTATCCAAATCAGCTTCCCTTTCGGAGTGACAAGGCTGCAGTGAGGTGTTTCTTACTGACCTTCCTCGGAAAAAGCGGGCGCGGGAGTTTTCTCTTCATCATTCTCCCGGCTGCGGGCAGGTTCTGCTGCAGATTCCGATCCCTGTTCTGTTTCCGGTTCTGTTTCCGGTTCATCAGCCTGACCGGCAGCCGGTTTTGTTCCCGTGTTTTCCTGCTGTTTTTCCGTCTGCGTATTCACAGTCGGTTTTTCCTCCTGTTTTTCCGTCTGCGTATTGACAGCAGGTTTCTCCTCCTGTTTTTCCGTCTGCGCATTGACAGCAGGTTTCTCCTCCTGTTTTTCCGTCTGTGTATTGACAGCAGGCTTTTCGGCAGGCAGTCCCGTCTGTGAATTGACAGCAGGTTTTTCGGCAGGCCTGACTTCCTGAGGTCCGTCCTCACTGCTGGTTTTGTAGCCGTGGTAACTGATTATGACCTCTGTGTCCGCCGGAACCTTAACACCGGAGTCATAATTTGAATCTCCGCCGACAGTGATGGTCTCCACCTGTTCATACCTGACAACAAAGCCGTATTGCAGATCCTCGATCTTATTCGTTTTGATATTCGTAAAGCCCTTGTCCTGAAAATCCTCGATGACTTCCCTGTAATTGCGGCCGCGCTGCATTCTCATATTCGCGGGAGTCTCTACCATGTCGGCTTTGCTTCCCCCGCAGCCAGCCAGTAAAAGGGATAAAAAGAGCAGGCAGACCAGCTTACTTATTTTTTTCATAATCTGAACCTCCATAGTAGACTTTAGCAGACTCCCTATCAGAATACATAACAAAGTACTGTAGTGCTGCGACGGCATTATTAAAGTTCTCAGGTTGCCATGGCGCTCCTGATGTTCATGACCAGCATCTGGAGGCGGTTCTCAACATTGGTAAAGCTGACGTCCGGATCATAGTCGAGCGGAAGGAGCTGTATATCCGGGAACATCTTTTTAATGCGGGCGGCGATCCCGCGGCCGACGACATGGTTGGGAATGCAGCCAAAGGGCTGGAGGATGACGAAGGCGCGGACTCCCTCTCTGGCCCGCTCAATGATCTCGGCGGGAATGAGGATCCCTTCACCGGAATCATAGGCGTGGGGCAGGACGGGATCGGAGGCCTTCGCGACGTCCCTGAGCTTTGCAGCCGGAACATACAGGGGATGCTCTTTTGCTGCCGCATTGACAAAATCATGGGACATATCAAACACACTGCCGACGATCTTTAAAAAGCTCCTCTCTGCAAGGGACTTCTTTACTCCGAATTCCTCTGCCTGGGCTTCGCGGACAAAATAGGTCTTCTGGATGACATCCGACATCTTGGCTTCAACGATCTCAAAGCCGTTCTTTTCCAGATAGCGTTCGATCTCGTGGTTCGCGCCGGGATGGAAGTTCAACAGATATTCGCCCACGATCAGGACCTGGGGTCTGGGGACGGACCGGTCATATTCCACGGTCTTCATCAGGCGGACAGCCTTTTTAAAGGCCTTCTTCATTTCTCTGACTCCGCCCTTTTCCGTGGCGTCGATCAGCACATCCATGGCCCGCTCAAAGGTCTTATCCGCGCTGCCCTCCACTTTTTCATAGGGGCGCATCTTACGCAGCAGGTCCTCCAGGGCATCGATCATGGGCAGGGCAAGGCCGATCTTGACATAGGTACCCAGGCCCGCCTTGAAACCGGGATGAAGATCGTGGTAGTCCTCATCGTCATTAGTGATGATCGGGACATCCGGATGGCCTGCATCGTCCAGGGCCTTTCTCAGAAGGGCCGCATAGTGGGTCAGGCGGCAGCACCCGATGTACTTGCCCATCATGACCGCTTTTTTCTTTCCTTCATATTCGGGCTTCTCCAGGGCTTCCAGGGCTTCTCCAATGACGACCTGGGCGGGGAAGCAGATATCGTTGTGGACATAGCGTTTGCCCAGCTCGATCGCGCGTTCCCGCCCGATGGGAAGGGGCACGGTCTTTACGTTCGGGCCGTCAAACACTGCCGCCATCAGACGGCTGAAGGCATGGGAGGTATTGGGGACGAAAACGACATATTCCCCGCTCTCCATGTCCTCCTTCCTGAATTTCTGCGGATAGGGATCCGAGAGCTCCCGGATCTCGCCGGGCAGTCCGGTCCGGCGGACAGGAGAGGTCCTGCGCATCTGGGTGAGCTCCTGCTTCTGGGGAGGAAATACAGCGTACTCCTCCTGAGCCTTCCGGGAGGCGGCGTCGGCATAGCGCTCTCTCTTCATCCTGACCGTGGACAGGAAGGACCGGATCCGGATGGACAGGGGTCCCCGGATATCGCTCTCGTCCACCTTCAGGATCAGGGGCGTCTTGCCGGAGATCTCCTTCATGATCCGGATGATCTCATCGGACAGATAGGCGTCATGGCCGCAGCCGAAACTGACGATCTGGACATATTCGAGATTTTTATGGCGGGCGGCATAGATCGCTGAAGAAAGCATCCTCGCATGGAAATTGTTGACGATATCCAGACGGCTGTTCCGCAGATCTATTTTATCCAGTCCGGGGATCGAATCTGCTGTCAGGACATCGATGCCCTGCTCGGTAAACATTTCGGGTATGTTGTGGTTGACCAGGTCATCGTTCTGGTAAGGACGGGCCGCCAGAACGACTGCGATAGGCGAAGTATTTCCTGCGGGGCGGTCTGCTTCAAGCTTTTCCAGCTTGTCCAGGACCTTTTTCCCCTGCTCCAGGAGACTGCGGCTGAAAGCGGCCTGGGCGGCATTGCCCTCCCGGATCGCTTTTTTTACAAGGTTCTTTTTGATCCCGAAGGTATCGAGCATAAACCTGGAGAGCTGTCTCTCCCTGTCAATATCTGTGTACCAGAAAAAGACAGGCGCGTCATAGGCCGCCCGCCCGCGTCCTTCAGGGTTGTCGGAATTTTTGATGACAAAGGGGAAGCCCTTCACGATCCCGCACATGGAGACACTGGTCTTCTCCGTATTTTCTGATTTCCTGGTGGAGATGGACGGGAAAAAGATCCTGTCCGCCCCGTGGGACTCCAGCCAGCGGATATGGCCGTGGACGAGCTTGCCGGGGAAACACTCTGTATCCGATGTGACGGCATGGAGACCGTCCTCATAGATTGCGCGGGTGCTCTCGGGAGAGACAAGGACATCAAAGCCCAGGGACCTCCAGAAGGTGCGCCAGAAAGGCAGCGTCTCCCAGTAGGCGAGCACAAAGGGAAGTCCGATGGTGATGCCCTTTTTGCCGTCGATCTGTTTAAAAGGATATTCCCGGGTGAGGAAGGTCTTCCTGACCTTAAAGAGGTCGATCCCCTTTCTGGGGCGCCGGCCGGCGGGCTGCTCAGTCTTTTCAGGCCTGCTCTTCTGTTCCGCAGACCTTCCTTTGTCTGCCAGAAAAGCTTCAAGCTCTCCCGGACGCAGGACACCGCCCCGCTCACACCGGTTGCCGGTGATCCAGGTATCACCTGTGGAAAAGGTGACGACACTGCGGCGGCAGTGGTTTTCACAGCCCTGACAGACAAGGCCGTTGATCTGGGTGAAGGAGAAGGACCGCAGGGCTTCAAATCCTATAAAGGAAGAGGGCCGGCTGCTCTCCTCCATTTTCTTTTTGGCGGCATAGGCAGCGCCGATCGCCCCCATGAGGCCCGGATAGGGAGCGCGCACGACTTCGCGGCCTATGTACTGCTCCATAGCCCGCAGGACAGCGTCGTTGCAGAAGGTTCCGCCCTGTACCACGACCCGGTCTCCCAGGGAGTCCAGACTGCTGATCCGGATGACCTTGGTAAACACGTTTTCTATAATGGAACGGCAGAGGCCGGCCAGGATATCATTCACTTCCTTGCCGTTTTTCTGCTCGGTGATGATCCGGCTGTTCATAAAAACTGTACAGCGGCTGCCGAGCTCCGCCGGGTGCTCCGCCTTGAAGGCCCTTTCCGCGATCTCATTCGTGGGGACCCCCATGTTGCGGGCGAAATTCTCCAGGAAAGAACCGCATCCCGCGGAGCAGGCTTCATTGACGACTATGTCCGTGATGATGCCGTCATCCAGCCATATGGCCTTCATGTCCTGTCCGCCGATATCAAGGATAAAGGTGGCATCCTCCAGATATTTGGCGCTGGCGCCCGCATGGGCGACGGTCTCGACAATGTGCTCATCCGCGCGGAAGGCCTTTGCGGCCAGCAGTTCACCATAACCCGTCGTGGCCACGCCTTTTACGAAAATATCGATCCCTTCCCGGGCGTATTTTTCATACATTTCCAGAAGGCCGTGCTTGAGGACAGAGATGGGGTCGCCTCCGTTATTGGCATAATAAGAATACAGGATGCGGTCTCTCTCATCGAGCAGGACAAATTTGGTGGTGGTGCTCCCGCAGTCTATTCCCAGCCAGACACCCACCCGGGAGCCGTCCTCTTTGACATCCAGTTTCCTGAAAATATGTTTATCCTCATACAGGGGATGGCGGGTCAGAAATTCCCTGTACTCCTCCGGAGAGGCAAAAAACGGTCTGGAGAGAGCCCCGGGCTCTGTATCCCTTCCAATCTCTCTCTGCACGCTGAGCTTGCGGATGCACAGGTCCAGATCACAGGTCACAGAGGGGTAGTCCGCCGGGTTGCCTGCCGCGGCTGCTGAAGGAGAGACAGATGCCTTTTCTTCACTGCCCCTTTTCCCCGCATAGAGCGCCGCCCCGATCGCCACCATGAGCTCGGGCTTCTCCGGGATCAGGATGTCCTCATCCCTCAGGTCCAGCTTGGAGCGGAAAGCCTGTACCAGTGTCGGATGGAAGCACAGGGGTCCTCCCTCAAAGATGATGGGAGGCTCCATGGTAAGGCCCTGGGCGAGGCCGCCTATGGTCTGCTTGGAGATGGCATGCAGGGCGGACAGGGCGATGTCCTCCTTGCGGACGCCCTGGTTGAGGAGCGGCTGGATATCGGTCTTGGCATAGACGCCGCACCGGCCGGAGATATCGTAGAGCTGGGTCCCGTTCTCAGCGAGGGCCTCGTACTCTTCGGGCGCCACTTTCAGAAGGGAGGCGATCTCATCGATAAAGGCTCCCGTCCCGCCCGCACAGCTGCCGTTCATGCGCATATCAGAGACTTCGAGCCGGCCTGTCGCATTGTTCTGACGGAAAAAAATGACCTTGGCATCCTGACCGCCCAGCTCGATCGCAGTCCTTGCCTGGGGATAATACTTCATGACAGCAAGAGAATTCGCCACGACCTCCTGTACAAAGGGGACACCGGCCGCATCCGCGAGGGGCTTCGAACCCGAGCCGGTAAAAGCGATCATCACTTCACTTCCCGCGGGAATAGAGTCTTTTCCCTCCTTCAGGAGCGCGCAGACACTTTTCTGGAGCTCCGCGTGATGACGAATATATCTGCTGAAAACGATCTGTTCATCCCCGCTGCGGAGAATGACAGTTTTTGTAGTTGTAGAACCGACATCCACGCCGATCCAGTATTTCATAGAATTACTCATTTCTCACCTATGCATCTCATGCACAGAACTGTGTTGATCCTGTATGATTCTGTATCATACGGCTGTTATGGGCACGTGGTATGCCTGTTTTGTATAAACGGGCGTAATTACCTGTTTATTTTAGACGAATGATACCGGTTTATGCTATACTTGTAAAAGCATTGCCGGATCGCGAAGTCCTTCTTCAGGAACGGTCCGGTATATGATTTCGCTGCTCCCCATTATAGCAGATTGGACAGGTAAAAAAAACAAAACAAGCAGAAAGGTATTTCGAGATGAATAAATACAGAGATTTTGATAATTACCTCAAAGAATATCCTTCCCACGACGGATATTTCGGGCAGTACGGCGGGAATTACCTGGAGGATCCGGAGCTGATCAAAGCCTTTAATGAGTACGCGGAGGGCTATAACACGATCGCCCAGTCCGCCCAGTTCATTGCGGAGCTCCGCCGCATCCGCAGGGATTTCCAGGGCCGTCCCACACCGGTCTATCACTGCCAGAACCTGTCCAACCTTCTGGGCAGGACCCAGATCTATCTCAAACGCGAGGACCTCAACCACACCGGCGCCCACAAGCTCAACCACTGCATGGGTGAAGGTCTCCTGGCTAAATATATGGGCAAGAAGAAGCTGATCGCGGAGACCGGGGCAGGGCAGCACGGAGTCGCCCTGGCGACCGCTGCAGCTTATTTCGGACTCGAGTGCGACATCTACATGGGAGAGGTCGATATCGCCAAACAGGCTCCGAATGTGACCCGCATGAAGCTGCTTGGCGCTAATGTCATCCCGGTCAGCTTTGGCCTCAAGACCCTCAAAGAGGCGGTCGACGCCGCCTTCATGGCCTATTCCAGAGAATACAAGGACGCGATCTACTGCATCGGAACGGCCGCGGGGCCTCATCCCTTCCCTCTGATGGTCCGCGATTTCCAGTTCTGTATCGGCGAGGAGGCCAGAGCCCAGTTCCTCGAGCAGACCGGTCATCTCCCGGACCAGGTCGCAGCCTGTGTGGGCGGCGGCTCCAACTCCATCGGTATGTTCACGCCCTTCCTGGCGGATCCCGTAGAGCTCATCGGTGTCGAACCTCTGGGCCGGGGTCCTAAGCTGGGCGACCACGCCGCTTCCATCTCCTACGGCAAGGAAGGAATCATGCACGGCTTTAAGAGCATCATGCTCGCGGATGAAAACGGAGACCCCGCTCCCGTCTATTCCAATGCCAGCGGCCTGGACTATCCCGCCGTCGGCCCCGAACATGCCCTTCTCCATGAGATGGACCGGGTCAAATACACGACCGTCGACGATGAGGACGCCATCGAAGCCCTCTTCCTTCTGTCCAGACACGAGGGCATCATCCCCGCGATCGAAAGTTCCCACGCCCTTGCCTACGCGATCCGCGTAGCCAGGACCGGGGTCACCGGCTCAATCCTCGTGAATCTGTCCGGCCGCGGTGACAAGGATCTGGACTTTGTCGTCGAACAGTACGGCTACGGGCCCGAATTCCTGCAGAAGCTGGCGGAAAAACGCGGGGTCAGCAGCAGGCAGTAAGGACCTGTCACGAATTGATCATTACCGGTCACAGCCTGTCCAGGTTGTGACCATGTAACGCTGCGAATGCCCATTCCAAATCCCCTTCAGGAATGGGCATTTCTGCCCGCCTGATTTTCCGGTATCTGAGTCAAAAAGCTCCGCCGTACCAAGGATTGTAAGGATCACAGATCCCTCATCCAGTCCGGACGATAACGTTTCCTGGCCTTCGCTTCCTCCAGCTGGCGGAGCATGTCCGGGATGTCCTCATTGAAGACTCCCGCCAGGGCGACATAGTTGGAGGCATGGTTGGAGCGGAAGATCGTCCCGGGGGAATCGATCGCCTGCAGAAACATCTCCGTCTCCTCCACTGTCTGATCCGCTGTGAGGAGTTTCCTCTCTCCCCTTGCGACCTCCTGGGCCATGGGGGAATCCGGTCTCAGACTCAGAGAGAGGATCGACGCATATTCCGGATTCATCTCATTGATCAGTCTGGCACTGTTGAGGGCATGCTTCTCCATGCCCTCCGGTCCTCCCAGGCCGGAGATGAGGGTCACGGAAGTCTTGATCCCGCAGCGCTTCAGCTTCCTGCCCGCGTCGATCAGTTCCTGAGCTGTCTGCCCCTTTCTGATCTGCAGCAGGATGTCGTCGTCCCCTGACTCAGCGCCCAGGTAGATCATCTCCAGTCCCGCTGCCCTCAGGACCCGCAGCTCTTCCTCGGATTTTCTCAGGACATCAGAAGCGGTCCCGTAGGCGGTCACTCTCTCCACATAGGGGAAATGGTTTTTTACATAAGCCAGAAGCTCCAGGAGGAGCGAGGTCCGGACGACTAAGGCATCGCCGTCCGCAAAAAAGACCCGGCTCACGTACTCGCCGTAATCCCTGCTGCACTCCTCCAGATCCCGCAGGATCTCTTCTCTTTTACGAACCCTGAATTTTTTATCTGAATACATGTGGCAGAAAGTACATGTATTGTGTGAACATCCGATCGTGACCTGTATGATCAGGCTCCTCGCCTCACTCGGCGGCCTGTAGACATCTCCTTCATACTGCAAAGCTCTGTTCTCCTTTCTTTTTTCTGATCATTTGCTGCCGCTAAACAAGCGGCCATGCCCGGGGTTTCGCGTTTTATGACGAACTCTGGCCTGGCTGTGTTCAGTTATGCCCCATCGGGCAGTCTGACCGTTACTGTTCACGCCCTCTCGATGGCGTGACAGTAACTTGCGAAAACCCCATTCTACAAAGCAAAGCTTTGTTATCGCTTCGCGATGGGATTTTCGCCGTTCCACTTGGGTTTTTGCGTTGGAAACCACGCAAAAACGCCTCGAATTTCGTGCTGTCTGAAAAGTAACTCTGGCCGGCCTGAGGCCGGAAACGGTTGATAATCCCCTTCATTTAAGCTATATTTTTAAAGACGAATACATATTTTCAATCAAGAACGAATGGCGAAAAGATGAATGAACGATTTTTTGATTTAAAAAAAGACCGCCAGGACAGGATCATCAACGGTGCCATGCGCATCTTCACGGAAAACGGCTTCCGGCATGCGAGCACAGATGAAATGGTCGCGGCTGCATCCATCAGCAAAGGCCTTCTCTTCCACTATTTTAAGAGCAAAAAGGGGGCTTATCTGTTTTTATACGAATACTGCACCCGGTATATGCTTATTGAGATGCGTGAAGCTGAGCGGAGGCGCGGCTGCGATTATTTTGAGATGCAGCGCCTGCTGTCACTGGCGGATACTGCTGTTCTGCGCAAGTATCCCTGTCTCCCTGTCTTCCTCCATCGGGCCGACAGTGAAGCTTCTCTCTTTTCTGAAGATAAGGATATGGAGCTTCCCGAAGGGATCAAAGGAGCCTGCGCCGCTCTTCGCCGTGAGCTTCTGGCTTCCTCAAGCCTGTCCCCCTTCCTTACCGGTGACAATATGGAAAACCTCTCCAGGATCCTCTCCTACACCAGGTATGGCCTCATGCATGAGCTTTTGGCCCGGCAGGAGCTCCCGGCCGATGCACAGGCAGATCACCCCGCCCTTCCCCTTCATGAGGAATACGCGCAGCGGTTCCAGTCTTATCTGCAGATGCTGCGCAGAATGAACCTGTAATACCTGAAAAACCCGCAGGACTTTAAGAACTGTTTCTTAAATGACTCAGGAAGATCTGCATGTCTTTTTCTGATTACTTGTCAAAAATTGTTTTGTCGAAAATTGCTTTGTCGAAAGCTGCTTTGTCGAAAATCACTTTGTCGAAAGCCTCGACGATGCTTGCTTCAGCCCCGGGGCAGTGTAAATTCCCAGGCCCTGGACAGCCTGCGGATCCCTTCCAGGATCTTCTCCTCATCGAGAGCTCCAAACCCGAGCAGGAGGGCAGGCCTGCGAAAGCCGGGATCCTCCATTCCGGCACTGACTTTTTCACAGGGACTTCCGTCCTTATTAAAAGGATTCCCGTCTGCACGATCAGGGATCCCGCCTGAAGGAATCATTTTGTCATCATAAGGAATCCGGAAATCGGACAGACAATAGAGAGAGACTCCCGCTTCGAGGGCTCTCTCCCGGAGGATCTGCTCGATCTGTCCGGGTTCTTTGTTCTTCAGGCCATAGACGGAGCAGATCACCCCGATGGTCTCCGGCAGGGCTTCGAGCACCAGATGCAGTCCCGTCCCGCTCCCCAGGATGCGGAAGCTTCCTGCAAAGGGCTTCAGCTGAGCAGTGAGCTCATCATGCCGCATCCTGTACAGACTCCTCATCCTGTTGAGATGACGTTCGAAATGCCCGTTTTTCATAAACTCATTGAGGATGCGCTGGTCGATCCTCGAGACGGTCGAGGAAAAGAAGTAACAGTTTTCATGGTAGCGTTCCAGAAGCCCGGGCGGCAGGATCATATAGCTGATGCGGATCGCAGGCGCGATCGCCTTTGAGAAAGTCCCGATATAAATCACTTTTCCGGCACGGTCCAGAGACTGCAGGGCAGGAATCGGCTTTCCCCGGTAGCGGAATTCAGAATCATAATCATCCTCAATGATATAGCGGTCCGGCTCCTCCATCGCCCAGGTGAGCAGGGCCGCCCTGCGCGCCACAGGCATGACACAGCCCACCGGAAACTGGTGGGCCGGCATCGCATAGACGAGGTCCGCACCCGACGAAAGGACCGCACCCGGCAGCATACCGTCCCTGTCCATCCGGACAGGACACAGGGCATAGCCGAAAGAATGAAAGATCTGGGCGGCGCGAAGGTAGGAAACCTCCTCCATGGCCACTCTTCTGCCCTCCCCCAGGATATGCCTCAGAAGCATGAGCAGGTAATCATTGCCGGCTCCGACGATGACCTGCTCCGGCGTACAGCGCACTCCTCTGGAAAAATGCAGATAGCGGGCGATCGTCGTCCGCAGGGAGAGGTCTCCGCCCGGTTCAGTGTGGGAAAAGATCTCCGGGTCCGCTCCTGCCATCACCTCTCTCATGATCTTCTTCCAGGTGCTGTAGGGAAAGACCGACATCTCCGTGTGACGGAGCGAAAAATCGATCTCCGGACCATCCTTTCTCTCTTTTGTATCCCCGTTTTCCTTTTCTTTCTCTTTTTCCCTGTTTATTTTATCTCCGGAATCGATCTTGAGCTCCGCCAGGTTTTCGATCTCGTTGACAAAATATCCGCTGTTCTTCTTTACTCGGATATACCCTTCCGAGAGCAGCTGGCTGTAGGCCAGGTCCGCCGTGCTCCGCGCCACACGGAGGCCCGAAGCCAGAGCCCGTGTGGACGGCAGCCGTTCGCCGGCTTCAAGGGAACCGCTGCGGATCTCGTCCCGCACATAGTTGTAGATCTGCCTGTAAAGGGGTATCCCCTGGTCAGTCTGCAGGCGTATGGTCAGCTCCCTCGCCATTTGTATTTCTCCTCAAAACATACTTCACGAAAGAAGTGACAGGGAGTTTCTCCCTGTCACATTCTCATCCTGCCGGGACATTTGCGGGCAGATCATTTTTTCTTTCCGGGCAGTTTAAAGGAACTCTTGAGTCCCACGATCCGATTAAAAACAGGGGCTCCCGGGGCAGAGTCCTTATAGTCGACGCAGAAGTAGCCGTTTCTGACAAACTGGAAGCGGTCGAAGGGTTTTGCCTCCTTAAGCTCAGGCTCCACGTAAGCTTCGCAGACGGTCAGGGAATGAGGGTTCAGGTTCAGATCGCCGTTTTCGTCGTAGACACCCTTTTCCTCATCAATGATGTTTTCATACAGGCGGGCGCTGACCTTGACTGCGGAGTCCGCGTGCACCCAGTGAATGGTTCCCTTGACCTTGCGGCCGGTGAAGCCGCTGCCGCTCTTTGTCTCGGGATCATAGGTCACATGAACTGCCGTAATATTGCCGTCCTCGTCCTTGTCGAAGCCGACGCATTTTACGAAATAGGCGTACATCAGGCGAACTTCGTTGCCGGGGAAGAGACGGTAATATTTTTTGGGCGGCTCCTCCATAAAATCATCCTGCTCGATCCAGAGTTCGCGGCCGAAGGGGATCTGGCGCTTGCCCAGCTCAGGGTTTTCCAGGTTATTGTCAGCCTCGAGCATCTCCACCTGGCCTTCGGGATAGTTGTCAATGATCAGCTTAAGAGGATGCAGGACCGCCAGCATGCGCTTGCAGCCCGGTTTGAGGTCCTCGCGGATGCAGTATTCCAGGGCGGCGAAATCCGCCGAGGAATCGCTCTTGGAGATACCGCACAGGTCCACGAATTTTTTGATCGATTCCGGTGTATAGCCCCTGCGGCGGAGTCCGGAAATGGAGACCAGACGGGGATCGTCCCAGCCGTCCACCAGCTTCTGCTCCACAAGCTTTTTGATATAGCGCTTGCCTGTCACCTGATTGGTCAGGTACATCTTGGCAAATTCGATCTGTCTGGGGGGATGAGGGTATTCCGCTTCACGGACGACCCAGTCGTACAGAGGACGGTGATCCTCAAATTCCAGCGTGCAGAGCGAATGCGTGATGCCCTCGATCGCGTCCTCGATGGGGTGGGCAAAATCGTACATGGGATAAATGCACCAGGCGTCCCCGGTATTGTGGTGGGCCATATGGGACACACGGTAGAGGATCGGATCGCGCATATTGATGTTGGGGCTGGCCATATCGATCTTGGCACGCAGTGTCTTTTCTCCGTCCGCGAACTCGCCGGCACGCATGCGCTCAAAGAGGTCCAGGTTTTCCTCTATGCTGCGGTCGCGGTCGGGATCATTTTTCCCGGGCTCCGTGAGGGTTCCGCGGTACTCCCGCATCTTCTCCGCAGGCAGATCAGAGACATAGGCCTTTCCCTTTTTGATCAGCTTGACAGCGACCTCGTACATCTCCTGAAAATAATTGGAGGCAAAGAAGAGCCTGTCCTCATATTCAGCGCCCAGCCACTGGACATCCGCCTTGATGGACTCGACAAATTCGATCTTTTCCTTTGTCGGGTTGGTATCGTCAAAACGGAGATTGAATTTTCCGCCGTACTCCTGTGCCATACCGTAATTGAGCAGGATACTCTTGGCATGACCGATGTGCAGATAGCCATTGGGTTCCGGTGGGAAACGGGTGTGGACATTGTCATAGACCCCGTCCCTGAGGTCTTTGTCGATCTCTCTCTCAATAAAATGGCGGCTTACCTTCTCCTCTTCAGGCATTTTCTCTACCGGGTCTGTCGTCTTATCATTCATGTTGTCAAACTCCTATTATTAACTCCTGTTATTTTCAATAAGATATTTTCAATTCAAAAAGATATGATCAATATCGATAAATACAATAATGATATATCTGAAAATGATACATTCAATAATGATTTTATCCCAAAATTCTATATGCAAAAATCAACGCCCGCTTTAAAGCTGGGTCAGGACAAAAATATCATAGATAGCCTGCAGAGCAGCTTCAAAATCCTTGTTCTCGACACCGATGATGATGTTGAGCTCGGAGGAGCCCTGGTCGATCATGCGCACGTTGACATGGGCATGGGCGAGAGCGGAAAAAATGCGGCCGGCAGTCCCCCGGGTGGACTTCATGCCCCTGCCCACTACTGCGATCAGAGCCAGATCCGATTCGATCTCGATGGAGTCCGGCCTGGCCAGCCTGTGGATCGCCGAGACCACCTTCTGCTCTTTTTCAATAAACTCATCCTCGTGCACGACAATAGTCATGGTGTCAATGCCGGAGGGCATGTGTTCAAAGGAGATCTCGTTGTCCTCAAACGCCTGCAGCACCTTCCTGCCGAACCCGATCTCCGAATTCATCATATCCTTGTAGATCAGGACTGCGCAGAAATCCTTGCGCCCTGCAATACCGGTGATGACATAGCCTGATTTCTGGGCTGTGCTCTCCACGATCCAGGTTCCCTCGTCCTCAGGCCTGTTTGTATTCCTGATGTTGATCGGGATGCCCTGACGGCGGACCGGGAAGATCGCCTCCTCGTGAAGGACAGATGCGCCCATATAGGAGAGCTCACGCAGTTCCCGGTAGGTGATCGTCTCGATCCTGGCGGGATTCTTGATGATCCTGGGATCCGCGACCAGAAAGCCGGATACATCGGTCCAGTTTTCATAGACGTCGGCGTGGCAGGCCCCCGCTACAATAGAGCCTGTGACATCCGACCCTCCCCTGGAAAAGGTCTTGACTTTGCCTTCATGGCTGCAGCCGTAGAAGCCGGGGATCACGGCATATTCCACTTCGGAGAGCCGTTTTTCCACTGCCCGCATGGTCTTGCGGTCGTCCAGGATGCCTTCCTCATCAAAGAAGACCATTTCAAAGGGATCCACAAATTCAAATCCCAGATAGGCGGCCATGATACGGCCGTTCAGATGTTCTCCGCGGGAGGCCGCGAAATCCGGATCAGGATCTTTTTTCATCCTGGCTTCGATCCCGGCAAACTGTTCATCCAGGGAAAAATCCTTGAGCTCCAGCCCCTCGATGATCTCATTATAGCGGTCTTTGATCTGGGCCAGCGTCTCGGAGAAATCCTCTCCGTGCTGCGCCTCAGACGCCATTCTGTACAAAAGGTCTGTCACCTTGATGTCCCCGTTAAAGCGTTTTCCCGGGGCGGAGGGGATGACATAGCGCCTGGTCTTATCCGCCAGAACGATCGATGCGACTTTTTTAAACTGTTCTGCATTGGCGAGAGAGCTCCCGCCAAACTTGACTACTTTCATTTTATTTAACCTCAGTAATTGGAAAAAGGGGGACAGTAATGAAATGATTTTATCCCCTAAGGATCCTGATCGCGCTTCTTATCTCAGCAAGTCTGCCGGCTGCTTCGGCAAAAGCGGCCTCCGTCATAGGCTCAGTGGTAAAGGCAAACTCATCTTCGGGACCGCCCGGTGCCTTCACTTCATGGCAGATTCCAAACAGGGACTTTGCTTTTTCTTTATCAGAAAGGGGAATGCGTACAAAAAACTCTTCCACCTTCGTGGCCGGATCCGTGAGCTGCATTACTTCATCCGTCCAGCACACAGGGATCGTGTTCCCGATATTCAGGGCACAGTCGAGCATATCAGAGACGACCGCGCTGGCTGTCGGGAATTTTCCGGCTCCGCGCCCGTAAAACATGAGGTTATCAACAAGATTTCCATGCACAAATACAGCATTGAAAACATCCTCTACGCCGTGGAGCGGATGAGAGTCGGGAACCATATAGGGCGCGGTGCGCACATAAAACGTTCCGGCGGACTCGTCCCTCTCACTGATCCCGAGGAGCTTGATCGCCCTGCCCATGCTTCTGGCATAGGCAACATCTGTCATGGTCACGCGGCTGATGCCTTCACAGGGAATGTCCTCGTAGCGGACAGTCTTGCCGCACATCAGGGAAGACAAAATGGCGATCTTGCGGCAGGCATCGTGTCCTTCGATATCCGCCTCGGGATTGCGCTCTGCATAGCCCTTCTCCTGAGCCTGACGGAGCACGTCCTCAAAGGAGATGTCCTCTTTCTCCATCCTGGTCATCATATAGTTGGTCGTGCCGTTCAGGATGCCGATGATCTTCTCGATCGACTCCGGCGCCAGCGACACGTTCATGGGACGGATGATAGGGATCCCGCCGCCTACACTGGCTTCAAAGAGATAACTGCAGCTGTGCTCCCTGGCGATCCTGAGAAGCTCCGGGCCGTGGGCAGCCACCAGTTCCTTGTTGGACGTACAGACACTGATCCCCTTCTCAAGCGCTCTTCTGGTGAATGTGAAAGCGGGTTCTTTTCCTCCCATGGTCTCACAGACCACCTTGATCTCGGGATCTTCGACGATTCTGTCAAAATCATGGATGACTCTGTCACGATAGGGACTGTCGGGAAAATCCCTCAGGTCCAGGATATATTTGACCTCTACTCCTCCGGGCACCCTGCGCCCGACAGAGCTTTTATTGATATCCAAAAGCTCGACAACGCCGCTTCCCACTGTTCCAAAACCCAACACAGCAGCTTTTATCATTTCGTTTGCCATTCCTTTCCAATCTGCACAGGCAAGCCCGGCAAAAAACTGTAACTGATCCCACTGATCATCTTCCGGTAACACGTACCCTTTTCACACCCTCTTTGGATGAGATCCTGTCGATGAGCGTATTCGGGCTGTCCGCGTTCTCAAGCATCTGCATGCTGATGCTCACCACTGCTGTCCCGCCTTCCGGGATCGCCTGGTGGATCGTGAGAATATTCGCTCCGCACTGCGCGATCGTCTGCAGCAGATCTGACAGACAGCCTGCGCGGTCGCTGACCTCACACACTATGGTCAGCATTGAACCGGGGAGATTGTCGTGAAATTCATGGACTGCATCCTTGAACTTATAGTAGGAGCTGCGCCCGATTCCGGCCATCTCTGCCGCCTCGTTGACCGTCCGCGCCTTTCCTGAGGAGAGCAGGCGGTTTGCCTCCGCCACTTTCTTGAGGACCGGCGGCATTGCGGATTCATGCACAATATAATAAGAAGATCCTTCCATGAGCACCCCCTGACACTGGTCTTTCAGCATTTCCGGCGTCCGTCTGAAACGGACATTTGTGCGTGCACGATGGATATCTTAACATGCGGACGGAGTATTTGCAAGTGCAAATCTCAGGTCCGGGACCAGGACCTTCTCATATTCCTTCGCCAGTCCGCCGCGAGCAGGATAAAGGCCAGGAGGGACAGGACCGAGCAGGGGATCAGCCCGGGCGGCCTGTAGGTCACTCTGATCTGATGTCTTCCCTCCGGGACGAAAATGGCTGTCAGCCCATAATCGGCTCTCTCCACTTCCGCTTTCACGCCGTCCAGCCGGGCTGTAAAACCCTTGTCATAAGGAATGGAGAAAAGAAGCAGGTTGTCCTTGTCCATGTCGGCTTCCGCATGAAAACCGTTTTTGTCAAAGGAAAAAGAAGTACAGGCAGAAGCCGCCCTGTCATAACAGTGGTCTGTAAACTCCAGGTAAGGCATCTCCCCGGGATCAGTGTCCGTATCCTCTTCCATGAGGCTGCCGTATTTCTGTGCCATCTCATCGGATAAGATCAGGTCCTTGACGAGGACACGGTCTGAGACCACTCCATTAGGCAGTTTTTTGTAGTTTTCCTCTGTTATATAGGAATCAAAGGAGAACCCCATGGGGATATAATTCGCCGTCTCATAGACGTTGTACCCGTTTTCTTCATTGATCAGGGCATATCCCTGGATCCCTCCCTGGTCTGTGTAGCTCTTGTCGTGCTTTACCAGGGCGTTTTCCAGATAATATCTGACAGACATGACCGCCCTTGCTCCGATGCGCTCCATGGGAAGGGTCGACTCCACAGTCCGGATCATTCCGATCCCTCTGTACCATTTAAAAATGGAGGGGTGCACAGTGCTTTCAAAGCAGTGCATGGTCGGGATCCCCCAGACCAGCTCATAATTGGTTGAAGTACTGTCCGTCTCCACGCGGGAAAAAGGCGCGTCCCCGGAGAGGGGCTCCCTACTCTCTTCAGCAGGCAGGGTCAGCCCTTTTCCTCCCACGGAAAGAGGTTTTCCCCCCTGTCCGGCAGGAACAGGCATCCCCTCGTCCCAGTTTGTCACCAGAGGATAATCTTCCATCCTTCTTTCCAGAACAGGCTTCTGTGTCAGCATCTGTTTTTTCCACTTTTCAAAGCCCGTATAGGCGATCAGGGAGCTTCCATTGTGGAGGACAGCGATCGTGGAAGAGATACAGCAGACAATCGTCAGGACCAGGCAGATGATCCGGACAGTTTTAGCTTTATTCCTGAGGCGGCGTTTGAGGACCAGAATGACACAGAGGACCGCCATTCCGAAGAGAGTTCCGTAAATCTGTGTCGTGAGGAGCTTCCGGTTATTGCATACCGCCGTGAAGGACCATTTGCCGTTATCCTCCACTGGAAGAAAGCACATGAGGAGGAACAGGACAGTTATGCCCAGATTCAGCAGACCGCCCCGGGTCAGGGCTGCCGTGTCCTCTTTCTCCATGACCTCCGCTGTCATACAGGCACACAGAAGCAGCGGCATGTAAAACCAGCGGGCGTAATAGTTGGCGTTGAAAGCGGAGAAGGAGGCATTCAGAGCGGGCACAAAGGCCATGACAAGAAGGACCCGCAGCAGAGTCTTTTTCCAACTCAGGCGCCGCATCATCCAATAGGCAAAGACGCCTGTCATGGCAAAGCAGGGAAGATAAAAGGCCAGTGAGCCGTTTTTGACATAATCGCTTGTAAACAGAGTCCCCCTGGCCACCAGGTCCGGGATCATGAAAAAGGATTTGAGGATCGCCAGCGGAGTCACTGCATCTGGATAGGCAACCAGATCATAACCATTCAGGATCTTTGAGATGCGGGCATTGCCCATGATCCCCCCGATCGACTGGACCAGGAAAAAGGCCGAGAGCATCAGGCCGAAAGCTCCCGCTGCCACAATACGCAGCACCTCCCCGGCAAAGACCGGGAGCCCCTCCGAGCGGATAAGCCTGATCCCGCGGCGGATCATATAGTACAGGACCAGAAAGAGA
Source organism: Sarcina sp. DSM 11001 (assembly GCF_900101015.1). GTDB lineage: Bacteria > Bacillota > Clostridia > Lachnospirales > Lachnospiraceae > CAG-791. The sequence goes on along the minus strand of NZ_FNFZ01000022.1, from coordinate 48,744 downwards.
ACCTGCCCGAAAAAGAAATAATAATTGATGACTGACATGAGGGCTGTCATCAGGACAAAACCGTATTTTTTCCTTCCCTGGACAAACCGGTCAAAAGCAAGCAGGTAGAGCGGGAAAAAGGCGGTGGCGTCGTGGAAGTGCTGGAAGACAATGTTGCAGGCCTGGAAGCCCGAGAAGGCATACAGAAAAGCCCCCAGGACAGCCGCAAGGTCCGTTTTTGTCTGTGTCCTGATCCAGGCACAGGCAGCAGCAGACGCAGTTCCGTACTTGAGAGCCATTAAAAACGGCATCATAAAAGGAAGCCAACTCTCCGGGAAAGGGATCGTCAGCCAGAAAAAGGGACTTCCCCACAGATAAAACGAGAAAATCCCACCCATATTTCCGCCCAGGTCCACCATCGGTGTCCAGAAAAACCTGCCCTCACGTACCGCCCGGTGCGCATAGATCAGAAAGGGTACCTGTTGGACGTTATAATCACCATAATAAAAAAACAGACCCCTGCGATACACTAAAAAAGGAAGGACTGCAAGAAGATAAATCAGCACTCCTCCCCAAAAAACTTTCAGGGGCAACAATCTGCAACCGGTCTTTTCCGATGTTTTCATAAAGCCAATAACTATTTCTGCGCCGGTTTTTCCCTGCGGCTTCGCGTTTTGTCATGTTTGTCGTCAATTTCTGTATAGTTATAGGATTTCATCCTTGCGAACACCATATCATAGCCGTCATTGCCATAGTTCAGTGAACGATTGACACGGCTGATCGTCGCTGTGGACGCTCCGGTCTTCTCCGCGATCTTGAGATAAGTGTCTTTTCTCTTGAGCATTGATGCAACTTCAAACCTCTGGGAAAGAGATAATAATTCATTCACAGTACAGAGATCTTCAAAAAAGATAAAACACTCCTCTTCCGTCTTAAGTGTAAGAATGGCTTCAAAAAGGTGGCTTACCGCTTCAGTATGAATTTTATTGTTCATGGAACCTCCCCGCCGTTCACTATCACAAAATGTTTCGGAGTACAGTTGGAGAAACACAGCTCTTCTGCTTACGATTTGAGAGGCCTGTTTACACCATCACCAATCTTATCATTTCGAGAGGTCTGTTTACTCCATCACCAATCTTAACATTTTAAGACTGTGAAGTAAAGAAGCATCTGCACATTTCGAAAAGATTCATTCATATACAAAAAACCATACAATTTCATACAGGTAAAATAATCCTTTACTTTTGTTAATACCTGTGCTATGTTAAATCTATTGCATTAATTCTTAAAAATTGTTCCGGAATTTGTGCACAATTAATAATTTTTACGCATTTGGAGGTGCCAGCATGAGCAAAGGAACTGTTAAATGGTTTAACAATCAAAAGGGATTCGGTTTCATTTCTGATTCCGAGGGAAATGACGTATTCGTACATTTCAGCGGTATTAATCAGGAAGGTTTCAAGTCCCTTGAAGAAGGTGAAGCTGTAGAATACGATGTGATTCAGGGCCAGAAAGGACCTCAGGCTGTCAATGTAACAAAGCTTTGATACAGCCCTGATCCCTGACTTTTATAAATCTGACTTTTTAAATAATTAAGTTAATCGTTAGACAGCAGGGGCCGGTGCACGAAAGTGCACCGGCCTCATTTTATTATCTGCCATCTGCTTCCTTATCTTCCGGGTCGTCCGGAAACCGGTCCGCCACAGGACTCTGCTGCTGCAGCGGCTGCAGCCAGATCCTCCAGGTCCAGATCTCCTCCGAAGATCCTGAGCGCGCTTCCCACTGTGACATCCAGCCTTCCGCCGGAAAGTCCCGCGATCCTGGAGAGATCGGAAAGCTTATGGACTCCGCCTGCATAGGTCACCGGAAATCCTGTGTCCAGACAGAATTTTCCCAGAACAGCAGTCAGGTCTTCCTGGATCCCTCCTCTTTTCCCCTCGACATCCGCGGCATGAATGAGAAATTCGTCGCAGTGCGCGCTGAGAGAGCGCAGGTTATCCGGTGTGACTGTCAGTTCTGTAAATTTCTGCCATCTGTCGGTGACGACCGCAAAGGAACCGTCCTGCCGCCTGCGGCAGCTGAGGTCCAGAACGAGCCTCTTTTTCCCGACAGCCCGCTTCATTTCTTCAAGCCGGTCCAGGTCGAGCCTTCCATCCCTGAAGACATAGGAGGTCACGATCACATGGGAAGCCCCCTCTTCAAGGAAGGACACCGCGTTCCGGGGATCGATCCCGCCGCCGATCTGCATGCCCCCGGGGAAAGCCCTCAGGGCCTGAACAGCCTGCAGGCGGTCCGCCTCCCAGGCTGCAGGATCAGCTGCGGCACTGTCCAGCAGGATAATATGCCCGCCGTCCATTTCTTTTTCCCTGTAAAGGGAGGCATACCAGGCCGCCCCACAGTCCGAGACATAATTTTCCTTTACTTTTCCGCTCTGTCCGACCGTACCGCCTACGATCTGTTTGACACGGCCGCCGTGAATATCTATACAGGGACGAATCTTCATAATTTGTCACCTTATCCGCATAAAAAACTATTACCTGCCACTTCAAGACCCGCGCGCGAGTTTCACTTCTTTCACACTTATCCAATGTCTGAAAACACGGGTATTACGCGATGAAGAGAAGAATAAAAAAGAGCGCTTATCAAAATCCGCCATTTTGCGCAGGAAATATTTGATAAGCGCTTAAACTTCAAAGTATTATTCGGATTTATTCAGGCAAGAACGTCGTGCATCGTATAAAACCCCGCCGGTTTTCCCGCGAGGAATTTGGCCGCCACCACTGCGCCCTTTCCGAAGACAGCACGGCTGTAGGCTCTGTGGGAGAAGGTGATGACTTCATCCTCTCCGGCAAAGATCACATCGTGGTCACCCACGATCGTCCCGCCGCGGACTGCGCTGATGCCGATCTCCTTCTGCGGGCGTTTTTCCCTTCGGACAGTCCTGTCATAGACATAAGCATAGTCTCCGCCGAGGGAATCATTGACACTGTCCGCAAGAGCGAGGGCAGTCCCGCTGGGAGAATCGATTTTCTGATTGTGGTGCTTTTCGACGATCTCGATGTCAAAGCCCGCTTCCGCAAGCCGGGGCGCGGCCTCAGCCAGAAGGGTCAGGAGCAGATTGATACCGATCGACATATTGGCGCTCTTGAGCACTGCGATCTTCTCCGCAGTCTTTTTCAGGTTCGCTGTCTGCTCTTCGGAAAGCCCCGTCGTACAGACTACAACAGGAACGGCATGCTCAGCGCTGTAGGCGAGCAGGCCATCAATGGCAGAAGCTGTTGAAAAATCAATGACAACATCTGCCTCTTCCCTGCATTCATCCAGAGACGCATAAACGGGAAAACCCGCATACGCACTGCCAAAAGCATCTACGCCGGCGATGATCTCAATCTCCGGATCCCGGGAGACGATATCGGCGATTATATGCCCCATTCTTCCACATGCGCCGTGCAAAAGTGCCTTTACCATATTTTCCTCCTTACCCGGATCACTGAATAATCACTGAATAATCGCTGAATATAAGATCTGTTTTTCAAAATCACTTATTTAATAAGCCCGAAGCTGCGCATTGCCTCCTCAAGCTTCTTTGCGTGCGCGTCTTCCATTTCCGTCAGAGGCATGCGAAGAGGGCCTGCATTAAAGCCCATCAGATTGACGGCTTTTTTGACAGGGATAGGGTTGACCTCTGAAAACAGATTCTCAAACAGGCCGTAGGTTTCTCTCTGGATCTTAGCGGCTCCTGCCACATCTCCGTTTAAGAACTTGTCACACATGTCGTGGACTGCCCGGGGAGCGATGTTGGAGACGACAGAGATCACGCCGAGTCCGCCCATGGACATCAGGGGAACGACCTGGTCGTCATTTCCGGAATACAGATCAATGTTTCCGTCAGTCAGAGTCATCAGTTTGACGATCTGTCCGATGTCACCGCTTGCCTCCTTGATACCGACAATATTCGGGACTTCTTTTACAAGCTGCGCGACTGTCTCGGGAGCAATGTTTCCGCCGGTGCGGCCGGGAACATTGTACAGGATGATGGGACATCCCTTTGACTGCTCAGCGATCATGGAAAAGTGCTTTACCAGCCCCTTCTGAGTCGCTTTGTTGTAATAGGGATGGATGACGAGGAGACCATCAGCCCCATATTCCGCAATCTCTCTGGAGAGATTGATCGCCGTCTGGGTGCAGTTGGAGCCGCTGCCCGCAATGACCGGCACACGCTTTTTGGTATAATCAATACAGAACTTGCAGACATCCAGGTGCTCCTGCTCCGTCATGGTCGCAGCTTCGCCGGTGGAACCGCAGACAACGATAGCGTCAGTGCCGTTCTCGATCTGAAAATCGATCAGTTCGGCAAAGGCGTCGTAATTGACGGATAAGTCATTCTCGTGAAAAGGCGTCACGATAGCTACGGCAGCTTTTGTAAAAATAGACATGGCATTTCCTCCGTTGTTCGCAGTAAAGACAGGATTGTCCGCGCTGCTTTATAACACAAATAGACACAAAATACTATTCACCGGTATACTTTTTGAAACGAACTGTATTGATCTGGGAGATCTCATCGACAAAGGCACACAGCTCTCCGCTCAGTGAGCGGCCGGTAAAAATGACCTGCGTAAGTCCTCTCTGCTCGACAAGATCCCTGAGTTCATCGATACTGATGATCCCGTTGTCCAGCACGCCAAGGATCTCATCCAGGACCAGAAGATCGCATTCTCCTGTCGAGAGAACTTTTCTGGCAAATCCAAGGCTGTTGCGGATGTTGGAAACATCGTCCTGCTGCTGGTGGGTCGGACGTTCTTCGAAGCTCACTTCCGACTTTTCAAAACGGAAGATCTTGATATCCGGTTCCATCCGTTTGCAGAAGATGGATTCCGCGAATCCCTTTCCCTTCAGAAACTGAATGACGACAGCTGTTTTCCCATCAGCAGCCGCCTGCAGGGCCAGGCCCAGTGCGGCAGCAGTCTTTCCTCTTCCTTCTCCGGAGAAGACGATGAGCTTTCCTTGTTCCTCCATTCGATTACCTCGCGGCAGGATACGGACTCCTGCCAGAATCTATGATCTTAATCATTAATCAATGATCTGAGGGCATGTTATGCCACCCGGCTTCTGCCCTCCCAGCAATTCACCATTTCGCAAAATGGATTACTGTAAACATTATCATGTTTGCCCCGGAATGTAAACCTTCCACCACAATAGCATTGCATAACTATGCATAACTATATGGAACTATGCAAATCCTTACAGGGCTTACAGAGCCTTATATCGCCAGGCTTTACTTCTTATTCTGCAGGCTTTACATTTTGAAGGCTTAAATCCAGAAACCTGAAATTATGAAATCTTACATTCTGTCCGGCGCGGAGAAGCCCAGCACATCTATACACTGCGCGAGGACTCTCTCTGTCAGACTCAAAAGCGCGATCCAGGCTTCCTTCCTGGCAGTGTCCTTTTCGGTAAGGATCCTGGTCGAATGATAGAAAGTGTTAAAGTCGTTGGACAGCTGGTAGATATAGGCGCAGACCCTGTGGGGCGCGCAGTCCGCATAGGCTCCTTCCATCATGGCATTGAAGCCGGCCAGATCCATCATCAGTTTTTTCTCGACGGGTCCCGCAGGCTCTTTCAGCTCAAGGGATGCAGGATCCTTTGCCTGCTGTCCTCTTTCCTGTTCCTGAGCGGCATAGCGCTGCAGGATGGAGCGCATGCGCACGATGGTATACAGGATGTAGGGACCTGTATCTCCCTCAAAGGAAGTGAATTTTTCTATATCAAAGATGTAGTCCTTGGACGCCTGGTTGGAAAGATCTCCGTATTTGAGGGCGGCAAGGGCGACCTGACGCGAGGTCTGTTCCGCTTCCTCTGCCGGGATCTCCGGATTAGTACTGATCTTGGACAGCATTTCCCGGTCGATATCCCCGATCAGGGTCTCGAGGCGCATGACACCTCCTTCACGGGTCTTGAAGGGCTTGCCATCCCTGCCGTTCATCGTCCCGAAGCCGATGTGGACCAGATCTGTGTCGTCCCCGATCAGTCCGCATTTCCTGGCGGCGCGGAAGACCTGGGTGAAATGCAGTTCCTGACGCTTGTCCGTGATATAAATGATCCTGTCCGGATGATACTTTTCCACCCTCTCCTTGATCGTCGCAAGGTCAGTGGTCGTATAGAGGGAAGCCCCGTCAGATTTCAGAACGATACAGGGGGGGATCTCCTTGGAATCCGAATCTTTGGAGACATCCACAACAAGAGCGCCCTGACTCTCATAGGCGCAGCCGTCCTCTTTCATTTTGCTGACCATCCCGGGGATGATCCCGTGCACACTGGCCTCACCGTTCCAGAGATCAAAGGAGACGTTCAGGTTCTCGTAATTGCGCTTCATATCCGCCACGGAGACCGCAACGATCTTCTGCCACAGAGCATACAGGCCCCGCTCCCCGTCCTGCAGGCGTCTGGTATTGTCCATCGCCTCCGCATAATAAGCGGGATCTTCCTTGGATTTCGCACTGGCAAAAGGATAGATCTCTTCCAGAGCAGATACTGTGAAAGGGGCTTCCTCAGGATATTCCCCTTTAAAATCGGGATCAAAATAGGGCAGATCCGGCATCCTCTTTTTCAGCTCTGTAATGACAAGGCCCATCTGCAGGCCCCAGTCGCCCAAATGAATATCCCCGATGACATCCTCTCCATGAAATCGCGCGATCCGCTTGACTGCTTCTCCGATCACTGCGCTGCGCAGATGCCCTACATGCAGTGGCTTGGCCACATTGGGTCCGCCGTAGTCGATGATGATCTTTTCCGGCTTTTCGGGAAGCGGCATGCCGAGCCTGCTGTCGGCTTTCATTTCGTTCAGATACGCCTTGAGGAAACTTTCCTGGACATCCAGGTTCAAAAAGCCGGGCTTTACGACTTCCGCCTTTGAAAAGACAGAGGAGCCTGCGCCTTCATTTTTTTCTGCCAGCGCTTTTGCCACATCCTCCGCGATCATAAAAGGCGCTTTCCGGTAGCGTTTGGCCCCGGCCATGGCCCCGTTGCACTGATATTCACACAGATCCGGGCGGTTGGAGACAGTCACCCTGCCTAGTGCTCCGTCATACCCTGCTGCCTCAAAGGCTGATGCCATTTCCTTAGATATCTGATTCAGAAACTGCTCCAAATGTATACCTCCTCTTATCCTGCTTTCCGCGATGAATCATCTCCCGCTGTCGGCGATGAATCATCATCCAGGATATGCCGGCATCCTGTACCCGCTGTGCAGAGCATCTGCTCTGACCGGCGGCATTTTTCGTGAAACCGGCTTTTTTTCTTTATAAGTTATTAATATTCCTATAACTTTAAGATAATGTCAAAAACCCCCCGTTTTGTCAAGGGGATGCCCGGCCGGTGTGAGTCAGGCGGGTGTAAGGATGTCAGGAAATATGACTGGAAATGTTTTTATTTCATTCAAGACTTGCCCGCGAGTCTCTGTGAGAAAACACAGCCGCAGTAGTTCTGCCTGTAAAGGTCGAATTCTTTTGACAGCTCGATCGACCGCTTATAGCCATCCTTTTTTTTGAAGTCGGAGGGCAGCCAGCTGACGCCGTATTCCTCAGCCATACGCTGTCCGATCTCGTTAAGTTTCATCGCGTTTTTAAGAGGACTGATGGTAAGAGTCGTGGTAAAGTAATCAAACCTGCCAAGAGAATGCCCGATCCCGGCGGCAGCCCTGGCACTGGCCCGCAGCCTCATCTCGAAACAGACTGAGCACCTGTCTCCGCCTTCGGGGCAGTCCTCCAGTCCCTGCACAGCAGCAAACCAGGCCTCAGGATCATAAGGGGCCTCCAGGATCCCGATCCGTTTTGCGGCAGGAGACGAATGCATGCCTGTAAAGTCCTGGATCTCCACCTGCCTGTTATAGGCTTCGATCAGCCTCTTCTCCTCCATGAGACGTTTTTCATACTCCTCTGATACCGTAATATTGGGGTTATAGTAAAAAACCGTCAGCGCAAAATACTCCCTCAGGTACTCCATCACATGGCTGGAACAGGGCGCGCAGCAGCTGTGCAGGAGCAGGCGGGGAACATCCTTCTGACCGGCGCTTATTCTCTTTATGATCTTTTCCGTTTCTCTGCTGAAATTCGTTTTCTGCATATTTTCACTCTTAACTGCGGCGTTTTCACTCTTTAACGCACTAAATCTTATTTCTAAATTATGTTCGTATTTATTACAATATTTATAATGTTAACCCGATTTATAATGTTAACCCGTTTATTCTTTTATACTTGTTCCTGCTTTTATTACTGCTCTTTTCGGAAAATTTTGAACCTTCGATAAAAAAGAAGGGGCGGTTCGGAGACAGGAGACGGTTCGGAAACACAGAACCATCCCCTGTCTCCAAACCACCCCCTTCCGAACCGTCCCTGTCTACTAAACGTCACTGGTTTTCGGACAGTCTGTCCCGGGTTTTTAGATTTCGGTCTGTTCTTTAACGGAAGTATTTCACGCCGGCCTCAAACAGGCGCATATCCTGATTGCCTTCAATATTGAGGTTGACGTACTGGCCGCTGCGTTCGCAGTGGACCATTTTGCCGAATACGCGGCCGTCGGGAGAGGTGATCCCTTCGATTGCGGCGTAGGAGCCGTTGATGTTCCACTCTTCGTCCATGGAGACATTTCCGTCGGGGTCGCAGTAACGGGTCGCGATCTGGCCGTTTGCCTCAAGTTTCCTGATCCATTCGTCGGTGGCGACGAAGCGTCCCTCGCCGTGGGAGGCGGGGTTGACATAGACGCCGCCGGGCTCTGCGAGGGCGAGCCAGGGAGATTTATTGCTGCACACCTTCGTATAAGCCATTTTAGAGATGTGGCGGCCGATGGTGTTGTAGGTCAGGGTCGGCGACTGCTCGTCCTGGCCGGTGATGGCACCGTTGGGAACAAGACCGAGCTTGATCAGGGCCTGGAAGCCGTTGCAGATTCCCAGGACAAGGCCGTCGCGCTTGTCGAGAAGGTCGCGGACAGCCTCCTCGATAACAGCGTTCCTGAAAGCGGTGGCAAAGAACTTCGCGCTGCCGTCCGGTTCGTCGCCGGCGGAAAAGCCGCCGGGGAACATGATGATCTGAGCCTTGCTGATCTCCTCCGCATAGGCTTTGGCGGAATCGCGGATATCCTGGGCGGTGAGATTCGTGAACACACGGGTAACAGTCCTGGCGCCCGCGCGCTCAAATGCGGCGGCGGTGTCATATTCACAGTTGGTGCCGGGGAAGACCGGAATGAAGACGGTCGGCCGGGCGATCTTGTTGGTACAGACAGCGATCTGTCCGCCGGTATAGACCGGGGCCTCCACTGCTGCTTCCTTATGGGCACCCGAATAGAGGGGAGCGTCAAAGGCGACCGCATCGTCGGCACTCTTGGAAGGGAACACTTTCTCCAGGGGGCGCTTCCAGGCTGCCAGCATCTCCTCGAGAGGGATCCGGGCTCCGCGCCATGAAAAGACGGCATTCTCTTTCCCGGTCACGGTGCCTACAACATGCCAGTCGAAACCTTCCGCATCGGAGACAGCGACGAGGTCGTCCGGAGACATCTCGACCAGAAGATCGCCCATGGCATTTTTGAACAGGTCCACCAGGCGGAGTTTCTCAATGAAATTGATACCGAATCCGTTGCCGAAAGCCATTTTCGCGGCTGCCGGAAGGATTCCGTATCCGTCCAGGGCATAGGCGGCGCAGATCTTTCCTTCCTTCATGAGGGAGGAGACCATTTCATACATATGGGTGACATCGTCGTAGACCGGGACGTCGAATTCGTCCTTTTCGATGCAGAGCTGGACGAGAATATCACCCGCCCTCTTGAGTTCAGGAGTCACGATCTCGCCGGCCTTCGCCACGTCGACAGCGAAGGAAACGAGGGTGGGCGGAACGTCGATGTCAATGCCCTCTTCGCGGAAGGTTCCGGACATGGAGTCCTTGCCGCCGATGGAGGCGAGGCCGAAGCCGATCTGGGCATCATAAGCTCCCAGGAGGGCGGAGAAGGGCTGGCTCCAGCGGGCAGGATCCTCCGACATGCGGCCGAAATATTCCTGGAAGGTAAAGTGCAGGTTTCTGTAATCACCGCCGGAGGCCACGATCCTGGACATGGACTGGACAACGGCATAGATCGCCCCGTGGTAGGGACTCCAGGAGGAGAGATATGGATCGAAGCCATAGCTCATCATTGAGACCGTATCCGTCCTGCCGTGGAGGACAGGGAGCTTCGCTGTCATGGCCTGAGCGGGCGTGAGCTGATAGCGGCCGCCGTAGGGCATCGTGACAGTCGCGGCTCCGATGCTGGAGTCAAACATCTCCACAAGGCCCTTCTGGGAACAGACGTTGAGGTCGGACAGGGAGGCTTTTACCGCATCGGCAAAGAAAGGCCCGGATACGTCTTCCTGGTCCGGCTGGTCATTTCTGGCTTCTTTTTCTCCCTTCAGGATCTCCCCGACCTTTGTCGACGCGATCTTGTGGAAATAATTGTCCTCTTCCGAGGGCATCAGGACCTCCACATCTGTTTCCTGATGGGCGCCGTTGGTATCAAGAAACGCGCGGGCTATGTCCACGATGGGTCTGCCGCGCCATTTCAGGACCAGACGGGGTTCTTCCGTGACATGGGCCAGGGGAGTCGCCTCGAGGTTCTCCTGGGCTGCATAGGCCAGGAACTGCTTCTCATCTTCCGGAGCGACAACTACAGCCATACGCTCCTGGGATTCGGAGATAGCCAGCTCGGTGCCGTCCAGGCCCTCATATTTTTTCGGGACGAGGTCGAGGTTTACTTCAAGACCGTCGGCAAGCTCGCCGATCGCGACAGAGACACCGCCCGCTCCGAAGTCATTGCACTTTTTGATCATGTGCGAGACCTCGGGTCTGCGGAAGAGACGCTGGAGCTTGCGCTCTGTGGGGGCATTGCCCTTCTGGACCTCAGCGCCGCAGGTAGTCAGGGACTCCTGGGTGTGGGCCTTTGAGGAACCTGTGGCGCCGCCTATGCCGTCGCGCCCGGTGCGGCCTCCAAGCAGGATGATCACATCGCCGGGAGCCGGACGAAGCCGCTGGACATTCTCACGGGCCGCGGCGCCCATGACAGCGCCGATCTCCATGCGCTTGGCCAGATAGCCGGGATGATAGATCTCCGTCACCTGTCCGGTGGCCAGGCCGATCTGGTTGCCATAGCTGGAATAGCCGTCTGCCGCCCCGATGACCAGTTTTTTCTGGGGAAGCTTACCGGGGATCGTTTCGGACACGGGGACCGTGGGGTCCGCTGCGCCCGTCACGCGCATGGCCTGATAGACATAGCCGCGTCCGGAGAGCGGGTCGCGGATCGCGCCTCCCAGGCAGGTGGCTGCGCCGCCGAAGGGTTCGATCTCCGTCGGGTGGTTGTGGGTCTCGTTTTTAAAGAAGACCAGCCATTCCTCTGTCCGGGGGCCGTCGCCGTAGTCGACTTCGATCGGGACGACGACAGAACAGGCATTATTCTCCTCCGATTCCTCCATATCCGTGAGCTTGCCGTCCGCCTTGAGCTTCTTCATTCCCATCAGCGCCAGGTCCATCAGGCAGACCGGCTTGTCAGTGCGGCCGGCGTACAGTTCCTGCCGTGTATCGGTATAGCTCTGGAAAGTGGTCTCGATCGGAGTCCTGTAATAACCGTCTTCAAATTCGATATTTTTAAGCTCTGTGGAAAAAGTCGTGTGGCGGCAGTGGTCGGACCAGTAGGTGTCCAGAACACGGATCTCCGTGATGGTGGGGTCACGGTGTTCTTTCCCCGCAAAATACTCCTGGATAAAGGCAAAATCAGCATAGGTCATGGCCAGTCCGAGAGAATCATACAGAGCGCGGAGCGCAGCGGCGTCCATAGTTGTAAAGCCTTCAAAAACCAGGACATCTTCAGGTTCGGGATAGTCCGTCCTCAGTGTCAGGGGCTTTTCCATACCGGTCTCACGCGAGTCCACGGGGTTGATGCAGTAGGCCTTAATGCGGCCGACTTCCTCCTCCGTTAAACCACCCTCCAGCAGATAGGTGACAGCTGTATGCACTACAGGTTTTTCCTCTTCATTGAGGAACTGAAGGCACTGCTCCGCGCTGTCCGCGCGCTGGTCAAACTGTCCGGGGAGCGCCTCAACGGAAAAAACGGCCGTGTTTTCAGGAATAAGGATCTCTTCGCGGTACAGTGTGTCTACAGGCGGCTCGGAGAAAACAGTCCGGCAGCCCTTTTCAAAAGTCTCGTCCGAGATATTCTCCACATCGTACCGGATGAGGATCCGTACGTTTTTGATCTTCTCTATTCCCAAAAAGCCTTTTATGTCTTCCTTAAGCTGCTTCGCCGCAACGGCAAATGGCTCCTTCTTTTCGACGTATACGCGTCTTACACCGTTCATCCTCTTCTCTCTTTCCGGAGCAAAAACATGTGGAAACGACCGCAGCGCAGGTGTTTGTGCGCACAGCCCGCAAGATCTGTGCTGCTCCTTCAGCAGATCCCGCCTCCCTGACACCGGGTCAGACAGGCATTCCTTTGAGATCATCTATTTTTAAATGACATGTCCTGCAACTTTCGTTACAGTTCAGACCGCCTCGAAACCTGAGGCCTTTGTGTCTGGACAGTAACCAACTGTCTGTCACATTATAGCATAGCTTTAAAAAAAATACAGAACGTTCCGTGATTGCATGTTAAAATATCCTGTGTAAAAAATAACTGAAAAGCTTCCGGGGTTCTTTTTACAATAATATGTTAACTCAGGGGCTTTTTTCTGTTATTATAATATTATCTGACTACCAAGGAAAAGATTACAGAACATCGGAGAATGGACGGATGATTTTTTGAAGGGGGAACAGAAATCATGCGCCCGGATCCGATGCAGTCCGTGTCTGCTCCGGATGCGTGTTTTATCAGTTGTCAGATAGCCACACAGACCGTTACAGGCCCGGGTCCTGCGACTCACATCTGCACCGCCTGACCTGTAACTGCAGACCATGCTGCCAGAAACATCATAATAATGAAAATGGGAGGTAAATTGTTATGGGAGCATTTCCGTTCCTGGCTCCAATCTTCGGAGTCCTGGCACTGTTGTTCGCGTTTTTCCTGGTCCAGAAGGTTAACCGGCAGGATGCAGGAACTGACCGCATGATTGAGATCTCTGACTACATCCACGAGGGCGCCAGGGCCTTTCTGATGGCGGAGTACCGGATCCTCGTCTTCTTTGTCGTGATCCTGTTCGTCCTCATCGGATTCGGCATCAATTGGATCACAGCCTACTGCTTCCTCGTCGGCGCCGTCTTCTCCACCGCGGCAGGTTTTATCGGTATGAACGTTGCCACCAGAGCTAACGTCCGCACCGCTGCAGCCGCCAAGGATCACGGCATGAACGCGGCTCTTTCCGTCGCCTTCTCCGGCGGCGCTGTCATGGGCATGAGCGTTGTAGGCTTCGGTCTCTTCGGCGCAGGCCTCATTTATATGGTCACCGGAAATCCGGATTTCCTGTCCGGCTTTTCCCTGGGAGCTTCCTCCATCGCGCTGTTTGCGCGTGTGGGCGGCGGCATTTATACCAAAGCGGCTGACGTCGGCGCCGACCTGGTCGGTAAAGTCGAAGCCGGTATCCCTGAGGACGACCCCCGTAACCCCGCCGTTATCGCTGATAACGTCGGCGACAACGTCGGCGACGTCGCCGGCATGGGCGCTGACCTGTTTGAGTCCTATGTCGGTTCCATTGTCTCCGCCATCACTCTCGGTGTCGTTTCCTATCAGTTGACGGGCGGCTTCTTCCCGCTCATCATCGCTTCCCTCGGCATTGCGGCCTCCATTCTCGGCTGCTTCTTCGTCAAGGGCGATGAAAATTCCAACCCCCACAAGGCCCTGAAGGCAGGCAGCTACACTTCAGCCGCCATCGTGATCATCGGTTCCCTTGCTCTGAGCTGGTATTTCTTCCATACCATGCGTCCGGCCTTCTCCATCATCTTCGGTCTTGTGGTCGGTCTTATCATCGGTATCGTGACCGAGATCTACACCTCCGGTGATTATCGTTTCGTCAAGAAGATCGCACAGCAGTCCGAGACCGGCCCCGCGACCACCGTCATCAGCGGTATCGCGGTCGGCATGCAGTCCACTGCTATCCCGATCCTCCTGATCTGCATCGGCATCATCGGTGCTTTCCTCTCCAGCGGTCTGTACGGCATCGCTCTGGCAGCCGTCGGCATGCTCTCCACGACCGGCATTACGGTCGCGGTCGACGCCTACGGCCCCATCGCTGACAACGCCGGCGGTATCGCCGAGATGTCCCGTCTTCCTTCCCGCGTCCGTAAGATCACGGACCGTCTGGATGCAGTCGGAAATACCACAGCGGCTATGGGCAAAGGCTTCGCCATCGGCTCCGCAGCCCTCACCGCGCTGGCCCTCTTCGTCTCCTATGCACAGGCAGTCAACCTGTTTGAGACCGGTATCGACCTTCTCGACTACAAGGTCATCGTCGGTCTGTTCCTCGGAGGCATGCTTCCTTTCCTCTTCTCCGCGCTGACCATGGATTCCGTTTCCAAGGCTGCCTATAAGATGATCGAGGAAGTCCGCCGCCAGTTCCGTACCATCCCCGGCATCCTTGAAGGAACCGGCAAGCCTGACTACACCACCTGTGTGGCCATCTCCACTCAGGCTGCTCTTAAGGAAATGCTCGTTCCCGGCATCATGGCGGTCGTAGCGCCTCTGCTGGTCGGCATCGTCCTTGGCCCCACCGCCCTCGGCGGACTTCTGGCCGGCTCCCTGGTCACCGGCGTCATGCTGGCCATCTTCATGTCCAACTCCGGCGGCGCATGGGATAACGCAAAGAAATATGTTGAAGAAGGCCATAACGGCGGCAAGGGCAGCGACACGCACCACGCCACCGTCGTCGGCGATACCGTAGGCGACCCCTTCAAGGATACCTCCGGTCCTTCCATCAACATCCTGATCAAGCTCATGACTGTCGTCGCGCTTGTCTTCGCGCCTCTGTTCCTGCAGTTCGGCGGCCGCCTGTTCTGATTCTGATTGATTATTTCGGACAACTGCACTGATCCTGATCAGACATATCTGCCGGTCCCGGCGGCATTCTGACAGTGCAGATCCGGGAGGTTCAACAATTTCCAAAGAGAGCCGGTATGGTCTTTGCCGGATAAGTCCTTCAGCAGGACCTCTTCCGGCTCTCTGCCGTGACATACTATGGAGTAAAATGAATTTATGAATAACAGCATTGCAAATATTATCAAAGATGTCCCTGAGTTCCAGGTCATGGTAGAGAAGGCTCAGGAGCGCACAGTGGGCAAGCCCATCCGCGTGGCGATTGCAGCCGCAGATTCAGAAAACATCCTGAAGGGTGTCTTTATGGCGCAGGAGGACGGTTTCGTCGAGCCCATCCTGGTCGGCAGCTACAAAAAGATCAACGAAGTTCTGGAGAAGATTGGCGCGAAAGACCGCAAGTACGACATCCACCCGCTCGACAACGATACGAACAAGGTGCAGTACTCCATTGACATGATCAAATCCGGCAACGCGGACATGCTCATGCGTGGCAATACTCAGACCAGAGACTTCCTGCTTCCTGTCCTGCACAAAACCAACCACCTGATCCGCCCCGGCAGGATCCTGACTCATGTCGTCATGCTCAAGATTCCGACCTACCATAAGCTTCTCGCCTTATCGGACGTCACCCTTCTGGTCCATCCCTCCATCGAGCAGCGCAAAGAGGTCGTGCGCAACATGGTCGACGCACTCCATGTTTTTGGCGTCAAGAATCCCAACATCGCTCTCCTCTCCCTGATCGAGAAGCCCGCTTTCCACATGAAGGATACCGTCGAGGCACAGACGATCATCATCGATCACAAGGATTCCCCGATCGCTCCCTGCAACCTGGTCGGACCGATCCCGTGGGATCTGATCATCAACAAGGAAGCCGCCCGCCTCAAAGGCTTCGACAATCCCGCCTGCGGCGAATTCGACGGCGTCGCCGTGCAGAATCTGATGAACGGCAACCTCATCGTCAAGGTTCTGATGACCAGCTGCGGAGCTCACAACTGCGGCGTTCTGATCGGAGCCAATATCCCGATCGCTATCACCGGCCGAAGTGAGTCACCGGAAGAGTCCTATCTCTCCCTGGCTGCCTGCGCCGCTATGAATGCTTCCCCGATCCGCGACAGATACTTTGGCTGATCCGGGTCCGCTTAAGAAAAAATCCTGAATATTCTGATCCGCTTACAGGGATCCATTTTACAGGGATTCATTTATGAAGGAAAAAAGTCCCGCCGGGCAGCCTGGTGCTGTGCGGCGGGATTTTTTTATTATCAGAACTTTATTTTCAGAATTTCATACTTGTGGCCATGGGCGGGTGCCCGCAAACATATATGAATAAACTACGCGCTGCTCCGCGCCACGGGCGCTCTCGCGTCGCTCCAACCATTCGGAATCCATTCGTTTTGCACGAAAAGCGCGCGCAAAATGGCTCCCTTCCTCGTGTTTGGACGCCTGCCTACTCTGCTCCTTCATGCTTGAGGACAACGGAGACTGTCTTTAACAGGATCTGGAAATCCAGCTCCGGGCTCCAGTTCTGGATATATTCCCGGTCGAGCCTGACGACTTCCTCGAAATCAGTGATCTCGCTCCGTCCGCTGATCTGCCACAGACCGGTGATACCTGGCTTGATGCTCATACGCACCCGGTGGTGCAGATCATATTTCTCCCATTCATCCACAGTCGGAGGCCTGGTCCCTACCAGGCTCATTTCGCCCTTCAGCACATTCCAGAACTGGGGAAATTCGTCCAGGGACGTACGGCGGATAAAATTGCCGATCCCGGCCGGCCGGCCGTTTTTGTCCTTTTTCTCACTTCCTATGATCCTCGGATCATCGTCCATCTTGAACATCATTCCGTCCTGGATCTTATTCTGTTCCATGAGGGCTTTTTTGCGTTCCTCGGCGTCCATGTACATGCTTCTGAACTTGTACATTCTGAACTGCTTTCCGTTTTTACCTATGCGAACCTGGGTAAAAAAGATCGGTCCCGGAGACTTCATATAGATCATCGGCGCGATAAAGATAAAAATGATCCCTGTCAGAATACAGCCGACGATCCCGCCGGCGATATCGACGGCTCTCTTGAAGGCCAGCTCGCGAATCGAGACGATCCGGAGGCTGTTGGTCAGCACCTTGTAATTGCCGATCTTTTCGACCTCCTGGGTGCCCCACCTGTTTTCATTGAGGGCGGAGATACAGTAATGCACAGTAATTCCCATATTGAGCAGGGAATCGACCATCTCGATCGGGTAGGGCAGGTTGTCCGGCTGGTATAAAAAGACTTCATCCACCCAGTTGCGGCCGATATAGAAAAGGATATTTTCTCCCCTGCCCAGGACCGGTATGCCGCTCATCTCCTTGACATCCGCTGAGGCCTGATCCATAAGGATGATCCCCGAGATGAAGTAATCGTGGAAGGAATTGTCGGAGAGGTTTTTGATCACCTCATCGACCAGCCGGCTGGAGGTGATCACCATCAGTGAACGCTGGCCTTTACTGTCCTTGCGAGTCCCGAGCACGCGGCGTTTATTAGCCTGCCGCACAATGAGCGAAACGATAAAGAACATCACCGCGGTCAGGCCTGTCTGCAGTCGGGAGATCATATAGATCTGGTGTACAGAGAACAGGTAGACCAGGTTCAGCAGTTCAACCGACAGCAGATAGCGAAAGACACTGGTCACTTCCGCCGCTGTCCCCCTCCGCAGAATGTTTTTATAACTCTCTGAAAAAAGAACAACGATGAGCTGACAGATCAGATAAACGATCGCCTGATAGCGGTACAGGACGATCCGGTAAGGATTGGAAATTCCCCGCAGGATCCAGAAGCTCACAATATAGCACAGCTGAAAGACCACCAGATCCAGAATCATGAAGTCCAGGTGCTTCAGCCAGCCCTTTTTTTCTTTTTTATACATAAAAGACTCTCCCGGTGTCAGGCAGGTTAAGTGCGGCACTGCCCGGTCGACAGTCTCATTACTTTGAGATCCGTCAACCCAAAACTGTTATTGTCAGAATACATAAGGATCTGACAGATGATACTGTCAGTTGGCAGATAAAACCGTCAGTTGAAATTAAAGAGTCTCTGCGCGACCAGATAGCAGCCGGAAACTGCCTTCATGGCAGCTTTGTTCCTGGAATTCATAGCCATTCCCAGCGGCCGCCTGCGCATCTTTTTCCACAGATTCTCATCCTTCTTCTTTAAGTAATCCCAGATCTCATCCCGAATCTGGAGATGTTCCGGTTTGCCGGACCGGATGGCCAGGACGGAAGTGATGGTTGTGATGATCTCGAGATAGTTGAACATGTACTGTTTCAGAATCGGTTCTCTTCCAATCCTGTCCACGTTTGCAGGATCCGTATAATAGTCGATCATATTGCGGTTGACTCTCGCCTGCTGGTCCAGCCTTTTGATCATCACTGACTCGTGGACAGACTGGTCATCCCTGCCTATGAAGTAATAGTAAAAATCCACATCGAGATAATAGATCCTGGAAACATAGGGGAGCGGATCAAAGACATAAATATTGTCCACGTAAAATGTGTGCTCGGGGAGCCTGAGGCCGCTCTCCCGGAGCATCTGCGTACGGAAAATAACGGAATGCATCAGGATATATTTTCCAACCGGGAAATGTCTGGCCTCCGTCCAGTCAAAAACCCTGTTCTGAGGGAGGCATTTCCTGTATTCCATGACCTTGTGGCGGTTCTGGTCTTCCTTATTGTAGACAAAATTCGAAATGAGAAGGTCGATCGGCTCTTCCCTCTCTTCCTCTTCTTCCGCGGCGGCAGTCTCCCCTCCCTCCACGGCACTGAAGCGGCGCAGCACATCCAGAATACTTCTGTAAGCAGACGCTCTCACCTTGTCGTCACTGTCCACCACCTTGAAATAGAGACCGGAAGCATTTTCTATACCTGTGTTGACTGCTCCGCCGTGTCCCTTGTTGATCTGGTGGATCGCGCGTACGATCCCGGGATGTTCTTTTTCCAGGCGGTCAGCGATCTCTGCCGTCCGGTCCGAAGAACCGTCATCGATGATAAGGATCTCCACTTCCTCCCCGCCAATCAGCAGAGACCGGATGCAGTTTTCCATATATCCTTCTGAGTTGTAACACGGAACAGCGATCGATAACAGTTTCATAGTATTTTTACGGTTCCAAGGCTCATGATCATAATCATGAGAAAAGAACCGGTCTCCTTTCTTAATGCATATTTCTGTATATTTAAAAATAAAAACTAAAGCAGTATGTAGTATACCCTGACACTATATTATACCACAAATAGAGTATTAATGGATAATAATTGCAAAAACAGGACACAAAATGACACTGGGAGGTATAAAAGGAGATTACAGCGCTGTTTGTTCAGACCGGTGCAGATGCAGGGCGGCGATTTAATGAACTTCTTTTGCTTCACTGGCCCCTTTTATAGTCAAGAGAGTTAAGAGAAGCCAGGTAGACGCTGTAAGCACTGGGGATGGCGTATTTATTCTGGAGGTCGCTGACTTCTGCCATCAGAGTAGTTTGTTTTTTTGCGCCGGACTTCCAGTCAGCTGCAAGAGGTTCAGGAAAGCTTCCTGCTGTGATCAGAAAGCCGTGCATCAGCCATTCCCTGTGGGTAAAAATGTGTCTGGACTCAGGGAGTACTGTGATCCGCAGGGGTTCAAGACCGCAGGAGGAGGAATAGGATAATGCTTTCCTGAGAGCCTCATCGGCGGTCAGCCATCCCTCTTCATTGGGAAATTCCCACATACCTGCGAGCAGTCCTTTCGGAGGACGTTTGCGGAGCAGGATCCTGTTTTCACTTTGGATGACGAGGATCGTTCTCTTTTCCTTCCTGCGTTCTTTTTTGACGGGCAGGACGGGAAGAGAGCGGCTGCGGCCTGCAGCAAAGGCCAGGCAGAAAGGTCTCAAGGGGCAGGATGAGGGATCATCCAGACACACCGGTCCTTCCCTGGGTGTGCAGATCCCTGCTCCCAGATCCATGAGGGCCTGGTTAAAATCCCCGGGCCGGTCTTCCGGCATCATTTCCAGATAGAACCTTTCAGCAGATCTCATGGCGGCAGGCTTTCGGACATCCTCCTCATAGAGGGTAAGGCGGGAAAAGATGCGGAGCAGATTTCCGTCTATGGCCGGCACCTTCTCTCCAAAAGCGATCGATGCGACCGCCGCCGCGGTATAAGCCCCTATCCCCGGAAGCTTCTTCAATTCTGCTGATGTGCCGGGCATCCGGCCTTCATAGCGGGATACAATCTCCTGCGCCGCCAGCCTGAGGTTCCTCGCCCTGCTGTAATAGCCGAGCCCTTCCCAGAGTTTCAGGCAGGTATCTTCATCCGCTTCAGCAAGGGTCCTGACATCGGGCAGGCTGTCCAGAAACCGCCTGTAATAGCCCTTCACCGCTTCCACCCGGGTCTGCTGCAGCATGATCTCCGAGATCCAGACATGATAGGGTGACGGGTCCTCTCTCCAGGGAAGGCTTCTGCGGTTCTTGTCATACCATTCCAGGAGCTTTCTGCCTGCCTCTGCCCTGTCAGCCCCGGAAGGCGGTTTTTCTATTCTCAAATCATTTCCCAATTATTGTTATTTCCCTCACTGGATAATTTCTGTTTCTCTCACTTGCATTCTCTTCACTTGCAGCCCCGTCGGGTCCCAGGACTAAAGTTACAGGTATAGCCCGATAACAATAAGATTCAAGACTCGCTCGCTAGTCTTGCGCGCCGAATGCAGGTTTCCTTTTTTTACACGCATATCCCCTGTTTAGAGTTACGGTTATAGTTCATTGAATAATAACGTAAGTATAAAACAGCGGGATATCTTCCAGCGGCCAGGGCCGGGCAGACATCCCGCATAGTTGTTAGTTGATGATTTTTCAGCAGCTGAACTCTCAGATCTTAATCCAGATGTCCCTTATCACGGATCACGTCGATCACTGAATCCACGTATTTCTCGCATATTTCATCCGATCCCGCTTCGACCATGACACGGATCACAGGCTCTGTGCCGCTCTCGCGGACAAGGATACGTCCTTCGTCACCCAGCTTCTTGCCGACTTCCAGGACCTTGAGCTGGACATCGGGGTCGTTCTGGGCATCCGGTTTGGATTTGACACGGACGTTCTTCAAAACCTGGGGATAGAAGACAACCGGGGCGGCCAGCTCGCTGAGGGGCTTGCCCTTGGCCAGCATGACTTCCATCATCTTAAGGGAAGTCAGGATACCGTCGCCTGTCGTAGCGTATTTGGTAAAGATGATATGGCCGCTCTGCTCACCGCCGATGCGGTGTCCATTCTGGACCATGTTCTCATAGACATACTTGTCGCCGACCTTGGTCTTCTCATAGTTGATCCCGACTTTGTCAAGAGCCTTGTAGAGACCAAAATTGCTCATCACGGTAGTGACGATCGTGTTGTTGATCAGCTTGTCGCGCTCTTTCATATACAGGCCGTAGATATAGAGGATATGATCGCCGGTGATCACATTGCCCTTTTCATCCACACACAGGCACCTGTCCGCGTCGCCGTCATAGGCAAAACCGACATCCAGGCCTTTTTCCACGACAAATTTCTGCAGATGCTCGATATGCGTGCTCCCGCAGTCGGTGTTGATATTGGTGCCGTCAGGTTCCGCATTGATGACATAGGTCTTTGCGCCCAGAGCATCGAAAACACCCTTGGCGATGGACCATGCGGCGCCGTTCGCCACATCGAGGCCGACCTTCTTGTCCTTGAAGCTGAACTTGCTCATCGAGATCAGGTAACCGATATACCTGTTCCGTCCGGAGACATAGTCCACAGTACGACCGATCTCCTCACCGGTGGCAAGAGGGATCTTGACCTCTCCGTCGATATAGGCCTCGACCTTCAGGATGGTCTCCTCGTCCATCTTTTCCCCATAGGAATTAAGCAGCTTGATGCCGTTGTCGTAGAAGGGGTTATGAGAGGCCGAGATCATGATTCCGCAGTCAAAATCATCGACGCGGGTAATGTAGGCTACGGAGGGAGTCGTGGTTACATGCATGATATAGGCATCAGCGCCGGAAGCCATGAGGCCTGTGCAGAGCGCGTACTCAAACATGTAGCTGGACCTTCTTGTATCCTTGCCGATGACTACTTTAGCCTTCTTATCAAGCCTGGAGCCATAGTACCAGCCAAGAAAACGCCCGATCTTGATCGCATGCTCGTAATTCAGGGCCTTGTTCGCTTCGCCGCGGAAGCCGTCTGTTCCGAAATATTTACCCATTTTTTTCTCCAAATAGAAGCGGTTTTCAATTTATTCTTCATCGCGCAATAACCATGGCTTCAGCCGTGGGATACGCGCAAAAGACTCGCGAACGAGTCTTGAATGTAAAATTAAAGTCTCTCGTTCTTTTCGATATCGAGGAAGTACTTGTAGGTATCCACTGTCAGTTCTCCGCAGGCTTCCTCATCGCAGGCGATGATCGCATTGTTGTGCATCTGCAGGGCACTGCAGGTCCAGCGCTGGCTGACTCCGCCTTCGACTGTCTTGGCAAGAGCGCGTGCCTTATTATGACCGTTGATGAGGATCAGGACTTCTTTGGAATCAGTGACTGTTCCGATTCCGACAGACAGAGCCTGTGCGGGAACCTTATCCATATCGTTGTCAAAGAAACGGGAGTTCACGATCCTGGTATCAGTCGTAAGGTTGCGGACACCGGTCCTGGAATTGAGAGAAGTGAAGGGCTCATTAAAGGCGATGTGCCCGTCGACGCCGATCCCGCCCATGAACAGGTCGATCCCGCCATAGGAAGCGATCTTTTCTTCGTAGCGCGCGCACTCAGCTTCAGGATCATCGGTCATGCCGTTGAGGATGTTGATGTTCTCCGGCTTCATATCTACAAGATGATCGAAGAAATAGTAGTGCATAAAATACCAGTAGCTCTGATCATGCTCGCGGGGAAGACCCAGATACTCATCCATGTTGAAGGTCACGACATTCGCGAAGGAAACCTCTCCCGCCTTGTTCATGCGGACAAGCTCCTGATAAACACCGATCGGGGAAGAGCCTGTAGGAAGGCCGAGGATAAAGGGCCTGTCTTCCTTGTGGTTATTGATCCTGGCGGCAATATAATCAGCTGCCCATTTGCACATCTTATTATAATCGTCCTGAATGACTACTCTCATTATTAATCTTTCCTTTCTCCATAACAGGGAGCTGCGCGGCAGGGAACTTCTGTGAAAGAAATCTTTTTAGGGAATCCTTTCAGTCAAAGCCTTCGCTGTGGTACTTGTGGTACCGCTGTTCCCTGTAATCTCTTATCTCTTCTTTATAATTTCTTCTTTATGCTATCTTATTTTATACTATCTTATTTATACCAGCGGCCATGCCCGGGGCAGGCTCAAACATGTATAAATATCTATAATTTCTGCTTTAATCTTTATTTCTGTTTTCTGTTTTTCTGTGCTGAGAGAATCTTTGTTACAGTCTTGATTCTGCTTTTTACCCTCTCTCTGACGACTCACAGGTCTGTCGACAGCAACAGGTCTGTTCCGGTCTTTTCGTAAGCCTGCCTGTCTGCTGCTGTCCTCTTAGCCGTGGCAGCATCCGCCGAATCTTTCGATAACTGCCATTCCTCGTCAACCTTCTCAGGTCCGGGCGCTAATGTTCTCCTCCGGCCTCCTGCCCGCAGGATCGATTTTACTGTCTGTGCCGCTCTTCCGGATCTCCGGAAATCTAAGTCATAGCCTGGAGATTCCTTTCTGACTTGAAACTGCACAATGCAAATATAATAACAGTTTCTTTCTATTTGTCAATAATAACTGCCTGCTATTTCGAAGAAATCCGGCGGAAATCAGATTGGAAAAATTGGATATAATACAGAACATAATTTAAGGGGAAAGGGAAAACAACCGCAAAAAAAGTAAGTAAAAGCAATTCAAACTGACAGTTCAGCCCGGACGGGCAGCTCATCCACCGTCACAGTCTGGCAGCTGGCTTAACCGCACAGCCGGATGATCGTCATCTCCGCTGCAATACCCGCGTCGATCTTTCCGCTCTTGTAGTCCTGGTCCGCCTGCAGACACAGCTGAAGGGACCGTTCGAGGCGCCCGGTATCCATTCCCCTGGTCACTGGAAGGTAGTTTTTTCGGACGATCCAGGGAGAGAGGCCGGTGCGCTTGGCAATCTCTGCTTCCGGGAGCTTCTGCTCCTGCAGTTCCCTGATCTGCTGGAGACGAGAATACTCCCTCTGCAGGAGGGTCAGGATGACCTGGGAGGGGGTCCTCAGGGCGGTCAGTTCCATGTAAATTGAGAGAGCTTTGTCTTTTTGTCTTCGCGATACGGCCCCGATCAGCTCAAATACCCTGTCTCTGAGAAGGGGTGTACAGATTTCCGATATATCCTCTCCGCTGACAGCCCCCTTTCCCATGCAGTAACCGATCAGCTTCTCCGACTCCGTGAGGATGTTCATCATATCCTCTCCCACAGTCTGGAGAAAGAGGTTCAGGACCGGTCCGTCTATGGCGAGGCCGGCCTTCTGAAAGAGGCCCGCTGTCCAGCGCCCCAGCATCTGAGGAGAGATTTCCTCGCAGTTGAGCACAAATCCGTGTTTCTGGATAGCCTTGTACAGTTTTTTGCGCTTGTCCGGGGCTTCCTCCACAAAAACAAGAGACGCTGTTTCCGGGATCTCTGGTATAAATGCCGCAAGAGCATCGGATTCAACACTGGCCTTTTTAGAAAAAAAGACTGTATTCTCCAGAAGGATCACCCTTCTGTCCGCAAAAAAAGGAAGCGTCTGCGCCTGGTCGATCACCTCTCTGGCAGTTACATCCATACCGGTATAGACAGAGAAATTCATCTCGTCCCCGTCTCCCAGCAGTGCCGCGCGGAGCCGGTCCCGGTTCTGCAGGCGCAGATAAGCCTGGGTCCCGCATACAAGATAGACCCTCCGGAAATTTCCTTCTTTTAATTCTTTATTCAACAGCTTCTGCTGCTGGGCAAAATCTTCCTTTTTCTGTGCCATGGGATTTCTCCAGTATCCACAGCCGGAAAGCCTGTCCGCCAAAAATACTCCTGCCCTGTTCCCGGACAGCGGACTGACAGTTTTCCGTCCCCAGCCGTTTATAGGTATGTCCTGCCCAAAATCCCGGGCAGCCGGACATTATGTGGCGGCAGCCGGCTCATTCTCCTGCTTTTTTTCCTTTTTGGAGATGATCAGGTAGTAGGAAGGCATCATCAGGAGGCACAGGATGGTAGATGCGATCAGTCCTCCGATGATGACAAAGGCCATGCTGGACATCATCTTGTTGCTGGAAAACCAGGCCATGGGTATCATGGCCAGTATCGTTGTGAGCGTAGTCATCAGGATAGGGCGCAGACGGATCTTTCCGGCTTCGACAAGCGCTTCTTCCAGGGGCATGTTCTGCTTCTCCTGGTTGACGGTGTCAACGAGGAGGATACCGTTGTTGACCGCGATCCCCATCAGCATAAGGAAGCCCATCATGGAGACCATATTCATACTGCTCGAGTTTAAAAAGAGCATCAGGAAGGAGCCTATGAGGGAAAACGGAATGCAGGTCATGACCATCAGGGAGAACCTTGGTGACTCAAACTGCATGGCCATCACGAGGAAGACCAGGAATACGCCGGCCATGATCGCGCCGAAGATCGCGGACAGGTTCTCCTCACGGGATTCGTCCTGGAGAGAGGACGAAAGGGTGACTCCCTCCGGAAACTCCAGTTCCGCAGCACCCTTTGTGATTGCTTTCTGTACACGGGATTTTTGCTTTGCGGCCGGCGTCGCGGAAACTGTATTCTGGATCCTGCCGCCGCTCTTCTGGATCATCTGGAGCTGTTGGTCATAACGGATCTCCGCGATGTCACCCAGGGTCACCCTGACACCGGTGGCTCCGGTGAGGACCTTGTTCATCAGCTGGTTGACATCCTCATAGGCGCCTTCGGGATATTTCAGGATGATATCATACTCATTCCCGTTCAATTCCATCTGGTCGGAAGTGACCCCCGTCATTGTCTGGTACAGGTCAAGGGCTACCTGGGCAGGGGCAAGCCCCGCCGCTGCCGCCTTCTGCGGGTCCACGACAATATGACCGGCCGTCTGCAGAGAAGCCGCATTTGATTTCACATGCAGAACACCGGGTATGGCGTACATCATTTCCTCGATCTGTCCGCAGGCATCTGCCAGGCTGTTCACGTCGTCGCCCTCAATGACCACATCCACAGTGTCTGTGGAATAAGTACTGGACATGGCGCTGCTCGACCCTCCGGAAGGAGCGATCGTAATATCCGCGCCGGTCGACATGGAAACAGCCTGTGTATATTCGTCCACGGCTTCTTCACTGGTCCTGGGGCAGTCATCGACCGCATAGGCAGTAATGACCGCCTGATTACCGGAAATCGTCATACCATAGTTTTCAACAAGGTCATCCTCGCGGATCATCTGTTCGATCCATGCCATCTCATCCCCGATAACGGACAGCTTCGTTCCGGAGCGGAAATCCGCCGTTATGGTAAAGCTCCCGTCATAGGACGCCGGGATCAGTTCAAAAGGAAGTGTAGAGGCGATAAAAAACGACCCGATGAGAAGCACCACACTGACGACAAGAGTCAGGACTTTTCTGTGAAGGAGAACACGGATCAGACTGTCATATCCGCTCCGCATATTATCCAGCACGCCATTGGCCAGGCTGGTCTCTTTTTCTTCAGGTCTCACCGTTGTATATAAAAGAGGGACGATGCACAGGGCACTGATCAGAGATGCGATCATGGTGATCACGATGATCATGCCGAGCTGGGAGAACATCTGGCCGGCAAGTCCCTTGATCATGGTCAGAGGGAGGTAGACGACGCAGGTTGTGATCGTGGACGCGACAATACTCATCATGACTGTCCCTGCCCCCTCGATCGCGGCCTGTTTTACATCCTTATTCTGTTCAGAAGAGCGGAAACAGCTCTCGATGACGACAATGGAGTTATCTACGATCATACCGATCGCGATGACCAGCGCTCCCGCAGTGATGATATTGATGTCGTAGCCCATCACGTACATACACACGAGGGTAGCGAAGACAGAGAGCGGCATCGAGCTGCCGACGATCAGGGACGCCTTGATGTCGCCGAAAAAAACAAACAGGACGACCATGGCGAACACAACTCCTAAAAGAAGGGTCTCGGCCACTGATTTGAGTGCGTCCGTAATCTCCTTTCCCGCGTCATACATCATGTCATAGGTGACACCTGCATCCTGCTGCTCGAGTTTCCTGATCGCCTTGCGCACACTGGAGGCGACCCTGACAGTCGAGGCACTCTGGACCTTGGACACCTGGATACTGACGTTATCTTCTCCATTATACTGACTGATCGAATCCGGGTCCTGGGAGCCGAGAGAAATATCAGCAACGTCCTTTAAGCGGATCTGAGCTCCCGTCTGGGTCGTCACCACAGTGTTTTCCAGCTCCTGGAGAGTCAGGATCTCCGAACTGGTACTGATACTGATCTCCTGGGAACCGGCGCGGATCTTTCCTGCCGGAACGTTGAAATCGACTGCTCCGATCGCTGCCGCGATCGAGGTGATATTCAGTCCGTACTGGCGCATCCTGTCTTCATTGAGCTGGACGCGGACATAATTGGTTTTGCCTCCGTTCACTTCGACCCTGGCAACATTGCTCACACTCTCCAGGGCGGGAACGACTGTCTCATTAATATAGGCCATCATATCCGAGGATCCGTTGCTCGTCGCCGAGATCATGACCGTCGGCATCTGATTGACGTCCATCTCAATGATCGTGGGATCATTGGCATCATCCGGAAGGGAGAGCATGTCCAGAGCTGCCGACAGAGATGTGTAGGCATCATTCATATTCTGATTGTAATCATAAGTGAGTCCCACTATACAGTAGTTATTGTAGGAATAGGAGATCACATTATCCACACCGCTGAGGGTCTCAGCGGCATCCTCGATCTTGCTCGTCACCAGAGTATCGATACTGGTGGGATCTGCTCCGGGATAAACCGTATAGATGAGGTACATGGGGAGATCGATATCGGGTACAAGCTCCATATCAAACCCCGGGATGGAGAACAATCCGAATACAATGATTCCCAGTACAACAAGCGCCGTGGACACGGGGCGCCTGAGGACAAGTTTCGTCAGGTTCATTAAGGGAATATCCTTTCTTATGGATCAGGTGATGAGGATCCACCGCCAGAAAAGCTGTCCGTATTTATTTTTTCCGGCTGTCTGTCCCTGTCCCGGAGCTGCTGTTACCGTTCTCCTGCTCGATGACTTGTACGATCGCTCCGTCCTTGAGTCCTGCTCCCCAGGTTATGATCACTTCATCCCCTTCGATCAGGCCGTCCAGGATCGCGATCGTGTCGTTGTTATAGGGTCCCGCTGTCACATCCCTGCGGACAGCCCGGTCATTCTCAACAACGAAGACATAAGCCTGGTCATCGTCATAATAGACCGAGTCAAAAGGGATCAGGATCTTGTCCTTAACAGAATTTGTCACCATGGAGAGGCTCACGTTCGTATTCGTCGAAAGGTTCTTGTCGCCGGGTGACGTGATCTGGGCATCGATCTTAAAAAGCCCTCTCTGCTGGTCTACCGCTGTGGAAATGGAGGATATCCTCCCCTTCACTTCTCCGCTTCCCGCTTCTACAGTCACCCTGTCCCCTTCCCTGACATAATCCCTGACGTCCTCAGGGACGTAGAAGGAGACCTCCATCAGCTCCTTGTCCGAGATCTTAAAAGCAGGCATTCCCTGACCGGAGGCCTGGTTCTCTGTCACATTGACCGCCTCTACGATCCCGTCGATCGGCGACCTGACCGTGTAGAGATCCTTCTGGTACTGGGCTGATTCAACACCGGTCTGCGCTGCTTTGATCTGGGCATCATAGGCTTTTGTGTTGCCGCCCGTCTTTTTCGCAGCGTCCTCCGCTGCATCAATGTTGTCCTCGAGGGTCCTGATCTGGGTCTTGATCTGCTTGATCCCGTTCTCGAGCTGGGTGATGGAGGAGAGGGACTGCGAATAAGCCGATGAAGCTTTTGAAGCGGCGTCCTCCGCCTGATCCATCTTGTCCTTCAGAGAATCGATCCCGAAATCGTTCAGGTATTCGACAGTGAGCGGGACCTCGGCCAGATCCTCCGCAAGCTGAGCCGCCGTCTGCTGCTTTTCCAGTTCTCCCTCAATTTCTCCATCCGAATCAGAGTCCGGAAACTCTATGATAAATTCATTTTCGGAAGTACCGCCCTCGATAGAGGTGATGACAGGTTCAATGGGGATGGAAACGTCCGGGATCGAAGCCTCGACCAGTCCGGCCGTTGTGGTACAGTCCGGATTCTTCTCCAGGAAATGCTTGTACTGGAGATAGAGCATCTGAGCCCTGTCATAGACGTTCTTTGAAGCAATATAGGTCTCCTGTGCCGCATCCTGTCCCTGTTTTAAGGCATCGACACTCTGCCTGACCTGCTCCAGCTGATCCTCCTGGGTCTTTTTCTGCTCCTTCAGGGTCTTGAGCTGCCCTTCCAGGGAGGTGATGCTGGTTCTGGCCTGCTTGCGGGCGGCATCGATCTGATCCTTTGCCGCTTCCTTGCCGGCTTTGGCAGTATTGACCGCATCTTCAGCACTCTGGAGCTGGAGGCTCGCTGCCTTATCATCAAACTGACACAGTATGTCCCCCTCGCTGACCTTGTCGCCTACCTTGACATTGACTTTTTTGACAGTACCGGCTACAAGAGGAGTGACATCCACAGAATTGTGGGGAGCCATTGTGCCGATATAGGATCCGGTGACCTCCAGAGTCCCTTTTTCCGCGCTCTGCGTCCTGACACGCGTTGCCTGAACAGCAGTTTCAGTCTTTTTTTTGCCTTGACAGCCGGACAAAAGCCCGGCTGTCATCAGGATGATCAAAACAGCTGCCGCTGCCCTTTTCCCATTTATTTTCATATTATATCTCCAGAGCCGATCGTGCAGTAATACTTGCAGCTATGGTCTCGCGGCTACAAACATGTATGGATAAACTACGCATTGCTCCACGCTTTGGCGCTCTCGCACATCAGCTGTTCTCTCCCAGGAGCTTATCCAGGATCCGGATCAATTCACGCTTTTCCCCGTCTTCCAGATTCCGGAAAGCATCTCCGAGAAAAGAGATCAGTTTCGCCAGTAAATCCTCAGCCTTTTCCCTTCCGGAGGAAGTGAGCCTCAGAAACTTTGCTCTTCTGTCCCCGGCATCATCGATCCGTTCTACATATCCATCTTTGACCAGTCTGCTGATCGTCTCGGAAAAGGTGGAGGGACTCACACCCATTTCGTCCGCGATCTCCTTCTGCTTGGCACCTTTATCCTTGAACAATAAAAAACAGAGAATAACTTCCCGTTTAAAAAGCGACAGAGGACCATTCCCGGATGAAGCGTCCCTGACGTTCCGGGAGGCCAGAGGCACATCGGTCGTACCGATCCGCATCCATCTCACAAGGTGGCGGAACCTGTCAAGCAGGAGCAGGTTGATATCATATTCAGCATTTTTTACAATGTCTTTATCCACTTTATTAACTGATTTCCCTTTGTTTTTGTTCGAACCAATATTATTCGTCTCCGAATATTATACATAGCATTGCCGACATGTCAATTATCATTCACGCGATTTGTTTTAATCGGATCGTCGTGCAAAAAAGGCGAAAAACAATTTGAAACTTGTCGACAAGTGACCAACATCTCTGTTCTGATTTTCCTGTAAAGATAAATGTATTACCGGATCACTGCTCAGCGGCTTTTTCGTCAGTTGTGAGGTAAGGCCGGTCCTCGGCGATCCTCAGGCCGGTCAGGGCATTGATCTCGGAAGCTTCGAAGTGATTGGCATAATAAGAGCTCATCCTGACCTTCCTGTCGTCCCGGATATAATAATAGCCTTTCCTGAGTTTTCCCTGCTTGTCATTATATCCGCTCAGATCATTGAAGTCATAGGACATTTCGTACAGATTGCCCTCCGGTCCCCTGAAAGAAAAATGCCAGGCATTTCCGGAAGGTTTAAAACCCTCTTTTTTTAGAATTTCATAAAGCGTTCCGAAACTGATACCGGCATATCTGGGATTGCCGATCACATCGTCATAGTACTCTCTCTGTGAGGGATCTGCGGCAGCCGGGTTCACATCACTGTCCCCGCCGACAGCTTTATAGATCCTGACGGTACCGGGAAGGTTGACCAGGGTATCGATCTCCTCCGGGGAAAATTCACTCAGCGCGTTTTCGAAACGGTAATCCAGGACACAGGCCAGGTAATTATTGGTCATCTTTTTCAGAGCTTCCTTATCGATGCTGCCGAGATTTCCCTCTGTGTTCCCCTCTCCGGTCTCATAGTCCACTGCCCGCCTCAGGACGCTCTCATAGCAGACATGGTAGTTGACGTCCAGTCCCGGATAGCCCGACTTTTCAGCGGCTTCACGGACGGCGCACAGGTCTTCATAGCAGTCGTTCAGAGAAGCCCGGTCTGTGAAACTGCAGTACAGGTCCACCTTAATCAGGCCGGAATTG
This sequence comes from Sarcina sp. DSM 11001, assembly GCF_900101015.1. GTDB lineage: Bacteria > Bacillota > Clostridia > Lachnospirales > Lachnospiraceae > CAG-791. The sequence continues at coordinate 17,251 of NZ_FNFZ01000022.1, read as the reverse complement.
TCTGTCCTGGTAAAAGAGATCCGGTCTGTCCCCGGGAGCTTACCCCGCTCAAACAGAGAGAGAAAGACACAGCTGTCATAATCATTCAAGAGCCGGTTTTCCACTTCCTCCATAGCCCAGTAATAGTCGTCGAGAACATGAAAAACTATCCCGTCGGTATTGTCCGTCACCGTCCACAAATGATCCAGATATCCTTCCTCATCTTCCAGGATCTCTCTGTATTCATTCGGAACTGTAAGATCATTGTGACCGGCTTCCTTACTGGCGTAGCTTTTAATCTCACCGGCAGTATATTTTTTCACACAGCCCTGGCAGAGCAGAGCTGCTGCAAGGAGTATAAGTACAACAGCGAGCCGGCGCAGGTCTGCCCTCCTGCCTTCATAAAAAGACAAAGAAGCCCGGAGGAAAGACTTTTTCATCCCTTCCTGCGACAGCGCGGTCTCTGTTTTTTTCATCAGTTTCCCCTGGATCATTTTTCTGTAAACATCAAAGAAGCTGCAGGCTGCAACTCAGGAAGCCTCGAAGGTCGAGGCGTTTTGGCGGTTCATAATCATAGTGGTTCATTATGACCACGGTTCATAAAACGAAACAGCGCTTCAGGCATCTGTAAGCGGTTCAGGGCAGTCAGGAAAGATACAGCAGAACGGAGACACAAAACAGGTCTCCCTTGGTTTCAAATTCTATTACGCCATCATAACGGTTGACGATGTCCCTGACGGATTCCGTGCCGATCCCTGCGCCTGCGTGTTTCATCGAGCGGAATTTTCCCATCTTATCCCTCTGAGGCTCTGTCTCATAGGTATTGTCGATGGCCAGGGCAAATGTGTTCTGCGAGGTCTGTCCCCTCACATGGATCTTTCTCTCCCCGGAACGCTGCCGCTGGCAGGCTTCCAGCGCATTTTCAAGAAGATTGCCGAACAGAATGCTCAAATCCGTCTTCGCGATCTTGACGTCCTCGGGGATGCCCAGATTTACTTTATAATCAATGTTGTCTCTGCTGGCTTCCTGAGAAAAATAGGAAAGAATTCCATTCACAGTCGTATTGCTGCAATAAGTCAGGGTCTCCTCCAGCTGATACCTCTCTCCAATCTCGTCCAGATACTTCTTAAGTTCCTCAATATTTCCCGCTTTGACATAATTTTCCATGGTCACGATGTGATGTCTCAGATCATGCCTTCCCTGTCTGGCGGCGGAGATTCGCTGGTTGAGATCATCGTACTGCATGATCTGCAGAGTCAGTGCATGGTTTTCCTCCCTCAGCCTCAGATAATCCGCGCTTTCCCGGATCAACCGGAGGATAAGATAATAGATCAGGAAAGAAGCCAGATTGACTATGCCAAGGAAAAAAACATTGGACGGTTTCAATACCCACTCCAAAGCATTGCCGGTCCCATAAAATTCATGCGCCCAAATGAGATAAAAAGTCGTGGGAACAAGCCAGCTGAACTGCCAGACATATCCGGGCTGCATATCTCTGGACAGGTTGTCTTTTTCCCATTTCATAAACCTGTATACCGGGAGCTCAATGACTATAGAGACCAGAAGAAGGCATAAAGAAGCTGTCCACCGGTACCTTTCCAGGGCCATCTGAGGGAAGAGAAATCCCTCCAGACACTTGGCGGAAGCCGTGGTCATGTAGCCTACATTTATAAGCATGAAACAGAAAAACAACATTTTTCCGGGATGCGCATCCAGAGCCGCGACATACAAAACAGCGATCAGGATAAAGCCGATCAGCTCAGCCACCACAATATAATAGGTAGATGGCGCAAAATACGCGTTATAAAGACTTGCGATCATCCAGATCGCGAGGATCAGTTCATAAATCAAGGTAGTGATCTTTGCGGAAAAGCGTTTTCTGTCCACGAATGGATAGAAGGCAAGAAAGATAAGCGGTATAGAGCGTAGAAGATTGAAGACAGCCGCTTCCAATAACGAGAATTGCATTTATTTATTTTCCCCAATAAACAAATAGGGGAAGCCGCGTTCCCCTATCCAATCCAGCGAAATGGCTATAAGTGGATGCTGGTTGGCATGACGCACAAATTGCCATTTCAAGTATACAGGGAATGCAGTTTTTGTGCAAGCCGGATACCCAGGGGGAATTGCATGACAGTCTGTACAGGCTATACACGCTCTCAACAGGGCGTGTATAGCCTGTACAGCAGCAATGAACAAAGATCATTTTGAACGGTGACAGTTTACAGTCTGACCTGTCTGAACAGGTAATCGGCATGAGCCTTCCGGATCTCGGCAGTCCTACGGCGGCTGACAGGAACCTGGAGCCCGTCAGCCAGAAAGATCGTCCCGTCTTCAAACCTCTGAACATATTCCAGATTGACAATGATCCCCTTGGTACAGGTCACGAATCCATCGTTTTTGCAGAGGATCCTCTCTATATCAGCCTGGGATGTCCTGATCTTTTTCTTGCGGTTGCTTTTCAGATAAAGGACGATCCTGTGATTATAGTATTCGGAATAAATAATATCATGCAAAAGACAAGTAGACTTGTCCGGCAGGACAATGACTCTCTGCCTCTCATAGTCCTCAAGATTGATGATGCTCAGGGCCTTCAGGATATCTTCGTGCACAAAGGGTTTGAGAAGGTAATAATCCGCGCGCAGGGAATAGCTTTCCGCGGCAAAGTCATTGCTGGTCGTCACAAAGATCAGACGGACAGACTTGTCTTCCTTCCTTACTTCAGCTGCCGCTTCGATCCCGTTTATCCCGTCCATATAGATATCAAAAAAGATCAGGTCGTACTTTCCCTTTTTAAAACCGGAAAGGAACTCCTCTCCGGAGGAATACAGATCGATCGTCTCCACACTGTATCCCTTCTCCCGCAGGGCGCTGTCCAGCTCCCGCTGTAAAGCAGTCCTGTCTTCCAGTCTGTCGTCCACTATTGATATGCGCATGATAATCTCCTGTGTGAATACAGGTTTACAGGGATATGATAACATAGCCGGGACGTGCTTGTCATACCGGCTGGTACACAGTTTTTCTCAAAGCTGCTTTCGTTGTTTTTCCAAAGATTCGCTCTTAGTTTTTTCAAAACTTCGTTCGTGCAGGTCAATACTGCAGCAGCTTAAGGCATTCTCCGTCAAACAAAGGAAACGCCCATCCGGCTGCAGAGCAATGTTCAGAGCAAAGTTCAATGAACACATTGCTCTGCAGCCGGATGGGCGATAATAACAGGCTGTCCTGTTATAAGATCAACTGGTTTTTCTAAAAAGGGTCCTCTCATCGGGAGATATAACGGTAACATCATACTGAACACTGATACGCTGTCTGCCGACGATAAACTGTCTGTTGATGCGCTGCTGCACGAGTGTGCACTCCTCCCTGGTCGCATCTGTAAGAAGGATAAGACATTGTCCCCTGCCATAGGAACATACCGCATCTCCGCGGCGGACACTGCTGCAGGCACTGTCGATCAGACGGTCAAAAAGTCTGTCGAGCACATTTCCCTCTTTCATCGGGTTTCCTTTTCCGTCCAGGATGGTGCAGAGCATCAGACAGGAGGAAGCCCCGGTCCTCTCAATGAGGCGGCGGTTTGAGCGGTAGATTCCCTGGAAGACGGGATAGCTGCACAGATATCCTTCGGACGGTGTCCCGGTGTCTCCTTCCAGGTCTCTTGTAATATCTTCGAGGACCGTGTGGTGATGGCTGATCCCCTTCCCGAGATGCTCGAACCATTCGACGATCTTTCCGGAAGGATGGACGCCGAGCTCGTCGAGATAATACTTGACTGTGCATTCATAAAGGCGGATGGCTTCGTCATACTTGCGCATTCTGACAAGTGCTTCCATCGTCATGGACTCCCAGTCGGAAAGAGGGGAGATCACGGAAGCAAACTGTCCAAGCTCCTTCATCCGGTTATAGTCCTGCCTGTCCCTGAGCAGGTCTCCGGCCTTTTCGACACAGGTGGAAAAAATCTCCTCATACCGGATGGATTCGCGGACAGCCCACACATTGCCTGTCTGCATAGGGAGGAACTCTCCCCCGTAGCGGTAGCATGCTTTAAGGAAATATTCCAGGCGATTTGAAGAATCCCCTTCATTCATTGCCTGATTGTAAAGATCCTCAAATTCACGGGCATCCTCAACTACTTCGATCTCATCTGTCCAGTAGAAGACATCCTTGTCAGAAAGGATGTAATTGACCTTGGGAAGACCGGACTTTTCGAGGTATTTCTTTGCATTATAGATGACGCTGCGCAGGGAGTGATGCGCATTGTCAACTTCCCTGTCCCCGAAAAGAAGCTCCTCAAGACGGTCACGAGTAACACCGCTCTTTCCGGAGTGGATCAGGATCTGAAGCAGTGCATTATTCTGGGAGACCGAAGACTTCGAGGAGCCCGCGATCGTCCGTCCGTTATAGCTCATGGAAAAACCACCGAGCATCTTCACGCACAAGATGTCCTTTTGTTTCTCTATTGCAGCTGTCATGACTGATCCCTTCCCCTTTTGGATAACATGCATTAAAGAAGCTTAAAAATACCTCTCAACACTTTTTTCTACGATATTAGTATATCCTTTCGGAGTCAAAAAGTGGCTTCAATTCGAGTCGTATTTGTACCGTTTGAGTACAGTTTGTGTATGTTTTGAGTACGGTTTGAGCACAACCCGGGCAGGGTTCAGTCATGGTTTGGTGCGGACATTTGAGAAGGGTCCAAACACTCGGCTATAGCCGCAAATATAAAAGAACAGGACCAGCTTTAAATGATCGTGCCATTTAAAGCTGGTCCTGTAACCATCGGTTTTATTGATATCAGTCCGCAGTCTGAAGGGAAGGCTCCTTCCTTCTGGCTCCCAGACCGTCATAGGTATTGAATTCCACACTGTCCACCACGACGGAGTGTTCATTGTCATATATGACAAAATTCAGGCCGATCCTCTGGACGGCGTATTCCACTTCATTGATCTTTACCGAGCAGGTGAGGTATCTGCCGGCTCCGCCGCCCGCTCCGCTCAGGCCTCCCTGGCTTATTACGGAATACTGGGCACCGTCCGGCAGTGTCCCTGTACAGCTCAGTTCCTCCTCGCCGATCTCCTCGATCTTTTCCTGTCCCGGGATCAGAACCGCGTAATAGCTCCATCTGTAGTGTCCGGGCAGGGTCTCTTCAAGCCCGAGTTCATGGAGCAGATTCTGGATCTCTGTATCGATCTGTCTGGTGCCGTCATCGCGGATCGCGACAAAAATGCTGTACTGCCTGTTTTCGGAAAGCCTGCGGAGATACTCATAAATATCTCCTGTGCGGAGCGTCAGGTCACCTGTGACCCGCCCCGCCTCAAAATTGCGTCCGGATTTTCCGTCGACGTAGATATACAGATTACAGGATTTGAGGTTGATCCCCTCCTCTCCCGTCAGATGTCCTGTATATACGTTCTTTCTTTCATTTTTCAAAGGAATCGTTACGACTCCCTCCGGATCATCATTGTCCGAGATTCTCGCCTCCACAGAGTTGATCTTCTCATAAATATTTTTAAAATCCTTCACTTCGAAGGAAAGCTCCCCTGTATCTCCGTTGCACTCTGTGATCGTGATCGAGGAGCCCGGGGTGAGGCCCTGCTTGCGCAGCAGGTCCATATCGTAAATATCGATGTCTGCGAGCTTCTGCATAAAGGAGCTCTTTTTGCTGAGGTCCTCCGGAAGCTCCTCCATGCCGTATTCTTCCAGCAGGGTATCCGCGGTGCCGTAAAGATTTGTCCCCAGTCCGAGCCGGTCGCCCTTGATCTTGACTCCCAAAGCTGCCAGAGTTGTCGGTAAATTATCCAGTGTCGTGTACTGTCTCTCCCGATCAGGATCAGCAGGTTCACAGGCCGAATTGAGATAAGCCGTATAGGTCCTCCGGTCATAGGAGGCGGGAACCTCGATACAGAAGTCACTGTCCATGGTCAGGTGGTCACCGTTCAGAACAATCGTCGTATTTTCATAGAAGTCCTGCTGCTGGATCCAGCGGACGAATTCGCTCACCTGTCTGCTGGAGCAGGCAAAGGAATTGGCATAGCGGTTTCCTTCAAAATCATCCCTGCAGAGCCTGCAGCGGTACCCGTCCTCGAAATGAGTGTCCACTGTCAGCAGAGAAAAATTAAAGGGTTCCTCCTCTGCCGCCATTTCCAGGATCTTGTCTTTCGCATAGGAAAACAGCTTTTCATCCTCAAAGCCCCAGAACACATAATAGTCCTTGGGAATATATCCCTTTTCGATTGCCCATTTGTAGTCGCAGATCTCAAAGTCTCCGTGTTCTGTCAGATAGAGCCGCCTTCCTCCAAAAGTCGCGTCCGATCCCATCATGAAGGCCTGGTTATACCCCTCCCCGTCGAGGATGTCCCCCAGGGTCGTCACTCCGGAAAAGAAAGAATCCTGCGTATCCATCTTGTTGAAGGAGCCTCTCTGATCAGTGAACTTTTCACTCAGATCCATCTTTAGAGGAAGTCCGGAAGACTGCGTAAACATACCTGCCATCGTATAGGTGGAACCAGGCATGACATGACCTCCGTTGAGAAGGCCTGAATTCCCGCTGAAATTATCGCCCTCCATGGACAGTTCAGTCAGTTCAGGGATGATGTCCTTCTGGAAAATGCCTCCGTGTTCCGGATCTGAGAAAGTCATCTCCATTGACTCCAGGTAGATGTAGATCAGGTTCCGCTTTTTTTCAGGAAATGTCATGGCCGTTTTTTTCGGATCCACATAATTATCCTCGATAAAAGAGGAATCCTGCATCTGGTCGCTGATGTAATGGATCAGATCAAGCTTAACAGTCCCCACTATAGCCGAGGCGATCAGAGCTATAAATGCTCCGATCAGGGTTCGTTTCACAAATGTCCCCCTGGCTCTCGGGGCACGCCTGGTGTGTACGATCATGGCGACTCCGCAGAGCGCGATCAACAGGGCGGGGAGCAGGCATCTGGTCACATATTTTTCCAGCATTCCGCCGCCGGTACCCTCCAGGGGGGCACGCAGATGGAAAATGATCTCATCCATCTTAAGACCGGCCCAGGTCGTGAAAGCCCAGATCTCGCTGAATACAAGCACTGCGGAAACAGCCATCAATACGACAGCGATCCCCGCAAACAGCTTCCCCTGTGAAAGGGGACGGCGGGAAACAGGCCGTTTATTCATTTTCTGATCTGCGGATCCGGCATCAACAGCCGCGCCGCGGGATTCCTCCCGGCTGCTGCCGGTATCTGTCCTTGGAACCGGCTCCTTTTTTCTGCGGATTCCGCGGGGTCTGTCGTTAAGACTTGGTTCTCTGTGCATTCTCTCTTCCCGTTTTATACTATCGTTTTATACTCTTTTATTTACACGTCCCGGAAACCTTTACTTATCGGATCCGGTGTCTTGTTTACAAGCCCTGTTTTTAAAGCTGAAACTTAAAAAGCTTAAATAAAAGCTTAAAGAGCTTAAGTAAAAAATGATGAGCTGAAAAAACACCTCTTGCAATGCCGGATTTTTCTGCTATAATAAGTTTTGTGCTTCAAATAAACGCACAAATAAATACGCAGGTGTAGTTCATCGGTAGAATACCAGCTTCCCAAGCTGGGGAGACGGGTTCGATTCCCGCCACCTGCTCTTCTCATCCGGCTGTTCCTTTTGGAACAGCCGTTTTGTGTTTTTAGCCTTCCATGTCTGTTAACGTTTTGTATTTGTTCACATTTTGTTTTTTCACGTTTTGTGTTTTTCCGCTTGTGTTTTTCCGCGTTTTTTTCGTTTTTTTTCGTTTTTTCGATTTAAAGACACTGAAGGCATTATGCCGGAGACATACAGCAGTCCGGAATCAGATCTTCAGTTCATTCCTGTATTCCCGTTCCGCTTCGCGGCGCACAGCTTTTTTGCGCAGGTCATCCCGTTTGTCATAGAGCTTTTTGCCGCGGGCCAGACCGATCTCAATTTTGACAAGTCCCTTTTTAAAATAGACCTGGAGAGGCATGATCGTGTATCCTTTGGTCTGTACCTGTCCCTGGAGACGAAGGATCTCCTTTTTGTGCAGGAGAAGCCGGCGGCGTCTGAGGGGTTCCCTGTTAAAAATATTCCCCTTCTCATAAGGACTTATGTTCATGCCTTCAATAAAGGCCTGGCCGCCTGATACTGCGACATAAGCCTCCTTAATGCTGCATTTGCCCATGCGGATCGATTTTACTTCCGTCCCGAACAGTTCTATGCCGCACTCATATTTTTCTTCAATGAAGTAATCGTGATAGGCCTTTTTGTTGTTGGCAACGAGTTTTATCGCATTCTTGTCTGCCATGTTTAAACCTCCGCGCACCCCGCCCGGCTGAAAGTGAAAAGCAGCGCGCTCCTGCTGCCGGTTAAGATGACAAAACGGCACCCTTTCAGGGTGCCGCAGCTATCCCATTCATTCCGCTGTCAGACAGCTGATGTGCCGGAAACACTATACCCTGTCTGTCTTGCCCGGCTCCCTGTTTCCGCGGGAGACGATCCAGTTATTGCGACCAGTCCGGACCAGGCAGGCGGAACCGGATGATCAGAACAGATGCATATTGAGGAGGACAGCGAGAACAAAGAAGGCCACTACAAGACCGGCTGTAAATCTGGACAGGAAGCCTTCCATGGATCTGCCCTTATTCTTTCCCCAGTAAGTGTCATTCTGTCCGGCGAGAGCGCCGAGGCCCTGGTTCTTGCCCTCCTGCATCAGGATGATCACTGTCATGATGATGCTGATGATGATCATGATAACTGTCAGCACAATACGAAGAATAGTCATTTTCAAGTCCTTTCAGATTTCCATGCTTTTTTCATGTTTCCAGTCCTGCTCCCTCACTCCCCTGCCGGGTGCGGCGGCTCCGGAAACTTTTTTATGATATCTTATGCCAATGACATCTTATGCTATTGATATCTTATGCTATTAATATCTTATGCCATCTTCTGTCATTCAGCTTGTCGATCAGCTGCAGGTTCCGCCAGCTGTTTAGCTGTGTCAAATCCCAAACATTAGAATACTATCACATACCGGATTGTCATGCAAGCAAAAAGTATCAATATTCTTCATACCATCTGTCCAGGATCTGCCTGGCGATCGGAACCGCTTTATCGCTGCCCGCGCCGCTGTTTTCAACCAGCACAGTGATGCACAGGTCCGGTTTTCCCTCTTCTCCATCGTCGGCATCCACAGTAAAGCCGGTGAACCATCCGTGGGAGTCCTCTCCATCCCCGAACTCCGCTGTTCCGGTCTTGCCGAAAGCGATATAGTTCTGGGAATAATTAAATTCACTGGCTGTTCCGTAAATGCCGTTCTCGCTGTCAATATGCGTGACCCCCCACATCAGGGAGCGCAGGCTCTTTGCCACATTGCTGTCAAAGAGCGTCGCCGCCTGCCTGGGGCTGTATTTTTTCAGAACATCCTCTTCGGCTGAGCGCACGCTGTCGATCATATAGGGGCGCATCAGCACGCCGTCGTTGGCGACGGCCATAGTGAGCATGTTCATATGAAGGGGAGAGACGCCAGTAGTCCCCTGTCCGATCGCGACCTGCATCAGGTTGTGGGTGCTGATCTCCCCTTTCTCCAGAAGCTGGGAATGGCTCTCGGAATAAGGCATATCATAGGGCAGGGACTTGTCAAACATCAGCTTTTTGAGAGTGCTCCTGAACCGGTTTTCATCAAGCTTCTGCGTAACCAGTTCCGCGAAGGCGCTGTTGCAGGAATTGGCAAAAGCTGCGGCCAGGTCCTGGTCACCATGGTGCTGATAATCAAAGCAGTGGATGCTCTCATCATTAAAGGTATAGGTTCCGTCGTCACAGCTATAGGAGAAAGTATCCAGTGCATCGGGATCCTCCTGAAGCAGTTCAATGCAGTCAACGATCTTGAAGGTCGAACCGGGAGGATAGATTCCCTGGGCGGCGCGGTTTACAAGCGGTGCCCTGTTCTCATCTGTGCGCAGATACTCCCAGGTCCCCTCCAGCTCCGACGGTTCAAAACCCGGCAGGGAAACCATGGCCAGGATCCTTCCTGTGGAGGGCTCTGTGATCACGACAGCTCCTCTGTAATCCCCTGCGCGCAGTGCTTCACAGGCATACTGCTGCAGCTTTGTGTTCAGCGTCACATAGACATTATTTCCAGGATACAGGGAGAATTCTTCATCGTATTTGATCCTGCTCTTAAAGGAAATGTCCGAGGAGAGCATTTCATATTCAAAGAACTTTTCGATCCCGCCGCCGCCATTTATATAAAAGCCCACAGTATGGCAGAAATCTTCCCCGAAAGGGTAATAGCGGTCATTGTTATCGTCGGAATAAGCCAGCGTCTCACCGTCTCCGGAAATGACACTCCCTCTGCGGTTTCTTTTCTCCAGCAGTTGGAACCTCTTGTTGTAACCATTGCCAAACAATTCTCTTTTGTTCACGACTGCATACCTGCAGAAAGAAACAGACATAATGGCAAACAGGAGAATAAACGCCACCGCAGTAAACTGGATCTGGTGCCGCGCTCTCGTTCTGAAGCTCTCCACATGCACTTCCCCTGTCTGCGCGTCGTTCCGGCCTGTATTGGAAGTATCCGGAACTCTGACACCGCTCTCAACCGGATCCTGTGCTTTTTTCTTCAACATAGTCTAAACTCCGTCTGATTTCTGTTGTACATACGCTCCAGAGAGGCGTGTACAAGTGATCAGTCATCAAAAATCCCTTCTTCCGAAATCCCGTTCACAGGAAAATTATCCGGCATCCCATTGTCACTATAATAAGGATCCTCCCGCATATCACGGGAGTACATTCCGGTCAGAGTTCCATTCTCTCTGTAATAACCGGGATCCTCCGGCATGTCCGGAACTATTTCACTGTCGTACATCTGGTCTGTCAGGCCGCCATCCAGCGGGTGCTCCCTCTCGTAGCGCTCCTCAAATATAGCAGTCCTTTCATTATGCAGGATAAAGATCATCTCCACGATTCCCATCATGATCAGCGTAGACAGGATCGAGCTGCCGCCGTAGCTGACCAGCGGAAGCGTCACTCCGGTCAGGGGAATGAATTTTGTCTGGCCTCCTACGGTCAGAAAAGTCTGGAAAATATAGCAGACTGCCGCCCCATAGGTAAAGAGCTGGAAAAACCGGTTTGAATAGCCCGCCGAAAGAATAATGATCCTGATAAAGCAGTTGAGGCAGATCAGGAGGAGGCAGACGGAAAAAACCAGTCCCATCTCCTCACAGATCGCGGCAAAAAGGACATCGGTCTCCACTTTGGGGATGCTGTGAGGTGAGCCCTGTGTGAGCCCTGTTCCCCAGGGTCCTCCGTAGCTGATCGCAAAGAGGGACTGGGCGATCTGCCATCCCTTGTTCTCGATGATCTCCTTCATGAAGGGGTCTCTCCAGATCAGAACACGTTCCTTGAAATGTTCAAAACGGTAATACAATACCAAAGCGCCTACTCCCCCCAGGAACGCTCCGGCGGCGATCACCCGCCAGCGGCCAGTGGCAAGAAAGAGCATCATCAAAAATACGATAAAAAAGATGAGCGCGCTGCCAAGATCCGTAGACAGGACCAGGATGCCGACATGGATGAGCGAAAGGATCGTTGCGCAGACAGCTTTTTCCATAGTCACTTCCGTGCTCAGTATCCCTGCCAGCATGAGAAGATACAGGATCTTGACAAATTCCGACGGCTGAAAGGTTAAACCGGCAATCGTAAAGGTGATATTGGCTCCGTAGGTCAGGCCGCCCAGCAGAAGGACGCCTCCCAGCATCACAATTCCAACAACGGCAAACAAAAGCCACAGATGACGCAGAGAATCAAAGAATCTCCTGAAAAACGGGATAATGAGCATAGCCATAAGTCCCGCCGCGGCCATCACAAACTGCTTGATCGGTTCATTTGCCTTGTAGGCGATTTCATCCCAGGATCCGTAATAGGCGATCCTGGAGATCATGACGAAGCCAATGGAAAGCAGCATGCATAGATTGTTGAAAAAAAGCATGTTCGCTCTCTCATGGACGATCCTGTACAGCACCATGAAAGCGAGCATAAAGAGGATCTCCATGGCACAGAGGAGGCAGATGAGGCGCCCGTTTCGTCCGCGGACGACCCATGCGATCGTCATATTAGCGTTGATCAAAAAAGCAGTCAATAACAGCTTCTGAAAGATGCTGATCGTATGCCTGACTCTCTCCGAATCAACATCGACTCCCAGCCAGGCGAGAATCGTAAAAACCGCCACGATCCCGGTATTCACATATTTTGAAAGTGAAATGACGTAAGCATTGAAAACACTCATAATTGAAAAGCCTCCGCGCTGCCACAGATCATTTTATAATCCCCTACAGTTATAATCCCCTACAGCGCCCCGGTCTTGTAATGTCCGTTAGTAAAGTCTCTGAAGGGAGGAAGAGAGATCTGTCCCGTTCTCCCCGGTCTCTTCTTTCCCTGCCTTTTTTGTTTCCCGGGAGAGCCGGTCAGCTCCGCAAAGTATTGAAGGATCTGCCTGGTCTCATCTCCGCCTTCGATCGTGAACATGCAGAGTTTTTTTCCCGTTTTCCTGAAAAGCCCGGAATCCGCAAACTGATGGAGGGAAAGAGGAACTGCGTTATAGATGGTATTGGAACAGTTTCCGCAGCGGCACCTCACGGGGAGGTGTTTCCCCATGCGGTCTTCCAGATACCAGAAACCTTCCTGTCCCGAACAGAGATTCTGTGTCTTTCGCACACAGCCCGCAGTCTCCATCATGGGGATCCTCCCGTAGACCGGCAGGATCATTTTATCCATCTCTCCTGCCGCCTCCAGGACCGCCCGCTGTTCCAGCTCGAGGGAACAGACGATTCCGCTGCAGTCTCCCGCCAGGGCTTCCATGGAAAGCCGGTTCCAGGCATAGAGAGATGCATCGGCAATGATCTCACCTTCATATCCCGACTGCAGGGCGAGCTGCAGCTCCTCAAAGGTCCTCACCAGGATCCCGCTGAAGCCGTTTCCGGCTGCATTCAGGATAACGCTGCGTATACTCTCTCTCTCAGAGACGCGAAAAACAGGCGGAAGGGCACAGATCCACCGAATTTCGGTCGATTTTAAGGGATAATTGTTTCCTCTTTGTGTCTTTTCCGGAAAAACATGCTGCCCGTAGTCCTTTTTTTCATACAATCTCTGATCATACCCGGGCAGGTCCTCCCCCATAGAAAAAAGGCCCTCCGGAGAGACCGGAGGCAAGAAACTCCCGTCCAGAATGACGCAGCTGCAGCCTGCCGCAGCCGCGGCTTTCATCTGCGCCCGTGTAGACACGAGCGCCCACAATTCCTGCCGCTGCTCCTTCTGCAGTGCTATTTCTCCGGGATTTTTTTCTCCGGCAACAGGATCGGCCGGACTTGTCCCGGTGTTTTGTTCTGTTTTTCCTTCAGCAGGGGGATTCGGCTGACTTGTCCCGACAGACTTTGCATTTTTTCTGCAGCCGTCGGTCAGCCGTTCCTGAAGAAGGCTCAGAGCCTCTCTCCTGAGAGCATTGATGGCGCTCACCGGCAGGAATACGCTGTCATCCGCTGTCACGTCCAGATCCCCAAAGGTGAAGAGGGTGTTCTTGGTCTTTCGAAGCCTGGCCTCCAGCTCTTCCCTGTCGAGGGGACGGCCGCGGGCCGGCTGGACGACTGCTCCCATAGCTTTTGCCCGCACCTGTCCTGCTCTCACTTCGAGTGCGGCTGGTTCACCGGTTCTGAAAGAAGCTTTTCCCTTGACCTCTATAGAGGGAAGGCCGGTCAGAAAAGATCTGCGGATCTCCTCCTCCAGAGCGGCGTCCGTCCCGGCATAGCCGGGTTTCCCGATCGTAACGAGTTCTCTGCCGTTTCTCTGATGATAATACCCCGTCCCGAGATCCGTGCGGATATAGAGGGAGCGCAGCTTCTCCAGGTCTTCCCCTTCCACCTGCCAGGGCCCGGGTCTTCCCGCTTCCATCCAGGCATAGCACCGGTCGATATACTTGCGGTAAATGGCTGTGACCCCTGCGGCATAGACCGGTTTTTTCATTCTGCCTTCGATCTTAAAAGAATGGATCCCGGCATCGATCAGCTCGGGAAGGATTGACAGGACGCACATATCCTTCATGGACAGCGGATAATATTCCTTCAAAGCACTGTCCTTCCCCGCCGGGCGGCCTTTTTCGTCAAGGATCCTGTAGGGAAGGCGGCACGTTCCGGCACAGCGGCCCCTGTTTCCGCTCCTGCCTCCGAGAAAGCTCGACATCAGACAGCGGCCGGAATAGGAGTAGCACATGGCGCCGTGGATAAAGGCCTCAATCTCGATCGGCTCCATTGCCGGGTTCCCGCGAACCATTTCTCCGTCCTCCCTGCGCAGCGTATTGATCTCCTCCAGAGAGAGCTCTCTGGCAGGGACGACCCGCCGGATCCCGAATTTTCTCAGGTATTGGACTGCTTCAGCCGATGTGACGGAGAGCTGTGTGCTCGCGTGGAGCGGCAGACCGGGACATGCTTCATGGAGGGCCTCCAGGACACCGATGTCCTGGACGATCACGCCGTCCAGTCCCTTTTCATACAAAAGATGGACGAACTCCACCAGCTCGGGCAGCTCCTTCTCTCTGGTCAGCACATTGGCTGTCAGGTAGATCTTCCTGCCCAGAAGATGGGCTTCCTCGAGCGCCTCCAGAAGCTCCTGGGTGGAAAAATTATCCGCATATGCCCGGGCCCCGAAGCGCTGGCCAGCCAGGTAGACAGCGTCCGCCCCGGCGCTCACCGCTCCGATGAAGGCTTCTCTGCTCCCGGCTGGCGCAAGAAGCTCTGCTTTATAGGGAAAAAGTCTGTTCATGTAGTTTCTCTTTTCTGAGCCTGCTGAGTTCGTGAAGCGGATTCCAGCTTCATCTGTGTGGCTACCAGCTCATGCTTGAGGTCCGCCAGATCCTGTTCTCTTTCCTCCAGAAGCTTCTGGAGCCTGCGGATCTCGTTTTTTGATTTAAAATAATCATCCGCAAGATTGAGCTGCAGCAGGACGCCTCGCATCTCAAAGGGCACATTGCGGTACTCCTCATCGCTTTTGAGCTGGGCGATCTTTCCATTGAGATAAGAAGCGACCTCCTGCAGGTACTCTTCGCTCTCATTTCCGCTGAGTGTATAGGTCTTTCCGCCAATAGTCACCTTGGTCGCGTTCTTTGAAGCCATAGCCTGTCCTCCATTGGATGTGTCAGGTTTACGGTGTATCCGGTTTATAAGGTCCCGGCTGCACTCAAGTGTTCATAGGCCCTCGCTGTCGCCATACGGCCCCGGGGCGTGCGGCTGATAAAGCCGTTCTGCAGCAGATAGGGTTCGATCAGGTCCTCTATGGTGCCCGCGTCCTCTCCTATAGCCGCCGCCAGGGTATCCAGCCCCGCCGGTCCGCCGTCGAACGCCGAGATCAGTGTAGTCAAAAATCGTCTGTCCGCCCGGTCAAGTCCCATCTTGTCCACTTCCATCAGGTCCAGAGCTGTGTCCGCGACCTCCTTTGTGATCTTTCCGTCGTAGCGGACCTGGGCAAAATCCCGGACCCGTTTCAGGATACGGTTGGCCAGCCTGGGTGTTCCCCTGCTGCGGCGGGCCAGCTCCAGCGCTCCTTCCGGAGCAATGGAAACATCAAGCTTTTTAGCTGAGTTTTCTATAATGGTCCTGAGTTCTTCCGGTGAATAAAACTCCAGCCTGTGGATCTCCCCGAACCTGTCGCGCAGAGGCGCCGACAGAAGTCCCGCCCTGGTCGTGGCCCCGATCAGAGTAAACTTTGGCATCCTGAGACGGATCGACCTCATCTCCTGCCCTTTTCCGATCAGGATATCGATCGCGAAGTCCTCCATTGCAGGATAAAGGACCTCCTCGACCTGTTTATTGAGCCTGTGGATCTCATCGACAAAAAGAATATCTCCCTCTCCGAGCCCGTTCAGGACCGCGGCCATCTCCCCGGGCCTCTCGATCGCGGGTCCGCTGGTGACCCGGATATTGACGCCCATCTCATTGGCGATGATATTCGCCAGCGTGGTCTTGCCTAATCCCGGAGGGCCGTAAAAAAGGATGTGGTCCAGAGGTTCCCCGCGCTGCTTCGCGGCCTCTATGGAGATCATCATGCTCTCTTTGATCCTTGTCTGCCCTATGTATTCTGTAAGACGCTTAGGCCGCAGAGATGTCTCAACCTTCGCGTCCTCATCCGTAAATCTTGTCTCAATCAGTCTTTTTTCCATGGATGAATCCCCATCCTGTTTTCATGTAGTTTTACATCATTTTTACAGATATCGCAGCGCCTCGTGCAGCAGCGCCTCCGTGTCCTCCTTCTGGACGCATTTTTTAACAGCGCGTGAAGCTTCCGCCCGCTGGTATCCAAGGGCAACAAGGGCTTCGACCGCCTCCGATGCAGGCGTACCGGCCAGGGACTCCCCGGCTGCAGCATCCCGCTGCAGGCCTTCCGCCAAGCCGGTCAGACCTGCCCCATCGGCAGCTGCCGGCACAAAACCGGAAGAAACCCTGTCCTTCAGGTCCAGGATCAGGCGTTCTGCAGTCTTTTTTCCGATACCCGGCGCCCTGGAGATCATTTTTGCGTCTCCTGTCACGATCGCAAAGCGGAGGTCATCCGCCGAGAGCACGGAAAGGAGGCTCAGTCCTCCCTTCGGACCGACCCCGCTCACTGTGATGAGCAGCTTAAAAAGTGCCAGATCGCCGCGGGACAAAAAACCATACAGGGCGATCTGCCCCTCCCTGACATACATGTAGGTATAGAGCTTAACAATATTCCCGGTCCCGATCGAGGACAGATTTCCAGACACTTCCGCCGAAACATTGACTTCATATCCCACCCCGCCGACATCAATGACAGCGAGATCGCCAGAGAGGTATTCAAGAGTTCCCGATAAAAAAGCGATCATAGTTTCCTCACAGTGATTTAACAGATTGACTTTTTATTTTACCCCAAAAAGGACAGTAATGCAAATTGTTTGAAATATGCTGTTGCTGATACGTTGATTCGTCACTAAACTGATCAAACCATTTGTCGCCACTCTGCTCTTTTAGCTGTCTTTGCAAGATGTGGTTGAACACTGGCACTGGTCATTGACACAGTCAAGGACATCCTGTGATTTATCCCTCCCGCCCCCAAAATCGGGGCGTGAGCATAAAACACAGGATCTTCCTTGACCGTGCCCGCTTCCCGTGCCAACAGGTGATTAAGGGGTGTTACACACCCCTTGTCCATACAGGACGTGGCTTCTACTATTCGGTACCATCTGTTTCTGGAAACGGAAGGAATAATTCATCGTCCATATCATATATCTCCGGCGGATAAAGAGGCGCAAAAG
>NZ_FNFZ01000047.1 GCF_900101015.1 Sarcina sp. DSM 11001 | reverse complement strand
GGATCTCTACAGCACCAAAGTCAGTTGGTTTTAATGCTTTGATTTCTTCCGGAACAGCCATGATACGCCTCCAATATATATCCGTAATTTACGTATATATAATACCATATGTTGGGCTGTTTTGGAACTCTAAATCAATAAAATCCAACCGATTTTTGAATAATATAACTGTAAATAGGGCCTTATTTTACAAGGAATTGGCTTATATACCAGCTAATTCCATCATTACCGAATTTAGAAGGATAAACTATCTACGTAATTACTTAGGAGTTCGTGTTTATAACCTTTTATAACTTTTCATGTGATTATAAATATTGTTGCTGATACGTTGATTCGTCACTAAACTGATCAAACCATTTGTCGCCACTCTGCTCTTTTAGCTGTCTTTGCAAGATATAAATATCATTCAGAGGAACCAGCGGATCCTTTTCGCCGATTATGTAAATAACCGGCATCTTCAGATCTTTTATTTTTCCCGGATAGTACGGTTTTGACCGATACTTACCTGCTGCACTTCGCTGAAAGTTGAGCATCGACTTTCCGGCCATATCTCCTGCACAGGACCGCATTACTTCATCTGTCAAAGAATCCGTGATCAGTTTCTTATTTCCAATCAAAGCATATGATATTGACCATTTTGCAAGCCATCTGTATTTTGCGCACCATCTGTACTGCGTCAGCGTCAGATCAGTATGCTTCACATACCAGTAACTGAAACGATGAAAAGGCATTTTTTTTGATATTCCCCACGTATCTACAGGTATAAGCGCCTTTATCTTATCCGGATAGCGCAATGCAAAGCCAATAGCAACTGCTCCGCCCATCGATAATCCGGCTAAGACAAAATCAGAAAGTCTGTAGTGTTCAACTACACTTTTTACACACGCGATATGAGTATCAAAAAATTTATTCCCAACCAGATCATCCGCTTTATCGCTATAGCCATAGCCCAAAAAATCAAATGCATACACCGAGAAGTCATCCGAAAATGTATTGAACACTTCTCTCCAGGACAGCATTGTGCTGTCACATCCTGCACCGTGCAGCAGCAAGACCGTTTTTTTCCCGGCTCCTTTTTTATAAGAGGCAATGTTTCCATATTGTGATTTAATGATTTCTTTCACGATCATAATATTTTTTCCATCCCTCTATACATCCCGGTTCTTCGAGCTGTTCGGATTTTGTATACTCGCTTTTATATCCATTTCACTATTCCCGGCCTTAACGTGAAACCGGAAGTTGTACATCCAGCTTCCGTGTTAAATATTATCCAAATACTTTTGCAAAACATCCACAAACTGTC
Source organism: Sarcina sp. DSM 11001 (assembly GCF_900101015.1). GTDB lineage: Bacteria > Bacillota > Clostridia > Lachnospirales > Lachnospiraceae > CAG-791. Next base: position 13,691 of record NZ_FNFZ01000047.1, on the reverse strand, counting down.
CAATGTGTAAGCCGTCAACAAAAGAATGATGCGCCTGTATAGAAACTGGCATCAGTGTTTTTCCATCTTTCTCATAGTATTTTCCCCAGTCAATCAACGGTGCGGCATTGTCCTTCCTCCCTGAATTTGTATGTGATATATGAGTATATGTCACCCACGGCATTGGAGAACACTGGAACACATCGTTTCCTAATGGACCGGTAAAATACTCCTTTTGTTCTTCAGCTTTTTTTGACGCCAATCCAACATATTTTGAAAGATCATCCACGAACGGTACATTAACGACTTTAAATAATCCCGTTTCCTTATTGAGGTAAGTAAATGCTGTATCAATCTTGTCATACAGCACTATTTCCCCGTCTAAGAATCTGTATCTCAATGCTTCTATCTCATTTGCGCATTTGCAGACAGCGTAAACAAAGGACAGAGTGAACGATAGTCCCTCTTTCTTCACTTTCTGTCTAAATCTCGTAACATCCGCTTCAAATGTCACACAAAAAGCCGGTTCCACACAATTACGAAACACCATACAGTGCATTGAGCGTTCCTATTTTGATTCATCAATTATCTTATACTGATTAGCCATATCGCCTTTCTCCGATCATTTCAACCTTTAAACATATTATGCTTGCCTTAGATTGCATCATACAGATCTCCTTCAATGATATTGAATCTTAAGAATTCATCGATACAACTTCTTCCGTCAGAGCCCAACAAGGAGGAATCACCAACATAGTACGGATTCTTCAGCCGAATGCCTCGAACGCTGCTATATTTGTCACACAGGGGGATATCGTTTTTCCTGCTTTTGTGACTCCTGTAATACTCCATATCCCAAGAAGCAAATGCCTGCGATAAGCGCAATAATAGCTGTGATTTTCAACGGAGCCCCAACATAACTTAATCCAGCTTGCAACAAGGTACTATCCCAGCTCGTGACATTACTCATAAAGATCGCTGCCGCAATGTATCGCGCACTCGTTAAGATGGCTGAGATTAAGCAGAATACTGCACCAACACCCTTTCCAGTCTATTCTTTTTGCAACTTCTTCTAACAGTAAAGTCATCTTGCCATGCATAAGGCTCGTGACAATCGTATCACTGGACAGACGCAGACCATCCTGTGTATTCAGATAGTCATACCTGTCGCCTGATACCAAAAAGAGTTCTTCTCCATTCGGAAGCGGTTTGGACCATAAGACCTGGTGGTATTGCTTAAGTGTTTTACTGGCGCTGTCCGGATCTGATCCTACACTTCCCGGCACACCTGCGTAGTCCCAGAACCCGTTCCAAAACTGACAGTCAGTCGTGAAATCAAATCCTGTATGTATTTCTTGAAGTTCGATCTTTCCCATTCTCCCCATTGTTGCTCCTGCACAGGCGGTAATCCAAAACATCAATAATCAGATGTAAGAATCATATCACATTCCGTCACCAGCGTCGTAACACTTTCAATTTTTCACAGCTTCACAGCCACAGGTATCCTGACACGGAGGTGGTTGTACATGCCGTTCATTCAAAACATGCCAGAATAAAGATTGGATCCGCCTGGAGTTCATTCTTTTGCGCCCTGGCATTCTTTCCGTCCTGCAAAAGACGCAAGAAATAGGGTGCGCTGATCCCCGCAGGTGCGCCCCGGTTGACACCGGCAAGGTCAAACTCTTCTGTGAAATAGAGAACATTTTCCGGGGATTTAATAAAGCAGCCTTCATCGGAAATGTTTTTTCTGGGAATGGGGTCAAATTTCATTGGTGTCCTCCATATTCATAACAGGATTGATTTTCATTACCTTATATCTTTATAAAACAGCCTCTTACAGACAGGTGCATGTAAGACCGGAATGTAAGAGGCTGTTGAAAGGGGGGAGAAAATAGAAAGGCAAACAAGCCTTCAGTACATCTGATGCAGTCTGCCCCATATCATCTGTCAGATACCGACTGTCTGTCCTGGGATATGTGATCAGCTTGCTTTCATACAGTGCCTGGGCACAGCGGAGAGTGGTTCCCGCAGTCAGTCCAAACAGGCGGTTTGTGTCACGCTGCAATGTTGTCAGGTCATAAAGCTTGGGCGGCCTCACAGTTTTTGTCCTGCGTTCAATGGAAGGAACAGTCGCTGCCCGTCCGTTACAGATCCCTGCCAGGCGGTTGGCCTCCTCCCTGTCAGTAAAGTGTTCGGATACCGCATCGATCGTATTCCCCATGCTGTCAACCAGAAGATGGGTGATGAAATACTGTTCCTTCTCAAAGTTGGCGATCTGGTTTCCGCGTTCCACGAGCATGGCAAGAGTGAGACCCTGTTGTAAGGACAGATCCTGCAGTCCAGGATCAGCTTTCCGTTCTCATTGAATCGTTCTTCAATTTTTTTACGGAGCGGGCGAAGAAAGAAACACTCATAACGGGTACAGCAGCCTGTGCTTTTTTTCCAGAAGAAACAGTCCCTGCAATTGTCGGGGCGATCCTCCGCATATTCTCTTCCGGGGAGATGTGCATTTGGCAATGAAACCGGCTCGTCATGCTTCTTCCTTTTGCCCATCGACATCCTCCTGACTACAGCTCTGATACTGTGCATCCTCCAGATCACCCGCCGGCTTTAGCCACGACACTTTCTCCGGACCGTCTCTTCTCATTGCACTTCTGTGCCAGTAATCCTCTTCCGGATGCGAGATCTCAAACCATACGGCACACCTCACCAGCAGAACCATCACGCAAAAAAGGATCCCTGTCAGGATCCCGCAAAAATAATACCCCATACCTGTACCTCCTGTATTTTGTTGTCTGAAATGCAAAAACAGTTACAGCCTGAACAGACCTTTCCCCGTATTACACTGGACCTTCACCTGGGCATCTCTTTCTACTCTGTAATGCTGACTGCAGGCCATGAGTGCGATACGAGGACGCGGTCCTTCATGTGCTTAAGAGCACATTGATGCGGCGAAACGCTGTCTTAATGAAATGAAAAATACAGTAATGCTCCCTTTTCTCCGGGGCACTGATCATACCGGTTTCATTCCAACAGAGCCTGCTTCGCCGCATGAAATCTGCTTTTAAGCTTAATTGCTTTCAAGCAAGTTTTTTGTTTGATTATTTCCTCTGCCTGCCCTCCTCGGCCCGTTCCTGTCCCGTTTTTTCCGCAACGTTTTCTCGGTGCAGGCATGCGGACCTGCACACTCAGCACCGGTATCATCCCAGGAGGCAGGGTATTCAGTTTTCAAGGTTATTGAAGAGGAAAAATGTTTCTCCCCTCAATAACCCCAAACTGAGAAGAGTGTAGGATACCTGTTTTGGTGCAAAAAATGAAAAAAAGTTAAAGAAATGTGTGAAAGCATATTGAGAAACTGCTGATGAAGTGGATTCTGAAAGGATTCTAAAATCATTTATAAATGATTTTAGATAAGAGACAGCAAGAAAGAAAACAGGGGACATCACAGTCTGGACTCATGACTGGACACCCCCCTGTTTCTCACTATGAAATGAATCGCTATTTTAAAAGCAACTTGTAACAAGCTTTTAATGTTCCTGACGCGAATTGAACGCGTATCTGATGGTCCGGAGCCATCCGGTTTATCCATTATCCTACAGGAACAGATGGGTATGACAGGAGTCGAAAAACTATGCTTTGCATAGTTGCGTATCACGGGTTAAAAGCCCGGTGCATAGCCGTTTTGCTACATACCCGGATGTCTCATACAGGGCGCACGACGTCCGGGTGGACGTCGGTTCTGCGCCGACCGGAGTGGAACGGAGACCTCGAACCTGTATCGGGGGATTAGAAGTCCCCTGTCCTTTCCATTGAACGAATGAGACGCAGCGGCCATCGGACTTGAACCGATATTCCAGGATCCAAAGTCCTGCGTGCTCCAACAGCAGCGAAGCTGATGTTTTACACACAGACCGCAAGTGCACAGATGGATTCGAACCATCCCGGATGGTTTTGCAGACCACTCTGATCACCAGATCCTGCGCACTAAGATGGACAGTGTTCGAGCCCCCCGAACTCCTGCGGATTTTCAGTCCGCCGCTACTACTGAGTCAGCTTACTGTCTTTTTTGCCGGATCACTCCGACGATTGAAAAACAGGACACGAAAAATAGCATGATTAAAAGTCATGGTGCCATTGGCTGGAATTGCTGTATGTGTCCCACAGCCCGGTGGATTGGATTCGAACCAATAACCTCTGCTTTTGGATAGCAATTTTTAAAGTTGCTGTTAAAATCCCGAGCAGGATTTGTTTTTATTAAGAGCTCTCCCATTGAGCTACCACCGGTTATAATAACTGATGACCGAAGAAGCCATCTGATCACCCCAACGGGGTGCTGCGTGCCCTTTGGCACGCGTTCAGCACCGACCGGAGTGGAACGGAGACTTTGAACCCGCATAAGGCGGCGTCACAAGCCGCTGCATAGCCGTTCTGCCACAGCCACAGTATCCCCGGCGCGACTTGAACGCGCATCAGATGGTTCGTAGCCACCCAGTCTTTCCTTTAGCCTACAGGGACATATATGTGAGAGCTTCCCTGTCGGAAATGTCAGCAAGCTGACATCGAACCGACAGCCTGCTGATTACGAAACAGCTGCGCTTCCATTGCGCCAGAGAAGCATGATCGGAGCTGCGGGAATCGAACCCACATAGGCTGCGCATCAGACAGCTGCCCTGCCATTGGACGAAGCTCCATTGAAAACGGATATTTTTTTAAGCGGGAACAGCAGGTCGCACGACGTCCGGGGGACGTCGGTTCTGCGACGACCGAAGTGGAACGGAGACATTGAACCTGCGGCCTTCCGGTTAACGGCCGGACGCTCTGCCAGCTGAGCTATGAACCCATATATTTCTTCTGTCGAGCTCTGAAACTGCCGATATGGTTTTCAGTTTCAGGCCCTTCTGATTGTCTTCATGACCCTTGCGTTTTTACGGATTCGAACCGCTTTGATAGCGTGACAGGCTATTGTTTTACCATTGTTCTTTGCTGTGAGGGTCACAGTCTGTGCAGGACGCTTTTTAATTCCATGGTTTTCAGTCATGTCCAACGATATTGCTGTAAGTGTCCCTGTATAGTCTTCAGGCCGGTGGATTGGATTCGAACCAATAACAACTTCGTCCCTAACGATCTGATCTGCTGTTAAAATCCCGGACAGGATTTGTTTTTCAGCGCTCTACCAGATTGAGCTACCACCAGCATGTCTAAGTGGATGGAAACTGCACCATCTGCCCTTGTCATAACCAAAGAATCTTCTTATGACGAAAAACACTTAGTGAGTTGAAAATGTCGGATTCGAACCGCGTCTCTGCGTCCCTGGCGCAGTGTGTTGCCATTACACCACATTCTCAATGACAATCCTAACGGGTTGCTGCGTGCCCTTTGGCACGCGTTCAGCAACGACCGAGCCGGTAGGCGAGACCGAACCCGGTCTTCGCTCCGCTACGGTCGGCGCTGAACGAAGGTCCCCCGGACCTTCAGCGCCCTTCGGAGCGACAGTCCGGCGTACTAACCTTTATACTATAGGACTTTATTATAATTTTTATTGCAGGTGGACCGACGGATGCCGGCCCGCCTTCCTGCAATATAGTATCTTATTTCTTTTTGATCTTTTGCCAGCTGATTCCGCAGATCAGTCAGGTCATCCACACTTGCTGGCCGGTGTATCGACGACAATGATCTCGTCCATGGTTACACCCAATACAGCAGCCAGAATGACCAGGTTGTCGATGGAAGGCATGGCTGTGCCGTGGATCCACTTGTAGATAGCCTGCGGAGTAGCGAAGCCGAACACTGCCTGCATATCCTTTACGGTAAAACCGGCCTCCATACGCATACGGTTGATGTTCTGACCGGTTGCAACAGTGTTGATGTAAGGAACTCTTATCACGCTGCACCCCCTGTCCGGCAGCATAACCGGCACAGGGAGGGCTGGTTACGCCGCCTTATTCACTTTCATTTTCCGGCCTATGTCCTGCGACGCTTCCCCTGAGGGAAGCAGGCTCTCATAACCGTGATCTTTAAAAATCTTTTTCATAATGCGGCTCTCCATTTTCCAGATATTCGCCATGCCGCCATCTCGCTTCCGCTTACGCTTCAGCTCGATGTCGCGGCGTTCGCCGTATGCATCCAACCAATACGCCATCCGATTGTGAGCGAGCTCACATCGGCTGTCATCTGTCTTGTCTGCGCATGTCTCATTGCTTCGCGCAAATAAAAAACCGCCTGCCTTTTCGGACAAGCGGAAGTATCAGCAACATGAGCTGTGATCAGTCTGTTCATTCCAGAGCATGTACAAACACACCTGGATCCAGATATCCACTTGATCCGGCCTCGAAAAGGCATACCTTATTAAGCCATTCAGCTTTTTCAGCTGCGGGCATAATGGTTCCCTGAAGATCATTCGGGCGATATGTATTGTGTGAATTGAATGTATGTATCTGCAGCATTGCCTTTCCTTTCCGAACCTGCGGTTCTATTTTTTCTGACACCCACTATAACACCTTTTAAAAGCCTTGTCATTATACTTGTAGTATAAATACGAGGGTTTTTTATAGCTTTTTTGGGGTTTTATGGAAAAATCAGAGAAATCTGTTTCTTTTTCTGGCTGAGCGCCGCTCCCGGGTCCCGATCCCGGAAGCCGGATCAACCGGCCCCTGCTTAGCGGGCGGTGCATTTGCCAATTCTGCCAGAGCGGCTTATAAGCGAAGACGGGGGGCGCACGACGTCCGGGTGGACGTCGGCTCTGCGCCGACCGGAGCGGAGCAGAGACTTTGAACCCCCAAACCCATTCGGATCACCTGTTTAGCAAACAGGCTGCCTGCCAATTAGCACACGTCTCCATAAAAACGCCGTGAGGGGTCGCACGACGTCCGGGGGACGTCGGTTCTGCGACGACCGGAGTGGAACGGAGACATTTGAACCCCCAGTCCGTTCTCGCGGATCACTGGTTTTCGAGGCCAGCCCAGTACCAGTTGTGGCATCACGACGTAATACTCGGGGCGGGATTTGAACCCGCAAGCTCTCAAGGAGCACATGATTCTTAGTCATGCCTGTTTACCAGTTTCGCACCCGAGCTTTTATATGCTTTAAAGTACAGGAGAAGGGAGTTGAACCCTCAAAATCCTGCTTTTGAGGCAGGCACGTATGCCATTCCGTCACTCCTGCATAAGTGCCTTTGGTGAGAATCGAACTCACAATGGATCTTAGTCCGGCGCGGGTTCTGAGCCCGCCGCATATACCAGTTCTGCTACAAAGGCATGAGTACTCCCGGAGGGAGTTGAACCCTCACTGAATCGGTTCTTAGCCGATCCCCTCTGCCATTGGGGTACGGGAGCATATAGTTGGCCGGGAAGGAGTCGAACCTTCGGTGTTTCTATTGTTACGGATCTACAATCCGCCCTCTTCGCCACTGGAGACACCGACCCATGAACGTAAAAAATGCCGCCTGCGTGGAAATGCTCCAGGCAGGCGGCCTATAACCTGTAGATCTTCGGATGAAGCTCAGTTAAGCCAGCGTTTTGCCAGAGAATTCTCACACGCCAAAATGGCCTTGCTGCCGGAGAGCAGAAGGGACAGATAAAGAGCATATGAGCTGGAAAAAACAAACATAGTAAACATAGTCCTCATCGTAGTAACCTCACATTTTCCCTTTCGTAAAATAGTATCTATGGGAAAAGAATAAACCTGTTTTCATTAAATGTCATTCAACCTGTGGTATAAAGCGCAGTGTTATTTATGGGAAAACAATATGAATAATATTGGTGTTTATGAACAATTTTGACAACTATTCGCAAAATAGGAGTTATGCGAATAGTTAAAAAGGCTTTTACAACGAAATCGAGGACAATTTCAGCCCCTGGAATATGGCTTTGATAAAGATATGAGGGGATGGTAATATTTAATCCATGCATAGAGCGAAGCTGTCATTTTTCGTAAACAATCTACTCTGAGAAAAAGCAGTATTATTTTTCATTGCCGTAAACGTGAAAGGACGCACAAGTTGAACGATGCCAGATTTATAGTCTTCGACGTGGAGACTCCCAATCGATACAATGACCGCATAAGCTCCATCGGAATCACCGTGGTTGAAAACGGGGCTGTCACGGACAGTTTTTTTTCATATGTCAATCCGCAGACGTTTTTTGATCCTTTCAACACGAAGCTGACAGGAATCAGTGAGAGCACTGTCGCCACGGCACCATCTTTCCCGGAACTCTGGAGGATGATAGAGCCGATCATGTCAGGCGGGATCCTCGTTGCACATAATGCACTGTTTGACCTCAGTGTGTTGAAAAAATGCCTGGATGACTACGGGATCAAATGGAAAAAAGAAGCGGAATACTGCTGTACCGTGCAGATGGGAAGAAAGCTTTTGCCTGGCATGAGGCACGGACTCAATACCATGTGCGACTATTACGGAATCGAACTTGACCATCACCAGGCAGACAGCGACAGCATGGCGGCAGCTATGATCCTTTTGCGCTACATGAAAGGTGGGGCGCAAACCGAAAGATTTGTCAGGAAATTCCAATTCTGCAGAACAGGAAGGAAAAGTAATGTTGCGGGTTCAGACAGGGAAACTGTAAACGTAAGGCATACGGAAACACGTATCGAAGATTTTGACCTGGAAACGTGGCTTAAGAATACAAACGATGTCACCATCCTTATATCAGCATCTTACGACAAAACATCCGATACCGGGATTTATCGCGGACTCCTGTGTTATAAGCATCACAGGAAAGCTATTTCAGGGACTGTTGAAAACGCTCTCAGCCCTAATCATACCATGATCATCGGCTTGTTTGACGGCATCGGGCGGGTAAGGCTCCGCGAAGTCAACATCCGTGTGATATCGGGCATCCGCATAGGGTTCAAATATGCTAAAAAAGGAAAAGGGCTATATGCCAACGAACTAAACGAACTGCTCGCTGTCGCACAAAAGCAGGGAAACACGGTCGGCAGCATCGCCATTACTAACGGATCCGCACAGATCAGGAAAATGATTCTCGAGGGAAGTGGCAAATGAGACCATATACCTCATGAGCAGCCAAAGATACAAACCGAATTCCTATGTGAAACTGGATTTGACCACGGAGTATTACAACAGGATAATACTCCCTTCCTTTTTTGATGTAAAGAAGGGAATTATTGCGAATTCAGGTATAAATCAACGCCTATATGAGATATTTTCTCATTTTGGCGTTGACCATTTTGCTTATGAGGATATAATGAGATGTGAAAAGGGGGATTCTAATATGTTAATACAGTTCATTTTTAAAAACTATAAGTCGTTTAAAGACGAGGCAATACTGGATTTATCAGCTGCAAAAATGACGGAATTCTCCGATAGAGTCGTATCAATCGGTGGTGAAAAAATACTGCCAGTAGCAGCGATTTATGGCGCTAACGCCAGCGGTAAATCAAATGTTTACAGTGCCTTTGAATATATGTCCGACTATGTTGCGAATTCATTCAAGTATGGAGATGAAGAAGCGTCATTTAAAGACGTTCGGCCCGCCCCGTTTTTGTTCTCGGATGATACAGAGAATGCGGAGACTAGTTTTGAGGTCTACTTTACACTCCCGGATGACAAGTCTGAAAGGGTTTACAATTACGGTTTTTGCATAGGTAATGAAGGAGTAACGGAAGAATGGCTTAATTCTAAGGCAAAGTCTGCACGGAAGTTTATGTCTATATTTTTCCGCGAGACTGCAACAAATACATTGGATTTAAGCGGATTGCCTAAGACTGGTCGTGGAAATATTGAAATTGCCCTGGAAAAACAGGTACTTGTTATCTCCCTTGGAGCAAAGCTCAAGGTTGCAAAGTGCAAACAGATCAGGGACTGGTTCCTTGGAAATGAATTTTCCGATTTTGGTAATCCGGTGACAAGCTTTTTCATGCATAAAATGCTTCCGGCCGGTTTCGTTGATGACCCTGAGGTAAGAGCAAATGTGGTTAAGTATTTTGCTTCTTTTGATGAGACAATTAAGGATTTCCGTGTGGAAAAGCTTCCCTCTGAGCCAACTGAAGGAAAAGAGAATGCATACAAGGTTACCGCAATTCACAACAAGATTGGTTCTGATCAGGTTGCAGAAATACCTTTGGAGGATGAGTCTGCAGGAACATTAAAGATGTTTGCGCTATATCCTGAACTGCAGGAAGTTCTTGAGAATGGAGGCGTGTACTTTATCGACGAGCTGAATGCAAGATTACATCCACTACTGGTTAGAAATTTCATTTTGACATTTCTTAATCCTGAAATTAATGCGCAGCATGCACAGCTTGTGTTTACAACGCATGATACTTGGCAACTTTCCAATCAACTCCTTCGGAGAGACGAAATCTGGTTCACAGAAAAAGATGATCAGGGGGTCTCAACTCTGTATTCATTAGCAGATTTTATTGATGAGGATGGTACAAGAATCCGAAAAGATGAAAGCTACGAAAAAAACTACTTGTTAGGAAAATATGGTGCGATTCCTACGTTAAAGAGCATTGATTTTATACGGAGGGAGGAAAGTGGCACGTAAAGACAGAACAGGAAGCCGCAAAACCAGAGAGCAGCGAATGTGCAGGTATGTTCCAGAAATGGGGTACTATCTAGTCATTACAGATACAGAAGCTACCGAGAGATTCTTTTTTACGGGGCTTCATGACAGTCTTCCGCCAAATATGCAGAAGAAGCTTGTCATCAAAGTGGTTGAAACAAAAACACAGAACATGATTCAGAAGTGTATGGAATTGACCGCTTATGACGCACAGTATAGACTGCCCTGGATTGTTTTTGACCGGGATCAGGTTGTGAACTTTGATGAGATCATACGAGAAGCCGAGCATGCAGGAATCCGGGTAGGATGGTCAAATCCCTGTTTTGAAATATGGATGTACACTTATTTTGGAAGTATGCCTGCGATTCAAGAGTCATGGACCTGCTGTGAACGCTTTGCAGATATTTATGAAAAACGTACCGGCCATAAATACTCTAAGGCAGATGAAGATGTATATCGTCGCCTTATAGAATATGGCGATGAAGAGAAAGCCTTAGCTATTGCACAGCGAAAACATGAGCAGCGTTTGAAGAGTGGATACATTCTTCCTTCTCAAATGTGTCCCTGTACGACCGTACATGAGCTTGTGGGAGAAATCCGAAATAAAGCAAAAAAGGCAAAGAGGAGTTGAGCTTGGAAAAAAAGACCGGTATTCATTTTTATATCAACATCATCAATCTGGATGATGTTACAGAGGCAGAGGAAAAAAACACTGGAGAAGTAAGACATACTATACATGCTCTGGATACTTATTTTTCTGCAATAGAAACGTATGGGAAAAAGCATTATTATCAATCCTTTATTGTTGAGAAAATAACCGGCTCGAGACTGCACATTGCTGGCACGCTATTTTGACATCCTGACCGATATGTAAACGCCTTTGATTAGCTGGGTAGTATTTCCGGCAATTAGCAAACGGCGATTTTGATTAGCTGGACGAATCATTCCAGTTTACGGAATTTCAGAGACAAAAAAAGAAGAGGAAAACGATTTTTCAATCATTCCTCTTCCTAATTTCGCGTCCGCGAGGTGACTCGAACACCCGACCTACCGCTTAGGAGCGGCGATTGGGGAGTGCCTCTTGGGTATTTATTTGAGTAAAAATACCATATGTTGTAGTAAAACTCGAAAAACAACTCAACTGTTAGTTTTGTAACATGTTCGATAAAGTCTCTACAGGTTTCGGTCAATCCCGGAAATTTAGCAAACGCTTAGCTGTGCTAATATTCGGGAAACACATTGATGCAACCTGGTGATCATAAAAACGGCTACCATGTCCTGAAATGTGTTATGGAATGATAAACGATATTTAATTGATCAGATGAATGAATTATACACTATTTGCTCTGAAGCGTCTATACTATTTGGCTTCAATCGTGGGCTTTCCACATTTTTATCACATGACTTGTTTCTCAAAAAGCGGTAGGTCCGGTGTTCGAGTTGAGTCAGTCTCTTTACTTATGATATGATGTTAGAACTTTTGCCCCAAACACCTATAGTAGAAGAGGCTTAAATAGTTCTTTCCCAACCAGTTAGACTATACGCATAGAAAACCTTGTGGTGGGTAAACGATTTATTACTGGGTGTAGGTTGACTACGTAAACAGATGAAATCATCCATTTTTAGCAGTATTCAGTTGAATGCATTGTGACTGCGCGGATAAGCATTGCTTATGAGTTTCCGCCATGAATAATCCAGGTTTACAATATTACTCTTTGCATTTTGGACATATTTCTTCAATGCTTTTAAAAGTGGAATATATTTCTTCTATTGGTAAAGATAAAAATGTGGCTGGTCGAATAATAATTACCAAATGTCTTACACTGGCGCTTGTTGCAGAATACAGGATATAATTTCTTGCTGCAGCAAGCAAAAGATCTTTGGAAGAATGTGTTGCTCCCATTCCACAATTTTTCCCCAAAAGAGGGATATATAACTTTTCGTTTTTGCAACTCAAATTTCTATTCATAAAAAGAGTTCCATATGCCTTATTCAAGTGACTAATAGAAGTGATTGGACCATCAGCTTCATTGTCAATCGTTGACATTACTGAAAAAATAAAATTTTGTTTATTAGTTCCGCGAATCTGAAAATATTTGCCAATATCAAATTTTTGAATATCGCCTGAAGAATCTTCTTCTGACGGCATCTGCGATTTATTTTTATAGCTATCATTGCAGACGTTGTAGCAATTTTGCCATGATTTTACCCTTTTCTGTGCCTCTTTATTAAGATTATTGATTACTTCTTTATCTTTTTCTCTAATCTGATAAATCAAAGTGTTTTTATCTTCATCGTGAGTACCAATTTGAAGACGATCATTAACTCCAATTAGGATAGTTCCGTCATCCCTATCTTTTCCAAAGAACGTCTTCAAAAGATTTCCACAACGGATAGATATTGTTAAATCAGAATTTGCCAAATGGTAGATATTAAAAAAGCGGTATCTAATCTCCAACAATAGCTTTATCACCATAGAGCCTATGATAATAAACAGTACAGCTTTCCACTTCGGAATCAGCGTACTAACATGTAATAATTCCTGTAATTTGAAATATGACAAATCGGGAAATACAGCTAACCATATTGTATATCCTGTATAAACAGTACCTAAAATAAGAAAACTGAATTTAAGATAATCCCATATTCTTTCTAAAACAGATGATAAGTAGTCACTCATTTTGTACATTTTCTTTATTCTCAATTTTTATTAATCTTGTACGTAATTGATGTATTAAGAGGTGTCCTTACAACCTACATATTTATTATATCATAGATTGAAGGATATATATTATTTAAACCAAGTGCTTTTATGGCAAGAGAGTCAAAATTAGCCTGAATTATTCATGGCGTCTGGGACATGCCCATGAGACGCCGATTTAGTTACACAACAATACCGATATACACGTACGTTAACCTACAGGGATTCAATCCTTCATAAAAAAGGGCATAGTACTCCCCATTGAGTTTTTGGAAGTGGCATATGGTATTGTCAATGTCCGTTGTTTTGCTGTCAGGCAGCCAGTTCAGGGATCTGAAGCTGTTGTATGTTCAACAGTATTTCCCGGAACTCAGCCTTGTAGGGACAGCTACTGCAGAACCTGAAGCTTCGGTATCTGGATGACCGGATCATCCTGACGGCGATCTTGATCAGCTTCAGGCGGA
>NZ_FNFZ01000058.1 GCF_900101015.1 Sarcina sp. DSM 11001 | reverse complement strand
AAATGCAGGATCTCCCACTGTTGACGCATCACTTTTGTGCTGCATGAATGGTTCTTTCCGACACCGCCGGGCACATACTTCCTCGCCGTTAACGTCCATATGTGTGTTGACTTCCGCTCAGGCAACAGCGTCGTCCCTCGGATATGTTGGTCTTTCGATGCTCAATAGCCATCCCTACAGCCATGCTGTTTACGCTTCGCAGGATTACGTTACCGCATCCCACGCAAAACTCGCTTCCGGTGTTGCGGCTCACAACTTACCGGGTGGACGTCTCCTGTCCACTATGTGAAGCGCCCTTCAGGGCGCACTGCCTGACACCAAGGTGTCTTCCATACCAGATATCCTATGGCAGTTCCCATCGTGTTTTTTACGAGATCGTCAAGTTCAAAGACTCCAAATTTAAAGAGGAACTGACTGGTTTCAATGATGAAGGAACACAGCAATCCAGCGCCTATTACGATCCACCAACTTGGGTACAACCGCTTAACATTTTCCACTTGTTTCTTTTTTATATCGCCTTCACAACAATGAGTGCGATGAGCAATGATAAGTGTTGGAAGCAGGTATCCAAACGGTATAAACAAAATCACGTTCAATACAGAACGATTCGTTGTCAGTCCATAATGATGCGTCTTAATAGCACGGTAAAACGGCAACGGAAAACGAATGCTCATCGTCCCAAGACCCGCTCTCCCATTTGAGAATATCACAAAATAAACCAACGCCAACAAGTAGATAGCCGTAGCAACGAAAGGATACTTCTTCCCAAGAATAATTAAAACTACAGATGCGCTGAACGCAATCAAAAGTTGTGAATACATCAGGCCTTCTTCAGCTTGCGCTTCAACAGTCCAACAAGATCATTGATTTCGTTCAATTTCAGGATTTTAACATACTAAATCATTAACGTGTGAAGGAAAGATTTCGTGATCTGTTTATTCTGTTTAGTACTCTTTTTAGCATAGAGGGATGGATTAGCTTAATCATGTTCGTAATACTTTTTCCTTGCGCAAGCATTTTAAATAATTTTTTCCTATTTATATGAGCAGTTACAGGTTTTCTTGAATCTGCAGTAGCGGGAAGAATCTCATTTAATTCCCTAATTTGAATAACAAGCTTGTCTTGAACAGAATGCAACAAATGTTCTCCCTCTTCAGAATGTGTAATAATGATAGATGTTCCTCTATCATCATCCATTTCGGGACAATAATTATTTACGCCCCAAGCATCACCTAGTGTAATATCTGAAGGACGATTGATATCCTTGAACATACATTTATGACATGAAGGTCGAAGGCAAAGGTTCTTTAGAAATAGTTGCATATAGGAATCTTCTTTAAAAACCTTTGTGTATTCTGTATTATTGGAAAACACTAATTTAACAGAGTATTTTTTCCAGCCGTTTTTCTTGTCTCTAAATATAGCATTCTGCAATACCCCGCCGTATTCTTTCTCTTTCTCAGAATAATATCTTTTCCACAGTTCCGGACTTGGGACTCCATGGCACAGAACATCTATTGTAACCAGATTGGAATAGTCCTTTCTTAAAAACGTTTTTAATCCCGCGATCTGGCAGGATACACCAGAAAAAAGGACCCATTTTCCACTATCAAGCTGTTCTCTAGCCAATAGAAAAGAATTATCTATCCTGCTTTGTAAATATTTACTGCCTCTGAACAGCGCGAGTTCTTCTGGTGATTCTATCATTATATGATGAAGCGCATAATTTTCATCAAAGGCAGCCCCAAACACAACACCGCCCCGTTCAATAATCTTTTCTGCTAATACTGAAAATACTCCTCCACTAGAACTTGCTAAGCGTAACTCCGTATTCTTTGCATATCCTATCCAAGATTTGATACTTCTATCAGAATCGCTAGAAACATTATTTAATATTGGACAGGCTTTTTTGCAGAGATTGCAATTAATGCATCTATCTTTTTCAACTTTTGGATATAAGAAGCCCTCGACGTCTTCGACCATTTGAATACAGTGATGTGGACAAGCTTGATAGCATGCAGAACATCCACAACATTTGTTTTTTTCTTTAATCTCAATCATTCTTAATACCCTCTATAATTACAATCTGTACCTTTACAGCGGGGAGCTCTTATCAACCTTTAACATGTAGACGTTGACTAAGCTTTAGTTTGTTATGAGTTACTCTGTCAAGCAGTGCAACCACTTCTTTAAACTCCGCCTGTTTATGATAAAATACATAAAAAAGAATGTTGGGCAGTATAATACAAATCATTAAGCGAACAAAAAACGTTGCCCATTTTCCAAGCTCTACCAAGTTGCATATAAACCAAGTTGAAAAGCACACACCAATTGTAATGACAACATAGATTGCTAGTTTCTTTAAATATCCAGATAGTTGATCTCGAGAAAACATTGTGCTGAATAGATTTTGGATTAACCATGGCATACCAACAAGAATCATGGACAAAACTGTGGATAATAGAACACCATATATTCCCCAAAAATGAACCATAATCAAATTCATTCCTAGATTTGCGGTTGCGGTGACTAATGGTCTAAAGCGATCCTTATGCCATATTCCACCCGCATCTTTATAGGTATTCAATAATTGATTTACTTCATAAACAAAATAATAAATCACAAAACATACAATAGCCGGAAACTCCAGCATAAGATTTTTCCCAACCCAAATCTCCATAAAAGGTTGATATAGATTTAAGAGGCAACACGAACAAAATCCTGCAATCCAACAGGTCAAAAAAGTAAGTTTTTTAAAATCGTTATAGTTCTTCTCTATGGTTTCTGTAATCAAGCTATTTCCTATACCCGCAGTTAAGGAGTTAAAGAAAATGGTAACAAATCCTATAATTGCGGTTAAAATAAAGTAGTAATTTTGATAAATAGCTAGAACCGTCAGGCCAAGGAATGCAGAAATAACAATTGTGTCTGCAGAATTGATTACAACAGAACCTAATTTTGAGGTAAATAGATCCCTAATTCGTTGATTAATTCTTTGAATCTCTTTACTTTCCAATCTCCCTTCAACTTTATATTCAGGATACATTTTTGAAGTTGCAATGAATGTAACAATATTCTGCACAGCCTGACAAACTATTCTGCAAATCAGATATAGATAGTAATTTCTAAATATCCAAAGTACTAGAAACTGCAAAACATATTTCAGAGACAAAACCGATATAGCAACTTTGCTTATTACGTCAGTACGTTGATGAGCCTGAAGCAAAGAATTTTTGTAGGCGAAAAGCCAATATGAAATAACAGTTGCTCCCAAATTAAGCAGATATAGTATATAGATATTTATATTTTCCGGCACATCACTATGTATGAGCCTCGGTATAAATGGCATTATTGCAATTCCAGCAACTGCTATTATCAAACCTATTACTCTGTAGTAAAGCTTGTATAAGCGCATTAATGCACATATGCGTGTCGAATCATCTTCAACAATAGGTTTATACATACTGAAAACCATTGCTGAACCGACGCCTAACTCTGCAAGGTTTAGTACTTGCAAAATTGAGCTAAAGAGGCTATTAAGTCCCAGATATTTCACGCCCATAAAGTATATCATGGCCGTTCGCATAACAAACGGCATGATTACGTTATAAGCTTTGTATATTGTTCCAAACACAATATTTCTTGAGGCGTTTTTTGCTCGCTCAATTCTCATTGATTAATGCCCTTTTCAAATAGTTTATAGATGACTCTCGTTCAGTTAACAGAGTCTTTTCCACATCATCAAAATCATATAATACTGGAAATGATGCTGCCGTATCTATTTCTGCCTTGCTCGCTTCAAGATGAAATTTACGTAAAAGTGTTTCAATCCGGCTGCCCATCCTATAGCTGTCGTTTTTTGCTTTACGGTCAAAAACCCAAAAGGGACGATGAAAGATAATTGAGAAAGCTGTTGCATGATAAGAATCCGTTATGACACATGAGGCCCTTGAAATCAGCCATATAAATTCAGCTGGTCCGGCAGTATACATATCAACACTTTCAATGCTGCTTTCCGGGATAGATTCTAGTTCTAGATTAATTACTTGTCTTCCGTCAGCTACTTTTTCGATGAAGTCCCTGATTTTCTGATCGCGCCCACCCAAAAAATACGTCAAAACAAAAGATGGTTCTACATTTAATTTGGGCTTTTCCTCTATTAATTTCCATTGTTGTGAAGTCAGCAACATCGTTGGATCCAAAACAACGCTACCCTGCTGACCTAACGACTTTAATATTACAACTCCAGATTCTTCACGCACGGAAATAGCCTTAAATTTCGATAGCTCCTCCCTAAAAATACTCTCGTATTCTGGAGGAATCGAATTCGTTCCAAAGCTAGCTGCATAAGAAATACGCTGTTGAGGCTCTGCAAAACTTGCTAAGTAATTCAATAAGTCCTCATGAATAATCTTAAAGCCCGCATTCCATACCTGATCGCTTCCAACTACGAAATACTGAAACCGCTCTTTTAAATCCTTAGGAGCTTTATTGTCCTGTAGTATAGCATCATCAAATTGAATATAACTCGTATTAAATTCATCGAAATGTTTTTTTCTAATTAATCTATACTTGCCATAAGGTTTTCCAATTAATCGTTTTATGTTCCTTTTAATGAAACGCGTTACTGTATTCTTATCGTGATAATTTTTTCTCTTAAGTGTTGCTACTTCACACCCGATACCTTTTAGCACTTCTTGAAGGGCATAGTTCTGCAACCTATTTCCATAATTCTGACCGTCAGTTATGGTTATTATAGCGACTTTCATAACATTCACTCTTTCACTCAAATCTATAATAATTCTGAACAGTGAAAAGTGCTCACCGTCATTAACGCCTTGAAAACAAACTTAACTTCCTCACCTTTATGTACGGAAGACTCTTTCTTGGCATAATCTCTGTAGTGATATTTTACTAACTCATACTTCGCAGTCTAAGAACTGCGGATACACCTTACAAATGCTGCTTGTGACAGTTGAAAATAGTTTCACCCTGCCTGCGGAGCAGTAAATCTACACCTCCAGGCCTCAGGAAGCTTACTGATAAACACGCAGATCAGTTCGTTGATCTGGTCCTCGGTGGTGACAAAGCACTCACGAATACTGTCAAGGAGCGTGTCAATGATCAGGATTACAGCGCAGTCCATCATCTTGTTGATGACTTCCCGTTGAATTCCGTACATGATCTCTTCAATTCCACGCTCATCAGTATTTTCAAAACGAGTAACGGCCAGTATCATATATCGAATCGCTACAATCACCATATGTGCGGTAATAGCATCGTAGCTTGTGCTGTGGCATTCCGTTCGAAGCTTCAGATATCCCTTTGCAATCGAAAAATAGACCTCTATGCTTTATGCGAAAGTTCGTATAAGCCTGTTTATGCGAACCCCGCTTTTATGCGAACTCTCCACACGGCAATGCGGCAAATAAACCTCTTTCCATCATGAAAAGTTCGCATAAATTCCTTAGTCCAACCCCAGAATCCGGGTCATCTCATCCTCGTCATCCGGCCAGAGCTGCTCAGTTTCCGGGATCGCTTCTGTTCTTCTGTTTGCGATCTCCCGAAGCTGCTGGACAGAAGGTGATGTATAGTGGTCTCTTGTCGTCTTCGTATCAGAGTGGCCGAGAAAAACAGCCACCGCTTCGATGTCGACGCCGTCCCTGTAAAGCAATGTTCCCCGCGTACGTCTGAAAGTATGCGGCGACACTGATTCAGGGATATCATAGTCGGCCCTTGCTTTGTCGGAATATTTTTTGATGAGCTTCTGGACGTTGCGCGTAGTCATGTGCTTGCGCATTCCGCCAACTACAGTATAGAAAAAAGGTGCGACGGGTTCCCTTTCAGGATGGAATTCTCCGGCATACTGTCTGACCAGGGCTGATGTCTTTTCATCAAGTACGACCGTGCGCTCTTTATTTCCCTTCCCATGGATGCGTATTGCGACATCTTCATGGTCCATGCATACACTTCCTACAGTGAGCGAAACGAGTTCCTCGACTCGCATGGCACTGTCATAGAGAGTGGACATGATCGTTTTGTCCCTGAGACCCTTCTTTGTATTCGAGGGCATTCCAAGAATGGCGGCCAGGGCGTCCACATCCTCAATGATCGGCTGCCGGATCTTTGGTGTGCTGTAATACGGTACCTGCGAAATTGCGAGCATCTGCTGCTGTAGGCTGACATCTCTTGC
>NZ_FNFZ01000067.1 GCF_900101015.1 Sarcina sp. DSM 11001 | reverse complement strand
TTTGCAGCACGTCCTTTATGTCCTTTAGGCCGAAGCGCTTCAAAGCCCTGCTCGTCAGCTATCTTCACCCATCCGGTGACGGCCACTTTGCTTACACCGGCCATGGCTCCGATTTGGGAAGCTGAGCAACCAGAAAGAACCATATTAACAGCAAATACCCTGAAGTGGTAGCGTGATTCGTCGGATGACGACATAATAGCTTTACCTTGCTGCAACAACATTTCGGGGTCGGTATTGTACTTACGTTTATTCATATATGCAGTACCTCCAAGAGAAGTATAGCATATATGCTACGTCAATTCAAAGTAAAGTTATTAATGTCGTTTACTATAGCTCGGCATAAGGCGGTTTATGCGGATATCCGCATAACGCCCCTTGCCCGCTGCCCTGTTCAGTAGGCTCGAAAACCATATCCCTTACCACTCCTGCTTTCAGCATAACGCTGACCAGCCTGAGTATTCTCGGGTCTTTGATCCGTGCACCTACGAACTTCATCATCCATTCATGGTCGATGTTGTCGAAGAATCCTCTGATGTCTGCATCCAGAACCCAGTTGGTCATATGACCACCGATCTGGTCATCCAGCATCTTCAAAGCGCCATGACAGCTTCTGCCCGGTCTGAATCCCATCATCTGTTCATAGAAGCATGGCTCAAACACAGCCTCCAGCACCCTCTTAAGCGCCGACTGTACGATCTTATCCTCGTAACAGTAAATGCTCAGGGGTCTGGTTTTGCCGTTGTCCTTGGGTATCTCTACCCTTCTTGCCGGCTTCGGGTGATAGGCTCTCCGTTTCAGACGATCCATCAGGTTATCGAGGTTCTCTTCCAACATCACGCTGTAAGCATCTTTGGTGATACCATCGATCCCCACAGCCTTGTCCGCATCCATCTCCTCATGACATTTCGCAAGCAGTTCCCTGTCAATGAGGTGTCCGACGGATGTGAACACCATGTTTGGGTTCTCATTTGAGAGTTGCGCTATTCTCGCCAGTTTCGTTTCCATCAGTTCTCTACCATCTGAGTGTAGTTGTTGTTTCCCTTTTGAGGTTGTTCCACATGGCAGGGAGCAGGAGGACTCCACTCCCCTTCTCGACTTCCCTCCACCGCTTATTGGTTCACGGCTTCACAGGTACTATTCGGCCATCCGACTTCCCGCAGATCGTTTGCCTTTCTCCCTTTCTGGTCGTCCGGCATACCACTTATACATTATGTCCCATACACACTATATCGGGCTGATATGGGATCTGCGGGATCTCTCCAGTTGACGCTTCCTAATTGTATGACATGAACGGATCCTTCCGACGCCGCCGCAGTGTAAAGCATCTCACCAAAACGATACTTCACATGTTGGCTTCTGCTCTGACAACAGCATTGCCCTGCGAATTGGGTATTTCGGCGCTCAATAGCCGTCCCTGCCACCTAACTGTCTACGCTTAAACCTAACGTTACCGCTTCGGTTCCAAGACTCGCTACCGGTGGATTGGTTAGTCCTTACCGGATGGGGTTTCCACCCATTATATATGAAGCGCCCTTAGCTGGACGCACTGTCAGGTACCAACATCCCTTTGGCACACTCGTCTTCTGAATTTGCATGCAGAGCCTCAAAGGTGCACCGGCTCTTCCCCTGCTGTACCTGGAAACTGGTAATCACTCCGGTTGATTACGCTTTCAAAAGAGATGTATTGGCGATTTTTAAAGAAAAA
>NZ_FNFZ01000049.1 GCF_900101015.1 Sarcina sp. DSM 11001 | reverse complement strand
GTTGCCACCCAAATACAGTATCTCCAGCTTTATGGGTTACCTCAAAGGCAAGAGTGCGTTGATGGTTTTTGACCGACACCCGGAGTTTAAGACTCGGGGAGATAAGGAATTCTGGGCACGAGGCTACTACGTGGAGACAATTGGCAATATAGATGAAGCAACAGTAAAAAAGTATATTCAAAAACAGATTGATGAGTCTAGGAAAGGGAACGATTAACCCTTTCTAAGGGTAGCCAAGTAACAGGCTTGCGAGATCGCCCTTTCAGGGCAGCCACGCAATCGCCCTTATAGGGCTTATCAGACCACCACTTGAAGTGGTGGTTCGTGATTAGAAAAGACGCCCTGAAAGAGCCCCCTGCAGCCCCGTATAGACATACCTGCTGACGGCATCCCACACCTTGCATATCCAACCGCCTTAATAATGAAATGATCCTGGCAATAAACCAGACATTATATACGCTTTTCCTGACATTCCGGGCAGTATTTTGGCCAGTTCCGGGAGTTTGATGGGAAGGTGAAAGTTCTTCCGCATTTCCGGCACTTTCTGGTGATATTTTCTACCGGCTGGTGTTTCGCCCTGCACTCCTGGCAGCAGTCCGGCCAATGCTGGACATTCTCCGGAAGGGTGAAGGTCTTCCCGCAAATCTTACATGTTCTTGTTATCATTCCCCAATCCTGTGTTTTCGGGTGCTTATCTTTCCCTGCAAATAGTTTCTTTAACCACTCAAACATTGATCTGCCTTTCTCATCTGGAATTCTTTTTCAGAATTCCTGGCAATGGCCTCTTTTTCAGTATCTTTTTATTATAAATCAGGAAGAGCACTCCCCGTTGACGCATTCTTTGCATTAATGGTATTATATTCCGACATATCCGAAATCCTGATATGTGCAATAACTAAAGGAAGAGAGGAAATAATCTTGAAGACAGAATTACAATCTAATGTATTGACAGCCAGTACCGTCAGGAAGGTTCTGCCCTCCTGTCTGATATTTACTTTGGTGCAGTCCATGACTTTTATGGTAGACCCCATCATATCGGGACATTTTCTGGGATCCAACGCTGTAGCCGCCGTGGCTCTGGGCATGCCCCTCATCGGACTCATGATCTCATTTTCCGCCATGATCCTGCATGGCGGCTTTCTGAAGATGCTTTCGACCATGGGGCGCGGTGATATGGAGGACTATAGGCGTATCGCTTCCATCACAATTTTCTTTACGCTGCTCGTGGACCTGGTTTTTCTGGCGATCTGCCTGTTCTGCACGGATTCAGTATTAATGATTACCGGCGCGCTTAAGGCATCCCCCGAAGCAGTTGTTATGGGACGTCTGTATTTGCGCACGGCCTGCTGGATGATTCTTTTATTTGGACTCGGAAGCGCTTTACAGCTGATAATGACTTCCTACGGCTACCAGGCATACACTGCGCTTGCCAGCTGCACTTGTGTTATCGTCAATGTCGTGGCCTCCGTTATATTCATGACCATTCTCAGCGGCGATTACAGAATCGCCGGTATCGGACTCGGGTCCGCGTTTGGTACTCTGGCGCAGACACTTGTTGCATATTTTTCAATGCGGCACAAGAAGATTTCCATCAAATACAGGATTTATCCTCCCAATAAAAAGAATGTCACCGATGCTCTTGATATGCTGCGGCTGGGATTTCCCGCCTCTGCAGACAATATGCTGGATTCCATCTGCGGGTCCGTGGTCAATAATATTATTCTCTCCGTTTTCACCGGCGGGACAGCTGTGCTTGCCCTCGTAACCATCATCAAGACCATCCTGTCTCTTGTCCGCACGGTCGGGCGCGGCGTATTCACGGCCGGAGAGCCGATCATCGGTATTCTCCATGGAAGCCGTGACAATGAAGGCATCAAAAAAGTATTTCATACTTGCCTGAGGATCGGTCTGGTTTATGCTTCCGTCCTGGCTGCGATCCTGATCGCTCTGCAGACTCCGCTGCTCAGATTTTACAATATAAGCGACAACCCCGATGGCCGCACCGGTCTGATCATGACCGCCATAAGCGGTCTGGTATATGTTGTCATTTATGTTTTCGACAGCATTTACGAGGCAACCGGAAGGCTCTCGCTTGCCATGCTGTTCGCGGTGGTACCGGACAGCATACTCTATCCGCTTTTCATCCCGGTGCTTTCAAAACAATTCGGAATCACCGGCATATGGCTGGCTATGGGATATACATTTATCCCCTTCTTTATCGTGTTCTATCTCATATGTGTTGTTATCAACCGTAAATTCCCCGTGCCGCTGGAACGGTTACTGGCACTCAAAAAACAGGAGTGCCCGACGGAGCTGGATGTAAGTATCCCTACAGACGCGGAGAACATCTCTTTTGTGTCGGAGAATATCCAGAAATTCTATCTGGAACACGGAGCGCCCTCAAGGGTGGCCTACCTCTGCGCACTCTGCATGGAGGAAATTGCCGCCGACTATCTTGCTCACCGGGCGGAATCCGGAACTGCCAACGAAAAGTCCTACATGGACATCAAGGCTTTCCACGATTCGGATAAGATCGAGATCGTCCTCAGAAACTATGACGAGCCCTACAATCCCCTGGTCTTCGAGACGGATAAAGAGAGCTTCTCGAAAATCGGTGTTACCATGGTGCAGCGCATTTCAAAAGAGATCAAGTACAGTTACGCCTTCCATCTGAATGTCGTCTCAGCGGTTATAAAGACGTGATCTTAACTGATTCAAGACTCGCGAGCGAGTCTTGCGCGCCGAAGAATAAAAACTGCCGGGTGGCAGCCGCATTATTTGCGGCTGCCGCTTCTTTGTATGTGCCGCTTCTTTGTGTGTGTCGCTTCTTTGTATGTGCCGGGAATGGCGCATATAGAAAAAGCAGGGACCCGGTATCCTCTGTTTCATTCATATGCAATGCAACTGTCATTAACGCCTGTTCCTTCTTTTAATACATTATCGAGAAGCAATTCTCTATGTCAATAGATTTCACCGGTTTCAATTCTTTTTGTGCGGTTTCCATGTTCCATGTCCACGCCCCCTCGAAGAGCGTGGACATGGAACGCTTGCACGCGGCGGTTCAACAATGCGGAGCTTTTTGCTTTCCGTGCGCAGCATTATATGTACACGTATTTTCCCCTCTTCGAATTGTATTATGTCCCCGGAATGACTAATATAGTCCTATACGGAGGTATTCCATGAAAAAAGACAAACCCACCAGACCACATTCCCAAAATGCACGCTGAAATGGAAGCCGCCGGCATCCAGGAGCTGATCGACGACATCCAGTCCCAGCTCGACGAACACCTCGCGAAACAGGCAGCACACATCATTGAGGGTATCGATGGCACTGTCGATTGATTATAGTGATCTGTCAGTAGATCAAACTTTCTGGCATCGTTTTTGTCTCCAGCCCGTCACACTCTTCGGAGAGCCCGGCGAGCGCCGTAGTCGTAGTCTTACGGGTCATCAGGGGCTGAGTCAAAAAGAACCAGCCCCATTGACTCCCAGTGAAAAAAGAGGAAATGAATTGGAAAAACTCGAGAAAAAAAGAACTGAAATACAAAAAACCGTTAAAAGACCCTGTGTTGTCCTGGTCATTTTGGCAATAGTGGTATTGCTTATTATATTTGTAAAAATGCATGACAACCAGACGCGTGACGGAAACTCTGTCCCTGAAGTCAGTAAGCAAAATCACACGGAAGTTAAGAAGGAAGTTAAGGAGGAAGGCAGGGAGGAAGTTAAGGAAGAAGGCAGGGAGGAAGTTAAGGAAGAAGTTAAGGAGAAAGGCAGGGAGGAAGTTGAGGTTGAAGTTAAGGAAAGCAGCCCGACTCCCGAAGACGCAGCTGCTGACGGCTCTGACATTAGACCCGTAACATTTGATCTGGAGCATGCATTCACTGTCGGAGAGAGCATTCATTTGTCAGAAAACGGTAATCTGGAATGGCAGGGAAAAATTGTTCATCATAAAGGAGGAACATTGGGGGCATATGAAGAAGCTGTCAATATCTTCAATGGAACAGATTACCATATATATGAAGTCTACGATGTGCTGGTAAATGCCCATCCTGAATTAAAAACAGATCATCTCGAACCGTATGAGTGCGAAGATATCAATGATTATTATGGATTTACAGTTTCACGCGCTCCTGCCGAAATAAATGAAATTGACAATGCTCTCCGGGAGGGCAGACTGGTTCAGTTACAGGTTCATTCGAATGAGTGGCGTGATGCCGAAGGAAAACAGGTTGACTGGCCTGGGTATCATTCCGGACTGATCTTTTATTTTGATGGAAGTTTGTATCATATGAAAGCTTCCGGAACGATCAATCAGAAGAATGCTGTGTATACCAGAGAACAGCTTATTGACTGGATTGGAGGTACCAGCAAGCAACTGGTAATTTATACAAAACACTCGGCTGAATAAATGAAAAACTGAATGCTCTTTTATTCCGGGGAGGAAAAATATGAGAAAATCTGTTGCATGGGCACTTTGTGCCGCAATGCTTCTCGGACTTGCTGCCTGCGGCGGCTCTGCTGCAAACGGTGGTGGAAGCGGAAACGCTGTGGAAGCTGCTACAGGGGCAGGAGCGGAGACAGAAGCACCTGCTATCGACAAATCCCTGATCGCCAGGAACGGTATTAATGTCTGTATCGCTTCTGAGCCCGACAATATCGACCCCGCTCTGAACAGCACGGTCGATGGAGCTACCCTGATTCTTCATGCCTTTTCCGGCCTGGCCAGGTGGGAGCAGAAAGAGGATGGCTCCTTTAATATTGCGCCTGACTGCGCGGAAGAGCTGGTGGAAGGCAGAGAGAATGAAGACGGCACTGTCACTTATACCTACACGCTGCGCGACGGCCTCAAGTGGTCCGACGGACAGCCTGTCACTGCAGGGGACTTTGAATTTTCCTGGAAGAGAGCAGCAGACCCTGTGACAGCTTCCGATTATGGGTATATGTTTGACCAGATCGCCGGTTATGACAAAATGACAAAGGAAAAGGAAACCGGCGAGAAGGACGAAGGGGGAAATCCCGTCATGGAATATGTGAATCCCGATCCTGAGCTTCTGGCTGTCAAGGCAGTCGACGACAGGACTCTGGAAGTCACTACAAAGCAGATGGTCACTTACTGGAATGAGCTTCTGGCCTTCCCTGCCTTCATGCCTGTCCGCGAGGATATCGTATCAAATGAAGCCTGGGCGACAAATCCCTCTACCTATATCGGCAACGGCCCCTATGTCATGACCGCATGGCAGCATAACAGCGTCATCACCATGGTCAAGAACAAAAACTACCATGAAGCGGACAAGGTCACCATGCCTGCCATCAATTTCTATTTGTCCGACGACTCCAACAACATGCTCACCAACTTCGAGAACGGCGACTGGAAGCTGATCGATGTAGTGCCGACCAATGAGATCGCCTCTCTCAAGAAAAAGTATCCCGAAGAGTTCTTTGTCACCGGCGAGCTGGGTACCTATTATGTCTGCTGGAACGTCAACGAGGATATCCTTCCCAAAAATTCCGGCCTGAAAGGCAGGGAAGCTGAGGAAGCCCGCGCTGAGATCCGCAAAGCCATTGCCCTCCTTTTTGACCGCAGCTACATCGTCGAGGAGATTGCCCAGGGTGGTCAGACTCCTGCTTCCTCCTTCGTCGCCAGCGGATTGACAGAAGCGGACGGCATGACCGACTTCTGTGCCAATGCCGGTCATAACGACGGTTTTGCCGGATACTATGATGTCTCCCCGGATGCTCTGGAGAGCAACTACGTTGCTGCCATCGAAATCCTCAAAAAATACTATAAGTTTGATGAGGCCGCCCAAAAGGTCAAAAACTTCCCAACCCTGACTTACCTCTACAACACCAGTGAAGCCCACAAGGCGATCGGCGAATACCTGCAGAGCGCCCTGGCATCCGCAGGCATCAATATGAAGCTGGAGAACCAGGAGTGGAGCACATTCCTCAACACCAGAAAAGCCGGCGGTTATACCATCGCCCGCAACGGCTGGGTGTGCGCCTACAACGACCCGATCGCCATGCTCGACATGTGGATCACCAGCTCCGGCAACAACGACTGTCAGTTCGGCAAGGGCGCGCACAAGGATGTCAGGGCCTACAGCATTGACCTGACCGACCTCGGCTATGACACTAAGGTCACAGACGGCACCTGGGCAGAGACCTATGATGTCATTATCAACGATATCAAATCCTGCAAAGACACCAATATCCGCTACCAGCTGATGCACCGCGCAGAAGACCTGCTCATGAGCACAGGGGCCATCTGCCCCCTGTACTATTATACCGACCTGTACATGCTTGATGACAGCGTCAAAGGCTTCTTCAGCACTCCTCTGGGCTTCAAATACTTCATGTACTGCACAGTGGACTAAAAACGGGGAACTCCATACATTTTCCGGCTGAACATGTACAGCTCACGAAATATACTCTTTAAGGATTTTTTCAATATGAAGATTCAGATTTTCAGGAAGGAACTGATGCTGTAAAGGATCAAGCCGGATGTAAAGATCCAGGTTCTGGTAGAATGAGGTGTTTTTTCCTTTTCCCTGTGAAGCAGGTTCTTCGCTGACCCGGATCCTGACCTGAACACGTCGCTGTTCAAACAGGGGGATAACGATATAATACAGTCTGTCATTCTGGAAGGAAAGATATCCAAGTTCTTCCCCGGAAACGTCTTTCAAAAACAGGCGACGGCGGCGGAGTTCTGATGGATAAAGCAGATCGCCAGTCTTCGGCAGCTCTCTTCCGGCATGGGATGAGCGGGGACCATATTCCAGCATGGCAGGAAGGAACCATATCCTGTCAGTGGATCTGTCTGCGGAACTATCCCCGACTGTGACAGCCTTTGCCAGTTCGTCCAGGGAGGACCGGACATCTATAAACTGCTGGGCAAGAAGATAAGTGAGCTCACCCAGTGCCCGTTGGCGGCGAGAATCATTTGGCGCTCTTTTTTGTGATACATCCGCTTCCTTCAGAAGCTCTGATCCGCACTGATAAATACTTTTTAAAAAAAGAGGGAACTCTTCATCCCGCGACCATAGATATTTTCCACGAGCGATTGTAAAAATGCCGATGGGTAATCCCTCCGCATCCTCTGCCCTGCAGTAGATCTCACGCGGGTGATATGCACAGGGGTTGCAGGGTGCGTCCCATTTCCCTGTAGATTGGGCTGTTTTCTTCTGGAAATCCTGCCCGTCGGAGGATGCACGCGCTTCCCGGGAATTCCTTGTTTTTCTCCAGGAACGCTGTAGGAGGTTGTATGCCTGGTTGATTATTCTGGCGTCATGTGGGGTGGTAACTGGTGCGGCCTGATGTTCCTGACTGTCTGTTTCACTTTTCCTGCAGGGCCAGTCAGAGCTCTGTGCGGAACGCATTCTCACTTTATCGGGATGTACTTGCACGATCAGCTCCCGGTATCTTGTACGAATGTGCTCTGGTCCTGCATTTTCAGGCAGGCCGAGAACACGATATGCTTCTGATTCCGTCAAAGTGATTCCTCCTGTAAATCCCGATTGAACAAAACCGCTGCGCAGCAGTCTGCCTGGACTGTGGCGCAGTGGTTTTGTTCAACTGGATTTTAAATTATGGTGTATTCCCCGGCTTCCGGAACCCGGATCCCGGAAAGATTTATTGCAAACGACAATTGCAGTATCATTGGCTGTTAGTTTTTTATGATTCGGTCTGCAGCATCCGACAGGTGTTATTCCAAATTTATTATTAACATATTCTCTTACCTGTCTGTTTGCATCTTTAAACTGTGCTGCGGTTTTACAGCCTGGAAAATGACAATATGCCGCTTAAACTTACCTCTGTAAAACTGGAATTGCAGTTCTGTCGTCACTGGTTTACAAGTACATAGCTCTTCTCAATAAAGTCGACTATTTCGTTATCCGAGAGTCTTTCGTCAAGAAAAAGCGTATACCAGTGTTTCTTATTCATATGATAGGCGGGAAAATAAAACTCCAGATATATTTATCAAATGTTCCGAACTCTTTCTGCACCTTCAGAAATGCCCGCGCATTTGTTATCGCAGCTTTTAGCTTCTGGCGATTGCGAATAATTCCGGCATCCTGCATCAACTCATCCAGTTTTTCATCGTCATAAGCGGCAACAATCTGCGGGTCAAAGCCGTCGAACGCCTTCCTGAAATTTTCTTCTTTGTTGAGAACCAGATTCCAACTTACACCTGCCTGCATCCCTTCGAGAACAAGCATTGCATATAATTCCTGGTCCCGGTGCTCAGGTTTACACCAGCGGGTATCGTGATAGAGGAGGAACTTCTCCGAAACATGATATTCTTTTGTGCCGAAGCTAAAATTGCATCTTTTCTTTTCCATTATGTATCCTCACAAATCCCGATATTCCTTCCCGCAGCCTTTGCTTCAGCCTAAACAAGAAGGCCCGTATTGTATTCTGTATACTCATCAATCCTTCTGTTCAGATGTAAAAATCATATCACATTCAAGCGGTGTCGTCGAAACGTTTTAAATCTTCGCAGCTGCACAGCTGCAGATATCATGGGACGAAGGTGGTTGTATATGCCGGTCATTCAGAAAATGCCAGAGTAAAGATGTGTAACTGTTTCCGGAAGATACAGTCCTTTTGCCCTGTCGCAGTAAAACAGCAGCATAAAGTCACCGTTCGGGCGAAAGCGGTATCGATCACCCAGAGGGCACATCTTAATGAAATCCGGAAATCCAGGTTTTTCTTTCATAAATCCGATACAAACCAGGGACATACTATTGATTGACTCTAAATTATCACGCATTTATAATTGTTTTTAGATTTTGCAAAATGATGATTGGCATATGGAAGAGAGCACTATGACGGTGTTAGGACATATAGACTAAGTATACTATGCGCATACAAATCTGCCGGATCTGTAGATCTGCCAGTCAGGTTTGTTTGCGCTTTTTTATAGCCACACTGACATATACAAAGCGGAGGGATTATTATGAGAAAAGTGAAAGAGCTGACAAATCGGATAGCAGCCATGTTCCTGTCCGGCCTGCTGGTAGTCGGAGCAGTTCCCGGGACTGTCCTGGCGTCAGAATTTCCGGCAGATACTGGCCAGACTTCGGAAACAGCGGCAGAGGATATGGAAGATACGCTTTCAGAAGAAATGTCCACTGAAGAATTAGGTGAGGATACTGCGCTTCAGGGAGAGGAAGCGGCAGAACAATATTTCACTGTTACCCTCGATGCCAATGGCGGGTATTTTGAAAATGAATGGGATGATGCCATTGGTGAGATAGTTGAACAGGCGGAAGTGATAAGTAAGCAGATCTCTGTTGGAGGGACTGTCGCGGCATCTCCTGTGTTTACAAATCTGGATGGACAGAGCATGGTCTTCGCAGGATGGAGTCTGGAGAGAGACGGAGAACTGGTATCGCAGGCAGAGGAAGAATACACCCCTTTAGATAACTGCGTCCTTTATGCTGTTTGGGATGCTGAGGATTCGTCCGTTGGGGACATTGAGAGTCAGGAAATTGCTGAAGAAAATACTGACCAGATCGATGCCTCACAGGACTTCGGGGAAGTAGATGAGGCAGCAGAAGGATCTCAGGATGCCGGGGACTCTGAGGCAGTAGAAGGATCTCAGGATGTCGGGGACTTTGAGGCAGTAGAAGGATCTCAGAATAATCATGACTATAATCAGGACTCCGATGAAGTAGAGGCAGCAGAAGAATCAGAGACCGACCAGGACGCCCGGAATAATGGGACGGCAGAAGAAAGTTTCGCCGATGAAAATCAGGCTGCTGAAGCTGATACAGATCCTGAGATTATAGATGAGAATGAGCAGGCTGTCGCGTCTGACCAGGAAGCGGATTATGCAGATGAAGATGCGGAGAAAGCCAGCGAGGAATCCTCTGGTGCCATAGTCTCAGATGGAGATGCACAGACTGAGTTGATTGGGTCTTCAGAGGAAGAAGAGACAGTCCAAGAAGATGGCGCTATGGCCGCAGAGGGCAGCGGGACATGCGGAGAGAATCTCACCTGGACGCTGGAGGAAGGGATCCTGACCATCAGCGGAACGGGGGCGATGTATGATTACGAACTCTCTACCAGACCATATGAGGAAAATACTATTAGCACGGTAATAATTGAAGATGGAGTCACCAGTATCGGTAATTATGCGTTCAGCTGCTTCAGCCTGACCAGCATCGATATCCCGAATAGCGTCACTAGTATCGGTGATGATGCGTTCTTCGGCTGCGACAGCCTTCCGAGCATCACGATTCCTGATAGCGTAACCAGTATCGGAGATGGAGCGTTCGGACAATGCAAGAGCATGAGAAGCATTACGATTCCTGATAGCGTAACCAGTATCGGAGATGGAGCGTTCACACAATGCGAGAGCCTGGGAAGCATTACGATTTCGGAGAAAATCACCAGTATAAGTTCTGGTATGTTCCTAAGCTGCAGCAGCCTGACCAGCATCGATATCCCGGACAGTGTAACCAGTATCGGTAATTATGCGTTCGAACACTGCAGCAACCTGAGGAGCATCACGATCCCGAAGGGTGTCACCGACATAGGGGATTATGTGTTCGCAGGTTGCTCCAGCCTGGAGAACATATTTGTTGAAGAAGGAAATCAGAATTATAGTTCGAAGGATGGTGTGTTATTCAATTCTGATCAAACTGTTCTTGTTTATTATCCTGGCGGGGGAGAGGAAGTCTATACTATTCCTGATTCAGTAACGAGTATTGGTAATACTGCGTTCGACGACTGCAGCAACCTGACCAGCATCACGATTCCGGACACAGTCACCAGCATAGGTGAAAAAGCATTCTTTTCCTGCTGGGGCCTGACCGACATCACGATTCCGGAGAATGTCACCAGCATTGGTTCGTCTGCGTTCGAGGCATGCGGCAACCTGGAAAGTATTACGATTCCGGACAGTGTCACCAGTATCGGACAAAATGCGTTTAAAGGATGTGTAGGCCTGGTTATTTACTGCTATTCAGGGTCTAAGGCTCTGGAATACGCTAAGAATAATAAAATAGCTTATAAAATATTTATGAGCGGGGCCTTTGTAATGATTCCTGACCAGTCTTATACCTATACCGGATCTCCCCAGGAGCCGGAGGTTACTGTCATTTTAAATGAAACTCAGTTGACTAAAGGCACAGACTATGAAGTCGCCTACAGCAACAATATTAAAGTCGGAACCGCTGCAGTGACCGTCAATGGAATAAACGAATATAGTGGTATAAAGAAGCTGACTTTTACCATTGTAAAAGCCTTGCAGCCCATCAAAGCCTCCAACCTGTCCCTGACCTATCCGAACAGCGGAAAGATCACCGTTTCCGGAAATAAGGGTTCACTGACCTATAAGTCCTCCAATACAGCAGTTGCGACAGTGGATTCTACAGGCAAAGTCAAGGCAAAGAGCGGCGGAACGGCAAAGATCACGATCACGGCGGCCGCAACTTCACAGTACAATGCTGCCTCAAAGACGATCACAGTGAACGTAGCAAAGGCGGCCCAGTCTATCACGGCAAAGGCCTCAGCCCCGGTTGTCTTCGCCGGACAAACAACGACAGTATCTGTTACAGGCGCCAAAGGGACCAGGTCGTTCAAATCCTCCGACACGACAATCGCCACTGTGGACAAATCCACTGGAAAAGTAACCGCAAAGAAAGCCGGAACAGTAAAGATCACGGCGGCATCGGCCGCGACTGCACAGTACAATGCCGCCTCAAAGACGGTCACGATTAAAGTGCTCCCTGCATTAATTTCGTCTCTGAAAGCAACCAACCAGGTGACCGGCATTAAGCTGACCTGGAAAAAGATCTCCGGTGCGACAGGCTATAAGATTTACCGCAACTCCACCCTGATTAAAACCATCAACGATGGAGGTACCACCACCTACAAAGATACAAAAGCCAATACCAACATGAAAAAGTACGTTTACAAGGTGGTGGCGAAGGGACCTGCCGGAGACAGCCCTCTGGCGAGAACAGTTATTGCGATCAGAGTGGATAGACCGGCACTTACTTCTGTGACAAACAGCGCCTCCTCCGTGATGACTGTTAAATGGACCAAGACCGCAAGGGCAATCGGCTATCAGATCAGGTACAGCACGAGCAAAACCTTTGCATCAGACAATGGGACGGACAGTGCGTCTGGTGGTAAAGATTCCAAGCGCATCGAAAAACTGAAGAGGGGAAAGACCTATTACGTGAGGGTCCGCGCCTATAAGATCGTGGGCAACAGACTATACTGGTCCGAGTGGAGCCCGGTCAAGACCGTCAGGATCAGTAAGTGAAAATGAATAAGCATTGCGGGAGCGCCAGAGCGTGGAGCGATGCGGAGTTTATTCAGACATGTTTGCGAACAGCAGGTCATGGCACTGAAGTATGAAATAGCTAAGTCAGCCCACTGAATAAAATAATTAATAAAAACTGATTTAACAAACTGAATAAACCAAATGGCAAAACAGTACCCCGGGGGTAGAAATACTCTCCGGGGTTTTTCAGGGGGGTAAAAATCCGGGGCGTAATATTTTGTTACATAACAGAATTGTAAAGCAAAACGGAGTTTAACCTGAAGAAAAGGCTTTTCTACCCCATGGAAAACATGGGGACGGTCCTTTTGTATCTGTCCCCGTGTTTCATTTTTGACATTTGAAACAAAGGGACAGAAACGAAAGGACCGTCCCTGCGTTTCCACCTGCGTTTCCAACAGACACTCTGCAGTTGCGCCAGTCTATATCGGAAAGCCTGATGCCAATGATGTCGATTCCGCGAAGGCCGGTGCAGTACGCAAGGAGTATGATGGCATGGTCCCTTTTACCCAAGGCATCATCCGTGTCGGAAGACTCGGCAATACCACAGATTTCTTCCTCGGAGTATGCAGGGATAATGCGCCGATGGTATTCCGGGCATATCTCTTTGAGAGAGACACGTCTGCTGATGTGTTTCATATAGGATTCCATCAATTCCTTGGAATAAGTGTCATATCCGGCAGATTCGGCGAACCTCAGAATGGAATTACATACATACTGGTACTGCTCAGTGGATATTTCCAGTATGCCGTACAGCATCACCTCCTTCATGAGTTGCTCTGTCAATGGTTTCAACAGTTGGTTTGGAACTTTCATTCTCGGCCTCCTTTCTACAAGGATGACAGTTACATCCTCATAGTAAGAAATGCCGATAATAATTGACAATGCGTTGAATACAATACTTTAGAACGCCAAGAATCAGCATTTCTAAAATATCGGCATAAGGTTCCAGCGCATAAAATAGAGCTCTTTAAAATCCTCAGCGGTATACGCTTTGTCAAACAGGTTGGTGGCAAGGTATTCCGTAGTGCCGTTGCCCAGGTCGATGGAAAGGACGCGTACAGGGATGCTGACGAGCTGCCCGGAGGCTGCGTCCTTAAACTTTATAGAGAGGAGCGAGTCGCCTTTGCACTCTTTTACCAGCTTGAGGTTCTCTTTCAGCCGCATGACGCATTTATATCCGTTTTCCGAGAAGTAGCGGAACATGGCCTGGGAATAGTAGCCGCGGTCAAATATAATGACAGCACCTTTGAGGATCCCAAGGGATTCCAGAGATCTGCAGTGGTCAAGGGCTGCCCTGCGCTCCAACGAAAGATACGGACGGAGGAGTCCATGGCAGATATAATCGTTGTTGACGTCGTAAATCAATGATGCAAGCGCCAGGGACCAGCGCTTTTCCGGATTTTCCCTGCTGAACATTTCCCCGAATGTCTCGAAATTCGACTTTGAGTCCGGAAGCTGGATCTTAGAACCGTCTACAGCAAAAACCTTTTCTTTGCCACGCCAGAGTTTTCCTAGCAGAGCAGACTTTTTGAAGTTGTCTACGGAAAGGTCGAAGAGCTCCCTGAACAGGGAGGGCATAATGCCCTGCCGCGCTTTGGACACTGCCTGTTTGGTCACATCGGGAAACTGGACTGGTCCAAGTTTAATGATCCTGGAAATGTTATTGTGCATCGCCTGCCTGGTCGAGTAC
>NZ_FNFZ01000060.1 GCF_900101015.1 Sarcina sp. DSM 11001 | reverse complement strand
GAAGACGGAAAACCTGTAATGGAGACCGTCACCTACTACGTGACAAAAGACGGTGAACTGACAACAGAAGAAACAGTCCTCAAAGTGACAGACGGGTTCACGGCGGTCGAAGAATTTGATGGCCATGAGCTTGCTTATGATGAAGAAAACAAAGTCTGGTACTACACGGACGAGAACGGAGAAAGGGTCGAAGTAGAGGACGAAGACGTCCAGATCAACTACACGAAGAGCTTTGATGACCTGCCTGCCGGCGAATACACCGTGACCGAGACCAACACGGCGATCAAGGGCTACGAGCTGCAGGATGAGACCTCCGTGCTCACTGGCACCGCGACCGTAATGGCCGGCGTAGCCAGCACATCCACAGACGCGCCGAAGGTAGAGCTCTCTGACGAATACGTGAAGTCTCTCGGCAACTTCGAACTCACCAAGACCATCCTTGGCGACATCACCGAGGATGAAGCCAATGGCGCACTGACCTTTGTGATCAAGACAGAGGACAACAAATACCTCAAAGCAGACGGAACTCTTACCGATAATACGGAAGAAGCCACGCTGCATCTCTCCGATTTCACGATCGATGAAGAAGACAGCACAGACACCTCCACAGTCTATGTCCTTCGTTTTGAGGGCATAGAACTCGGCGAGTACACCGTGACAGAAGCGACAAAGGATGTTGATGGCAAGACTGTTACCGTCGAGTACACCGTGACGGATGCCGACGGAAATGAAGGCGAAAAGGTTGAAAACATTGACGAAGCAGTGGCGACTGTCGAAGCCGGCAAGACCACCAGAGTCGATTTCAGGGATGATTACACCAACATCCCCGAACCCAAGAAGGGCAACCTTGAACTGGTCAAGACCATCAAGGGTGTCATTACACCCGAGGAAGCTGCAGGACTCCTGACCTTCGTGATTTCCACAAAGGTCAATGAGGATGGCACAGAAGTAACCAAATATCTGAAGGCAGACAAGACTCTGACTGACAGCGCGGACGATGCCGTCATCAGGCTGGATGCCTTTGAAAAGGCTGCAGGCGTAGGCGGAACGACCGAATATGTCCTGAAGTTCGAAGACATTGATCTCGGCACTTACACCGTGACTGAGACCACCGCGGACATTGACGGCAAGGAGTACACTGTCACCCACAAGCTGGGCACGGAGGACGAAGCCACAGAAGGTCCCGAAGTTTCAGCAGAAGTGACCGACGGAGAGACCACCAGGGTCGAATTCGAAGATGATTACCACTACGAGACAGGCAGTCTTACCATTAAGAAGTCTGTCGGCGGTGATGTCACCGAAGAAGAAGCCGAAGGCGCCCTGAAATTCGAAGTCAAGGTTACTTTCACAGAAAACGGCGAAGACGTTACGAAGTGGCTTGACAAGGACGGCAAACTCCATGATGAAGCTGTCGAACTCACCATCAAAGACGGCTTCGTGACCACCGACGGCGGAAAAACCTATACCAAGACTTTTGCGGAAGCAGTTGTCGGTGACTATGAGGTTACTGAAACCAATACAACTATTCCGGGATACAACTTTATTTCCGGACAGTCCGTAACAACTGCGGGTACGACGATCACCAAGGGAGTCGAAGAAACTGTTGAGATCAAGGATGAATACGAGAAACAGGCCGGTATCCTTGAACTGACCAAGACCATCAGAGGCGAGATCACAGAGGACGAGCGCAACGGCGCGCTGACCTTCATCGTCAAGGCTGAAAACGGCAAGTATCTCAACAAGAATGGCGGTCTCGTTGAAAATGAAGAAGACGCCACCCTGACCCTCGCGGATTTCAATTACGATGAAACAACTGACACCTATACCCTGATCATTGAAAATGTGGATCTTGGAAACTACACCGTGACTGAGACCACCAAGGATGTGGAAGGCAAAGACCACACCGTCAAATACTCCGTGAACGGCGCGGATGCCGTGGACGGCAATGAGACGCAGGCAGAGATCGAGGACAAGCAGACCACGACCGTTGCCTTTGAGGATGATTTCGTCCAGCAGACCGGCGACTTCACGATCACGAAGAGCGTCGGCGGCGACGTGACCAGGGAAGAGGCCGAAGGCGCCCTGACCTTCACCGTTACCACCACTGTTAAGGAGGACGGCGAGAACGTCACGAAGTGGCTGAAGGCGGACGGATCCTTCAGCGATACGGAAGTGATCCTCACGATCCTCAATGACGGATTCACGACCACGGACGGCGGAAAGACCTACACCAAGACATTCGAGAATGTCCCTGTGGGCAAATACGCCGTACAGGAAGTGAACAACACCATCCCCGGCTATAACTTCCTTTCTGAGCAGTCTGTCACCGAGGCAGATGCAACTGTGACGAAGAACGAAGCAGCCGGAGTTACACTCAAAGACGAATACGAGAAACAGAAGGGTAACCTGAAGCTCACCAAGACCATTCTGGGTGACATCACTCAGCAAGAGGCCGAGGGAGCACTTCGGTTCACCATCACCACAAAGGTCACTGAAGACGGAGAAGAGGTCACGAAGTACCTCAATGCGGACGGGACGCTGAGCAGCAGCCCGGTCGAGATTACTCTTAACCAGTTTGAGCATCATGCTTCTGAGAATCCGGAAACACCCGGAAAAGAAGACCACGAATATGTCCTTACATTCGAAGATCTTGAACCCGGTGATTACACCGTGACTGAGACCACCATGGATGTCGACGGAAAGACAGTAACCGTTGAATACATGATCAACAACAGCGGCGAGAGGCTCCCCGGAACAGAGGTGACCGCTGCCGTCGAAGACAAGGAAACCACTGAAGTCGTCTTTGAAGATGACTACACCATCATTCCCGAGCCTGAAAAGGGCAACCTCGAGCTGGTCAAGACCATCGAAGGCGCGATCACTGAGGAGGAAGCCGAAGGCAAGCTCACTTTCGTGATTTCAACCGAGGTCACAGAAGGAACAGGAACGGTAAAGAAGTATCTCAAGGCTGACGGAACTCTCACGGACAATGCAGAGGAAGCTGTCCTGACCCTGAAGGATTTTGCGCACGACGCAGGTACAGACGAGTATATCCTGAAGCTGGAAAACATCGACCTTGGAGAATACACCGTGACTGAGACCACAGAGGATATCGATGGAAAGACTTATACCGTCGAGTACCGTGTGGGCGACAGCGAAGACATGACCGAGGCTGAGACGGGCACCGGCAATACTGTCAACGCTGAAGTTGCCAATGAAAAGACCACCAGGGTTGAATTCAAGGATGATTATGCATACGAGACCGGAAGCCTCGTGATCACCAAGAGCGTCGGCGGTGATGTGACCGAAGAAGAGGCCGATGGTGCCCTGCAGTTTGAAGTGATCGCAACGATCATGGACAACGGCAGTGAGATCACCAGATGGCTGAACGCGGACGGCACACTCAGCGACAGCCAGGTCATCCTGACAATTAAGGAAGGCGGATTTGTAACAGCAGACGGCGGAAAGACTTACACGAAGACATTTGAAAATGTCCCGACCGGTGAGTACACCGTCAATGAGACCAACACAAAGATCGAAGGATACAACTTCATCCAGGAAAGCTCTGTGACGACTGACACCACTACGGTCACCAAGGACACGTCCGCAGGAATCGAACTTGTAAATGAGTACGAAAAGAAAACGGGCAGCCTGCAGCTGACCAAGACCATCAAGGGCGATGTCACACCGGAGGAAGCAGCCGGACTGCTGACCTTCGAAGTGAAGACCACTGTTACCGAGAACGGAGAAGAAGTTGAAAAGTGGCTCGGCAAGGACGGAAAACTTTCTGATGAAAAAGTCCAGCTTACACTTGAGCGCGATTTTGACTTCGATGAAGAGACAAAGAAATACACATTGACCATCGAAAATGCCGGCATCGGTGAATATACCATCATCGAGACCGACAAGGATGTCGACGGCAACGATGTCACCGTCTCCTACAAGATCAACGGCGGCGAGTCCACGACCACTGCGGATGCGACAGCAACTGTGGAGATCAAAGACGGCGAAACCACAAATGTTGAATTTGAGGACGACTACGACAAGCACACCGGCAGCATTGAGCTGACCAAGACCATAAAGGGTCCTGTTACCGAAGAGGAAGCCAAGGGTGCACTGACATTCCATATTTCTACTGAAGTGACAGAAAACGGCAAGACGGTCACCAAGTACCTTAAGGCTGACGGAACCCTTACCACAAAACAGAATGAAGCAACCCTGACACTGACTGCCTTCTATCATGTAGACGGTTCTGATTCGTATACCCTGAAGATCGAGAACGTAGAGCTTGGAAACTACACCGTGACCGAGACTACGAAGGACATCGACGGGAAAAACGTGAGCGTCACCTACAGCGTAAACGGCGGCGAGAGCCAGACCGGTACATCCGCAGACGCAGCCGTCGAGAAGGACGAGACCACCACAGTCGCCTTCGAAAACAGCTACGTGAACCAGACCGGAACCCTGCAGCTGACCAAGACCATCAAGGGCGAAGTGACTCCTGAGGAAGCAGCAGGCCTGCTGACCTTTGAAGTTACTACGACCGAGGGCGAAGGCGAAAACCAGAAGACCTTCTGGCTCGGCAAAGACGGCAAACTTACAGAAGAGAAGACACCGCTGAAACTCAATGACGATTTCACCTTCAACGAGGAGACCGGAACCTACACCCTGATCATCAACAATGTTGTGGTCGGCGGATACACCATCACCGAGACCGACAAGGATGCAGAAGGCAATGACGTAACTGTCACCTACACCATCAACGGCGGCGACAGTCAGACCGGTGACACAGCGGAAGCGGAAGTCAAAAACGGAGAGATCACGAATGTTGATTTCGAAGATGACTACAAGAACCAGACCGGAACCCTCGAGCTGACCAAGACCATCAAGGGCGATATCACCCCCGAAGAGATCGACGGAGCCCTCCGCTTCGAGATCACGACCGAGGACGGAAAGTGGGTCGGAACAGACGGAAAACTGACCGGCGAGAAGACTGAGCTCACGCTCGCGGACTTCGAGAAGATCAGCGACCAGAACTACAAGCTGACGATCAACGAGATCGCAATTGGAAACTACACCGTTACCGAGACCACAAAGGATGTCGACGGAAAGGATGTAACAGTCACTTACAAGGTCAACGG
>NZ_FNFZ01000062.1 GCF_900101015.1 Sarcina sp. DSM 11001 | reverse complement strand
GGCTCTTCCCCTGCTGTACCTGGAAACTGGTAATCACTCCGGTTGATTACGCTTTCAAAAGAGATGTATTGGCGATTTTTAAAGAAAAATCGCAGATACGTCTGGTTCTTTGTACCCATTTTCAGGCTTCAGTGTGAAATTTCCCTAATTTGACGCTCGTTTGACCACGTTGGTACCTGGTACCATAAATGGTTGACGGTCTCAACAATAATCGAAAAAAGCGAAAGAAAGGAAAAAAACGTAAGTCTGTATTAAAACGTCTGCATGAAAAACAGTTGGAAGTGGCAAGAAGGGAGAAAAAAATTCCTCAACAGAATCTGCCACAGGTTATGCAAACAAGTTCTTTATTGCATTCTGGAATAATTGTAGAACGGTTATTACTAAGGATGATTTGTTTCATTTTTATATTTGTGCAAAGACTAAAAGTACCTGTATCACGGAGTATTCTTCTACTATAATTAATAAAACTATAGAAAAAGTGATTGCACTAGAAGATGATTATGTCACAGTAGAAGATTTACATAATAAATATCGTGAATTGAGAGCTGCTTCTCTTCAAAAAATAGCTTCTGTTCTTAGCCTTCTCCAGTCAAAAGGGTATGTTGAGAAAAAGGTTATGTATGGCAAAATGTGGTTTAAAAGTATCAAACCAAGTAATTACTTTAAAAGTACTAACGAACAAAGCCAAATAGTAACAAAAGATGAAATCAAATATAGGCTGTTTCAGATTATTAATAATGCTGAAGAGCCTGTCAATATCCCTAACCTGATGGAAAAGGTGAATTTTTCAGGCATCCAGGTCCAACAATATGGAGCAATGTTAGGTCAGATGGAAAAAGATGGGATAATAAAAAAGGTTAAGAAAGATAATAAGACATACTATTGCGTACAGACAGGTGCCTGGTTATCATGAATATTGATTTATGTTAACTTACCTAACATCATGTAATAAAGTATCCTGTAATAAGAAAATAGAAAGATTTCTTTAAGCATCAGCCAGAAATGGCCGGTGCTTTTTTTGTGTGCTGGGTATGGCGTAAGCGATTAATGGTTGGGCGGTTCGACAATTTCGCTTTCGTACAGGACAATGGTAGAGAGTAATATTTTACTCCCAAAACAAAAGCACCCCAGCCGCTTTGGCTGCGGCAAGAGTACCTTAACAATTCACATAAGAATGAGCGCTGATTCAGCTGGATCTGTCCTTTTCCTTCTCGTACTCCCTGATCACGTTCCCAACTTTTCCACTCCAGGGCATCAGTCCTGCCATGTCCTGCTCTGAGAGTTTGTCACAGATGGGATAGGAGGACATCTTCTCAAGGACATACCGAAGATAGTAGTAGGGATTTACTCCATTCAACTTTGCTGTCTGGACAAGGGAATAAATGATGGCGCTGGTGGCTGCTCCAACAGGCCGGTCGGAAAATAACCAGTTTTTTCTGTTATGCTCTGTAGAACATAACAGAAAGAACTGGCTGTTCAGTGACAGTGTCAAGGGAGCAGATGCCAGTGCAGTAGTCTACACAATCGTTGAGATGGCCAGGGCACATGACCTCAACATCTACGGCTATCTGAAGTATCTGCTGGACCAGCGTCCGGATCAAAGCTGGACGGATGAGCAGCTCGCAGATATTGCTCCATGGAGTGAAAAGTTCCAATATCTCAAAAATCGCTTGTGAATTATAGTGAATTACTCCAACTCGCAAGGGCTGGGGTAATTTTTATTGGAGACCGCGCTATTATTTTGCGCTTACGCATGAAAAGCAGCTGGAAGTGGCCAGAAGGGAATAAAAGGTTCCTCAACAGGTACTGCCACAGGTTATGCAGGAGCAGGAGATTGAGCGAAAGCCGAAAGAAGAATAGCCCTATGCCACACCAGAAGATGTGTGTGGCGTAGGGCTTTTCATTCGACTATCCGTTCACTTATCAGAAGTTTGAGCTATTTTACAAAGTGGCTTATGGTTTCTATAAATTGTTGTACTGCAGGATTCGATGCCAATTTAGGTATACTCGATATAACTTGTCCTAATGTTGCCAGGTTAGCTGCATTGGATAGCATGTCGGATAACTTGCCTTTTTTTCCTTGTTTTGTTGCCTCCATATATGCGGTTGCCAGATTTGAATTTGCATCCAGAAGCTTTGCAATAAATTCATAGCTGGCTTCTTTTTCTGTCGCGATCACTTCAATAAGGTTAGTGATATCTTTTACAGAGGGGCCATTGTGAACAGTTGTTGTTTTTTCTCCCAATACCATGTCTCCAAACACGTTCACAATATTAGGTCTTAATTTTCTGATAATATGTGCCCGTTCGTCTTCTGATGTCAATGACAGAAGAAGTTCAGGTGTCAGAGAATCAAATTTTGAGTCAGGTGTGGAAATGACCTCCACAGCGGTTTGAACGATTTCGTCGCCAAACAGCTCACCAAGAAGTTCGTCAATGAAAAAGTAAGCTTTTCGTCCCTGATATCTGGGAGGCCTGCCCGGGTTTTCTCGTCTTTCGAGTTCTCGTTTGTCTATTAATTCCCTGACAGCAATGCTTCCTTCTTCTTGATTAATGAAGATGTATTCTTCGGCAGAGATATTCAAGTCATGATTGATATCATTTATTTCATTTCTTATCCAGCCTAAAAGCTCGGAAGGATGCCTATCCCCCTGGGCATAGATATCGATGTGCAGTGTGTCATCTCCCTTACCGGCATCAAGGATGGCAGTCAGTGCTGAGAGCTCATCCCGGATCATGACTTTCTTACTTGTGCAGCAATTGCGGACAAGCCTCCCGTAAGACCGGACCATAAACTTGTGGATTACGTTCTCCGGGAGGAATTCATATACCATAGAAGAAGCTACATGTGACCGATATTTGTTTGGAGGATCTACCGTGATGTCTTCATCGCAAAGGGCGGGTAAGAATTCCTGATTATCGCTTATCTTGTACGAAAGCTCGAATTTTCTCATCACCTCAAGGATGTATTCACACTCATCTGGTTCATAATGGTCTATCTCGGGAGCTGTTCCGCCAGATGGGTTTTTGAGCACGGTTTCTATGTTACTTCTCCAAATGATCCCGTTGTCTACCATTACTCTGTCTGAAGTAAGCAAAATGTATATAGCATTTGTGATCCACTCCGGATTTAGAACCTTATACTCGGAAAGCCTTATATCTTTTCCATAGCTCACGCAGTATCCAAGGTCATTGAACCAGTCAAGTAGCCACTGTTGGATGTCCTCTTCATATAAATGGTTATTCCGACATATTTCCTGGAAGCGTTCTTGTGTTATGTAATACTGGCCTTCTATAGCGGTCTCTTTGAACAACTCCTCACGGATATCATTCCAGGACTTGGGAAATAGCATTTCAATGCTGTCCATGGCAAGAGCCATGTCTTTGATGCTTTTTAATATAGTATAATTAAATTCATCATCAGACGCATCCATGACAGAAAGATGGACGATTCCCTTAATATCGAGTTTATCCTGAAATTCTTCATAAATTCTGTTTTCTGCAAATCCTCTATAAGGGTCATTATCTATGAGGTTAATAACTAAGAGTACAGGAGATCCTTTCGCAAAACTTGCAATGGTCTTGAGCCATCTTCTGGCCTGGTCCATCATACTTCCCAGTCGTGTGCTGACCACGACAACATAGCATGTCCTCTCAGAGAGGAAACAGCGATGCATAGAGCGCATGATATGCTGACCGCCGAAGTCCCAAAACCGAAT
The DNA here is from genome assembly GCF_900101015.1 of Sarcina sp. DSM 11001. Lineage (GTDB taxonomy): Bacteria > Bacillota > Clostridia > Lachnospirales > Lachnospiraceae > CAG-791. The sequence continues at coordinate 493 of NZ_FNFZ01000062.1, read as the reverse complement.
ATTGTATTGCTTTCCATCTGAAACCATGGTTCTCGATGTAATCAGAATACCGTGTGTTTCGCATGTAGGATAATCCCCCTTCTTTCCATTCCCCTTAATTCGCTCCATGGTGTAAGTCTTTCCTGCGTTTCCATCTCCGAGTAAGATAACTTTTGTATCATTAACCGGAATCTTAGCCTCTTTGAAATATTCCATGATAAGTTGTCTGTCTTTTAAAAAGAGGCTAACAGGTTGCGTTAGGAGGCGTAGACCTTTAATGAATATTCCTCTTTTTTTAAGTGGAGCATTATACTTATCCCAAAAAGGAAGATCTTGATAAAGAATCTCAATTGGTAACTGATTGATTACACAATTACTAACATTGAGAATCTTTAATCTTGGAAGATTTTTTGCTAACTTAGAAAAATCTAAAAAATGATTTCCGGATAGATCCAGCGAAGTAAGAGCGGTCAGCTGTCCGATTTCAGGAGGAATCACAGAGATCTGGTTCGAG
>NZ_FNFZ01000074.1 GCF_900101015.1 Sarcina sp. DSM 11001 | reverse complement strand
GCTCTGGCGCCGCCATTCATCACGGCTCCGGAAAAGCTGTATATGGCATGCCGGATAAGCAGCGTATCACTGGCTTCGATCGCGAGTTCAGCCTCCGATGCCTGACGGAAATCCTCACTGTCTGTTTTAATGATGCTCAGGGATGCATCTGTGTCAAACACGCCTGGATCCGCCGTAACAGTGACCACGACTCCGTCAACAGCTTCGCTCTGTTCAAACGAAACAGCAGGCCCATCCCATGTATCCTGGTCCTCCGATCCGTTCGTGAGCGGATCGTCCTCAGAAAGTGCTTCTTCATCAGTGACTTCCGATGATGTGTCCTGCTGACCATCATCAGAAAACACCTCTTCAGCCTGGCCCGCATTTGCGGCCGGGATCTCTTCTGCCAATGCTGTGAGGCTGGTACTGCTCAGAATGAGCACAAGGCTCAGCAGGATCGCCATGACGTGCCTGCCACGTTCCCATTTCATCTGATACCTTCTCATCTGTTTTTCCTTTCTCGGTACAATAAAGTTGCCCTTCACCAGGCCGGACCGGCCCGCACGCCTATGGGAACGAGCAGGGACAGCGTCTTTGCCAGCGCCTTAGGATCGGCAGGGCAGTATGTCTGCCGGATCATCATTGGCAGCGCTTCCGTTTTGGTGATCGCTCGGATGCGGTCTTCCTTCGATTTTTCCAGGATGCAGATGGCCCGCACCGGCGCGGCAATGTTATGGCCCAGGTGGTGCTTCCCGTCCCAGGGGGTGCCGTAGACCGTGGCCGCGCCATGCTCACACACCTTGTTACATGGACAAGCCGGTTGGCAAAACTGTATATCTCTGTTATACACATATTCCTGCGATCCGCATCAGCCGGGGCTTCAGTCCTCCCCTTCGTCATCAATGACCATCGGGACACCAGTCTCGTAGTTTGACTCTTCATCATCCGTCTGCTCCGCATTCGGGGATCTGGAAGCGGGAGAAGAGGATACCTCCGGGGTTTTTGCTTTACATGCAGTCAGGTTCAGAAGGATCATGATGATAAAAACGACCGCAATTTCTCTAAAATACTTCATCCCTTACCTCTTTACCAGAATGGCAGGCAGCCTGCTCAGGCCACCTGCCATCCTGCTCATCCATTAATCGTCGTCATTGTCATCAATAGGGGATTGTGTAATCACGTCGTCTGTGTCAAAAAAGCAGACTTCCATTTCCGGGGATTCATAATTCTCTTTCACAGGGTCTCCTCCTTTTATT
>NZ_FNFZ01000051.1 GCF_900101015.1 Sarcina sp. DSM 11001 | reverse complement strand
TTACCTCAAGAATTCAGTTCAGATCGGCGCCCCCTATAAACGCACAAACAGTGAGCTGGAAGCATGGTCTTTCATCAACCATATAAGCCTTTTGTATTTTTACGGGATAGTCAAAGCACTGCGCGAAAATGAACTCACCGAAAAATATTCCCCCGAAGATATTCTGTCCATCGGGAAGAATATTTATCGGGTCAGGGAACATTACCATTCTGAGGATAACCGTATTTCTGAAGTGCCGAAAAAGGAGCTCGATCTACTGACATGCCTGGGAGTAAATTTGCTCTAATATTCAGGCACCAGATTACAGGAGGCTATCTACGTAAAAACTTAGTTTTCTGTGTATAAAAGTAAAAATGCAGTTATAAAAAGTTATAAAAGTAAAATGACAGGAGTTTGACATGCCGGACCACAATCCGTTTACACTTACTTTTGGGTAAAATTCCCTATACATATATATCCCGTCAGGATTCAGTTTCCACAATTCTGGATGAATATACTGCCGCTGAGCCGACCAGGCAGATCTTTCTGATCACAGGTGTACGTGGATGCGGGAAAACGGTTCTGATGACATCTGTACAACAGGCACTTGATCGGGAAGGCTGGATCGTGGTGCGCCTAGACCCGGCACGTAATTATCTGGACGAATTATGTATGTGTCTCAGCGAAAAGAGCACCGGAATCCCGGATATTACAGATCGAGGTTTCGAGGTCTTTGTAATGGGATCTGGGTTCAGTACAGGAAACACAGACTCGCTGGACAACGTTGGAAAAATCAACCGCTTTCTGTCAAGGTTAAAGAAAAATAATAAACGAGTCCTTATCACGATCGACGAAGGACAGAATGACTCAAATCTCAAAGAATTCGCTCTTCAATTCCAGATAAATCTCTTTCGGTAAAAGCTTTTCGAGCCAAATAAATAAAAATAGCTCCATGAGTTTTCACACTCACAGAGCCTGTCTCATTTGTTCTTATGCCATCCGTCTCTTTATCATCACCAGCCTTACTCCGGCAAATGCCGTCAGGATGGTTCCGAGGAGATAGATGAAGCTGGCACCAAATCCGCCAGTGGAGACTCTCATCTCATCACATTATCCGGATCCTGAAGCTCATGATACATCGCATCAACAATAGCTGTTTCCCCTTCAACCAGTATAGAAAATAATACCTATGCCGCTTAAAGTTAATCCGTCTATATCCCAGCCTTGCCAACTTTGGATTGTTAACAAGTTTCAGGGAACCCGCGACCCTCTCCAGTTCATCCAGTGTTTCATCATAATCATCGATCACGGCGTTCGCAGCCTGCTAGCTCATCTTCTCGAAAAGAAGATACTGCACAAACTCAGACAAATCTTCTTCAACGTCATCTGTAGCAAATACTTTCCAAGTGTTAAGCTGATCCCTATAATCCATACTTTTCCCTCACATTTGAGGATATCTGCCTTGCATCCTTAAGATTCCCGTCCTCTGCGTGCTTTCTGGATCTGGCAAGCTGTGCATAGATCTCCTCTTCTGTCAATGGTACAAAAGGATTTGAGGAATCTGGAAAAAAGAGTCTTACAAAAGCCTGAATCTTCAGCAAATCATTCTCCGGCAGCTGTTTCATCATCGATACAGTTGCTTCCAATGTATTCATTGTACTTACTTCCTTTCTATTCCTGATATCTCTCATCATCAGATAATCTCCATGATTTGATCAACACTGCAATCCAGCACTTTACAAATCTTTGTGATCACATCAAGTGAAACGTAATCGTTCTTCCCCATTTTCCACATGGTAGATCTGGATACTCCGGCTCTTTGCTGAAGTTCTTGCCGACTAATATCCCGGTCAATCAGAAGTTTCCAGAGTGGTTTAAATGATATGTCCGGCGTGCTCATTTATGTCATTCTCCATCAGGATTTTATATTCCATTCATTCCTTTTCAATATTAACATTTACTTCTCTTCACACTTTAAATTGCCTTAACCATAGCATAGTGCATCTTAAATCACAAGCATTTGTTTTAGTTCTAAAACAGTGTATTTTAGCATTTGAGCAAAGAATGCTGATCTATGCCCTATGCTGGCAGAGTCAACCATCTTTCTATTATTTTTCTCAAGTTTTCCGTCTCTTTCTCACAACCAGCCCTGCTCCGGCAAGTACAGTCAGCATAGCCCCGAGGAGATAGAACAGCTTTGTGCCCGGACCGCCGGTGGCGGGAAGGGAAGCTCCCAGGGTATTTTTGATAGTCAATGTATAACCGTTCACATTATCCCCGTCCAACACCACCTGTGGGTTCGCAGATTCCGGAGTTCCACCGGTTTCATTAGTCAATCTAACAGAGCCATTTTCAACGGTAAAGTACACGTATTTCGTCATAATAACGTACCCCTCGGGGGCGATTTCCTCTTGAAGACGATACCGACCATTAGTAAAGGAGGGGAGAACTATCTCAGAAATTGAGCTCATGTCAATCGAGCCGTCCACACCCATATCCACCCAGACATTGCCTGAATTGAGCGACATCAGTTTGAATATGGCACCCGGGAGGGGATGACCAGTGTTATCCTCTTTTTTCAATGCCATTGGTGGGCACCTGTTAATAATGGACATGGTATAGGTAATTTTGCTGGGATCAGTAGTGGCATCTGCTTCCAGCTCTACCTCGCCTTCAGGATAGTATCCTTCGTCCAAACTTATTATTCCCGTTTCGCTGATTGTGAAACGGACATTTCCTGATAAAGCCTGATAACCCGAAGGAGGCACAGTCTCCTGAAGTTCATAAGTGCCGGGCGGCAGAGTATCATCCAGCTTTGGAACAATACCGTCCGTGTTCGTTGTCAGGCTCTCATACCCGCTCTCCGGATCCACATCTATGCCTGTATGACCGCCCACTGTTTTCTGTTTGTGAAGTGCAAATGTCACACCTGACAGGACCTGGCCGCTCTGGTTCTTTTTAATAACCTTGAACTCATACTTCCTGTTCTGGACGATATAAGTCGGCATTGTGTCTCCTTCCGCTGGAGTATAATTATGGGTAACTCCATTTTCATCCACAACAATCAGAGTGTTTCCCACCAGTGTAAGCTGTATCGGATGCTGGATACCCTGATAACCCTGCGGCGAATTTGTTTCCATTAGCTCGTACGTATAGGTCTGACCAGGCAAAAGGAAAGCTTCCGTAACCAATCCGTTCTCGTCCGAAGTGAACACTCCTATCTGTGCACCGTCTTTGGTCAAGCGGAATTTCGCATTAGCCAGCGGGGTGTTTCCGTCCATTTTATACAACTTAACGCCGGAACGGCTGTTTTCTGCCGAGAATACATGGACATTAGAGCCTGTCTCTATTTCGCCGTCATCATAGGAAACAGTATACTCATACCCAGTGCTTTCGTCCTGACCGGTCTGCCGGCCCATTATTGTTACTCCTTCTTTATCACCAACAGGCGTAACCGTACCATAATCCGTCACGAAACCGTCGCTGTCTACCGTCGGATCTACGTTGCCAATTGTCACTTCCCGCACTTTATATTTTTCAAAAGGCACTCCGCTGACAGGCAGATGGTCAAAGTACCAGTACAACGTCTGGGGGGTCGCCGAGTAAGGGAGCTGCCGGACTGTAATAATATTGTTAGTTATATCCTCAACAAGCGTCAGGTCCCCATTTTCATTTTCAGTAAATACCGCGAAATATGCTGGAGCACGGTCCACCATATATTCTTCATCGGACCACTCCTTGTTGATACGCAGGCCAAAGCCCTTCAGGTTGCATACTTCTATATGTGGATTGGTTTCGACAACGTCCTCCACATAGGCAATGTTAATATCTTCGCCACTACCGTCTGCTCCATTTTCGTGCAGAATATATTTCTGCCGTGAGTATCCGTCTGGTATTTCAGAGTCCTTCTCCTCGAGTTTGTACTGTGTTCCAACCAAGACCTCCCGAATCTCAACGGTATAATCGACAGGTATCTTTGAAATGGAACCGTTCAGAGAAGCGTGGAATGTGGCAGCCTTCTTTTCATCATCGGTCAACTGTGAAAAATCGCTCTTTCCAGCGCCCAAAGATACAAATCCAGGTGTTTGCAGCGTCGAATCCCACTTACAGTATTTGCCTTCATTGTTTTTCACACAGTAGGTCTGCATGTTGGCAGCTTGTAACTCACCAAACTCCGTCCCCAGGGACAATCGGAAGTTAAAAAGCGTATTGTCCTGCTCATGGCGAATCCGCGTTACGCCATCCTCCGCGTACAGCACTTTCTCAAAAGTCAACGTCTTGAGCGCGTCTGGATCAACATGGTTTACATAAGTAACTCGCGGGCGAGCCTCCGTCGTTTTAGAGGAAAGGCTGTAATCGAATCTGCCGTTTGCACTATTTACCGTTTCAGATAATTCATTATCCTCTTTTACTATGACGCTGTCATAAATCGATTTGTTCACGCCGCATTCAACAATCCGATAATTAATTGCAGAATTCGGCACTGCTATATCGGCGACCTCTCCCGGTTTCAGGAAAAACACACTATTATAGGCAACTCCATCGATCACACAAGTATCTTTATGCTTGACCGGTCTAATTGAATCCTTATAGTAGACACTTATATGCGAGGCCTCCTGTGTCAGTAAAGTCTCTTCAGGACTGTCTCCCTCATCTTCAGGGGGCAAAGTGTAGTAAATCTGATAAGGGAACTCCGCCTGGAAGGAATCCGGATCACTCACGCCGTCCAGCTTCTTACTCAGCAGCACATGGCCTTTTCTGACAGACGCAAGATTAAAGCGCATATGCAAGTTTGACGCTCCGGCACCACGCTCCATGTAGAAGATTTTCATGGTATGCTGCGTATATTCCTTGAAAACCGTCTCTCCCTCATCGAAATATTCTGCCAGAAAAGCATTGACCTCACCATCCGTCGCTTCTGGGTTTCGTTTCCTGTAATTGCCTGCAAAAACCTCTCTTAGCGTCGTATTCACCCCGTGTACGCTTACGGTACCCGTCGCAAAGTTAACCGAACCTGGCACGGCGCTGTGCATTCCTCCCAGGTCTATGACCAGTTCACCGTCCACATAGAGCCAGAAATCGTCGTCACCGGTAAATTCAAAGATAATGTCATGTCCCCAGTCGTCATGTCCATTCGGTGTCTGCGTAAAAGAGGCTTCCAACTCCATGCCGAAAAAGGTGTTTGCCTTTTTATTGCCATATTCTATACTGTACAGCTGTTCATACTTTCTAGGAGTTCCATCCGGCAACAGTCCGGTATTCTGATGGTTGGTTCTGAAATCCGCCAATGCACTGTAAAGATTTTTCCCATTCACAGCGGCAAATACCCCTGGCTTCAAATCATTGAAAGGGAAAAACTGCCCATGCTTCAGGGTAGATTTGTTTCCACCTGAATCGTAGGTTCCCAATTCCTTATATACTTTGAAGTTTTCACCTTGCAGACTTGCAAAATTCTGCGTGCTATCGTATTCAAAATACCCCGATTCGTCATAGGTACTCTGAATAAAAAGGTGATTGACATCTCTCAAACCGTCACTATAAAGATTGGAAAGTGATATTCCGTTTGGATTGGCTGAAGTGACCGTAGCAGTGACCGTGGGGTACCCGTTTATGAGATTGGTGGATAGCAGACCCTGTTTGAGAACAGCTACATTGCCGGAATAAGTTGCATCATCGTTATTTCCCAGAAAATCACTCATCTGTGAACGTGAAGCAAAGTCGATCATCTTCATGCTAATGCCGTGCAGATTGTTGTCCACTGTATTTACAGTAGTCAGCTCATCGCCCGTGGGAATGTCCTGCACGATTGCAAAATAGAAGTCCTGTGTCTCAGCCAAAGGGCAGGAAACGATACTGTGCGTTGTAGTGGTATCTGCTTTCAGGCCAGTATAAGCGTAGTTGTCATCGTCCCAACCCACAATGGAGGAATAGTGATATCCATTTCGACGTCCGGTCAAATTGATGCCTACAGCGCTGTCCGACAGGATCTGCCCGCTCGTGCCCTGTGGCGCAATAAACTTCTCAGAATACTCGTTGTACAGTTCATAATAATAATTGGGGTCAGTTGTTCCTTCCCAGTAATATTCCACGAAGTCCCACAACAACGAGTTAAACTGACCGCCGACCCACTGGATATGATCGCCGCTCTCATAGACCGGAATAAGACTTCCGTCTGAATCTACAGCATAGAATTCATATTTCTTTGTAACGTCATTCCATACGCGGGTATAGATAATCACCTTGGAACCATTTGTGACGGTCGGATCCGAAACGCTCACCTTCTGGGCGGTATGGGTCATAAAATACTCGCTTGTCAATTCCGAAACCATGACAAAGTTCAGCCATTCACTGCCAGCTTCACCGCCGATTGTGAAACCTCTGGTAAGTGTCTCTCCTTCGCCCGTCGTTTTGTAGGTCAGTGTCTGTTCCCCACATTTCAAGCAGATTTGTCCGCTGTGACTGCCGCTTCCTGGAATGACCTGGATTTTGCACTGTTCATCCGCTGTCTGAACAAGCGACACACCACTCCCATCAATCCTGAGATACTTTTCTTCCCCGCCCACAACGACTTTCAAGTAATACAAATCGTAATACAAATCGTCACTGACCCACTCAAAAGTCCACATAGTAATATCACTGTCTAGAGGAACGAACAACTGGCTCGTATTGTTCGCATTTGACATCACCGTGAGCACATTCGCGTCCATTGTACCTACTGTTTCGGAGCTCGCCATGACCGCCTTTCCAGTCGGCTCACCGCTCCAGTTCATGAGGCCGTAGGACATACCCTCAAGCGAATAGGGGTCATACACGATGGGTGGAGGATTCACCAGTTTTATCTGAATAGCGCTGTTACCTTCGTTAGAATTACCTGGATAAAGACGTATACCAACACCGCTCCCAGAATATTGGAGAAATCGATTATCATTTAGCTTGGCATAAAATCGTTTTTTGTCTCCCGCCAAAGCGCTCAATTCAAATACCGAAGCATCCGTCGATAAAGGAGTCAGAGTAATATTATTACTATTTTTTTGTTCTTGTTTAATATAATTCCCGTCCTTGATTCTGATCCTATACACATTCTCAGTCTCGGTAGATTCAAAAATCCATTTAGCTGCGTCTGAAGTATTATTCGGGCCGGTGAGTTTCAATGCAGAATTACTGTTCAGTTCTCTCGTAAAGTATTCCTCACCGTTGTTTGTTCTTTTAACAGAAAGATACAGCAGTTCTCCATCATCAACAGCATCGCTCAAATCAGAGAGCGTTTCTATAATGCTTCCTTTTACACTGCCAGCGGCCGGGCCCTGCACAATAGCATATGCTGAAAAACCATTTGCTACAATGCAAACAGCTTCGCCATCCACTTCAACGTTTTCAATCACGTCACCAGTTTCACTTCCATCTGCGAAGTGGACAACCTGCACCACCGCATCGGATTCCCTGTCTGCCAATTCTATACGCACATCGACCGGCGAGCCTATTGTAATTTTATCTCCGTTCCTGTCGACAATCTTGATATCAAAGAGCCTGATATACCCGGCGCTGCCTTCTTCCCAACCCAGCGCATTCTCAGTATTCACCACATAATTATCATAAGTAGAGTCGTCTTCTGTGATCTCCTTTACGTGCAGCTCCGCTCCTTCGGGAATCTCAGCCTCTGTCCCATAGGTCACACTAATCTTATAGTTATTCCCATCGCTGGCCAATATCTGCTTTTCAATGGTCGTCCCGACAATGGCAAAGACAGAGAAACTGCCAGCGTCAAAAGAGACCTGTTCTACTGTATCCTCAGTTCCTTCAGCTTCTGTATCAAGAAGTTTCGGGGTTTCTTCTTCTCCTTCAAAATGTACCGTGTTGACTTCTGTCGACTGGACCTGTTCGATTGCTTCTGCGTAGGCAATACGGACTGAGACCGGAGCTTGGGGTTCGACCGTTCTTCCATCTTTTTCGATAGAGATATCAAAGAGACGAACCCAGGAAACCTTCTGATCCGTCTTTTCCGCCACTGCTTTTTCCGCTTCCTGGCTGTATTTTTGGTAGTTGCCTTGCTCCTGGGTAATTTCTCGCACAATAAGAGAAGCTCCCTCCGGTATACCGGCTGACTCGTCGAATGAGACCGTCACAGTATAGTCTGGACCCTTGTAGGTCAGGAGTCCGGAAACACCAGGCTGGGATTCTTTGGCTGTAGTTTCATCTTTGATGGATTCTTCAGCGACAGGTTCTGCTGAAATGGAATCCGTTACTGTCGGTTCTTCCGCAGAATCCGTACCTTCGCTTTGAGATTCCTTGGAGACAATTTCCGCTTCGGCAACCGTGTTTTCGCTTTCTGCCATTTCAGAGTCAGCTTCTGTCAAAGCTTCTGAATCTTCAGTTTCTTCCGGGGAGGAATCGGCTACAGAATCAATGTTTTCTTGTTCAGCTTCTTCATCGAAAGAGACTTCAGTTGTTGGGTCTGTGTCATCCTCTTTACCTTCTGCCTCTTCTATAGCATCTTCCCCTGTATCCTGATCTTCCTGGGTTTCCCCGTTCTTCGAATCCGTCAAGGAATTTGTTATATCCTCAGAAGTTTCATTTACAACTTCTTCACCGGTCTGATTATCCAGAAACTCCTCGTCTGTAACCTCTGCTTCCGACATAGAATCTACTGTTCCCTCAGATGCCATTTCTGTGGCAATTTCTGACGATTCTTCTTCAAAATCTTCATTATCCTCAGTCTCAGGCAAAAGTTCAGAAGGATCTTCAGCTGTCATGTCTGTCGGTTCTTTTGCAAACTCTTCAGTCAAATTATCATTGTTCTCTACCCTCAAGACGGTCTCATTGTCCTCCCCAAAGCACTCCGCAGTATGGGTATGGGCTTCTTTTCCGCAGATCAGAACCTTTTCGCGTTCATAGCAGTCCTCTGTGTGCTGGTGGTCCGCCGTTTCCTCCAGAGGGCATGACAAAAGCCTGTCCTCCCGGAAGCATTCGTCTGTGTGCGAATGTTCCTCGAGAGCACAGGAAGGTTGTTTCTTTATATTGAAGCACTGCTCTGAATGAGTGTGCTGTTCAAGAGTACATATGAGTTTCCGGGTAGTGGTGAAACAGTCATCCGTGTGCTGATGACCGTCCTCTTCATCCAAACCGCAGGTCAGTTTTGTTTCTGTCTCCCAGCAGCTTTCATCATGCTGATGGGCTTCTATTCCGCATATTGCTGTCTTCTCCATTGTGATGGCAGGGAGCAACAACATATAGGTAGTAACAAATACAACTATGCATGAAAGAATACTTACAGCTTTTTTCCAGACTCTGCGTATCTCCCCTCGTCTCATGTACTTTCTTACATGATTCTTTTTCATTGCTTTTCTTTCCGGGTCACGTTCTGGATTTGTATTCTCCGTCCTCTGGGCTGATGCCAGGTCCTTCTGTCTTTTTTTCCAGGTCCTTCTGTCTTTATTTTTTATCTTCTTTTTATATTCCGCCAGTACATTATTTTTATATTCCGCCAGTCCATTACTTTTTCTTCTAAAAAATATTACTTATCCAAAGCTGTGTTTCTTTATCAAAGTTTGCGTTTATTTGTCTGATTCTTGTACGGATTTAAAGGTGCTTACAGAATATATAACGATATGTCTGAAAAAACATTTACCTTCAATTCCTCCACTAGTTAATTTGTGTTTATCATATCACTTATATGTGTACATTATACGTCAAAAAACTAAAAAAAAAGTCCGGTTCTACTGGAAACCGGACTTTTCTAATACACTTTATTAATGACTGTCATCTTTTTGACGGAGCAGAGGGACAGTCAAGAGGACGAAAGGAGATTCCTGTTTCCCTGCCACGGGCTGTAATCAGAATCCGAGGAAGTCGTTGACGAGGATGACCTTGATTCTGCCGGGGTGTTTTGAGTAGCGGGTGATGAGGAACTGGCAGCAGATGGTATCGGGGGATTTGCAGTTCATGCAGGAGCCTGTCTTTGTGCAGGGGGTGTTGAGGCCGAATCTCTGGGCGTTGATCGGGGCGGCGACGTTGCGGGCGCGTTTGAGGGCGCTGTCCACGTCGATGCAGATCTTGTTCATGCCGATGATAAAGAGGACGTTTTTCGGTCCCTGGGCAATGGCGGAGACGCGGTTGGCATTGCCGTCGATGTTCACCAGGATGCCGTCCTCGGTCATTGCGTTCGCGCTTGCGAGGAAGTAGTCGGCGTCATAGGCCGCGAGCATGGCGGCGCGTTTGTCCTCGATCTTGTCGCGGTCTATGAAATTGTAGTTTCCCGCTGCGAGGGCCTGGGGCAGGCCGATCTCGTGGGCGCTCATGGCACCGCCCATGGTGACGGAACATCCTTCCGGGATCAGGGAAAGGGCGATTTTGAGGGCTTCTTCCTTTGTCTCTGCGTAGTATCCTGTCATGTTGCGGGATTCGAGTCCTTTGATGACTTTGGCAGAGAGCAGGGCATTGCGTTTTTTAATCATTTCATTCATGAATCTTTCTCCTTTCGGGTTTCCTGTCCTTTCAGGTTATTTCACCTTTAAGGTCACCTCTACTTTTAGCTTTACTGTCTTTTCAGGGTTACTTTCCTTCCGGTTCTCCTGTCCTTTCGGGTTTTCCTTCCTTTAAGTTTTCCTCTTCATTGGGGTTTTCCCCAAAGTATTCTATACACATCATGGTCAGGTCGTCAAACTGGGGGGCATCGCCCACGTACTCGTCGACCTGTCTGCGGACGTCTTTGAGCAGGTCGTCCAGTTTTCCTCCATCCCAGCTGTATGCGAGGGCCGACATCATCCTGTCATTTCCAAAGAGTTGTTCTTCGCTGTTTGTGGCTTCCGGTACTCCGTCGGTATACAGGAAGAGGAGGTCGCCTGGGTTCATCTGCCATTCGACTTCTATGTATCTGGATTCCTCCATGGCGCCAAGGCTGAGACCGTGGGGATCCCTTTCCATGACAAATCCTTCGTCTTTCCGGTAAAAGACGGGATATTCATGTCCCGCGCAGGCAGAGACGAGATGGCCGGTGGAGGTGGTGAGTATGCCCAGCCAGACTGTCACAAACATGTTGTCTTCGTTTCCTTCGCACAGCTGGTTGTTGACTTCGCTCAGAATCTCGCCGGGACCGGAATATTTTTCTGAAAGGACAGCGTTCTTGATCATTGTCTTGGAGATCACCATGAAGAGAGCCGCCGGGACTCCTTTTCCGGACACATCGGCCATGACAAGGGCCAGGTGGTCGTCATCGATCAGGAAAAAGTCGTAAAAGTCGCCTCCCACCTCTTTTGCGGGATCCATGACCGCGTAAAGGTCAAATTCCTTCCGGTCGGGGAAGGCCGGAAAATGTTTGGGCAGCATGTTGGCCTGGATCTCCGAGGCGACGGAGAGTTCCGTAAACATACGCTGTTTTTCCGCTGTGATGCTGACGATCTCCCGCACATAGCCCTTCATCTTTTCCGACATTTCCGAAAAGGCCTTGGCCAGTACTTCGATCTCATCATTCGTGAGGTAGATCTTCTCCATCTTGAAGACCATGTCGTCGCCGCGCATCTGGGATACCCTGGCGGTCATCCGGTTGATCGGCCTTACCAGATGATTTGCGAACAGCATAGATGTAAAGGTGGAAAATGCCAGAAGGAAGAGGGCGATCAGGATCGTCCTGTTTATTGTCCTTTCCGCAGTAGTGTGGGATTCGGCAATATTATCCTCCAGGACAGCGTTCGTCAGGCTCGCCAGAAGGTAGGCGGTTCTGTTCAGTTCCCTCTTTGGGACCATGAGAAGCTGAGTCCACCCCACAGTTTCGATGGGGGCATAGGCGATATAAGTTTCTTTACCGTCCAGTTTGATCAGGGAAAAACCGGTTCCGCCATCCAGGGCTTTATTGACCAGGGTGACCAGATCCGCGTTTGAACTCTCCTTCAGGCTTTTCAGGGTATTTGAATCCGTCCCCAGTTCTCCTTCCTGTCTGGAAGAATAGATCACATTTCCGTTTTCATTGATCAGGCAGGAATCGAAATTGTCCCCGAGTTTTGATTTGATGACGATCTGCTCCAGGTCATTCATGAGAACAGAACAACCGCAGACCGCTGCCAGTTTCCCGTCCACATAGACCGGAATACCCGCCATCACCTCATAACCATTGGAATAGTTGTCAGGGTTGACCGGGGTATAATAAATCCCTTTGTGGACGACCGCTCCCGCGTACCAGGGGCGCCTGTCCGCATTATAGGTCAGGACTTCGCCATTCTCCCCGATCTTTAATTCCGGTTTATTGTCTACGATGATACTGGCGCCTTCCGGCAGAGAGACCATGCAGTCCAGCAGGGACTTACTCCCTTCGACAATCTCCAGCATCATATTCCGGAGAGTTCCGACACGCAGAATATCTTCTTTCAGTTCCGGATCCGAAATGTCCGCATCATCAGAATATAGCAGCTGGAGGGACAGCGTGCCCGGAGCTGCCTCGGAGGGGCTGGGTACAGGGAGCGGTGAAAATTCTGAAGGATGTTCCAGTACCATCTCCACCTGCCTGGCCAGGACCTTGAGGTCATGCTGCATGGTCCAGAACTCCGCGTTGAGGACTTTTGACTGAGACTGTACATATTTTTGCAGGCTCTCTGTCGCGCCTCTGTGCATGGACTCGGTCATGGTATCCATGATGACCGCGTTCTGTTCTCTGCTCGTCTCTTCCATGACTCCTGCAAATCTCTGAACCTGAAGGATACCGGTCACGGCAAAGATAATGACGGCAGCAGCAACCAGCTGGATATTCATACTGAATACTTTAAAGCGCAGGGTGGACCTGACAGCCTCTACTGCTTTTCTTATTTTTTTTATAATCATTTCAGCGCGTCCATCTCCAAGGTGGTCAAAATAAGATTTTTGGCACACTTTCTATACATAGTGCACAAATTCAAGTAGTGAATTTGTGTATTTTGTCAATTGACATACCCTTAACAAAAATGCGGCGCCCCTGTTAGAAATCACATTTCAAGTTTCTAACAGGAGGTGCTTTTTTATGGATCAACTCTCACTACTCAAATCTATTGTTTCCGACATTTCCGGCATTCTGAAGTCTGAGGATTTCCTGAATGCTCATCGTTTTCCCCATTGTTTCGTGCGGAAAAGGAAACTGTCTGTCTACCATGTCGTCACTTACCTGCTGTACTCGACCAGGCA
>NZ_FNFZ01000052.1 GCF_900101015.1 Sarcina sp. DSM 11001 | reverse complement strand
CCGTGAAGCCAGGGCGAGCACGCTCAATGCTTTTTATACATCACCTACCGTGATCAAAGCCATGTATGGAGCTTTGGAACAGATGGGCCTTTCCTCCGGAAACATGCTGGAACCGTCCTGCGGTGTCGGCAATTTCATGGGGCTCCTTCCGGAGAGCATGTCAGACATGCGCATGTACGGTGTGGAGCTCGACTCTGTATCCGGCAGGATCGCCAGACAACTTTATCAGAAAAACAACATTGCTGTTCAGGGATTTGAGACAACCTCTTTCCCGGACAGCTTTTTTGATGCCGTGATCGGAAACGTGCCCTTCGGCCAGTACAAGGTGGCGGACTCCAGGTATGACCGGCACAATTTCCTGATCCATGACTATTTCATCGCGAGATCACTGGATCTTGTACGTCCCGGCGGCGTAGTTGCAGTTGTCACATCCAGCGGCACGATGGACAAGCAGAATGAATCCGTGAGGAAGTACATAGCGCACAGGGCAGACCTTCTGGGGGCAGTACGTCTTCCGGATAACGCTTTCCTGCGCAATGCAAATACCGGCGTCGTGGCGGACATCTTGTTTTTCCAGAAGCGGGACCGCATGTCCCTGGAAGAACCCGGCTGGGTACATCTGGGTACGACACTGGAAGGCTATTTGGTGAACAGCTATTTTGCTGAGCATCCGGAGATGGTACTCGGAGAATTCACAACAGAAAACACACAGTATGGAAGGCAGGAAGTGACAGTAAAGCCGGTTGCGGGAGCTCTTCTTTCGGATCAGCTCCGTGAAGCTATGAGCCATATTCAGGGGGAGATCACCGCCCCGGAGATCACGGACTCTGAACTGGAAGATGAGGATCTTTCGATCCCTGCGGATCCTTCGGTCAAAAACTTCAGCTATACCAATATCGACGGCCATGTCTACTACCGTGAGAACTCCCGCATGCATCGCATGGATCTTCCGGCCACAACGGCAGAGCGCATCCTCGGCATGATCGAGCTGCGGGACATCGTTCAGGAGCTGCTGCAAGCCCAGCTGGAGGACAGGAGCGATGCGGAAGTCTCTTCCATCCAGAGCCGTCTGAACCGCCGCTATGACGAATATACCGCCCAGTACGGGATCATCAGCAGCAATGCAAACCGCAGGGCTTTTGCACAGGATTCCAGTTACTGCCTCCTGGCATCCCTCGAGATCCTGGATGAAGAAGGGAAGTTTGACAGGAAGGCTGATATCTTCACCAAACGTACCATCCGCCGCCCGGAACCGGTCACGAGCGTGGATACGGCTGTGGAAGCCCTCGCACTCTCCATCGGAGAAAAAGCCAGGGTAGACATTCCTTTTATGGCGCAGCTGACAGGGAAAACACCGGAAGAGATCACAGAAGAACTCACTGGTGTCATCTTCAAGAATCCTCTGACAGACCGGTATGAAAATACGGATGAATACCTATCCGGCAATGTCCGGGAAAAGCTCCGGACCGCAAAAGAGTTCGCGCAGAACCATCCTGAATATCAGGTAAATGTCGCTGCCCTCGAGCAGGTACAGCCCAAAGACCTCGACGCCTCAGAGATCGAAGTCCGCCTCGGCGCGACCTGGGTGGACCCGGAGTACATCACACAGTTCATGGGGGAGACATTCAAGACACCTTGGTACTTCCTCGGCAAGGACATCGACGTCCGTTATGCCGAAGTCAACGGCCAATGGAACATCTCAGGAAAGAACCGGGATTCCTATGGGAACCCGCGTGTTACATCCACCTACGGCACTACCCGCGTCAACGCTTACAGGCTCCTGGAGGATGCACTGAACCTCAGGGACACGAAGATCTATGACAATGTGCAGGATGCGGAAGGGAACGTGCGCAGGGTACTGAACCGGAAAGAGACAATGCTGGCACAGCAGAAACAGGAGATGATCAAGGAAGCCTTCAAGGAGTGGGTCTTCCGCGATATCGACAGAAGGGAGGCACTATGTAAGAAATACAACGAATTATTCAACAGCATCCGTCCCCGGGAGTATGACGGCTCCCACATCCGCTTCGTCGGGATGACACCTGAGATCGCCCTGATGGATCACCAGAAGAACGCTGTCGCCCATATCCTTTATGGCGACAACACGCTCCTGGCCCATTGCGTCGGTGCGGGCAAGACCTTCCAGATGATCGCCGCCGGCATGGAGAGCAGACGTCTCGGGCTTGCCCAGAAGTGCCTCTATGTGGTCCCCAACCACCTGATCGAACAGTGGGGAAGTGATTTCCTGCGGCTTTATCCCGGCGCAAACATCCTTGTCGCGACAAAGAAAGATTTCGAGCCTGCCAACCGCAAGAAGTTCTGTTCCCGCATCGCG
This sequence comes from Sarcina sp. DSM 11001, assembly GCF_900101015.1. Classification (GTDB taxonomy): domain Bacteria; phylum Bacillota; class Clostridia; order Lachnospirales; family Lachnospiraceae; genus CAG-791. The sequence goes on along the minus strand of NZ_FNFZ01000052.1, from coordinate 7,279 downwards.
ACCGGCGACTATGATGCCGTGATCATCGGGCACAGCCAGTTCGAGCGGATCCCGCTTTCCAGGGAGCGGCAGAAAGCAACGATCCAGTCCCAGATCGATGATATCGAGGCGGCCATCAGCTCCATGAAATACGACCGCGGGGAGAACTACACCATCAAGCAGATGGAAAAGACACGCCGGACTCTGGAAGTGCGGCTGGCAAAGCTGAACGACCAGAAACGCAAGGATGATGTCGTGACCTTTGAACAGCTGGGCGTGGACCGTCTCTTTGTAGATGAATCACATTTTTACAAGAATGCTTTCTTCTACACCAAGATGCGGAACGTTGCCGGCATTGCCCAGACCGATGCGCAGAAGTGCTCGGACATGTTCATGAAATGCCAGTACCTGGACGAGATCACCGGCGGAAAGGGTGTTACCTTTGCCACCGGTACTCCGGTCTCCAACAGCATGGTAGAACTCTATACTGTCATGCGCTACCTGCAGTACGGCACACTCCAGAAGCTCGGGATGGGACATTTTGATTCCTGGGCTGCAGCCTTTGGTGAGACCGTCACAGCGATCGAGCTGGCTCCGGAAGGCACCGGCTACCGGGCCAAGACACGCTTCGCGAAGTTCTACAACCTCCCGGAGCTGATCACGCTTTTTAAAGAGAGCGCGGATATCCAGACTTCCGACATGCTCGACCTTCCCGTCCCGGAAGCGGAATACATCAACGAAGTCTTAAAGCCCAGTGAGGAGCAGAAGGAGCTTGTCTCCTCTTTCGCAGACCGAGCTGAGGCTGTCCGGGCAGGCAGGGTGCAGCCTACAGAAGACAACATGCTCAAGATCACGAATGACGGCAGGAAGTGTGCCCTTGATCAGCGCCTGATCAATCCTATGCTCCCGGATAACCCGGAGAGCAAGGTCAACCGATGCGTGGAGAACATGTTCAATGTCTGGAGGGACACGGAAAAGGACCGCTCCACTCAGCTCTGTTTTTGTGACCTCTCGACGCCGAAAGGGGACGGATCCTTCAATGTCTATGATGACATCCGGGAAAAACTTGTCGCCAGAGGAATACCCCGGGAGGAGGTCGCCTTTATACATGAGGCAAACACCGAAGCCAGAAAGGAGGAATTATTTGCCAGAGTCCGCTCCGGGCAGGTGCGGATCCTGTTGGGATCCACACCAAAGCTCGGCGCAGGCACCAACGTGCAGGACCGCCTTATCGCCCTGCATCATCTCGACTGCCCCTGGAAGCCCTCTGACCTCGAACAGCAGGAAGGCCGGATCCTCCGTCAGGGCAACCAAAACCCAAAAGTAAAGATTTACAGGTATGTGACTGAATCGAGCTTCGACAGCTACATGTGGCAGATCCTGGAGCAGAAACAGAAATTTATTTCCCAGATCATGACGTCAAAATCCCCCGTGCGCTCCTGTGAGGATGTGGATGACACTGCCTTGTCATACGCCGAGATCAAGGCGCTTGCTACCGGCAATCCCGCGATCAAGGAGAAGATGGATCTCGACATACAGGTGAGCCGCCTGAAGCTCCTTAAAGCCAATCACACCAACGAGCGCTACCGTCTGGAGTCTGACATTGCCCGGACTTACCCTGTCCAGATCACAGCTGTAAAGGAGCGTATCGGCGGCCTCAGGGCAGATCTGGTGGCAGTCAAGGCTCTGCAGGCACAGCAGGAAAAAGATAAGGACAGCGAAGAAGAGACTTTTTCCATGACAATCGGCGGGAAGGAATTCACGGACAGGAAAGAAGCCGGTACTGCCCTGATCGCCGCTTGTGCAGGCCTCAAAGCCGTTCATGCGGAGGGAACGATCGGTGAGTACGCGGGCTTTTCCATGAGCGCCAGCTTTGACGGCTTCCGCCAGAGCTACATGCTCACCTTAAAGCGCCAGTGCAGCTACACCCTCGAAATTGGCAAAGACCCTTCCGGCAATATCACCCGTATCCAGAATACCCTGGCAAGTGTGGAACGTCAGCTTGCGGAGTCACAGCAGAAGCTGGAAAACCTGCAGGGTCAGCTCGCCGCCGCGAAGGAAGAGGTCCGGAAGCCCTTTGCCCATGAAACAGAGCTTGCAGAGAAATCTACCCGTCTTGCGGAGCTCAATGCCATGCTCAACATGGATGAGCACTCGCCCGGGGAGACCCTGGGAGTGGATGAGGAAACAGACCAGTCTGTCCGTGAGAACGCCGCAAAAAGCCATACAGAAGCGCTTGCAGGACGTTCTGCAGAACTCCTTTCAGGAGGGCAGACCTTTGCGGATCTCGCTTCAGATATTTCAGATAGTAAGGCTGTAAAAGCAGTGGACATCTCCGGAAAAAGCAAAGGCGAATCGCAGCAGGGTAAAGACTCCCTGCTCGACCGGCTGCAGGCCAAAAAAGCGGAATTATCCGCAGGTATTAAAAGGACGGATATGAAAATGCATGCAGAACCGGCTTTATGAAAACAGAAGGCGAATGTTCAGAATCCCGTAGTTCTGAGCAGATAAAACAGATTAATAGAAATATTTCGGCGGGAGCCGGCGGCCGACAGGCTTTATTACGTCACGGCCTCCGCCGGGAAAGGAGCATTTTTATGGCTGAAAAAGCAAATAACACTATCAATAGTTTCAAGCCGCAGGACGATCCGGGAAAGCGGCAGGCTGATCCCGGCAGAAGCGATACTTCAAAAGGAGAAGAGACAAAGACAGAAAAGACTCATGAGTCCGGGAAAAAGAAAAGTTTTGAAGAGATCATTGCTGCCCGCAGGGAACAGATGAAACAGATCACTGACAAGCTTGAAGCAGGGCTGAAGGAGTATATGTCAAACGATGTGCAGTTCAAAAAGGTACTTGAAACAATGGCAAAATTCCACCATTACAGTGCCAACAACGTCCTGCTGATCGCCATGCAGATGCCTACAGCAACGCATGTGGCAAGCTATACCAACTGGCAGAAAAAGTTTAACCGGCAGGTCATGAAGGGACAGAAGGGAATATCTATCATCTCTCCTGCTCCCTATAAGAAAAAGACGGAACAGGAAGTCCTGGATCCGCGGACCGGAAAGCCTGTCCTTGGGAGAGACGGAAAGCCTAAGACAGAAGAGGTGGAGGTCACGGTACCCCATTACAAAGTGGCAAAAGTATTTGATCTTGCACAGACGACCGGCGACCCGCTCCCTGAACTGGATGTTCCGGAGCTTACAGGAACAGCTGAAAACTATGAGATCTTCATGGATGCCATGCGTGCCGTCTCCCCGGTCCCGATCCGGTTCGATGAGATCGAAGGCGGCGCCAAGGGATATTACGACAGCCAGAACAAGGAGATCGTTATCCAGAACGGGATGAGTGAGGTCCAGACAATGAAGACTACTGTCCATGAGCTCGCACATGCCAGGCTTCATGACAGGGATATCATGCGTCAGCAGGGTCTTGTCAAGGATCAGAGGACCCGGGAGACCGAGGCTGAAGCCGTAGCCCACGTACTCCTGTCCCATTACCAGATCGACTCATCTGGCTATAGTATCCCTTATCTTGCCAGTTACGCAGGAAGCCAGGATACAACGGCACTGCGTGCTTCACTGGATACGATACGTAAAACAGCGGCAGAGATTTTCGATGAAGTGGAAGCCTATGTCGCGGAGAGGGACGTGGACCGCTATACGATCTACCAGATCGAAAAGGATACGCCTGCTGACGATTACATCTTCATGGGAATGGATTTTGTCAAAGAGCATGGATATACGGTCAGCATGGAATACTACCAGGATGTTTACCACGGATATCTCCGTCCCGGTGACACCCTTGACAGCCTTTATGAAAAGTTCAACCGCGATGATCGCCCTGCATCAACACAGATGCATTCCCTCAGTATGAGCGACATCATCGTCCTCCACAAAGCCGGTGAAGACCACGCCTACTATGTGGACAGCATAGGATTTACTGAAGTTCCTGAATTCTTCCTTTCCCCTCAGGAGCAGGAAGAATTTATTGCTTCTGAGGATCCGGACATCTCTGCAGAGAATCAGAATGTTCCTTTGAACATGCCTGTAGAGAACATTCCTGCAGAGAATACAGTCACAAATGAAGATGTAGTGAACGAAGATGTAGTCGTGAATGCGCGGGAAGCATCGGCGCAGGAAGCAATAAAACAGGAAACATCCGTGCAGGGAACAACATTGCAGGAAGAACAGTCAGCTGCGGAACTCAATTCCGATCAAAGAACAGAGGATCAGCGCACCCAGAAAACAATGCAGGATACGCGCGATTCATCTCCGGATCCATCCGCATCAGAGCCTGTAATTCCTGTGGAAGCAGCCCTGACCTTTTACGCTGCGGAATGCATTGATTTTCCCGTAATGGGGGAATACCACGGCGGCCTTACCTTTGAGGAGGCAGTCAAGGCCTGTCGGGATCTTCCGGACGGCCAGCAGAATGGCGGTAAAGGAATCGGCTTTTCCCTGCATGACGGAAGTGAATTTGAAGGAGATTTCCCGCTGATCGTATCCGGACAGGTCCAGGAAAAAGTGATCAACTCGATCGGCTATTTCCGGGATTCCCCGGCAGTGCAGCATGCCATTACGGAAGCAAAATCATATTTTTCGGATCCCGTTTCCAGCCTTGCGCAGGGACAGGAAAAGCCCCCATCGGTTCGTGAAGGTGCCAGCGAAGGCCGGAAAGAATCCGTCCTTGCTGCCCTTCGTGAGAACAGGGAGAAGGTCCGCGCGGCAGAGAAGGACAAACCTGAAAAGACAAATGTCACACAGAGAAAGAAGGGAGAACTGTCATTATGAGGAAGATAACATTTGACGAAGAGGAACTGTTTGCGATTGCAGTCTTTGAACCTGATACCAGGGGCAATACCATAAAAAGGCTGGAGAGGGTCCTGCCTGAGCTTCAGGATGATTCCGAGATGCGCGATCTGATCCGCAGTGCCCGGGAAAAGCTGAAAACGATCTCCGACAGGGAATATGCATTGCTGGATCTCGATTCCTACCGCGAAGAGCTTGAGTGGGATATGAATGAGGAGGAAAACGGCAATGACGAAGAGACTGCGGATGATAACGTGGAGGAGACCGAAAAAACAGCGGAGGAAAAGTGATGAGCGAAGGACTCAACCAGTATGTGGTCTACCGTCTGAAACGTGCATTAAGAGAGACAAGGACTCGCCGCCACCAGTCCTACCAGTACCTGCAGAAATATCAGATGGAAGTCATCTCGGATCTGTACGACCAGATCTATCTTTCTGAGTTTGATCCCTCTCTGTCTCCCCTCCAGCTTCGCAGGCAGCTCGAAAAAGAGCTGCCTGCAGATTCTGCAGGCGAAACGCTTGAAATAAGTGATGTTCTTGCGATCACCAGATACGGCATTACTTCGGCATATTACGTGGATCCCGATAAGCTGGTTTCTCTGACAGGATTCTTCCATGTGCCATCGTCCCGGGAACTTCTCACTCCTGAGACTACGGATTTCCAGATTGAAGGCCGCCCGGGGACCTGGCTCGTCGCTGAAGATATCTGGATCGACGGAAATCATTTCTTTCTCATGCAGAACCAGTACTTCGGCAGGAAAGCCGCCTGCGCAGTTCTGGACAGCCGCGGACATCCTGCCGCAGAGGACACGACAAATGGCTTTTCAGATGCAGTCATCAAACAAATCAGGGAGTATATCCACGGACAGAAAAGTGAAAACATGAACGCTGTCCCAGACGAACCACCAGAATTAGAACCTATTCAAGTTTCTGATATCGATGAGATGTCAGAGCCTCCGACTGCGTCAGGAAATGAATCTGCTCGTATTGGTGTCGTGGGTTCGATTGTAGAGCAAATAGATTCGAAGCCTAAAAACGCAGCGGATAAAAAACTGGATGCCAACAAAACAGAATTCGAAAAAACTGATATTGCCTCAGATAAAGGCAAACGGAAAAAGAAGCAGAGACACGGGAAAATCCCATTGCGATACAGGTCTTCTGTGCTGGAAAGACTGCGCAGATATCAGACGAAGCTTGCAGAAGAACGACGAAAAAAAGAGTGATGAACGGATGAATTAAGATTATCAAAAGAAGAAGGAACAAACATGCTTCGCAAGTTCCATTGAATAATGATTGTAATTCTGGAAAAAGTCGGATATTTAGGGTATGAAAGCCCTTCTCAGCTGTATCAGGATAGAATAATTCTTATCACTGATATGGTTGGGAAGGGCTGTTTGTTATGCACACAAAACACAAAACTGCTGTTTTTTTGAAGTTTTGCGTTTATATTATAAGCAGTGAGGTGGGTTGGAAATTCCCAGAGGGGACATGCCCTATAAGAATTCCAGTATGCCGAAGATAAAATAATGAACATAAGGGAATTATAATGAACTTTGGATTTTCATATGTGGGACTTATTTTCTTAATCATGCTGATGCTGCCTAACATAGCATGGACAAAGAATCAGCCGAAGGATTATGAAAAATACGTAGTTAACGAGAACAAGGTACTGCTGGCTCTCGAAAGAATCGGAGAAGTGTTGGTTTCATGCGCAGCCCTGATTTTCTCTGATTTCAATTTCAGGCCGTGGTCGAGCAGGTCATGGTGGCTGGTGCTGTCTTTTGCCCTGATGGTATTATATGAGATTTACTGGATCAGGTATTTCAGAAGCAAGAAAACCATGGAGGACTTTTACAGCAGTATTCTGGGCATACCGGTTGCGGGAGCAACGCTGCCTGTTCTGGCCTTCCTTTCATTAGCTGTCTATGGGAAGAATATTATTCTCGGAGTCGCTGTTTTGATACTGGGGATCGGACATGTTGGCATTCATTTGATGCATAAGAAAGAGATTGGGAAGTAAGGGCATGATGGAGAGCCCTCTATGATTATCAAACAGTTAGAAACAAAATACGGGATAAAGGGGAAAACCGCTGTTCACCGTCAGGCGTGGAAGGAAGCTTATGTGGGTCTGGTAAATCGAAGTTTGTGGAGGCAGCGTTGATGCTTACTTTCAATATGTTTGAGAATGGAATGGGAAGGGAGGCCGGCTATGAATAAATTGTTTGATTTTGGCAATCGTTACGCAAGAGAAAGCACTTGGAAGGATTTTGCACTTGTTAAGATTTGCCTGTTCTCGATGGGACTGGCAGCAGGGACAAAGATTCCTGAAAAACATAAGAAGAAGGCTATTGGAGCTGCAGCCTGTTTATTTGCAGGAACATACCCCCTGCTTATGACGAAAGTATTCCGTCTTGCGTTTAGGAGGTCATAGGCATAATGATAACTGAAATACTAAAGAACAGGTTTTATGAGAATATGACGAGGCACCCT
>NZ_FNFZ01000054.1 GCF_900101015.1 Sarcina sp. DSM 11001 | reverse complement strand
AAGGTCTGCCTTGTGACACGCAGTAGCTGCAGTACATCTTTTGAACGCAAAAGCATCACCTCCTTCAAGGTGATTTTATCACGGAAATACATATTATATTAAAATATTTTCATATTTTATAACATATTTAATGTATTTTTGAACCATATAAAAATTGTCGTACATTATCCCGAATTGACTACAATTAATTCAGATTGACACAATTTTACTCACACCGCAAATATCAAGGGGCTGACGAGTACTTCCTCAATGCGGAAACATGGGGACAGAAACAAAAGGACCGTCCCTTGTTTTCTATTACAGTTTTTCCTACACCCGCAAATGTCAAGGGGCTGACGAGTACTTCCTCAATAAGGAAACATGGGGACGGAAACAAAAGGACCGTCCCCCTGACACCCCCCTGGCCTCCCTGTCACACCCATTCACCTGTATGTTTCCACTATGCTGTCATAAGCGCTGATTGCGAACTCAAACCGGTCGAAGAGCACTTTCTCCGGATACAGGCCGTCCGCGTTCTGCCCGATCTCCCTGAATGAGAGATCGTAGATGGCCGGAGAGTGATCCCATGTCAGGATGTCGGCCTCTCTGAGCTGTTCCGGCGTCTGATAGACAAGGTCCACATCCCAGAAGGCCTCGCCACTCTCATTGCACCAGCGGCTGAAAACCAGTTTGCCGCCGATAGGAGTCCGTTTTTCAATCCCCGACGGCAGTTCATAGGGTTCCACTTCCAATGAAGCAAGCACACTGCAAAGGTTCAGGTCGTGTCCGCACAGGAAAGTGAATTTTCTTTCATCGCATGTCATCTCACCCAGTATCTCTTTCAGAAGCGGATTCGCCGCGTTCCGGGCAACAAGCGGCGTAAAAAGCAGTATCCCGTGGTATACATCCTTGATTCCCGCAATATCACACCACTGCTCAGTACTGAGTATTTTCCCGAAAGCCGCTTCCACAGGATCTTCTTCGTAATACTGCAGCATCAGTGCGTCGCTCAATACGCTGGCTGTTTTTATCGAACCTTCCACAGCCGGGTCCTTACCGGCTTCCAGAATCACGGTGGTGTCGTCTGTCCGGAATTCGCCCACCGCACCTTCTTTCCAGGCCTCGGAATCCCGAATATCGAGCACATCCTCCAGCAGCCTGTAATTATCCTCCAGCCTGGTAATCTCATCAGAATACATCTCGTCAATCTGCTGCAGGGCGGCCTGCTGATATGTCTCTGAAAAAAAAGTCAGCCGGTTGGAAAACACAGGATCTGTCTCGTCAAACTGCTCATGGTATTCAACTTCCGAGTTAAAAGCCGGGAGCAGCCCAGCAGAGAAGAACCGGGCAGTCGCAATGGTCCGCTGCCTGGAATTGGCGTAGATCCTGACTTCTCCTTCTTCCGGACGATAATTCTCCGGGAACAGTCCTTCCCGCTCCAGCCAGATCCGGAAATACTGTCCCATGCATGTTTCCAGGACGCCGCCGCGTACAGACAGCTGGCTTGTAGGGGATGTCCATGCAAACCATTCATGCGGTGTGAGTTTTCCGGCGCCCTGATTCTTTCCGATCAGGGGGGACCGAATATTGTGCCGGCTGAGCACAACAACCCGATCAAGCGTATAGCCGTCGTGGGTCAGCGCATCCGGAGACACATATACGGTATCCGTATCTGCCTGCGGCTGACTTACCTGATCCGGCTGATCTGACGGAGTTGTCTGATCTGACTGCTCTGCCTGAGTTGTCTGATCTGGCTGTGTTGTCTGACCTGCCTGAGTTATCTGACTTGCCTGAGTTGTCTGACCTGCCTGAGTTGTCTGACCTGCCTGAGTTGTCTGATCTGGCTGACTTGACTGATCTTGTTGATTTAACTGACCTTGTTGATTTGTCTGACCTGTCTGATTTTGCTGATTTGCCGCATCAGCATCCATTCCCTTCGTTCCTTTCGCTGCACTGCATGCCACACAGCAACAGAGCAGAGCGGCGATCACGATGCTGAGGGTTTTCTTCCCTGCATTTCCTGTTTTGAACATTGTTTCCATCCTCCAATAAAACTTTTGCAGCGTCAGGTTCTTCTGGCTGCAGGAAATGGTGGCCTGTAATTCAGACTCTTTCGGCAGCACATCCTACGTAAATCCCATTTTCCACCGCCATTTTCATGATCTCCTGCTCTTCCGCAAATGTTGCACAGTATTGCCTCGGATTGACTGCATTTAACTCAGATTGACACAGTTTTACTCATACCCGCAAATGTCAAGGGGCTGTCGAGTAATTGTTGGAGCAGATGCCAAAACATCCCATATCTTTCCAGATATGAGATGTTTTCTGAGAACTATTATCTAACCGTTAATCAAAGATAACAAAGCTGTTTCACTCCAGTCTTTATTGGGGTAGATTGTAATATCTTCCTTATGTTTCCTGACTATTCTGACCGGTTTGGAATTGGTATTGTCATACACATGCAAAATATCACAAATCTCCATCAGTACACTAATATTAGAGAGGGACTTTCTATATCTTTCCCTTACCTTCTTTGGATCTACATCATGTCCGCCAAGTGCGGCTCTGGAACGCACCCTTGCAACATTCAGGTCAGGGCTAGCTGTTAGAACAAAAACACATTTAATGAAATATCCAGCATCCTTTGCTGCCCTGAGTATGTGAATCTTGTATTCTGAAGACAGAACGGTCTCAAATGTAAAATCTTCTTTCTGACGGATAGACTCATATCTGAGTTCATCAGCTTGTACAGCAGCTTTCTCGTTGCTGATAAAACTTGTTCTGACCATATCATCCGCATTTGTATAGCGACCTACAATTTCAAAATATTCTGTTATTGTGCTCTTCCCTGATCCATTTGGCCCGGCAAATATCAACACCATAGGTTTACGTTGATCATTCAATGATTTCTCTCCGTCCGTCAGCATATTCCAAGTATGCAGTTCCTGTTTCTCTGTCATATTTGGCAATTGGTTTTCCAAATATTCTTGTCCTCTCTACAGCCTTTTCAACAGCCTTTTGAGCTCTGATATCCATCTCCCGATCTCGATAGGAAATGTCGCCGGTTAATGCAAGCCCCCTGCTCGAATATCCCTTTTTCGCAACATGTATTATTCTTCCGGACTCCATTACAACCGGTTCCTTTTTAATACCTGCACCCATATCTAGCACCTCCGTTTCATTATTCATAAAAATCAGGCTCAGATGCTTTTTTCACTTCTTCTATTTTTCAAATACGTCTCTTGCATGCTCTATTGCTATACCTCATTATACACACTCTACCTGCAAGAATCCATATCATTGCTATGTAAAGTCAAGTATTGATAATCCTCGTTCATTCATGGTTTCAAAAATGACATCCAGGATTAAACACAATTAACTCAGATTGACACAGTTTTACTCATACCCGCAAATGTCAAGGGGCTGACGAGTACTTCCTCAATGCAGAAACATGGGGACGGAAATAAAAGGACTGTCCCTTAGCCCTGTTCACATGAAGTCTCTTATTATCTAAGACTTTCTATGATTTCTTTGTTAAATCATAGAAGGTCTTAGTCCGTCTAGCTCGTGATTACCGCCTTAAGGTCTTTAACGTCACTTCACTCCTAGGGGTTTTGACCCTTACATCATTTTATAACTCTTCATATCATTCCTTTTCAATAATCGATGCCTTCAATAATTTCTTTTCAAGCTTTTTTGTCCAATCACTAGCATTCGTCTGATTGTAGCGTTTCACTTTATTATAGGCATCAGCACAATATCTAATATAATCCTTATAAGCATCTGCTGACTTCATATGTTCTGCAACAGAGTTTCTAACATAAAATTTAAAAACAGTTATCTGTTTTGCGGGATCATCTTTTACAGATACTATAGGTTTCATTAATAGTTTATGCGCTTTTTCATATAATTCTGGAGTTTCAGCTGATTCACTTTCTTCAATTCTCAACATATTTAATATTGCTTGTTGTGTGTCAATCTGAAACGGAACTACTGTATCAGTTGTTCGGAAGTATTCATAAGCATTATCTATAAATTTCTGTGCAAGATCATATCTCTTAACATTTGTACATGCTATGGAATACTGAAGCCAATAGAATGAATTCTGTTTGTAATAATCCAGATTCTTCAAGCTATCATAATAGCGGATCAAAAACGCCTCTTTGTTTCCAGTTCCTAAAATTGTTTTCACATGTGAATATGAAATAATATTTCTTAATACGCTATTGTATTGTTCTATCATGTAATAACTATTTGCATATTCTGCTACTTTAATCAACACATTTATAATAGCATCATCATATCCCAATTCTTGAAGGATAAATTTTGCTGTTACTGCCGACTTGATATTATACTCAGCTTTTCCGGAGCCAAAATCCAAGATTTCCTTTACATCAGAATTGCTAACAAAATTTGCTTCCATTGCAATGTTGATTCCAATTATTCTCCCAATATCTGTAGCGCTAATATTTAAGCTCATAATCTTGACCAAAAGAGCAAGAACTAAAGCATTATAATAATTGCCAGACATCTCTTTGATATTTTTTATCGTCTTCTTGAACCTTCGCCTCATCGATTCTGCATGAATGGTGTTTATCAGAATCGATTGGAATTCCCTATTTCCCTTATTTCTATCTTTTAATTCTGAATATTGCTTAGCAGTATGTTTGCTAAGACGCCCCCATAAACCATTTCGCTCAAAAATAACTCTTAACATTGATATTTCATGATTATCCAGTTTGTTCAAATTGATAAATTCGGATTCTCCTTCCTTGAGACTCAAAAAATTAGTCACATCTACAACTCGAATATCACGCAACGCGGATCTTGCGGAAAAAACAAACTGAATATCTTTCAAACAGTAGTAGCCAAATTCTTCAATAACCTTTGTGAAATTAAAGTAATTCTCTATCACAACTAGCCGTTTCCCTTTAACCTGAGAAATCTGCCTTATCTCCTGATGAATGCAATTCGGATACTCATTTTGCAGTGTAAAAATCTCGTAACCTAATCCATGAAGTCTTTGTTTTAGTTCTTCGATGAATATTGTTTTACCGTTACCAAGGTTTGAATGAACATACAAAACTTTTTTCCCATTCGACAATAAATTTACCGCATTTTCAATTTGTGTTCGGTCGACAATGTTCAAATACTTTCCACTACGTTTATACCAAATATTAGGAACTTTGTTATAATTGCCAAGAAGCAAAAATGAATGGACATCTGCTATAGTAGCTACTGATAAACTATAGGCCTGGGAGTACCGTTCGAAAGACTGGTACATAATCGGATTATCAGAAACATACGGATTCTTCAAAATATAATCAGAATATAGCTTTGTAAACTCCTCGATACCTAGCGGAAGTACATTACCATATCTGCCTAGTTTTCTCTTGTTATCGTCACTAATGTCTGCTTTATTTACAAAATAAACCTTATCTTTTATTTGCGCATTGCAAATAAAACGCTTTATATCCAAATCATAATTTAAAGACAGACCAACAATAATTACACATGCTGACGATTCAATATCTGAGTTAAAAATCGAACCCCATTGACTTTTTTCAATATAATCTGAAACAAGGTAGCTTTTCCCCGTAAGTTTTAATTCCGTGGTTACCTTATCTTCCGTAAGATTATTTATATAACCATTAAGATACACACATAACCTCTCGTTAATTAGTTTCGGTTCATATTTTGTATCCAAAGTAACAGGAACATAAGTCTGGTCGTCATCTGCAGTTGCAAGTCTAGGAATTTCATCGTAATTTGTAGTATATACTCTTAGCCATTTAATTCTGTAGAGATCTTTTTGAGCCTTGGTAATCTCTTTCACATACAAATTGGTTTTCAAAAATTCGGCCAGCTCTTGCGCAGAGTGGGTCTCAAGATACATTTCAGATGAATCCTGCAAATCTCCTGGATCATCTGGATTGAAGTTTTCACATTCATGATATAGCCTCTCTGAAAGTTGAGTTCCAGAGGGAAACTCCTTTCCATTAGCTCCAATGGCTTTCATGTGAGCTCCACTACCAGTTATCAGAATAGCACGTCCACTCTTCACTTTTTCAAAGATCTCTTTTAACTCCATCCTCTGCTCCTTAATTACAACTTAACACACGAATATTACACAAACTATTATCATTTGCAGAAATATTGGAAGCCATTTTTTCTTTTCGCTCAGACATAAACGACAAAGAAATTCTTTATCATATAATGATTATCACTCTGGCAGTTTGAAATCAAAATACAAATCCTCCGGCGCAGTCACATCCATCGGGATATGGAACAGGTGCGCTCCATTGGGTTTCTTTGAGCCATCTATGTATTCCATGTGGCCGGATCCGATATAGGTAAACGGTAGCTGGATCCTATCCTCATTGTCCACTTTTCTAACAAAGATATGCATCTTTCTGCTATTCTTTAAGGCATTGAGTTCTCGGTCACTGACATTAGCGACTGTTTCCCACTGGAATGTGTTTTCATCGATATATCCGTCTACATACTTAAGGTCATCCTTGGTGCTGTTGGCTTTAATAACTGTTACATATGCATAGACAATGCCCTCATATATCTTTGTTCCGACCATGATGTCCTTCGTGGGAAATGGGGACGGTCCTTTTGTTTCTGTCCCCTTGCTCATACGTGAAACAGGGGGACAGAAACAAAAGGACCGTCCCCTATCTCCCTTCCGGAAGAAGTCCTTCAAAAAACCGCCTGGTCTGTTCCGCCGAAAAGCTTTCCCGCTGTAAAGGAAGACTGATGGAAACCGGTAATGCATTTCTGTCAGCCAGGTATTCCCCTATATATGAGAACGTTGCTGTCCGATAGCTTTCACCGCTGATCGATCCAACAGGAACCATCCTGCCGTCTCTTTCAATGCTGATTTGATACTTCTCATGATCCATGTTCACGTCCTTCCAGGCACAGATCCAGCCCAAGCAGATTTGCCAGGTAGATGGCCTTCTCAAGTTCGGCAGTTTTCTTCCCGTTCTCAAGATCAGATATGAAACTCACGCTCAGTCCGCTGAATTCAGACAGAAACCCCTGCGTATAATGCAATTCCTTACGTCTTGCACGGATCACTTCTCCAAAGGCTGCCGCACTTGTGATACGCATCATCCTCTCCTCCAAGGCTATAAAAAACCGCACGGAAACCCACACCCCCATGCAAATTTCGCCGTACGGCTCATAACAGTGTTCTTTAAGAAAAATTCGCCGTACGGCTCAATATTGCATTACAGCATCATTATTTAGCCGTACGACTAATTTTCCCAATTATATCATCTTTGCCACCAGGACACAATCTGCTGTTTTCCCAAGCCCGCAAATGTCAAGGGGTGGGGAAATGGGTGGGGAAATGGGGACGCAGGGAAATGGGGACGATCCTTTTGTTTCTGTCCCCTTGTTCATACATGAAACAGGGGGACGGAAACAAAAGGACCGTCCCCTCAGAGTGTCCGACAATAAAAACATAAAGATTTCCCTGAAGGCTCAGGCACATTTGTCAGGTCTTAATGACTGCAAACACACCGGTAAATACAAGACTTTGTACGCGTTTTCAGCATTTGTGCAGTGAGGGTCAGTGAAGAAAAATAAATATCCTATTATTTTCCTCATTACTTCCTCAAATCCGAGGAGATTGATTGCTCTCTGCATGTTATAGGTCAGAGAAAAGAGCGCAAACTCCCCTGTCACTTTCCTGTTTCCCCTGAGCAGAAAGTAACTGGAGTCCTGAAAACGTTTTATGCTGCCAAAAGGATGTTCCGAAAGGCACATCCGGTTTGCCATTTTCCGGCGGTCAGGAACAAGCGTGATCGTGACCATCATCCGCTTTTCCCTTTTGACCCTCCGTTTTTGGAATACCGGTTTTTTGCCTTCCGACTTTTGCCATACCCCATTTGGCTTGCAGAATTCATCTTTGTTGAATTCGACCTCCTTAAAGCCTTTCCTGCCCTTATAGCATTTATCCCGGTAAGGGCAGCGCCGGCAGGCCATTTTATTGATGTACCTTATGCGGTCTTTTTTCGTCACCATGTTCTGGCGAAGGATTTCTCCTGCCGGGCAGTACACGATGTTCCGCGCGGGATCCCTTACAAAATATCCTTCCGCCGCTTTGGAAAGCATCTCTTCTTCATCCTGAAAGGGAGACCTGGCAACGGGCTCATTTTCTGACCGGATCAAGACATTCTTTTCCTGTATCTGGATGGAAGAAATGTGGCTTTTGTACGCGTCCGGAATGATGCCTGCCCGGAGGCACTTGCTTAGTTCCGCAGGGTCAACGCTTTCCGGGTGCGGGTCTTCACATGGTTCATAAGGAAGTTCAATGGTATAAGAATCCTGTCCATCCGGCAGAATCACGTTCGGAAGGATCCCGTTTTCCAGGCATCGCGCCATGTCTTCTTCTGACTGGTAGCCTTTATCTGCTGTTGCTTCAAGGATCCTGTGTGGTCTTTGTTCCTTAAGGCCGTGAAGTGTCGATTCCAGCTGCCCATAGTCAGTGGGGTCGCTGGAGACGGTAAAGTCAGCAATCATGTGTGTGTTGGATTCCACTGCCGTCTGCACGTTGTGGGATACAGTGAAACCGTTACGGTTTTTCATCAGTCTGGCATCCGCGTCAGTCAGGGAAATCTGGGACAGATTGTTTTGTTCCATATATTCCCTGTAGCGCTCATATTTCTCCAGACGTTCCCTGGCTTCTGCGAGCTTTGCTTCAAGCTGCTCGGATGTAAACGATCCGTCGGTGGTTTCCTCCCGGCTGTCCTCCCGGTCCTGTTTATCCATCTGGCGGAGGTACTCTTCGATGTGCCCTTTCAGCCATGCAATGCGGTCATCTATCTTGCTGCTTGTGAAGTTATTGCTTTTAGCATTACATGCTATGATTTTTGTGCCGTCAACGGACAAATAACCTGTCATCAGGTCTTCAAAACGTTTGTTAAATTCGAGGAAGACGTCTTTGAGC
>NZ_FNFZ01000055.1 GCF_900101015.1 Sarcina sp. DSM 11001 | reverse complement strand
AAACTTTGCAGCAGCTGTCCTTATAAAAAGGAATACTACCAAACACTTGCAAATATCAGGGGCTTGAAACCAGCAGCAGTATAGTGGCCGCCACTTCTGCATCCCTGATATGATGCAATAAGAAACATTGACAATCTCGCAGGAATCCCTTGATATTTGTAGGGGAAGTATGCCCTTTTTCAAGCGGTAGCTGGGATTCCTCAGAGATAACTGGTAAAAATCAGGCACCAGACACGGGGCATGGTCTTGCGTTGGTGTCCATGAATAATTCAGGCTAAATCATTCTTTACCAAATCATTCTTTGCTAAATCAAAATCATTCTTTACCAAATCATTTTTTGACATTCTTTGTAACAGTCTTAGCAAGTGACATCAGGATGTACTGAATTGATTCTCGACGGCCTTATTCACTTTCTATATTCCTTTTCTGTTGTGCATGCAGATCAGAATATCTCGCACTTATCAGGCCAGGCCCTGCAGATCAGGGTAAGACCGTATTCTCTTGCCATATCCACAGATTCTTTTGTGGGAACCGACTTTGAAACCAGGACCGGTATGCCCGCTGTTATAACTTTTTCAACCATATCCACCGGAACCCGTCCTGATGTAAAGATCATGCATTCTGAAAGAGGCAGCTGGTTGAGCAGAGCATACCCCGCCGCCTTATCAAGCGCATTATGTCTGCCAATATCTTCGCTTACATAAAGTGTTTTTCCCGCGCTTGCCAGAATGCACAAATGACTTCCGCAGGTCAGGCTGTGGATCCCCTTTTCCCTTCCAAATTTTTCAGAAAGTCCAAATACCCATTCCGTTTTCCATTTGTATTCCGGGACTCTCTTCAATCTGTCCGCCTGGTCCTTCATGGCAAATACCCTGTTCCCTGTGCAGCAGGTCGGAACCTCAGGTATCACGTTTTCCCATGTTATATCATTTTTCAAAAAAACACTGACTTCATTTTCATATTTGCAGAAGTACATCTTATAAATGTCATCTGCTTTTCCGATCAATCCGTCCGTAAGCATCCTTCCGGCCACCAGCTCTCTCAGATCATTCTTTGTACACACCAGCCTGTAGGCAGGCTGCTCGTTAATGATCACGTTAAGAACATGTTCAGAAAGAACAGCAGCTTCTCCCTGCTTTTTTTGCCCATCAGGGTAGAGCACGCAGGTTGACAGCTTTTCCACGTTTTCCACGTTTTCTATGTTGGTATACTGCATTATTTGCCCCTCGAATACTGCATATCCTTAAATATGGAATATATTTAAAACGGTGTGAGCAGGCTGGCCGCGACCGCAGCAATCGTCTGAGTCTTTTTCACATACCATAATCATGATCAGCGTATTTACATTTCCGGAAAGGTTTCAGGAGATATAACCAGATCCATTCCTCCGTTAACCCGGGTTTTTGCGTTGGAAACCACGCAAAAACTCCTCGAATCCCGAGACAGTCAGTATTGTAATATTCCTCCAAAAACAATACGCAGTATAATCAACTTCTCTCAAGAGAATGCCTGCTTTTAACAGTATAATCGTTTTTATAGAAAAGATAAACTCCCGTACTCATCCCTTCAGGGATTGGATTGTACCGGGGATACTGTCCACGCCCCTTCGAAGTAACTGATCGACGTATCGGGCCAGACAGGCAAAGACAGGCAAACCCGGAATGTCCACACTTGACGGAATGTTCAATCCATGTTAGAGTTCTCCACGTCTAATTCTTTAATATCGTACAGTTGAAACATCCGGAATGCTCAGATCCAGACCGGATGCGGATGTCACTCTGGAGAATCTCATTTTTGTGTGAGTACCGAAGGTGCAAAGCGGCCTGTACGCCGCCGAAACTCTCAGGTCAAAGGACAGGGTCTTTTCAAGATTCTTTATTCACCATGCAAAAGAGACCGCCGGAATATCGGTGGTCTTTCTTTATTGTCCGGCATCCTTCCACAGAACAGGAGGTATTTTTCACATGCTGCTGCCCATTGTTCAGACAATCAATTCCTACCTCTCGGATTATGTCCTGGTCATCCTGCTGTTACTGATCGGACTGTGGTACTCGTTCAGGACCCGCTTTGTTCAGGTGCGGTGCTTTGGCGAAGGGATAAGGAATGTATTTGGCAATCTTTCCCTCAACGGAAAAAAACATAAAAAGGGTATGAGTTCCTTCCAGGCACTGACGACAGCCATTGCAGCCCAGGTCGGTACCGGCAATATCGTCGGTGCGTCCGGCGCGATTCTGACCGGCGGCCCCGGTGCCATCTTCTGGATGTGGGTCATCGCTTTTTTTGGCATGGCAACGATCTACGCGGAAGCCGTTCTGGCCCAGGAGACCAGGATCCATACCGGAAAAAACCATATTCAGGGCGGACCGGTCTACTACATCAGAACCGCTTTCAAGGGTGCCTTTGGCAAATTCCTGGCTCACTTCTTTGCGGTGGCGATCATTCTGGCACTGGGCTTTTTCGGATGCATGGTCCAGTCCAATTCCATCGGCTCCACAATGCAGACAGCGTTTGGTATTCCTTCCTGGGTCATCGGAATCATCCTGGTCCTGGCCTGTGCAGTCATCTTCATCGGCGGGATGGAACGTCTGGCCTATGTCACGGAAAAGATCGTCCCCATCATGGCGGCGGTCTTTCTGGCAGGCGGCCTGGTCGTCCTCCTCATGCGCATTCGCTATATACCTGCCACTTTCGCCATGATCTTCAGTTACGCTTTTCATCCCCAGGCGATCATAGGCGGCGGCTTCGGTATGGCACTCAAGACCGCCATCTCCCAGGGTGCCAAGCGCGGCCTCTTTTCCAACGAAGCCGGTATGGGCTCCACGCCCCACGCGCACGCTCAGGCCAATGTCGAGACGCCTCACGACCAGGGAGTTGTCGCCATTATCGGTGTTTTCATTGACACCTTTATTGTTCTCACCCTCAATGCCCTCGTCATTATTTCCACCCTGTACACACCCGGGGGCATTCTTGCGAATGGATTTACGGGAAACGAGATCAATGCAGCCGGCGAGACCATCGCCAGGACAAACCTGGCACAAACTGCTTTCGGGGAAGCATTCGGGACTGCATTCGGCAGCATCTTTGTTGCGGTCTGCCTGCTCTTCTTTGCCTTTTCCACAGTGCTCAGCTGGAATATGTTCGGCCGCATCAACGCGATCTACCTGTTTGGCCACAGATCCGTGATCGTCTACCAGATCATCTCCCTGGTCTTCATTTTCCTCGGAACTCTGGCCTCCAACGATCTTGTCTGGGAGCTCTCCGATCTGTTCAACCAGCTGATGGTCATCCCCAACACCATCGCTCTCTTCGCCCTGACCGGCATGGTCCTCAAAGGAGCGCACAATAAATCAAAATAAATAAGAAAATGCCTGCTCAATATGTTAAAGCCCGCCAATGGGTCTCTCATGGACATTCCCATGCTTGAAAAACAGGGCAGTCTCTTGTATCATAAAAGCATTAGTTAAAGCTAATCGTTGCGAACAAGGATGTTGCCGCAGGGTATCCGGCTTCAGAAACAGTGTATCTCAAAATCATCTTGCAGGAGGAAAAAATGAAGAAGCATAAGATGTTTGCATGGCTGACCGTATTCTGTTTTCTTATGACAATCATTACCGGTTATGAGAAAAAATAATCTGATGCCATAACGGTCAGACATACCGCGTTAATAATCAGAGTCCGGGAACCAGACCTCTATCCGCCTGGTCCCCGGATTTTTCATATAACCGGTTTCAGGCACTTTTTCCTCTCATGAAACAAATATGCTTTTCACCGTCTTGCCTGTAACTACTTGTCAAGGACGTTTTAATATCTTCATAAAAAAGACCCGGATACTGTTTTTGTTCCGGGCCTCATAGTGGTGTTATTCTGTTATAGCGCCTGTTTTACTCGGGCCTGCAGCTTCATCACGACAACCACCGTACGGATAACCGCCGCCAGGTTCGAGTCAACGCCCTCAATGCCGATTTTTACAAGAATTGAAGTCAGTGCATCGAATACCGCTGAACCCGGTGCAAATCAAAACCCATATATCGTCTCTCCTTAATATTTCTCGTAATGCACGTTCCCGGTGTGCAGGTCGGCATCAGTATAAGCCCTCTTTTCCTCGGCCTTCTCACCGATAGCGACAAGATTCAGCACGGTATAGCCATCCGGAACATCGAGCAGGGATCTGATCTCCTGATCAGAAGTACCTCGCTGCCCCATGCGGTTCCGGATATGCACCCAGCAAGCTCCAAGCCCATACTGTTCTACGGCGAGCAGAATGTAGGCAGACGCTATTGTGCCATCCTCGATCCAGAATTCGGCCTGATGCTTGTCCGCCGTCTTGACCATGACGACGATCACAGCATCCGCGCCATTGATCTGGGAACCACCCATCTGCTTGCAGGCTCCGATCTTCCGGATCATATCCTTGTCGCGCACAACAACGTATTCTACCGGCTTATGTCCAAAGGATGTCGGCGCGGTCAAGGCAACCTTCATGATCTCATGGATCACTTCATCGTCAATATGGGCCGTACCATACCTGCGTACAGAGCGCCGCTTTCTCGTAAGCTCATATAATTCATTCATTTCTGTTATCCTTCTTTCTCAATCATTAAAGACGGCATCTGTTGCGTTCTTATTGTAACAGATCAATGCAGTTTATACTGTCCCGTCCTGATGGAAGCGATAACGCCGCCGTCAATCAGGAGATCCGTTCCTGTGATGAAGCCTGCATGCTCTCCCAGAAGAAACGCTCCGGCTTCTGCGATCTCATCCGACGTTCCGGTCCGTTCTGCTGCTGAGGTGTCGATCATATTCTGATAACCATCACCAGTGGCAGCAAATTCATCATACGCAAGAGGCGTCACGATCACGCCGGGGCTGATCGTATTGATCCTGGCCCTGCGCTCTTTCCAGGTTGTTGCAGCAGCCTTCTGCGCCTGCAGGTGATTGACGCGCTTGGCGATCATTGTCTCCACATCATAGCCGCTGTAGCGGAAATCCTGAGAGACCAGTTCCAGGTTCTTTTCGCTGATATCGCCCAGCAGGACCTTTCTGCCTGCGGCAATTCTTCTTACAATGGCTGTTCCCATGCTGCCTGCGCCGAGAAGCGCGATTACTTCCTTTTTTTTGTTTCTGTCAAAAATCATTTCAAGAACCTCGTTTAATAATCTAATTCTGTGATCCAGTTCTTTACGGATTCTCTGACGCTATCCTGTTTATTCCGGCAATCGTTCCCGCGGATCGCAAGTCCTCTAAGCACTGTGCTTCCGGGAATGGAAGAAGAGAGCTTTTTATCAAACCCGGAAAGGCCGGAGCCCTCGTGTGTGGAGAAAGGCACCAGACTTTTCCCGGCAAGCGCGTCAGCATTTTCCTCGAAGAATGTGTACATGATCATCGGCTAGTCACCCCACCAAACCGGAGCGCCGATGAAGATAGTATCGTACTGCGAAAGATTGGGACCTTTTCCTGTATAAGCCGGTCTTAAAATCCTCCGAGGCCCCTGTGACCATAAACCTTCAGGCTGTTCAGGGAATCTTCCAGAACAGTAAACTCTTCGCCTGTCAGCTCCACATTCGCGGAATCCAGATTCTCAATGATCCGTTCTTTGTTCTTGGATCCAGGGATAGGCACCACGTTCGGATACTTGTGCAGCATCCATGCAAGTGAGATCTGCGCAGGGGTTGCCTTTTTCTTTTCCGCAAAGCTTTTCAACATCTCCACGATCGGCTGATTGCCTTCAATATTCCTTCTGGACAGCTGCGGCACCCAGTTCCGCACATCATCATTTCTCTCAAACTGCGTTTGGGGTGTGATCTTGCCGGAGAGCAAGCCGCTTGCGATTGGAGAGAACGGCACGAAGCCGATGTTGTTTTTCATGCAATAAGGAATGATCTCTGCCTCGGAGTCTCTTTCCACCATGGAATAGATATTCTGGATGGCCGCGAGAGGCGTCACCTGCTGTGCCCGGTCGATGATGTCTACATCCACCTGTGACAGCCCCCAGCCACGGATCAGGCCGTCTTCGATCAGCCTTCCCATAGCCTCTGCGACTTTCTCCACCGGAACGCCGCTCATTCTGTGGAGGTAATAGATATCGACGTAATCGGTCCGCAGGCGGTCAAGGGAGCCTTCCAGATGCTTGCGGATCGTTTTATATACACTGCCGACACTAAAGCCATGAAGCATCAGTTTTGTTACAATGACTACATTCTCACGAACATCCTTCAGTGCCTTGCCTACGATCAGTTCATTGTGACCGATTCCGGCGAGGTTCGGGCTGTAGACCTCCGCTGTATCAAAGAAGGTGCAGCCATGATCACAGGCATTCTGTATCGCCTCGATACTGTATTTTTCTTCCGGGATCTTTCCGTATCCGTGGGAAAAAGCCATGCAGCCCATACCCACTTCGGATACTTCGATATCCCGCAGCATTCTCTTTTTCATAAACTTCCTCCGTCAATAATCTGCGAATCTCTCATCCCGGTCCAAAGCGGTCATCTGCGCCATTTCTACCCGATCATCTACCCACCGCGATCCAGCTGCCGTCCCGAAGCTCATAATAATGGGTGCCTTTCATGCGATAGGTGCCTCTTGCACCGTAGGCATTGGCGTTCAGCACAGAGGTGTATGTGATCTGCGCTTTGTCACCGTCCGCTTTGATCACCGGATCTGCGATCCCAATGGAAAAGTAGTTCAGGCTTCCGTCGGCGATATCCGCGAAGTACTCTTCTCTGGTCTGCTGTCTGCCGCTCATATGGGTGTATACCATATCCTCTGAGACGAGTTCCCTCATGGTATCGATATCCGCCTCCGTCATGGCCTGGCAGTAACGTGCCTGGGTATAGAGAATCGCCAGTTCTTCTTCACCGAGGAAAGAGAGATCGATCCCCGTGATATTCACATTTTTAAACTGCTTAAAATCATATCCCATGAGTTCCGGATCTCCTTCCTCAGTCTCTGTTGCTGCCGTTTCCTCCAAGTTTTGTACCGATACCGCTGAACCTGTTTCGCTCTTATGAATACTGCAGGCGCTCAGCAGTAGTGCAGTAACCATTACTGCAGTCAGCAGAATCGCATTCCTCATTTCAATTCGAAGGAAGGTCTCCAGCCTGCGAACTGGATGAGCTGTTCATCAGTCCTGTGGTAGTAGCGTACGCCTTTGTCAAGCTTCGCGATCTCAGCCATTTCCTCATCGGTCAGCGTAAAGTCCAGGATATCGAGATTATCCTTGATGTGATCGACGTTCTTGCTGCCGGGAATGACGGCAAAACCCATCTGGGTATGCCAGCGTAGAATGACCTGCACAGGCGTCTTTCCGTACTTTTCCGCAAGCTTTGCGAATACAGGCTCATTCTGCAGTGACTTATCGCCGTGTCCCAGCGGATACCAGCTCATCAGTTTAATGCCATACTTGTCCAGTGTCTTACGAAGCTCCTGCTGGGTAAAGTAGGGATGTGCCTCCACCTGAATAAACTGAGGCGCGATCTCCCATTTGGTCTCCAGCTCTTCGATATACTTCCCTTCAAAATTGGAGATGCCGATGGATTTTGCCTTGCCTTCTTTATAAGCTTTTTCCAGCTGGCAGTAGCCTGCCAGCCAGTTGCCTGCGGGCTGGTGGATGTAAAGCAGATCCACGTAGTCCACGCTAAGGCGCTCCAGGGTCTCGTCTACGGCCTTCTCATTTTCATATTCGCTGGGCCAGAGCTTCGTGGAGAGGAAAATGTCTTCACGTGAGGCTCCGCTTTCTTTCATACCGCGCCCAACGGCA
The DNA here is from genome assembly GCF_900101015.1 of Sarcina sp. DSM 11001. Lineage (GTDB taxonomy): Bacteria > Bacillota > Clostridia > Lachnospirales > Lachnospiraceae > CAG-791. Next base: position 1,098 of record NZ_FNFZ01000055.1, on the reverse strand, counting down.
CGCTCATTGACATAGGCGTTGGCGGTATCCACGAGGAAATAGCCCATCTTCAGCGCTTCCCGGACGCTGTTCTCTGCCTCCGCAGGGGAGAGCATAAAGGTTCCGATCCCGATCACCGGGCAATTCACTCCATTGTTCAGAACGATATATTCCATGATGTTCTCCTTTTCATTCTTCAATATGGTTTCATGAGCCTTCCTTCCGGGATTCACAGCAGCCCGTTCGCGGAAAGCCACTTCTGCACGCTTGCCTTTGAATTTGCCGCCTGGCTTCCAGTGATGGGAAGACCGTTCTTTACAACGGCTCCGGGGCAGGCCTTTTTGATGTCGCGTTCACTGCCGCCCATGCCGCTTCCTTCATTGGTGCAGAGAGGCAGGATCGTCTTGCCGGTGAAATCGAAGGCCTCCAGGAAGGTGAACACAGCCATAGGCATCGTACCCCAGTAGTTTGGATAAGCCAGAATGATCGTGTCATACTCGTCGATGGACTCCGGCATGGAGACAAGTTCCGGTCTGGCTTTCGCCCGCAGATCCTTCTTCGCCTCTTCAATACAGGTCATGTACACCGGGGAATAGGGATCCTTCATCTCGATTTTGAAGCTGTCGGCTCCGGTCAGATCCTTGATGATGCCGCATACGATCTCGGTATTCCCGACTTTGACGTACCTCATTGCGCCTGCGAAGTAGTTTTCATCCGCTCTTGAAAAAAATGCGATCAGTATTTTAGTCATGACTGGTTCCTCCTGTTATTCTGGTCCGGCATACACCATGTTTTTTCTCTGGCTTTATTATATCGGCGTGGTATTGCGAAGTCCAATCGAAACACGCTATACTTTATTTAACTTTTAAATAGCGAGGACAGACCATGACCACGAAACAGATCGATTATTGTATAGAGCTTGCCCATACGTTGAACTTCAGCCGGGCAGCCGACAACATGTTCGTCAGCCAGCCCACGTTTTCTTATCAGATCAGGCTTTTGGAGGATGAGGTCGGCTTTGCGATCTTTGAGAGAAGCGGAAAAGGCGCTTCGCTCACTCCTGCCGGCGCGCAGTTTGTTTCCTTCCTGACCGGTATGCGGCAGGATCTGAAACGAGCC
>NZ_FNFZ01000056.1 GCF_900101015.1 Sarcina sp. DSM 11001 | reverse complement strand
ACGGAGAGGGTCAGCGCCGTGTCCGCTACCGTAAAGGATACGTCTTCAGCGGAGACATAGCCCTCCGCCTCGGCGTTGTAAGTGTATTCACCGGGGAGCAGCAGGAAAGAGCCGTCATCCTGCGCGGGGATGGCTTCGGGATCCGGTACTTCCTCTGTGGCGGCGGGATAGACCGCCACAACAGCGGTCTCAGGATCTGATATAAAGGTCACCAAAACCGGCTGGATCTCCACGGGGGAGTCCGTTTCATCAGATCCCTCTTCTGCGGGGGCATCACCAGTGGATTCCTCAGATGGCTCCTGTACCCGGCTTCCCTCAGTTGTTTCTTCCTGTCCAGCTGCCGCTTCCGCAGCTGTCTCAAAGGTTTCTGCATCCGTCTCTTCCTGGCCGGATACATCTTCCGCAGCTGTCTGAGCAGCTTCTACAACTTCCGCTTCCTGTTCAGATACATCTTCCGCAGCTGTCTGAGCAGCTTCCTCCGTTATCCCTTCCGATCCAGCCTCTTCAATTTCCTGATCTGCAGGCAATTCTTCAGACTCCGGGAGCCGGATCATCGTTACTGCGTCAAATAACCCGGGCGCAGGCATTGAGAAGGATACGGTATCTCCATATATGTCATACTCGGAGGAGAGGGTTTCCGCCCGATCCTGCAGCTGTTGTTCCGCATCTTTATAGCGCAGGACAGCAACAGAGATCTCTCCCTCCGGATACTGTTGCTGCAAAGCGCTCAGGTCCAGGTATGCCAGTTCAGCTCTGGCGCCGCCATTCATCACGGCTCCGGAAAAGCTGTATATGGCATGCCGGATAAGCAGCGTATCACTGGCTTCGATCGCGAGTTCAGCCTCTGATGCCTGACGGAAATCCTCACTGTCCGTTTTAATGATGCTCAGGGATGCATCTGCGTCAAACACGCCTGGATCCGCCGTAACAGTGACCACGACCCCGTCAACAGCTTCGCTCTGTTCAAACGAAACAGCAGGTCCATCCCAGGTATCCTGGTCCTCCGATCCGTTCGTGAGCGGATCGTCCTCAGAAAGTGCTTCTTCATCAGTGACTTCCGATGATGTGTCCTGCTGACCATCATCGGAAAACACCTCTTCAGCCTGGCCCGCATTTGCGGCCGGGATCTCTTCTGCAAATGCTGTGAGGCCGGTACTGCACAGAACGAGCACAAGGCTCAGCAGGATCGCCATGACGTGCCTGCCACGTTCCCATTTCATCTGATACCTTCTCATCTGTTTTTCCTTTCTCCTGCCTTATTTCGCTCATCAGGACAGTTTGATCATTGCATGTGACAGACTTCTGTTGTCATTTGGTTCTTGTGCACGTAAACATATCGAGATCTCCTCAAATAAAAGTTTATACTCCTCTTTCTTACATCTGAATAATCCCGAAAGATATACCCTCCTAGAAAATATAAAAACACATATTTAATATAACAAAAATAAGGCTCAAAAACAATTTGATTATCATGAAATCTCACTGGATGCCCGGAAATGGGCAGGTCTAGTCACCCCATCAACCAAATGCATCTAAATATCCTTCTGCTTTTTCATGAAGCTCCTTGAAGGCCTGCTCGCAGGATATCTCTCCGTACTCCGGATCCCGTAAGCCAAAGAAAACCTGGCTTTTCCCATTTGAGTTTGACTTCACATTTAGCTGCATGTCTCATACGCTGCACCAGTCCGGCAATTCTTCATTCATCAATAGAAGGATCTGTATGAAACGGTTAAGAATCTATTAATAATAGAATATATACAAATAATATGTAGAATATACCTGTTTACAAGGAGAATATAATCATATATTCTATTAATAAAAGAACTAATCAATTCATTATGAAAAGCTGGTTTTGGAGCAATATTATTCAGACAATGGTCATGGACAGTATACGGTCATTCCAAATAAAATAATCCAAATAATAGAAGGAGGATTCCATGGGTAATAAAGAAAATGAAAACAAATCGATAGGTGAAGATATGTTGAGCGCACTTATGAAAAAGCGTGAAGAGTATAGTAAGAACTCTGAAAAGTTTGCAGCAGTCCGTTCTTTTCTCTTCAGATACAGCAGAGACTCTTCACTTCCCGATGACCTGAAGTATCTTTTCAGGAAATGCAGCGGTCAGCCTTTTCAGGATGTGATATACAGTACTCTGATTTATGATATCCCTGCGGAAGAATGGGACTCCCTTTCGTATCTGAAACGCCGTAAACTTCTGATTGAAAAGTCAGCAGAGTTATATGACCTGCAGAGGAAGCTGAATAAGTGTATCGGCCGTACTTTCTATGATTCTCTTGTGAAAGACAGCGCACTGCTGTGGCATATCAAGGACGAAATCGTATATCGTTTCCCATTTATGGAAAAGGATTTTGACTGCATGGAAAAAGAAGGCTTTGATTATACTGAAGAAACTTTTAAAAAATACATAAACATTTATAAGGAAAGCTATAAGCCCAATTCTGACCTCATTTCCAGGGATACCACCAATTTTGTCAAAAAAGTGAGAGACTGTTTCCTGATGCATAAGGAAAAGGGCGGGTATTTTATCAAAGATGAAAAAACTTTCTGGCTTGCTGTTACGACTACGAGAACGAAAAGCAATGTGACACTGTTTACCAAGGAAATGAACGATTCATACGGCAGAAGGCTGTTTCCGACAAAGGATGACCTGTTTGTATTTGCTATTGCCATGAGGCTTCCCTATGAGGAGTTTAAGAATCTGGTCAAAGATGCAGAGAAGGACTGTGGTGATTCCGCCCGATATACTTACGATAAATCAGACAATCTCCGTGATGCACTCATCCTGTCTGTCATCCGCGATATTGACGGTTGGTATGAAATGACTGCGGCTGAACTGCAGGAGGCTGAACTGCATGCGGCATCAAAAGTCTCTATTGACAAAAAGGTAATAATGGAAAAAAGCAACTATCCCATGGAAGTTTTGTTCAGAGTGGACGAAATGCTCTGGGAAAACCTCTGCCGCAGTGAACCGGAAGCTTCGCTCGAAAAACTCCTGTACCACTCTTTCCTGCTCGACCGCGGGGACCAGCTCTATGCCAGAAAGTACAGAGAATGGATAAAGGAGCAGAAAGCAAGGAAGAAAGAAATGGAGGAGAAGAGCATGGAATTCGTTCCGGAAACCATCATTGATTTCCAGACGAAAGTAAGACAGGATTTAAAAAAGGCAAGAAGGAAAGCAATCTACAAAGAGGTATGACCTGTGCTTTTTCTGCATGACATATGCCTCATCATTGTAAAATCATCAAAAAAGCCCTCCGGTTCAATGTGTGATGAACAGGAGGGCTTTTATTTTCAAATCCTGCCAGCAGGCTGTGTCTTACTCTTCATACGCGATCACGGCGCCTTCGAAGGTATCGGAGATATACTGCCTGATCTCATCAGACTTCAGGGCATCGACAAGGGCTTTGATCTTGGGAAGCTCTTCATTGCCGGCCTTGACGGCGATGACGTTGACATACTGCTGGATGGCTTCGGAATCGCCCTTCTCCAGAGCAAGGGCATCTGTTCCGGCCTTGAAGCCTGCTGCCAGGGCATAGTTGCCGTTGAGGACGACGTAGGACATCTCGTCTTTGTAACGGGAGACCTGGGCTGCCTCGACTTCGTTGAGCTGTACATCGACAGCTTTGGACTCGATGTCGTTCACGGTCGCGGTGATGCCTGCGCCCTCTTTCAGAGTGATGATGCCGTTGGCCTCAAGCAGGAGCAGGGCGCGCGCCTCGTTGGTGGGGTCGTTGGGGATGGCAATGGTATCGCCGTCCGCGATTTCCTCAAGGGTTGCCTTGGTGCCGGGATAAATGCCGAAGGGCTCATAGTGGATTCTGCCGGCAATGGAAAGGTCGGTTCCGTGGTTGGCATTGAAGTCCTCAAGATAGTTGATGTGCTGGAAATAGTTGGCGTCGATCTCACCGCTGTCGACAACATTGTTGGGCTGGACATAGTCCTCAAACTCGATGACCTCGAGCTCATAGCCCTGGGCTTCCAGGATCGGCTTTACCTGAGCCAGGATCTCAGCGTGAGGTGTGGGGCTCGCGGCGACAGTGATATGATTGTCTTCCGGAGCTTCTGCAGCTGCTGCGGCAGGTGCTTCCTGCCCGGCTGCGGCTGTACCGGCCTCAACGGCCTCCTCAACAGCCTCTTCCTTCTTCTCTTCCCCGGCAGGTGCGGAGCTGGTGCTGCTTCCGCCGCAGCCGGCGAGCACGCCCGCTGCCAGGATTCCTGCCAACACCGCTGCCATCAGTTTCTTTTTCATAACTTTTTCCTCCTAAATTGAAAGTTACTGCGTTTATAATACAGGGTTCCGAAAACAAAAAGACTTGATTACAGAACCCGTATATAACTGTTTTATACTCTCCGCCTGTTGATCTGTCGGTCAGGAAGATGCCGCTCAAGATTGAAAAATGAAAAACGGCTTATACTCTCCTCCTGTCGATCCTGTTGGACAGGAACATGCCGGCATACTGGAAGATCTGCTGCATGATGACCAGCAGGATCACAGTCACGATCATGACATCAGCCTGATAACGGTGGTAACCGTAGCGGATCGCGATGTCACCGAGTCCTCCGCCGCCCACGGCGCCTGCCATGGCGCTGTAGCCCAGGATGGTGCCAAAGCAGATGGTCACGCCGACGATCAGGGATACTCTGGCTTCGACCAGGAGAACCTTTGTGATGATCGTAAAGGCGTCCGCTCCCATGGATTCCGCCGCTTCGATCACGCCCGGGTCTACCTCCATGAGGGAGGATTCCACCATGCGGGCGATAAAGGGCGCCGCGGAAATGACCAGAGGAACTATGGTCGCGGTAGAACCATAACTCTTACCGACGATCAGTTTCGTCAGGGGAATGATCAGGATCAAAAGGATCAGGAAGGGGATGCTGCGCATGATATTGGTGATGAAATCAATCACCCTGTAAACTGCCGCGTTAGGCCGGATCCCCTCTTTGTTGGTGACTGCCAGGGTGATCCCCCAGGGAAGCCCCAGGACATAGCCGAACAGGGTCGACAGGATCACCATGTAGAGGGTCTGCCCGATCCCCAGTATTATCATATTAATCACTTCAGGTGAAAACATTTTTATGCCTCCCGGCTCTATTTATACTTCTTCTACTTCCAGATTATGTTCCTTGAGGTAGCGGATCATCTGCTCCTGTATGTCGGTGTCGTCCGGCAGTCCGAGGATCATCTCGCCTCTGGCGACTCCTGCGACGTCCCGGGTATCGGCTTTCAGGATATTGACAGGGATGCCGAACCGCAGGACCATGTTGCCGATGACCGGCTCGAAGGAGGAGTTTTTGGAAAAAACAATGCGGATGCGGCGCGTCTCGTGGAGAAGCTCCATTTCCTTTCCAAATTCCGAGGGAAAGTCATAATTTTCCGGGCTGGATCCAGAGAGCTGTTCGTCGGGAAGCTGTTCGTCAGGGTCTTTCCCTTCGATCAGCATCCTACGGGCCGCGTGCGATTTCGGATGAGTGAAAATCTCCTCCACCGTCCCGTCCTCAACCAGATGGCCCTTTTCGATGATGGCCACATGCTTGCAGATCTCCTGAACCACAGACATCTGGTGGGTGATAATGATGATCGTGATCCCTGTCTCCTCATTGATCTTTTTCAGGAGGGCAAGGATGGAGGCGGTCGTCTGGGGATCGAGGGCGCTGGTCGCCTCATCGCACAGAAGGATCCGGGGATGGGAAGCCAGCGCGCGGGCAATGGCGACCCTCTGCTTCTGTCCGCCGGAAAGCTGGGCGGGAAAGGCATTTTCCTTTTCCGCAAGATCCACGGTCTTTAAAAGTTCCCTGGCGCGTTCCTTCGCCTCTTCCTTCTTCTTCCCCTGGATCAGAAGGGGAAAACAGATGTTGTCAATGACAGACTTCTGCATCAGAAGGTTGAATCCCTGGAAGATCATGCCGATATTGCCGCGAAGCTTTCTGAGGCCTTTGGGGGACAGGTCTCTCAGATCCTGTCCATCGATCAGAACGCGGCCTTCTGTCGGCACCTCCAGATAATTCAGGCACCTGACCAGTGTGCTCTTGCCGGCGCCGGACATACCGATAATGCCATAGATATCGCCTGCCTCCACTTTCAGATTGATGTCCGAAAGCGCTTCCAGTTCACTGTCCCTGGTATGGAAGACTTTGCGCAGGCCCTGTACCTCAACCAAATAGTCCATCTCATTAAACTCCTTTTTGAAATCCGAAACCTTATCATAGCACAAGTCTTTGGCTTAATCAACGCTGTAGCTTCAGAACTCAGGGTTGTTTCACGAACTCCCACAGAAACGAAGACATACCGTTTCAATGAAGGAAGGCATGCGTCCGCTTCTCTCCCGCATGCCTTCTATTCGAATCCGTACACAGGACCAATTAAAAAAGCGCAAAAATCCCCCATTGCAGTCTTGACTTCTTTTTTTCAGTATATCATCATCAAAGTGTCTTCTTATAATAGAGACTTTCTATTGGACCGAAGATATACCTTCCCAGCAGATCCTGCTCATCATTGAGAAGATCCATCATCTCGCTGACCGGGGACTGATTGCTGGTTTGGATCTGCACCAGGCGAATGACATTCAGTGCATACTTTCGTATCAGTGCGAGATTGTTTCTGGAGCCTCTGGCCGGTGACCGGTCCTCGCGGAAGGTATCATCCAGGACATGGTGCAGGCGGTTTTCCACGGCCCAATGGTTCCGCTTGCACCGTCCCATTTCTTCGGCACTCATTTCCAGGTCCGAAACGATCCCCACCACCTGGATGTCCATATTCTCCCGATCCCCTTTCCCGGGAAAAGGCTGTCTGGACGACCCTTCTTTTAAAAACTGTTCTTTGGATGGGGTGATATCATTTCCCTCTTTATCCCGCACGACAAGGATCCTGATCTGTTCCGCACAGCCCACGCTTTTCAGGAACGGCCATTGAACCTTTGTTCTTGACAGAAAAGATGCATCATTTATGATCCTGTACTCCCGGTACTCGTACCTGTCCCGGTTTCTTTCCACATACGCTGCCTCGTCATATTTCCCGATGTATTTCGGGTACCTTGTACGTATGGCAGGATCTCCTGCCATCCGTTTCCTGTCCTCCTTCATTTCATTAAACTGTTCAACGATCTCTTCATAACACTCTGGATGGTTTCT
>NZ_FNFZ01000057.1 GCF_900101015.1 Sarcina sp. DSM 11001 | reverse complement strand
GGACCATGTTTCCTGCATATTTCAGATATCGGTATGCCACTTCATGATTCCAGCGGAGGTTGTAGAGCCTCTGTCGGCTATAAAGATCTGCTTTCTGCCAGAATCCTTTTGTCTGCCAAGCAGTCTGCAGAAGGCACCTTTTTCGTCCATTTCCCGTATACCCTGAAGCTCGGCATCCAGAAAAATGTCATTTAAGAGGTCATAAAAGGTATTCAGGTGTACCTGGTTTATGCCTTTACGCCCCTTAATACAATTGATATGACTAAACTCATCAGAAGGATTATAAAGAAGATTGACGCGGGAACCATCTGCTCCAATAAGCTGCAGAGAAAAGGCTGCCCTTATGACGATTTTGTAAGGCAGTGACGCAGCAGTCGGGCATCCGGGATACCGGTCTTTAACAGGAGGTTATGTGGTGAGAGGAAAAATTATTTCCTGTTTTGCTGCAGGGACATTCAGTGTGTGTCTGCTTTACAGCAGTATATCCCAGGCTTTGAGAGGCCAAAGTCCTGCCGCTGAGGCAGCAGCAGTCTGGCAGATCACACCGGTTGCGATTGTCGCCAGCGAGGATACAGAGAAGTCTCCGGAGGAAACAACAGGGGAGCAGCAGCTGTTTCCGCCGGAAAACAAGAATGACAGTCAGGATTATAACTCTGAAAACAGCGTTTCCGATGGGCAGTTCTCCCAGGGAGGCAGGCACGGCAAAGGAGGCGGACGGCGCAGAAGACGGAATATGGATATAGCTCCGGACAACAATAACAATACTGAATCATATTCCGATTACGGCAATACTCAGTTTGAAGAGGAAGAAGAGGATTCCGCCCTGAAAGAAAGCTCCGAAAGCGCAATCGTACAGCAGCAGGAAGAGCCTTCCGGTGATGAGCCTGTCCTGCAGCAGCAGGAAGAGCCCTCCGGTGATGTGCCTACCCTGCAGCAGTTCTTATCCAAGCTGCGCTGCGGAGGCTGCCATCATAACTGTATCCTGCTTTCTCCCCGATGCATGAAAGGCCGTTCCAAGGCCGAAAATGCAGCTATTGAATATCAACAAACCTACGGGAGCTGAAATAATGAAAAAAATGAACGAAGAGATTTGCTCAGCACTGGAGCAGGCAGGACGGGAGCACTGCGGCTTTCCGGAAGTGGACTGGTTCCTTGACAGGCTGGAAGGCTCTTTCAGCGCAAAGACACTGAATCAGGAAAAACCTTCCCTGATCGTTCTGGGGGAAGATTTTCCCCAGGAACTTGCAATGGCACTGTCGGATCACACACGTTTCATTCTCGGAGGAAGTCTGGAGACGACTCACTGGTCAGACGCCCTGCTTCCCAGGGACGCGGATCCGGTCAGCCGTTCCGCCTGCGGGTGGCTGTTGAACGACAGATTCAATCTTGCCCGGGATGCAGTAGTGGTTATGGTTCTTTCTTCCGATAACCGCCGGAAGCTGGCATCCCTGTTCCGGGAAAATGGAATCAAGGTTGTCGCGGCGGATATTCCGCCGCGTTACGACACTGCTGAAGCCAGGGTTGCCTGGGTTTCTGAAATGCAGAGGGCAGCGGAGATAGTATCATCCCATACCCGCGTACGTTTTTCCGCCCGAAGGCTGAATCAGGCGATTCGGCAGAAGGAACAGGTCCGGCGGGCTGCGGCAGCATTCAAATACACTGCCTGGCAGGACGCAGGGTGCATGTCTCCTGCTTTAAGGGACATGATTCTGGAAAGCGTCTGGTATATTTCTGACCGCCGGGAATGGGCGAACCATCTGCATACTCTCACAATGCAGATCAGAAACCGGACCAGGCAGTATTATCATCAGCAGGACCGGCGTCCCTGGGTTCTGATGGGAGGGTCTCCTGTGATCTTCCCCAATGAAAAACTGCCAAACCTCCTGGAGGCCTCCGGACTATATCTGGCGGACCGGGTGGACTCAGTGGCCTTGCAGTTTGATATTCCCTCTGCGGTTCGTGGGCATTCTGTAAACAGGATTCTCGGGCGGATGGCCGAGCTTCGTATGGGGATGGAAACATCCGGGGCCTGGATCACAAATAATGGATTGTTGTCCGCAGTGCAGGAAAGGCTGGACCGCCTTCCTGTCAGTGGAATCGTCTGGCATGTGCTGAAAGGCCAGATTGAATATGATTTTGAACTGCCGAAGATTGAGGCAATGGCTTCCGAATATGACGTTCCGGTGATTCGTCTGGAGACGGACTATCAACAGCAGGATGTGGAACAGCTTCGCATCCGCCTGGAGGCCTTTGGGGAAATGCTTCGCCAGAGGAATCAGGAAAGGATGAGAATCGCGCAATGAAAACGAAGAAGATACTGACTGCGCTCCTGACCGCTCTGGTGCTAGCTGTTCTGGCGTATTTCGCTGCTGATATACCCTTCTTCACCTGGCAGGAGCCGTTGGAAAGAGCATCTCTGCAGTCTGTGAACGATGGTCAGCAGCTTTCTTTTTCATACAGCGGAGATGCCCTGACTCTCCACGGGGCAGGCAGTGATGTTACAGCCTACGGGCTGACCCTGGAAGGTATGGCTGAAATCCCGGAAGGGCGCGCGGCATCTTTTCCCGCGGACAGCCTGGGAACCCTGGCTGCGGTCCGGGACCCGTACACGGCGGATCTTGACGGAGACGGGGTGGTCGAAACGGTGATCGAAGCAGCCAAGACAGACATGGAATATACCCAGGAGTATGTGTCCGGCGGCAATGCTTTTCTGGACAGCCGCCTGCCCTTTGAAGCCGCAATGACGGATCGGAGCAAATTCACATTTACCCTGAACGGCAGTCTCCTGACCGACGTCGGGATTACAGCCCTGCTTCACGACGGAGAGCAAGTCACTTTGACGACGGACGGGAGCGGCTCTGCTTCCGCGCTGTCACTGAACGATTTTCGTTCCGGGGTGACCTTCCTCTATCACCCGGACGCGGAGCACACATACCTGCTTCATTATCTCTGGGAGGACAATACAGTATTATCCCTGCGCTGGCTGCAGGCAATGATGCCCTTCACTATCATACTCGGAATCTCTCTGATATGTATTGTTCTGGATATTTTGCTGAGAAAGCACCTGTATCGCAGAAGCGGGGTGACTGCAGGCCGGACAGGAAAATCCGCTTTCGGTTCAGGACGAATCCGGCTGCGATTTGGCTTTTCAATGGTCCGGTGGATCATCATGGCCGTCAGCTTCGTGCTGCTGATCTGGGGAGGAAGGATTCTGGGGACAACATTTTCTTCCATCCAGCTGCCGGTTCTATCCTGTCCCTACAATCTGGATCAGGGCACGGGCGCGGGCTGCTACCTGTTCAGCCACCTGGATGTGCTGGCCGGATCGCCCGTGGATGAGATCCTCTGGTTTGCGGGCAGCTTTGTTGTCTGTGTCCTGCTTTTGGGAAGACTGCTGTGCGCTTTTGTCTGTCCCCTGGGCTTTGTGCAGGATGTGATTCATGAGCTGAGACAGAAAACACATACAGAGGGGATCCCGCTGAATGAGAAGCTTTACGCGTGGCTCCGCTTTATCAAATGGATCATGCTTCTGATCTTTCTGGGGATCGGACTTGTGGGCGGGAGCTTTTGTGATTTCTGTCCGGCAATTACTTTGTCACCCGCGCTGGCAGGTTTCAAGACCAGCCTGTATTTCAGCGGCTTCATGATGGTCGCGGTGCTTGTGAGCGGCTTTTTTAAACGGCGGTGTTTCTGCAATATCTGCCCTATGGGATACCTGCTTGGGCTGCCTCACCGGTTCAGCCTGGTCCGGCTCAGGAAAAACGCGGTCGCCTGTACGGAATGCGGAGCCTGTTACGAAGCCTGCCCTATGGGAATCAAGTCTATATTTACTGTGCGGCAGGGGGAAAACGAGCTGTCTATTGATGTGACAACTTCGGACTGCATCTTTTGCGGAGAATGTATCCGCCGCTGCCCGGAGGATGGGGCTCTGTTCATGACCCTGGCCGGGAAAAAGATCTGTACCGCGTCCCGGATGAAATTTATGCAGGATTATACTTCCTGACCCGGCAAGGAGGCCGCGGGCAATGAATGAGAACAGGAATAATTTACCGATGAATCCCGCTCAACTGCGGCAGCGGGAGCGTTTAGAGCAGAAGAACAAAGCAGCAGAAAAAATGCAGCGGCAGCAGGAAGTCTTAGAGCGGGAAAACAAAGCAGCAGAAAAAATGCAGCGGCAGCAGGAGCGTTTTGAGAGAAAAAGCACAGCGGCTGCGCAAAAGACGCTGCGGCAGATCAGGGAGCTCAGCCATAAACCTGATGCGATAGAACCCTTCCTGGAAACACTGGAAAACATTTTTTCAAACAGGAAGGATGTGCAGAGCCCGCAGGGCCTTCCCACTGTCGGCACTTATTGTGTCATGGTGCCGCCCGAAATCATCTATGCCCAGGGAGGAATGCCTGTGAAGCTTTGCGGAGGAAGCAGTACGGCCTTTGGAATCGGCGACGATACGGCTCCCCGGGATGCCTGTCCCCTGGTGAAGGCAGTCATGGGCTTTGAAGAAATCGGCACGATGCCGGTTTATCAAAACTGCTCTCTGATGGCTGTGCCGGTCACCTGCGACTGCAAAAAGAAACTGGCAGGATGGCTGGAAGAGCGGCGCCCCACTGCCATTCTCCATGTACCTGCCAACCGGGACCGGGACGAGGATATGGAGCGGTTTGTCGGTGAACTGTACCGTTTCAGCAGCCGGCTGGAGCAGATCACCGGTAAAGCCCTGGACTATGACAGCCTTTCGGACGCCTGCCAGATGACTGCGGATGCCCAGTTTCAGTTGTCAAGATTTATCGATCTGCGCAGGAAAAACCCCCTGATCATTCGCGGGACTTTTTCCATGGCTTTCATGAATGCCCTGAGTTACAGCTGGCTGCCGGAATGGACGGGACAGTTATCCGCGCTGAACAGGGAATTGGAAGGCCGGGCAAAAGCAAATGAAATGGCAGTGAAAGAAAACTGTCCCAGGATCCTGCTCACCGGCTCTCCCGTTATTTTTCCCAATTTCAAGCTTCCGCTGCTGATCGAAAGCATGGGCGGTCTTCTGGCGGCAGATGAAACCTGTATGGGTGAAAGAGGCTTTTATGACCCGCCGGCTGTTTGTGACCGGACCGTGGACGGAATGATACGCGCGCTTGCCAACCGTGCGACCCGGCCCTGCACCTGTCCCACTTTTACGGACAACCTGCGCAGAATCTACAGGATCCGCCAGCTGATCAGGGATTACCGGATCCAGGGGGTGATCTATCATGTGCTGCGGGGCTGCCTGGTCTATGACTATGAATACCGGCATCTGGAAGAAGAAATGGGAAAGCTGGGGATTCCTGTGATCCGGGTGGAAACAGACTATAACGATGAAGACGTGGAACAGCTGCGAATCCGCGTGGAAGCCTTCATCGAACTGATCAAATACGGAGGATAATCATCATGGGTGTATATGCAGGACTGGACGGCGGTTCAACTTATCTCAAGGCGGCCCTGATCGATCATACAGGCAGAGTGCTGAACACAGGTGTAAAGTCTACCGGTATAGATAACAACGGTTCGGCAAAGAAGCTGCTGGAGCAGCTGTGCAGAGAAGCCGGTATTTCACATATTGACTACACCATGGCCACCGGATACAGCCGTAAAATCCTCGAAACAGCCGACGACGATGTCAGTGAAATCACGGCTCATGCATATGGCGTCAGGATCACTGCCCCCGGAGGGTACCGCCCCGGTCTAATCGTGGATATCGGAGGACAGGACAGCAAAGTGATCTATCTGGATGATCGCTGCCGCGTGAAGAACTTTTCCATGAATGACAAGTGCGCCGCGGGCACCGGCAAGTTTATGGAGGTGATTGCCCAGATTCTGGAAACCACGATCGACCAGGTGGGACCTATCTCCCTGGAGAGCAAAGCTCCATGCGATATCAACAGCACCTGTGTCGTCTTTGCCCAGTCCGAGGTTATCTCCCTTGTAGCCAGGAAATACGACCGCAGGGACATTCTCGCCGGCATGCATGCCTCCATGGCCAGAAGAATCGTGAAAATGATCCGCAAAAACGAAATGGGCGGCGATATCCTCATGACCGGGGGCGGTGCCATGAATATCGGCCTTCGCCGGGCCTTTGAGGATGAGCTGATGAGGGATGTCTATGTGGCAGCCTATCCCCAGTTCAACGGTGCCATCGGAGCCGCGCTTATTGCATGTGAAAGGAGACGCTGAGCCATGTTGTTATCTCAGGCGCTTACCTCCGCAGCCGCAGTCGGGATCGGATGCGGAGCCGGCTGCGGCTCATCCGCATCCGCTTTTCTGACAACCTATGTCCTGTCCGAAGGAAAAAACATGCGTCATGCCATGTCACAGGTTGCTGCCTTCTATATCGGAAAGATGCTGGCAGTTGCCGCAGTCTGTACCGGCGGCGCTTTGCTGGGCAATACACTGATCACGGAAAACGGCGAACTGGCAGGCTTTCCCCTGCGCAGACTGGTTTCCCTGGCCATGATTATCATCTCTTTATGGCTGTTAAGATCCTGGGCAGGAGAACGGAAGGACTGTAAAAACTGCCGCCGTTGTTCCGCTGAAAGCCGCAGGATTCCCTCTTTTGCTGTGGGTATGGCATACGGCTTTTCCCCCTGCGCCCCGCTCATGATGATGCTGGGCTTCTCAGCTCTTCTCCCGGTTCACAGCGCCCTGCTCCTGGCGATTCTCTTCTCGCTTGCATCCTCCCTGATTCCTGCAATGATCACGCTGGCCCTCTCGGGCGCTCTGTCTGTCAGAATCAGCGCGCAGCTGGGATCGCGGCTGCCCTATTTTCAGTTGATTGTGTATGTTGTCTATCTTTTTTCCGGAATATATGGTCTGATTCAGGTTTGAATTCCGTTAAGGGAAAGGGACGGTTCTTCGGGGCGGTTCTTCGTTTCCTCCGCATCCGCGAGAGGCGACAGGGGACGGTTCGGAGACAAAGAACCGTCCCAATGACATTAAGGTATGAAAACAGAAAATAATAGTGTATTATTCAGGATAAGGTAAATTCAAACGGAACACAGCCAGTTCTCGGGTTTAC
>NZ_FNFZ01000061.1 GCF_900101015.1 Sarcina sp. DSM 11001 | reverse complement strand
CGCGGATTCATACTATTCCGTGCGCGGCTGGAGAGGTTATGTAATGGTTTGATATAGTGAGTATTACAGGACTAACATCTTATTGAACCATGAGATGTTCATTGCGGGCTCCAACTACTGGAATATGGCTTATGGTCAGATGCCGGGCGATATGGAGCAGGATGAGGAAGGCATGAACAACATGCGGAATCTTGGACAGAACATGGCATTCTGCTGAAAGCATTGAACTGAAGTTTGGCGTTCAAGCTTTTGGTGGAATAATTGTCCTGTATCCGGCACCAAATCGGTATATGTCGAACTGATCTCTGCTGAAAAAGAGATCGACATCTTTTAGTTTTGCGTTTTGTAAAATATGGCGCAGCGTAAAAATGCCATCAGACCGAAATCTGATGGCAGAAACATTATATTTATCTATTGTCTACTGTACGGGGCGCGGTTCAGTGGCCCCTTTGCCCCTTTAATATTTGAATAGTCACGATGGCTGCACGTTGGACAATGTTTAATCCGGTAAAGAAACCTTTCGGCTTATGCAGCTCCGGTTGGTTACAGATTCATTCCGGCAAAGAAACCGGCTTTGGTTGCCTCCGCAATATTGGCGGTTGCCTGTGCATCGCCGATCACGCGGACATCGGAAAAGGCCTCTCTGGCTGCAGATTCGAGCGGATTATAGGGCTTTGTTCCAAGAGCCATGACCATGGTATCGAAGGGAAGGTCTTTTGCTTCCTGCGTGTGCAGGTCGGTCACGGTCACAGCATGTTCGCTGACCTTTTCGATCCGGTGGTCGGTCAGGATCTGCATACCGGATCCCAGGATAACGGGCATAATGGTCGCACGGGTCAGCGGCTCTTCCTTCATGAGGATGTCGCCAAGCATCTCCACGACAGTCACGTCCAGACCCTGCTCATGCAAAAGGTGTGCGGTCTCGATGCCGATCTGGCCGCCGCCTGCGATCAGCACTTTTCCAGTCAGCTTTTCTGTCCCGTCCAGGACCTTGTCGGCAGGAATGACATTGGGATTTCCCTTTACACCGGGAATGCCGGGCACGAAAATCTGACCGCCCGTCGCCAGCAGGACGGCATCTGTCTTCAGGCTCTTCACATCTTCCGCTGTCATCTCTGTATTCAGATGTACGTGCACATTTTCCATCTTTGCAAACACAGCGGTAAAGAACTTCGGGATATGGTGCAGGATGTCCTTGCAGGGCGGTGCGCTGGCCAGCTTCACCTGGCCGCCGCAGAGTTCGGAGGCACGCTCATAAAGGTCTACTTCATGCCCCCTGAGGGCCGCTGTATAAGCGGCTTCACAGCCTGCGGCACCGCCGCCGATCACGGCCACATGCTTTTTGACATCTGTCCTGCTGACGCCCTGCGGGTATCTTGACTCTCTGCCCGCCAGGGGATTGATGGCGCAGTGCAGGGTGTTATTGTTCCAGATGCGCACGCCGATACAGTGGTTGCAGCCCACACAGCGGCGGACACACTCGCCTTCGCCTGCCTTCAGCTTGTTGGCAAGATCTGGATCCGCAATCAGGGGACGCGCAAAGGAAATATAATCTGCTTCGCCCTTTTCCAGAACACTTTCCGCAAACTCCAGATCCTGCATGCGGCCGGAGACCAGCACCGGAATGCTGACAGCCTGCCTGACCTGTCCGGCATAGCTTGTGAACATGCCTTTTTCGTGGTAGATCGTCGGGAACACCCAGGCCATGACCTGCTGTGTGCCGCCGGCGATATCGATGGCGTCCACACCTGCATTCTCCAGCATCTTTGCCAGTTCCACAGTATCATTGATCTGTCTTCCCTTCTCCCCGATCCCGTCATCTGCGGAGAGGCGGACGATAATGGGCATTATGGGGCCGTTGACCCTGCGCACCTCCGCGACCAGCTCCAGGAGGAACCTGGCCCTGTTGGCAAGGCTTCCGCCGTATTCGTCGTCCCGGTTATTGAAAAAGGGAGAGAGGAACTGGGAGATCAGGTATCCCGCGTGGGCGTGGATGGCGACTGCATCAAAGCCAGCCTTTTTTGCACGCAGGGCGCTCTGGCCGTAGGTCCTGACAAACTGATGGATCTCCTCCACACTCAGCCTGCGGACCGGACGGTCTGCGACAGGACAGCGGATCTCGCTGGGACCGACATTCATGGGCTCATCGATGCCGGAGCGGCCGGTCTCATAGGGAGAGCCCATGGCCTGTGCGCCGCCGCCGGGTGTGAGCAGGACCGCGATCTTTGCTCCCTGCAGATGGACTGCTTCCGTAAGCTCGGACATCATCGGAATATAGGCATCGTCATCCAGCCTTGCCGACCTGGGGTAGGGATCGATGGGATCCAGCTGCGCGCAGGCCTGGGTCTGCTGAGTGATGATCAGGCCGACGCCGCCTTTTGCACGCCGGGCATAGTAATCGATCTCCGGCCATGTCAGCATACCGTCAGATGCCGTGAAATGTGTCTCAGTCGGAGACATGACGATCCTGTTTCGAAGACTCATCCTGCCGATCATTCCGGGTTCCATTAGTTTTTCGTACATAGCATACCTCTTTTCATTCGGGGGTGTTTGCGGCACGCAGCCGTGATACTAAAGAAGAAACATTATTGGATCTTTTTTTGTCTGTTGAAAAATCTAATATTAGTTCTTGATTTGCAAATCGAACATGTTTTATATATTCACAATAACCTGTGCTCATTCGTTCGTCAACATTAATAGAACATGTTTTATATTTTATACATTTATATTCCGTATCTTCCAATGACAGAGAAAGGCACTGCATGGATCCCGGCGGAAGTATCCAACTGGAATGCCTTCATTATTTGCAATCCGATTTCAGATGCTATATACTCAGTCCATGAATCGAACTTGTTTTATTTAAGAGAGGTAAAAAAATGCCCAGAAGAAGTGGCCGTCCATCAAAAGGTGAGGACAATCCAGACAGCAGGAAAAAGATCATCGATGCAGCAGTCACACTCATCCGTACAAAAGGGGCTGACGCCGTCACTGTGCGAAGTGTCTGCAGAGAAGCGGATCTGTCTATAGGCACCTTTTATCATTATTTTAGGGACAAGGATGATCTGATGATGTTTTTTTTACGGGAGACTTCGTTCGATGGGTTTTCCCTTCAGACTGATCTGTCACAGCCAGGAGACCGGATCAGCGAACTGTATATGCTTCTGATCGGTCGCTACATGGAACTCGGACTTGATTTTATGAAAAGTTTTTATTCAACCGGCAACCGTTCCCTCTCTGCTTATATGGGGGAAGAGGATGGATGCTTTGCTCCGGAAACAGTGATGGCAAGAAGTGAAAAAGAACTGAATGCTGCCCAGGAAGCCGGCTATATAACCCCATCGGCAGATATTCACACTTTGTGTAAGGATATCTGCACGATTGTAAAAGGCTGTGTTTTTGAATGGTGTTTGAATGACGGAAACCCGGATGTAGAGAAGATCCTTTACCGGATTATTAACCATTATCTCTCCCCTTATAGAGAGAGCATCAGGGAGTAACCAGCTCTCCCCGTGTCGGTTATGCTGCCGGACAGGGGGTGCAACTTGATACCTGTTCCTTACATCAACGTTGTTGCAGCCGGTCAGAACATCAACAGGATGCGAATTGCTGCCTGCATTTCCGTAAAGGACATGCAGGCTGTGTTTGGCTTCGCAACTCCGCAGGCTATCTACAAGTGGATATAAGGAAGTTCTTGCGAAGCATAATAAGTCGGTCATAGAAAGCTATGACCTGGTGGAAACGGATACAGAACTGTTCATTTCAGAGCGTGTGAACAATCTTTTGTTCAGGAAAAACAGGATGAGGGGACATGTCTGATGAATGTTGAAAAAGCCGAAACGGAAGATATTAAAGCTCTTGTTAAAATGCGCATCAGCTATTTGATCGAAGACAATGGCAGTCTTGATGCTCAAGATCTTGCAGCCATCATAAGGGAATTGCCCGGTTATTTTCAGGCGCATCTGGACAAAGATCTGTTCGTCTATGTAATCCGGGATGGCCAAAACATCGTTTCTTGCGCTTTCTTTCTGACCGTGGAAAAACCAATGAGTCCGGCATTCATCAATGGAAGAACAGGAATGGTTCTGAATGTATATACCTGCCCGTCCTATAGACGGAAAGGGTACGCAAGAATGATCATGGAAGCTTTGCTCTCTGAGGCAAATAGAATGAAAATCTCAGTTGTTGAGCTGAAAGCCACGGAGGATGGATATCCTTTGTATCGTTCAGTAGGATTCGTGGATGATAGTTCCGGATATCACATAATGCAGTGGAAAAATCGATGTTTGTGGAGGTGAGCATCATGAAAAACGGGAAGAGACCTGACCCGAATGTGATCCATCCGATTGCCGGATACGATAAAGAAATATATGTAAAACCGACGATTTCAAATCCCAACATTATCGTCGGAGATTTTACATACATTGCTGATTCTGAGTTTGAAAGCCATGTTACACACCACTATGAATGGAACGGCGATAAGCTAATCATCGGGAAGTTTTGTCAGATAGCA
>NZ_FNFZ01000070.1 GCF_900101015.1 Sarcina sp. DSM 11001 | reverse complement strand
TGCCCGCCGTGACCTTTGCAGTGTCATAGAGTTCCGCGCCTTTGTCACCGCCGTCGGTGCCGTGTCCGATCGCCAGCGCGCGGTTTGAGCTTGCGATCACGGTGCCGCTGGATATGATGATCTTTTTATCCACCTCTCCGCCTACGCCAAAATCGCCCTCAGCACCGGAGCCGATACCGGCGCCTGAACCTTTCGCAACAGCCTCGACATACCCGCCTGTTATCGTGATCTGTCCGGTAACATTTCCAATGGAACCGGAACCGATGCCGGCACCGCTTCCATTTCCGGTTGCTTTTACCGTTCCGCCATTGATCGTGATCGGAATACGCAAGTCTCCGCCGGTCCAGCTATCATTTCCACCGGCGCCGATGCCTGCGGAAGCAAGCTCGCCATTTGTTTCCAAACAGCTTGCAGTCACCACGCCGCCGTTGATGGTGATCGAGCCTTTTACAAGGTTCTCTGCCATGGCTCCGCCGATTCCTGCACCAAGCGTGCTTTCCGCGGTCACTTTTCCGCCGTTGATGACGATCGTACCGCAGTTGGAATCACCGCCGATACCGGGGCCTTTATAAGAAGACTTTGCGTAAACAACCCCGCCGTTGATCGTGATATATCCGCCGCCACCGTCATCACCGCCTCCGATGCCGGATGACTGATTGTGTCCGGATTCCGCGGTGACTTCGCCTCCCCAGATCGTGATATGGCGGCCGTTGCCTTCGTTGCCGCCGCCAATGCCGGCGCCGTCAGTGCCGCCCTTGGCGTAGACCGTGCCGCCGTAAATGTCGATATAGCCGTTATCACCGCCGGTCTCATCACCGCTGCCGATGCCGGCACCGTAGGTGCCGCCGTATGCTTTGATATTGCCGCCATAGATCGTAATGTGGCTGCCCATCTGTCTCTCGTCGCCGCTGCCGATGCCTGCCGCGTATTTTCCGCCGTGGGCTTCGATAACTCCGCCGTGGATCGTGATATCGCCTACGCCGCTGTTTGGACCGCAGCCGATACCCGCGTCTCCATCGTTGTTTCTGGAATCGATCCTGCCCGTGTCACCGGCCTGACCGTATATTGTCAGGGAGTAACCGGTCTTTACTTCGATTCCGTCCTTGATCTTGACGTCAGCGCCGTCACAGAGAATGATCCTGACGTCGCCGCGGACGGTGAGCGTCGTGCCGTTCATCGTGATATCGCCCTTCGCGACATACCAGGTCGTTTTGCCCTCCTGGCCGATGGTATACCAGCTCGAGTTGAAGCTGTGCAGCAGCTCATAGACAGGACAGACCTTTGGTGTTTCAACAACCTTCTTTCCGTTCCACGACCTTTCGATGTAGCACACATCGTTTGCATTGAAGACCGCAATCACTGTCGTGTCCGCTTCGATCAGGACCATATCGCCGGGTTGCATTTCATTGCCGTTAATGTTCCAGCAGATAAACGACTGACCGTTCGCGGGAG
>NZ_FNFZ01000064.1 GCF_900101015.1 Sarcina sp. DSM 11001 | reverse complement strand
TGTTTTTGATCATTTGATACCGCCAAAAACTGCTCTCCTTGCTTGTCTGTGAGTTGCTTTGTATACTGTCTTTTAACAAAAAAGAAAGAGGGTTCCAGAGCACACCTCCGACCAAAGATCTGTACTCTGAAACCCATGGTAAAAACCATGTTCATTGTATCAGAGTATAAACAGGTAAAGCAACGTGTTTTTACCTGATGGCAGGGACTATCTTTGTCCTACGTGCAAAGAAGGCATGCTCCGGTTCCATGATCACTGTATGCGCAGCATCCGCCATTCGGGTGGCGGACAGGAATGGATTGAGATCCCCCGTCACCGATGCAGTAATCCGCGCTGCAAGCGCATCCACCGCATGCTTCCTGATCGTCTACTTCCCTATAAACATTACGAACAGCCCGTTATCCGTGATTCCCTGGATGGGTGCCTGGATCCGGGCGAAGCAGGCAACGCGCCGTCCGCGGAAAGCATTAAGCGCTGGGGACACTGGCTGATGTCCAACAGCCTTGACATCGAGGGTTACGTGAAGTCGATCGCACACCGGGAGCTGCGATTCAGCGGGGATCTGCTGAAGACCGGAATTTCCCTGCTGGAGGTATTAAAGAAAAAGATCCCTCAGTCCTGGCTCAGCACTGTCATCCGCATCATTTATAATGCGGGCGGGTTCCTGCGGCCTTTTTACGGATGACATTTCATCGACTTTGGCCTCGGATGTCTATCCCCGCTTTTGTATGATTGCCTCAAAGGAGGTAATCACCATGAACACAAACAGAAATCTTGTACGGAACTGGCAGGATGACGCCGCCCTGGAACGTTTCCAGATGATCGCCCCGCTGCTGGATGAGGAACTTGACCCCGCGAAGCATATCCAGCTGCGCAGGCAGGCTGCAGAACAGAACGGCCTGTCTGACAAAACGATCTCGCGGTATGAAAAAGCCTTCAGGGAAGGAGGCTTTGAAGGCCTGAAACCCAAAAGCGGAGGTCCCCGCAACAGGGGCCGCCTGCCGGAAAACTTTGACGAGCTCGTTGAAGAGGCCAAACAGCTGAGGAGGGAAGTCCCTTCCCGTTCTGTGGAAAAGGTCATCACGATCCTGGAGCTGGAGGGCAGGGCGGAGCCCGGTGTCCTCAAACGTTCCACCATGCAGCGCCATTTATTCGACGCCGGCTTTGGTGCCACGCACCTTCAGACGGCCAGCGACGCAAGGAAAAGCTCGTCGAAACGTTTCTGCAAGCCCCACAGGATGATGCTCATCCAGGGGGATGTGAAGTACGGTCCTGTCCTGCCGCCGGAAAAGAAGGGCGGGAAGAAGATCCAGACATACCTGTCCTCCGCCATTGACGACCATTCCCGGATGATACTTTTCTCCCGTTTTTATGATAACCAGGAGGAAACTGCCATCGCGGATACCATGCGCAATGCCATCCTCCGTTATGGCCGTTTTGATGCCTGCTACTTTGACCGCGGAAAACAGTATGTCGCGAAACAGCTCAAACTGTCCCTGGCAAAGCTGTCCATCCGGATCAGGCATGCACCCCCGGAAAGCGGGAAGTCCAAGGGCAAGATCGAAAAGTTCCATCAAACTGTAGACTTCTTTCTGGAGGAGGCGAAAGCCAAGAAGCTTCGCACGCTGGAAGATCTGAACCGCTACTGGGAGATCTTCCTTGACGAGTATTACCAGAAGAAGCCGCATGACGGGATCCGGGAGTACTATGAAAGTCTGAAGGTCCCTGTGCCGAAAGAAGGCATATCCCCTTTGCAGGAATGGAACCGCGACAGCCGGTCCCTGGTATACCTTGACGCCGGTGTCGTTGCCGAAGCATTCCTGTACCACGAGAAGCGCAAGGTCGACAAGGGTGGCTGCATCAGCTTCCAGGGAAGGAAGTACGAGACAAAGACGTCCCTGATCGGGTTCACGGTCGAGATCGCCTACGATCCCATGGCTCCCGAAACCGTCACAGTGCATTATCCCGGCATCGTCCCTTTTCAGGCAAAGCCCCTCGAGATCAGTTCCTACTGCGACCAGAAGCCTGCGCTCCCCGCGTCCATGCAGCCGGTGGAACCGGAAACTTCCCGTTTCCTTGACGCACTGGAAAAGAAATACAATGAGTCCATGCAGCAGCGGGCAGATGCCATCTCCTTCAGCAGTTACGGGAAGGAGGTGCTCGCAAATGGCAATGTTTGAATCCTTCTTTGAGATGGAGAACACCCCGTTTGGCAGAAATGTTCCGCCTGAATACCTTTACCAGCCTGAACATATATCGGAAGCGAAAGGGCGCCTGCGCTATGTGGCGAAAGACCAGCTCTTTGCTGTCGTCACCGGCGATCCGGGATGTGGAAAGACGACCCTTATCCGTGACTTTGCGCAGGAGCTTCCGAAAGATGACTACATCCTCCTGTACCTGTCTGACTCCAAGCTGACCCCAAGGTGGTTTTACTCAGGCCTTCTGGACCAGCTCGGACTTGAGTCAAGGTTTTACCGCGGGGACGCGAAGCGCCGGCTCCAGGAGGAAGTGGAGATCCTCCGGGGCGGGAGGAATAAAAAAGTCGTCTGTGTCCTTGACGAGGCCCATCTGCTGGAAAAAGAGACACTGGAGGAATTCCGGTTCCTCCTGAACTACCGTTTTGACTCTATGAGTCCCATGGCCCTGATCCTTGTCGGCCAGACCGAACTCTGGGACCAGAAACTCCGCCTGCAGAGATATGCCGCGATCAGGCAGCGCATTGACGTGAACATCGTCCTCAGGCACCTGGACAGGGCAGAAACGAACAAATATATCGAGTCCCATATGCGTTACGCCGGAGGGCGCCAGGATATCTTTACGGACAGGGCCCTCGACGAGGTCTATAAAGATTCTTCAGGGATCCCGAGAATGATCAACCGGATCTGCGAGAAGACCCTGATGTATGCTTCCCAGCAGCAGAAGCGGCTTGTTGACGAGCACATGGTGCGTTTTGTGTCTGAGCACGAGATGCTGAAGGGAGGTGATCTGCGATGACCACGGAGAAGTGCCTGTCAGCCAACAAGGCCTTAATTGATGAATACTCCGAGTTCCATGACCTCCTCACGGACACACTCTCTGCTTTCGAAGATCTTTATTACGAGATGGAAACCGCCCTTGAGGACATCTCAGACAGCCTGGAAGATGCCAGGCACAGGCTGGATGACATCGACACAGCTTTCCGCAGGATACAGTGCCGCAACAGGCTGAGGGAGCGGAAACGTATGCACATCTACTCCCCTCCGGAGCCCAGTGAGTCTTTTGCGCCTCTTTATCCGCCGGAGATATATGATATGGACGATGAATTATTCCTTCCGTTTCCAGAAACAGATGGTACCGAATAGTAGAAGCCACGTCCTGTATGGACAAGGGGTGTGTAACACCCCTTAATCACCTGTTGGCACGGGAAGCGGGCACGGTCAAGGAAGATCCTGTGTTTTATGCTCACGCCCCGATTTTGGGGGCGGGAGGGATAAATCACAGGATGTCCTTGACTGTGTCAATGACCAGTGCCAGTGTTCAACCACATCTTGCAAAGACAGCTAAAAGAGCAGAGTGGCGACAAATGGTTTGATCAGTTTAGTGACGAATCAACGTATCAGCAACA
>NZ_FNFZ01000065.1 GCF_900101015.1 Sarcina sp. DSM 11001 | reverse complement strand
TTTGATCAGGTTTTCCCTCGATCTGTGTGTATAGTACCATCGGAGGTCTGTCCGGAAAATATGATTCCGGACAGATTTGATAATTTTTCGGACAAGCAAAAAAGACCTGTTTTAGGTCTTTTTTGTCCTCTCATGGCTCAGAAGCCGATATTTTTGTATGTTTTTTGGAAAAAGAATAGTAAAATCGGGACAGATCGGGACGATTTGGCATTTGGCATAGGATAATCTGTCCTGCAGTGCTTTGAACGGACATCTACAGATATTCTCTCCCCAGGAGGAGAAAAACAGGATTACGTATCCTCGTATTTGCCTGTTTCTGAAATACTCACAGCATGCTTCATCGTCAGGGTCAAACTTCCCAAAGGTATCATCATTCCAGTAACAATTTTACTTTTTACATATATACTATTTCATAATCCGAAAACTCAGAAAGGAAGCCATTTATTAAAATCTTTATGTTGTCCTCAGCTTTCTTATAAATTTCTTCTCCTGTTTCTTCTTGTCCTTTTTCCTCAATTTCTTTTATGAGCTCCTGGTATTGAGAAAAACTAATCGGATTTAAAATATTATTGCTTTCTGTGCATTCTACAGTATCCCAAATCACATAATTATCGTTTATTTTGGGCTCAGGCAAGGCAATATATATTTTAGAATCTTCTACTTGAACTCTGATATCTTTGATATTATATCCCACCTTTATCACACCGTCACATGTGATTTTAATACTGTTTTTTGATCCTGGTATTTTCCATTTTTCAAGCCAGTACCTGACCTCCTCTTTTTCCAAAGTCACATGATAAGATCCCATGTAGCTGCTAAATTCGCTTAACTCTTCCAGCTTGACTTCTACTTCTTCAATTGTGATTGTTCTTTTTTCGACTTCTCCCGGCATTTCCAGATCAAAATCATCAGTAGTGTTCTTCTCAACAACTTCATAGTTCTTATCATTTGATTTAAAAATACCCTTAAATAAATCCGGATGGAAATAGGCTGTTGCGGCACCGCCTAAAAATAATGCAATAATAATTATTAATGTAACAAGCCCGGATACTGTTCTCTTCAGCATTTTATTATTCTCCACAAATACACTTATCTGCATTATTTTACATCCACGCAGTAATTAGCGCACTTCCATAGAATATTAGAAACAAAAATGCCACAATGCAAATTATTAATAATAACCACTTCATAAAGTTCCCCTTTCAAGACCATATGATTTGAAGCACAAATATTGCCGATATGAACCTCAGTCTCTATTATCTTTTTTTGTTTTACTTCTGAACATTATACATCCATATGGAAAAGTTTTGCAATTCTCAAACTTCCCTTTATTCATTCAACGCTGTATTCATCTGAACTGCGTAATAAGTCAGGCAACAGCCAGGACAATCGCTCCCAGCCGTCTTCAATACCAGCCTCCTCAAATCTACGGAGATCCAGTCGTTCAAGAAATCTGTCAACGGCCTCCTCCGTGTTATCAAGATCATGATCTTCCAGAAGCTGTCGCATATCCTGCCGTGTCCAGGTAATTTGCGCAAATATCTCACAGTTCTTCATAATAGCCGGTTTCCCTCTACCGGCATCCGTATTTACATCCAAATTTATACGTTATCTATACCAGGACATACTCCGAAATGATCCTGCCGATCTGCCCTATATCCACATTTCCTCTGAATTCAAAGGTGGCTTCAAATCCATTCGTAAAATGCAGGAACAGTTCTGAGTCGGGAACCAGCTCCATGAAGCCGGGTGTCTGGATCGAAAAAAACTGAACCTTGGAGTAGGGTAATGAAGTGAATGATCTGCGTTTTCCTGTAATCCCCTGCACATCAATGGAAATGATCCGCTTATTTGTAAATACCAGCTGATCGCGGATGGTCTTAAACGCCATGAGAGGCCGTTCTCCGTTGACCATCAATCCCGCCACTTCATTGTGAATGCTGTTCAGATTTATTGGTGTAAGGTTCCACGCGGTGTTTTTGTTGAAATTAATCATGCCGTTCCTCCTGCTGTTGTTAATACTCTGGTGTAAACTTCTTTTTCTTTATCTCTTATTGTTGATTCATAGTGGCAGAATCATCGCTGTCTATCAGATTCCCATTCGAATCGAGATAATTGACTATTACATGTTCCGGTCTGTTACCATTGAAAACTCCATACAATTCTCCATACATATAAAGGCTGAATGCAGCAAAGGAATCAGACACTGATGGTTCCGCTCCATCCAGAGAAATATCAAAGACAGTGAAATCATTATTGCGGGTTATGTTTGAGATCGTATATTTCTCATCATCTATCATTTCCTGCAGACTGTTGTCAAAAGACACAGAAAGCTGTTCCAACATGGCCTGATGCTGTTCTTTTGTCATTTTATAAGTAATGGAGCCGTCTTGATTTCGGAATGCTGCCTGGTACTGTGTGCCTATTCCGGCATCGATAGTTTCCTGACTTATATTTTTGGCAAGATCCGCAGGGACATTAAGTGATACAGTCATAACTCCGTTTTCCACCTGTACATCTCCAATTGCCGCAAGCTGGTTCCAATCCTCCTGGGTCATCTCACGGCTGGATCCGTTCTCTTCCGAGTCTACAATCTCCTGCGTTGCTGATTCCCGGGATACTGCTTCCGCGGTTTCCGGTTGCTCTTCTGAATCAGACACTTCTGTCCCGGTATCTTCCCCGTTCTCCACAGGTTCCGGCAGCTGTGTATTCTCGCCGCCAGTAACCTGCGCCTCTTCAGAAACAGTTTCAGAGACAGCTTCTTCAAGGGTCTGTCCGGAGGAGTCCTTTCCCCCTGCCCCACAGGCACACACTGTGGTCATCATCATAAGCGCAATCACAATTGATATGATCTGTCTAGTCATAGTTCCACCTCCTGTTTTTAAAAGTATGGTTTAAAACCTGCGTTAATAACAATGTGCTGCGGATAACCCGCTCTTAATGATTCCATCCTCTCAAACCAGTTGTCCCTCTGTGCGGACATTTGATATATTCGTTTGCATATTGCTGTATATTCGTTAATTCCCACAAAAAGAAAACCGCCATACTGACGCTTTCGTCCAGTATAGCGGCCTCTTGGCAATTATGTATTTTTAGAAGGAGGATATTCCTCTTGGGGATGCTTTTTTTTCAGGTTTATATGCAGTTATTTATGCAGCCATCTTCTTGAAGTAGTTATACATAATGGCTTCATCTTCACGGGAAGAGGTGAAGATGCCGAGCTGATCGTCATGGTCTTCTGCCAGTCTGATGATACCTTCGATATACTCTTCCTCGTTCTTCATGTT
>NZ_FNFZ01000069.1 GCF_900101015.1 Sarcina sp. DSM 11001 | reverse complement strand
GGCCGTATGAACGTTTATCGGCAGTCTGCACTGTTGCTGCACCTGAGCTGTTGCCCGCCGTGACCTTTGCAGTGTCATAGAGTTCCGCGCCTTTGCCACCGCCGTTGATGCCGTGTCCGATCGCCTGCCAATTTTGGGAGAATGCGATAACGGTGCCACCGGATATTTTGATCTCTGTTTCCACTTCTCCGCCAAAGCCCCAAACCCCCCCACCAGAGCCGATACCGGCGCCTTCAACTGAAGTGGCTTCGACATACCCGCCTGTTATCGTGATCTGTCCGGTAACATTTCCGTCCTGACCGGAACCGATGCCGGCAGCATTCGATCCTCCGGTCGCCTTTACCGTTCCGCCGTTGATCGTGATCGGAATACGCAGGTCTCCTCCGCTTTGGTATTGATCGCATGCTCCGGAGCCGATTCCTGCACCCCCATCCGCCAAACACCTTGCAGTCACCGTTCCGCCGTTGATGGTGATCGAGCCTTTTACAAGGTTTTCATCCCGAGCTCCGCCGATTCCTGCACCAAATTGACCTTCTGCAGTCACATTTCCGCCGTTGATGATGATTGTGCCGCAGTTTGTATCGCCTCCGATACCAGGGCCAATATAATCACTTTTTGCGTGAATAACTCCACCGTTGATCGTGATATATCCACCACCGCCGTCATCACCGCCTCCGATGCCGGATGCCTGATTGTTTCTGGATTCAGCGGTGACTTCACCTCCCCAGATCGTGATATGGCGTCCGTTGCCTTCGTTTCCACCGCCGATGCCGGCACCGTCAGTGCCGCCCTTGGCATAGATCGTGCCGCCGTAGATGTCGATATAGCCGTTATCACCGCCGGTCTCATCACCACTGCCGATGCCGGCGCCGTAGGCGCCGCCGTATGCTTTGATATCGCCGCCGTAGATAGTAATATGGCTGCCCATCTGTCTCTCGTCACCGCTGCCGATGCCAGCCGCGTATTTTCCGCCGTGGGCTTCGATAACTCCGCCGTGGATCGTGATATCACCGACACCGCTGTTCGGACCACAACCGATACCCGCGTCTCCGTCGTTGTTTCTGGAATCGAGCCTGCCCGTGTCACCGGCCTGACCGTATATTGTCAGGGAGTAACCGGTCTTTACTTCGATTCCGTCCTTGATCTTGACGTCAGCGTCGTCACAGAGAATGATCCTGACGTCGCCGCGGACGGTGAGCGTCGTGCCGTTCATCGTGATATTGCCCTGCGCGACATACCAGGTCGTTTTGCCCTCCTGGCCGATCGTATACCAGCTCGAGTTGGAGCTGTGCAGCAGCTCATAGTCGGTACAGTGCTTTTTTGTCTCAACGACTGCTGTACCGTTCCATGACCTTTCAATGTAGTACACAACATCGTTTGTGAAGACCGCAGCCACTGTCGTGTCCGCTTCGATCAGGACCATATCGCCGGGTTGCATTTCATTGCCGTTAATGTTCCAGCAGATAAACGACTGACCGTTCGCGGGAG
>NZ_FNFZ01000073.1 GCF_900101015.1 Sarcina sp. DSM 11001 | reverse complement strand
CTGCGGAAGCGGCAGCTGGACAGGAAGAAACAACTGAGGGAAGCCGGGTACAGGAGCCATCTGAGGAATCCACTGGTGATGCCCCCGCAGAAGAGGGATCTGATGAAACGGACTCCCCCGTGGAGATCCAGCCGGTTTTGGTGACCTTTATATCAGATCCTGAGACCGCTGTTGTGGCGGTCTATCCCGCCGCCACAGAGGAAGTACCGGATCCCGAAGCCATCCCCGCGCAGGATGACGGCTCTTTCCTGCTGCTCCCCGGTGAATACACTTACAACGCCGAGGCGGAGGGCTATGTCTCCGCTGAAGACGTATCCTTTACGGTAGCGGACACGGCGCTGACCCTCTCCGTCATGTTGGAAGCTGTGGGCGCAGAACAGGCGTCTTTTGACCAGTCCATGACCGTGGACGGCGTGGTGATCACTGTCAAGGCCGGGCCGGGGGTGTTCCCGGCGGATGCTGTCCTGTCCGTGGAACAGGTGCCGGTCTATCAGCAGACACAGGTGGACACCGCTGTGGAGGAAGTGCGCGGCGAAGATCAGAACGTCGCTGTTTCCTATACCTTTGATATCAAAGTTGTCAACCCGGAAACGGGCGAGGAATACCAGCCAGCCGACGGCCAAACCGTGGGCGTGTCCTTCACGCTGGCGGAGGCTGCGGATGAGAACCTGACCACCAACGTTTATCACGTCACCGAGGAAGAGACCACAGGCGGGCTGACCGCCGAGGCGCTGGATGTGACCACGGAAATCACCCCGGAGACCGGCGAGGGGACCACAGCTGCTGTAGAGACGGACGGCTTTTCCCTCTACACCGTGGAGTTTACCTATAATACATTGAAATACGTGATGCAGGGTGACACTACTGTGGCGCTCAGCGAGATCCTGCAGGAAGTGGGCCTGACCGGCGGGGCCACGGACGTGGCGGTCAGCAATGCCGACCTGTTCTCTGCATCCAACGAGACCGGCGAATGGATCATCACTGCTCATCAGGCCTTCGACACGGCCGAGTGGATGACCGTCACCATTGGCGGCGTAACCTATGAGATCACCGTGACGGATGACGGCGGAATCACCACCTGGAACGAACTGCAAACAGCACTGAACGCGGGCGGCACCGTCACCCTGACGCAGGATATCACCGCCGGGGCGAACGACAGCGCCCTGTCCGTATCCAGCGGACTGACCGTTGTTCTGGATCTGAACGGCTATACGATCGACCGCGGACTGGCAGACTCCGAAGCGCAGGCGAATGGCAACGTCATCACCAACAACGGCACGCTGACGATCAGCGATACGAGCGCCGCGCAGACCGGTGCGATAACCGGCGGCAGCAACACCG
>NZ_FNFZ01000072.1 GCF_900101015.1 Sarcina sp. DSM 11001 | reverse complement strand
CCCACGCTTTTCAGGAACGGCCATTGAACCTTTGTTCTTGACAGAAAAGATGCATCATTTATGATCCTGTACTCCCGGTACTCGTACCTGTCCCGGTTTCTTTCCACATACGCTGCCTCGTCATATTTCCCGATGTATTTCGGGTACCTTGTACGTATGGCAGGATCTCCTGCCATCCGTTTCCTGTCCTCCTTCATTTCATTAAACTGTTCAACGATCTCTTCATAACACTCTGGATGGTTTCTCTTGACCATCATCACAAAGTGGCCGTCCTGCCCGATGATCTGCTCCATCACCCTTGTTTGTGTATTTAACGCATCCGTAGTAACGGTGCTCCCCTCTATATCCAGGTACGACAGCAGCACAGGGATACTTGTGATCTCGTTGTCCTTATCAGGGATCGGCTTCTGCGCGAGTACCAGCCCGGTCGCAGTTTCCAGGACATGCAGCATCATCGGTGCCTGTTTCCCTTTGCATTTTTCAGCCGCGCCACGCAGCGCTTTTCCATCCACAGCCAGATGGGCTCCTTTCGAACTGACGATCCCGCAGATCCATTCAATAAAGTTGAACAGGAAAAGCTCCTCATCCATCCTTGTAAGCAACCGTGAGACTGTTGAGAGCGATGCGATTCCGTTCTTAAGGGCCAGACCGTTCTTTTTCAGCCATCCTTCATGGTGGCGGCACCATTGCAGGCATCTCCGCAGAGTGGTATGCCCGGTCACATATCCCGCGACCAGATACGTAAGGATCTCTGCCAGATCGTGTTTTTTTGCCCGCGGGCTGCGGGGATCATCTGCGTTCTTCATATGTTCATGAAGGGATCTGACAAAAAAACCGTTTTCGTCACACCTCCAGTTTCAATCCAAGCCGGTCAAGGATCTCCTGCTGCTCCGGATCAATCTTAGAGATCACGTTTTCTTTCCCGATCTTTAACAGGTAGATCCTTTTTAATGGCGCAAGGTCTTTCGGCTCCACCTTATGCTCTTTCCATATGCGCCTGCTCAGTGAAGCTGCCTGTGTATTGAACTGGCACCGGAATTCCTCTCTGCTCCGGATCTCTCCCCGTTGAAGGTAACTGGTCTCGGACCAACTGCAGATAATGATCTTCAATATATCTTCCCATTCATCTCCAAGCGGTTTTTTCCATCCTTCCGGACACAGATCAGCCACTGCTTTTGAAAAGCCATACTCCCAGACTTCGATATCTGTTAATGACACCTTTCTTTTATCGCTTTCGATCACTCCTTCCGGGGTGATGATCCCGATATAAGTGTCTACCGGCTGGGGATATTTCTTCCCTGGGACTCTTTTGGATGTCCTTTTGTAGAGGTAATAAGAATCCCCCTTTTTCTTGACCGTCTTTCCCCTGGTACGATACTGCTGGACCCACTCAGGGTATGTTTTTTGTGTTACCGGCATAGTATCCTCCTTTCCGTATAGGT
>NZ_FNFZ01000076.1 GCF_900101015.1 Sarcina sp. DSM 11001 | reverse complement strand
TGGCCTGGGTACAGCAGATGAACAATATCCGGATCCGCGCGGAAGAGACCGTTCTGAGGGAATTGGTGTACAGCTGATCTCCGAAGACGACATGGACGATATCGATGAAACAGACATCACAGCTGCTGCCGGAGGCCCGGCCAGATCAGAGACTGGATCAACTTCCGGACCAGAAAAAGCTGAAATACAGGAAATACCCGAAGCAGAGGACACCAGGTCCCCTGCTTTTTCTATTTCACCGATCATCACCTTTCCGAACCTGCCGACGGCTGCACAGCAGAGAAGGCAGATCGAGGAACACATGGATGCTGTTTTTGCCGGAGAATCCAACATTCCTCCGGAAGTCATTGATGAGTTTCTTCGTACCGGCGGTAATCGTACAGGTAGCCAGCTCCGTATCATCTATCACTTCATGACAGACCCGTCTTCCGAGGATGCAGCAGAGTTTGTCCGGCGCGAGTATGGAAAAGGCGGGAAGGGGCTTGTCATAGGAGGGAAGGATCATTGTGTCTGGTTTGATGAGGCAGGCATGAAGTTTGCTGCAGGTCACTCCGTGGATGATCCTCTGATGGATAAGGCTTATCTGTCATGGGACGATGTCTCCGGCAGGATCCGCCAGCTCCTTGCCCAGGGAGAATATGCCCCTCAGTCCGTCCTTGACGCTGCGAGGGGAAACGCTCTGCGTGAGCACGCCACCGCGCTTGTCTATATGGAACACGACCTTGCTGACGGGATCACGGACATCGTTTTTGAAGATACATCCATCTTTGAAGGCGGCTTCCCCGATGCCGTGACGAAAGTATCGGAAAAGCTTGATGATCCAGCCTATCTTGCAGACCTTGTGGAACGCCTGGAGGGTCTTGCTGCCGCTTATGCGGAATCTCCCGACCTTATGCGATTTCCTTATTACAATCCGGACCGCATGCTTTCACAGTTCCGCCAGTTCTCCAGGGAAACAGTACCCTTCGATGCAAGGGAAGGATTTTCCTGGGAGGAGCATGCCGTTTTCATCACACAGGAGGAAGCGGACGCCTTCCTTGCTGCCGGGGGACCTTATTCCGACGGACGTATCTCGACATATTCCTTCTTCCTCAGGCATGAGGATACGCAGGAAAGAGCGGAATATCTTAAGGATCAGTACGGTACCGGCGGGAGGAGCCATGCCCTTTCAGGTGCGGACGACTCCTATGCCGATTACAGCGC